>DASRIA010000082.1:0-4842 GCA_035650255.1 Solirubrobacterales bacterium
GACGCGCTAGGGACGCGCCGAGCGCAGCGGCAGCGCCAGCGTCGAGGCATCGCCCATGCGCAGGGTGCCGCCCGCCGAGGTGGGATACGGCTTGTAGGAGCCCGCGTTCCCCGCCATCACCCAGGCGCGCACCCGATGGCCCGCAGGAATCCGGATGCTGAACGAGTTGCCGTCGATGCGCACCTGCTGCTCGACTCCCGGCACAGCGCCGCGCAGCCCTCGCACGCCGCGGCTGAAGAGCGTGAGCTTGCCGTCCGGCGCCTCATCGAACAGCTCGACCACCAGCTGCGAGTCGGTGCGCGCCGGCGTCCAACTCAGGTTCGCGAACGGGGCGCCGCTCAGCTCCTTCTCCGTGGAGAACGGCGGCGTGCGGAAGCCGGCGATGAGGCCGGGCGCGTCCGTGGCCGGCACCGACGACAGCGGCGACGTCCCGAGCGGCGTTCCCGCGAGCGCGGCTGCCGCGACGGGGTCGTTGCGCGCATCCTCGGTGAGCGGCGAGAGGTACCTCGTCCCACTGCTCGCAGAGCCCTGAGTCGCGCTGCCGTCGGCGCCGAGGCGATAAGTCGCGCTGAGGACCTTCGCCGGCGGCCAGCTGTCCGCGGTCTGCCGGCGCCATGCATTCGCCGGGTACGCGTAGGAGCCGGCAGGGACCTCGACCGCGGGATCCCGCGTCCAGTAGACGATGCTCGGGCCGGGCAGCGGCTCGCCCTTCATGACCGCGTCGAGGAAGCGGCGTTGCGTGTCGAGCTTGTCTTCCTCCACCGACTGGTGCGCCGCCGGCGCGGCGTGGCCGCCCATCGAGAGGTAGAGGCGGTGCTGGTCGCGGTTCGGCGCCTGGCGCCACATCGTGATCGCCATGTGGGGCGTGAACAGACCGTCGTCGAATGCCTGGGCCCAGTGCCAGGGCAGCCCCAGGCGGCCGGGCTGGCAGCCGACCGAGCGCCACGCGAGGTCCTGCTGCATCGTGCTCGTCGCCGTGTCGTGAGTCGATCGGTCGCAGAGGTCCCCGGAGCCGTAGAGCTGAGGCGTATCGGCGCCCGCCGTCGCAATCCACTTGTCCACCACCGGCGCGATCCTGCCCGACGTGGAGCCGCCGAAGTAGGTCCCGATCAGGCCCACCCCGAACGAGAGCTTCAGCACGGAGCGCGGCACGAGCGCCTCGAAGACGAGGTCGGGTGTGTTCCCCGGCTCGATCGCGCGGAACGAGATCCCGTACGGGTTCATCGCGGCGTCGTTGCTCCACACCTGGCCGAGGTTCGTGTGCAGGCCGCCCTGCGAGTACCCGGCCAGCGCGATCCGCGTGCGGTCGATGTGGAAGCTCGGGTGCGGCGGCTGATCGCGGCCGCCGATCCCGAGCACCCAGGCGGTCACGTCGAAGAGGTCGCGGATCTCGGCCGGCCCCGCGACCGACGTCTGCCCACCCGAGTCGCCGTGACCGCGGGCCGAGTAGCTCACGACGACGTACCCGTTGTCGGCAAAGGTGCGTGCGTGCGCCGCGTCGTAGCCGTTGTCCTTGGTCGAGCCGCCGCCGTGGAAGATCTCGAGCAGCGGGAAGCCGGCGGGCGGCGGCGTGCCGGCGGGCACGTACACGTCGGTGTCGAGGCTGACCGCCGCTCCCAGCGCGTCCGGCGTCGTCACGGGGACGCTGTAGGTGCTGACGCTGGACGCCGCGTGCGCGTGTGCGGGCACACCGGCGAGCAGCGCGCAGGCAACGACGCCGAGTAGGAGCAGCCGCCGGGTCATGACGCGGGCCTGATCAGGAGCACCTGTGCGCCCTTGACGTCCGGGATGGTCACGTCGATCCCAGCCTGCAGCTCCGCCGAGGTCGCGGTCCCCACCGCCGCGCCGTCCGGTCCCGACACCAGCTCGAACGTCCGGCCCGCCGGCACGTTCTCGAGCGCGATCCGCTTCGCCGCATCCGCCGAGTCCTGGCGGAACGCGAGCAGCGCGCCCTCGCCCTTCACCGGGTCCCACGCCTGCAATGCGGTCCAGCCCTTCTCCAGCGGGTCGGCGAGCAGTGGGTACACCACGCCGTCGAGCAGCCCGCGCGACGACTTGTAGAACGCGGTCCACTCGCCCACGCGGTCCACCACCGCGTCGGGCAGCCGCCGCGGGTCCTGGAAGAAAGTCACGTGCGACAGCAGCGCGGCCGCCATCAGCGTGTCGACCGGCTGGCCCGCGAAGTCCTCGTTCGCCAGCGCGTGCTGGCCCAGCGAGAACGACGGGATCCACGGGCTCAGATTCCAGAGGTTGTGCAGCATCCGGTCGACGCTCGGCCCGCCGTTCTGGAACCACGACGGCCCGCGCGTGACCGATTCGAACGGGAACAGGCGGTAGTCGTTGGTCTCGTCGATCTGGAACGTGACCGCGGGGTGGGCCGCGCGCAGCCGGTCGACCATCGCGACGAACGCGTCGTGGTACTCGTACAGGTCGCGCACGCCGTCGGGGCCGCCGATGCAATCCAGCCACACGAGGAAGTCGAACTTGAAGTAGCGCACGTCCCAGGTCTCGATCGCCTCGCGGATGCGCGCCTCGACGTGCGGCAGCGCGCCCGGGCCCCACGGGCCGAGCCCGGCCTCGTTCGAGCCGCCCTCCGGATCCGCCAGGTTGGCCGCGACCAGCGCGTCGCCGATCGGCTGGCACACCCACTCCGGATGGTCCGCAAACGTCTGCGCCGACGGATTGAAGAACGTGGGGCTCATCCACAGGCCGAGCCGCATCGGCGCGATGGCATCACGCACCGCGCTGAACTCCGCGTCCGGGAACCGCGGCTTGAACTTCGACTCCGCCGTGCCGTCCCAGCGCGGCTCCGGATACTCGGGCGAGTCCGGCTGCCAGTCGCCCGACCGCGCCTGCCAACCGTCGTCGAGGATGAACGTCTCGACGCCCATCCGCCGCGCGATCGGCGCGATCTCCTGCACCGTGGCGAAGTCCATGTCGTCCTTCGCGCCCGTGGAGATCCGGTTCGAGTCCACGCCGTTGGAGTTGAACGTCACCGCGTGCTCGTAGGGCTCCATGCGGTGGTCCGTCAGGTACTGGTGGAACTGCCACGGCTCGTCGGCTGCGTCCAGCCCGAAGCCCGTGAACACCGCCGGCAGCTCGAACGGCTCGCCCGGCCGCACGACCCGCACGCGTGCCTGTCCGTCAAACGGGTTCTCGATGTGCGCCTGCTCCTCGAACGGTCCCAGGCTGAGCACGTCGCGCGAGAAGTCCACCACCGCGCGCCCGGTCGCGCCGTCGAACTCGACCCGCGAGGAGGGCAGGTCGTTGCGCTCCAGGACCATGAACGCGGACCGCGCGCCGTCGCGCAGGGTGATCCACTCGCCGCCCCCCGCCAGCGGGTCGCCGACGCCGGCGGTCCGGGTCTCGCGCCACGTCCCCGGATGCGGATCGCCGACGGTGAAGGGCGGCCCCGCCCAGTCGGGCTCGCGCCAGTCCGCGCCGGCTCTGAACGCGTGGATCGTCGGCGTCACCGCCGCGGTCGGCACCGCCTCGTCCAGAACAGCCTGCTGCAGCACCAGCGGCACCGCCGACTCGATCACGGTCTGCGTGCGAAAGCCGGCCACGCCGGGATACGCCTCCGCGACCCGCTTCACGACGACCCCGGGCAGCGTCAGGGGCGACACCAGGCCCATCGTGACGCGCAACCCGCCGCGCCCCAGCTCGACCACGTCGACCGACGAGACGGTGAACTGATCGCTGCGCACCCGCTGGCCGACGAACGACAGGTCGAAGTCGCGCGACTTCGTGCTCCACTTCCGCCCCCCGCGGCGGAAGTCCGCCAGCGACTGCGTCAAGAACGGCGTCCGCGTCCAGCGCCGCGAGACCTGCCCGTTGCTCAGCTCTATCGCGCTCGCGGTGACCGTGGCCGAGACCGACCCGTCGCGGTAGGTCTCCCCGGACGCGGGCGCCGCGCTCAGCGCCAGCGCCGCGACAACTACAAGCGCGAGTCGCCTCACCCTGCCGCTGCGTCCGCGCCGTGCCCGTGCACCAGGTCGTTCGCGAACAGCGCGCACGGCTGGTACGCATTGCGGTACTGCAGCCCCGCGCCGGCCGTCTCACCCGCGCCGCGCAGCAGCGAGCACGTCACGCGGTCGCCCATCGTGTGCGACACGTTGAAGAAGTAGTTGTCGTTGTCGATCGGGGAGACCTCGTCGCCCTCGTAGTTGAAGAACGAGCGCCGGATCGGCTCGGGGTACGCCTGGAACGGCGCGATCAGGTAGCCGAGCTGGTCTCCGGCCAAGCCCGCGGTCATGTGCCCGCGCGCGCCCACCAGCTCCTTCACCTTCAGCGGGATCTGCGGGTACATCTCGCCCGGGCCGGCCGACAGCAGCACGTCGCCGATCCGCGCGGTCGCGGTGACGGTGCCGAGCACGTTCCCGGTCAGCCACGGCGGGCTCGCCGAGCGGTTCAGCGGGATGCCCGCGGGCCCGCCCGCGTACTCCATCCCCATGATCAGCGCGTTGGTCGCGACGTCCTGCACCAAGTAGGAGCGCGCCGCCACCACGGGGTCGCCGCCGAGCGGCTCGGCCGCCGCAACCGCGTCCGCGGCGCGGTCGACCACCCGCTGCGCGTACGAGTTGATCTTGCACAGGTTCTGCGCGTCCTCGGTCGTCGCGCTCGGGTCCGAGCACCCGCGGTCGGCGGGCTGCGTGCGGCCCAGAGTCCCGACCACGGTCACACCCTCGCCGCCGAAGCGCGCCTCGAGCTGCGGGTTCGCGGCCTGCACCCAGTCGCCCGATGCCTTCGTGTTGCCGCCGCCCAGCACAGTGGTGTGCGCGGAGAAGTTCAGAAGCGTCGCCAGCACCCGGTCGCCGTCGCGCGCCTGCAGCACGCGCACGT
>DASRIA010000083.1:0-15946 GCA_035650255.1 Solirubrobacterales bacterium
GCCCTTAGGCCAGCGCGGGTGCGAGCATCGCGCTGGTCAGGTGTCGGCGAAGAAGGCAGCGATGTCGCGGGCTAGCAGTTGCGGTTCCTCGATCGCGGCGAAGTGTCCGCCGCGCGGCATCGGCGTCCACCGCCGCAGGTCGTAGAGCCGCTCGATCCATTCCCGTGGCGGCTCACCCTCGGGCACGAAGTGGTTGGCGAACACGGCCATCGCGGTGGGTACGGTCACCCGGTCGGTCGGTCCCAGCGGATCCCGGTGCCAGCGGTTGTCGTAGTAGTCGCGCATCGACGACGCGATGCTGCCGGTGACCCAGTAGATGGTCACCAGGGTGAGCAGGAAGTCCCGCGAGAAGCGGCTGTCGAGATCGCCACCGCTGTCGGACCACGACCGCCATTTCTCCAGGATCCAGCCGGCCAAGCCGGCAGGCGAGTCGGTCAGCCCGTACCCGACGGTCTGCGGCTTGGTGGACTGGATCAAGCTGTACCCGCGCTCGGTCTCGGCCCACCGCCGGCTGTGTTCGACGAATTCCCGCTCCGCCTCGGTCAACGGGCGGGACCCCGGTCCGAGGTACGGGATTAGCTCCGGCGTGCTCAGGTGGATGCCCAGCAGCGCGCCGGGATCGTCGAGCGCCATGTACGTGGTGACGCCAGCCCCGAAATCCGCGCCGTGCGCGCCGTAGCGCTGGTACCCCAGACCGCGCATCAGCCGGTGCCACAGGCTCGCGGTGTACCGATACGTCACCCCGGTGCGGGCCGGACGCGGCGAGAAACCGTAGCCTGGCAGCGACGGGATGACCACGTCGAAGGCCGGCCCGTTGATGCCGTGGCCGGCCGGATCGGTCAGGTACGGCATCAGCTCCAGGTACTCGGTGAAGGCGCTGGGCCAGCCGTGGCTGAGGACCAGCGGCACGCCATGGCCGGACCGGGCCCGCTCGTGGACAAAGTGGACGGTCGTACCGTCGACCTCGGCGCGGAACTGGGCGAAGCCGTTGAGGTCCCGCTCGCGGGCGCGCCAGTCGAACCCGTGCGCCCAGTACCCGGCGAGCGCTCGCAGGTACTCCAGGTCGGTGCCCTGCGACCAGCGTTCGCCGGGCGCCGGGTCCGGCCATCGGGTCTGCCCGATCCGCGTCCGCAGGTCGTCCAGGACCTCCTGCGCGACATCGATCGTGAACGGGTGCACGGCCAGCGTCACGATCTTGGAGTGTACGGGCGGGCCTCGGCCGTGTCGGCGATCCCTCCTGCCGGTTGACCTCGGTACGACGATGACACCCGGCAGACCATCGAGTCCGATCGGACGCCGCCTGTACGGCCGACGCCTGAGGTACTCAGCCGGTCACAGTGAACGACTGCGTCATCGCCGCGCTGGAGCTGTTGCCGGCGTAGACGTCGATGCGGCCGGGCTCCACGACGAACTCGCCGCGGTTGTCGTAGAAGCCGAAGTCGCTGCGGTCCAGCGTGAAGGTCACCGTCTGCTTCTGGCCGGGCGCGAGTGTGACGCGCTCGAATCCGCGCAGGCGGCGCACCGGTTGCGAGATACTGGCCACTGGGTCGTGGAGGTAGAGCTGCACGACCTCGTCGCCGCTGCGTTGGCCGGTGTTTATCACGTCGACCGAGGCCCGGATGCTGCCCTTGCTCGACACCGTCGGCGAGCTGAGCCGCAGGTTCGAGACCGAGAACGTGGTGTAGCTGAGGCCGTACCCGAACTCGAAGAGCGGATCGCAGCTCGCGATGTCGCGGTAACGCGAGTTCCACTTCACCCCGGGGTTGCACGGCCGGCCGGTCGGCTCGTGGTTGTAGTAGATCGGCACCTGGCCGAGCCGGCGCGGGAACGACACCGGCAGCTTGCCGCCCGGGTTGACCTTGCCGAACAGTACGTCGGCGACCGCGTTGCCCGCTTGAACGCCTGGGAACCAGGCCTCGAGGATCGCGGTCGCGTCGTCGACGCTGTCCTCCAGCGCGAGCGGGCGGCCGTTGAACAGCACCACCACGAACGGCTTTCCGGTCGCCTTGATCGCGCGGATCAGCTCCTCCTGCCGCCCCGGCAGGTCGAGTGTGCTGCGCGCTGCGGCCTCGCCGCTCATCTCGCGTGTCTCGCCCACGGCGAGGACGACCTGGTCGGCCGACTGCGCGGCGGAGACCGCCTCGGCGAAGCCGGCGTCGGAGCCGCAACCCTCGGGATCGGTGTGCGGTGGTTCGGTGTTGGACAGCTTGCAGCCCTCGGCGTACGTGGCGCCCGGGCTCTGCGCGTTGATGCCGTCGAAGACGGTCACCGCGTCCTGGTCGCGACCGGCGCCCCACCACGGGCCGAGCATGTCGTGCCGGTTGCGGGCCAGCGGCCCGATCACGGCCGTCTTCTTGGTCGGATCGAGCGGCAGGATCGAGCCCTGGTTCTTGAGCAGCACCATCGAGCGGCCCGCGGCGTTGCGGGCCGCGGCGACCGCGTCGGGACGCAACATCTGCTGCTCGGCCTGCGCGGGATCGAACGGCGCGTACGGGTTCTCGAACAGGCCTGCGCGGAACTTGATCCGCAAGATCCTTCGCACGGCGTCGTCGATCCGCTTCTTAGAGATGCGGTGCTGCGCGAGCAGCTGCGCGCCGAAGTCGCGGATCAGGGTGCTGGTCATCTCCGAGTCGACGCCTGAGTTCAGCGCGAGCGCCGCGGCTTCGGGACCATCCGCCGCGACCCCATGCCCGCACTCTCCGGCGTCGGGCGTCTTCGGCGGGCACGCGCGCATCTCGGACACGGCGGTCCAGTCGCTCTCCACGAAACCGTCGAAACCCCACTCGCCCTTGAGGATCTGGTTCATCAGGTAATCGTTGCCACAACCCGGCACGCCGTTGATCGCGTTGAACGAGCACATCGCGGTATCCGCGCCGGCGTCGATCGCGGACTTGAACGGTGGCAGGTAGAGGTTGCGCAGCCGCTGCTCGGACATGTCGGTCGTGTTGTAGTCACGCCCGCCCTCCGGCTGGCCATAGGCTGCGAGATGCTTGGGGCTCGCGACGAGCTTGTCTCGGGCGCTGTAGTCGCCGCCTTGAATCGCCCTGACACGCGCCGCCGCGAACACCGAGTTCAGGTATGGGTCCTCGCCGGCTGCCTCGGCGATCCGGCCCCAGCGCGGCTCGTGCGACACGTCGATCATCGGGGCATACGTCTGCTTGAGCCCGACCGCGGCCGACTCGCGGGCGCCGTACGTGTGATCGTCGGACGCCACCCGTGGATCGAAGCTCGCTCCGGCGGCCAGCGGGATCGGGAAGACGGTCCGGAACCCGTGGATCGTGTCGAAGGCGAACAGGATCGGGATGTGCAGCCGCGACTCCTCCACCGCGATGCGCTGAAGCTCCCTGATCCGCGCCGGATCGGTCACGCTCAACACCGAACCCAGACCCTTGCGCACCTCCGCCTCGGTGACCAGGAAGTCCGGCAGCAGCTGGATCTGCTCCAGCTTCTCCTCCAGCGTCATGCGCTTGACGAGATCGTCGACCTGCGACTCGACCGTCCGGTCAGCCGCCTGCCGGGTGGGTTGTAGCGCGACTTCATCGCTCGACCGCGTCGCGGCGACGACGCCCCCCGCGACCATCGAGCTGAGAGCCACGACCGATACCGCGATCGTTCCTGTACGCCTGAACCTGGACATCGAAGACCTCCCGCCGATGTCGCGAAGATCTAACGGCCGTCGAGCCTAGATTCGAGACCATCGCCAGGCAACGCCTGGTGACGCGCAGAGAGCAGAAAACACGTGCCGTAATGCAAACGACGGGCGAATCACGGTCGGTCACTCGTTCCCCCGCAAGGCCCGCAACACCACGAACTTCACAGGGTGTGGCGCGCCGCCGCCTGGCGATTGGCGACCGCACCACGGCGTCGACATCGCCCGCCTCGACCGCGTAATGCCTCAGGCGTGCCAGATCGGCCGTCGGGGTGCGTGCGAGCATGCTGAGCACGCAGCGGTTGAGCTCGACCCTTCGAGCGCCCTCCTCTACCCGTGGCGAGGGGCATCCATCTGACTCGGCCGATGGTGCCGATCGCGGTGCTACGTAGTACCGCGCTTCGCCAACCGCTGGATCAGGCGGCGTCGCGGGTTGCCTCCTCGGCGCCCTGGATCATGACGCCGGCCACTACGCCGACCGCCTCGGTCCACGCGAGCTCGTACTCGCGGGTCCAGGCCGGGCCGGCGACCTCGGCCATAGCCGCGATCAGGGCCTCACCCACGACCGGGTAGTGCTCGGGTCGGGCCCCGTAGGCCACGTGCCGGGCGCCGAGTGCATACAGCTTGGGGACGATGGTGTCCAGGTCGCGCAGCGACTTGCGCACCAGCACGAGCGCGGCGAGCAGCATGGCCTTCTGCCGGCGCAGGTCGGTGGCGGCGAACAGCGGCTCGACCTCGGGAGCCGCGGCGAACAGCCGGGCATAGAAGGTGTCCATGAGTTCGTCGCCCTGCGGCGCGATCAGGTCGAAGCTCGTCTCGAGGGCATGCACGTCGAGGCCCATCAGATCTCCTATCCGCGATTTCCGCGAGTTGGGTACTCGGAGAGCATGCGGTCTGGTGCCGAGTCGGAAGGAGGCTGTGGACCGCCGAGTCGGCGTCGGCTCGGCGCCGGGTCTGTGGCGGTTTTCCGCCACGCTCACCGGCCAAGCAGGGCGAGCACAGCCAGCACGCGGCGGTTGTCGTCCTCGGTGTCGGCCAGGCCGAGCTTCTGGAAGATACCCTGCACGTGGCGCTCGACGGCGCGGGGGCTGAGGTAGAGCTGCTTCGCGATCGCCCGGTTCGAGCGGCCCTCGGCAATGAGCGTGAGGACGGAACGCTCCCGGTCGGTGAGCTCGTCGAGCGTGGAGTGGCGCCGGCCGTGAACGAGACTCTGCACGACCTCCGGGTCGAAGGCCGTACCACCTGCCGCCACCCGTTCGACCGCGCCGACGAACTCGCTGACATCTCGCACGCGCTCCTTGAGCAGGTATCCGACACCCGAGGCGCTGTCGCCGACCAGCTCCAACATGTAGGTGGGCTCGAGGTGCTGGGACAGCACGAGCACCGCCACGCCCGGGTAGGTCCGCCTGATCTCCGCGGCCGCGACGAGCCCGTCGACCGAGTGGCCCGGTGGCATGCGTACGTCGACGATCGCGACATCCGGCGAGTACGAGCGGACCTTCAGCATCAGGTCCTCCGCGTCACCCGAGCGCCCGACCACCGAGTGCCCGGCGCCTTCGAGCAGCGACGCGATGCCTTCGCGCAGCAGCGCACTGTCGTCGGCGATGACGATGCGCAGTGGTCGGTCGGTGGTCACGATTCCGATCCCGGTAGCGGAGAGGGTCCGAACGGCGTACACAGATGCTATGGGCGTCGGCGGTCCGGGCGCACGATCAACGAATGAGGGTGACTTCCACCAGGTGGAGCACGCCGTCGCCCGCATCCTTGCCGAGAACGATCAACCGGTCGAGGTCTACCCGAAGGTGCTGCAGGTGATCGGTACCTCACTGGGGTGGGAGCTCGCCGCCGTTTGGGAGACCGGGCCGGATGACGAGCTGCTGCGCTGCCTTCGCACCTGGCACGCAGGTGCGGGTGCGCCGGAGTTCGAGGCGATCAGCGGGCGGATCGCGCTGGCACCGGGAGAGGGACTACCGGGCCGGGTGCTCGTGTCGGGCGAGCCGGTCTGGATGGTCGACGCTCCGGCGGCCGGGAACTTCCCACGCGCCGACGTCGCCCGTCGCGACGGACTGCATGCGGCGTTCGGCTTCCCGCTGCTCAGCCCGAAGGGTGTTGTCGGCGTGATGGAGTTCTTCGCCCGCGAGCTGCGCGAACCCGACGAGCGGCTGCTCGAGACCATGCGCGGGCTCGGCAGCCAGATCGGGCAGTTCGTTGCGCGCCGGCACGCCGAGGCGGCGGTGCGGGCCAGTGAGTCGCGGCTGCGCGCCATGCTGGAGTCTGCACTCGACGCGGTCGTCACGATGGACCACACGGGCAGAGTCGTCGGCTGGAACCATGCCGCCGAGGCGACGTTCGGTTATGGCGCGGACGAGGCGCTCGGCCGCGACATGGCCGACCTGATCGTCCCGGATGCCTACCGCGACGCCCATCGGAAGGGCCTCGCGCGTTTCCTCGAGACCGAGCACGCCGTGCTCCTCGACAGCCGCATCGAGCTGACTGGAAGGCGCAAGAACGGCACGGAGTTTCCGGTCGAGCTCACGGTCACGAGGATCGCCCTCACCGGCCCACCGATGTTCACCGGCTACCTGCGGGACATCACCGGCCGCAAGCAGGCCGAGGCTGACCTGCGCGCCTCCCGCGCACGCCTGGTCGAGGTGAGCGACGTGGAGCGTCAGCGGATCCAGCGCAATCTGCACGACGGCGCGCAGCAGCGGTTGATCGCAGTCCTGCTCAACCTTGTGAGGCTCCGGGCGTCGCCGAGCAATCACGGAGATCTGCTCGACCGTGCCATCGACGAGCTGGCCGAAGGCCTGCAGGAGATCCGCGAGCTCGCCAGTGGCCTGCACCCTGCTGTGCTCGTCGAGCGCGGCCTGGACGCGGCGCTCAGCGCGATCGCGCTGCGGGCTGCCGTGCCGATCGAGCGGCACACCGAGATCAGGGTGCCGCTCCCGAACCAAGTGCAGGCGGCGGCCTATTACGTCGTTGCCGAAGGCGTTGCCAACGTCAACAAACACGCCGGCGCGAGCCGTGTCGTCGTACGCACCAGAACGGACGAAGGGACCCTCGTCGTCGAGGTCGTGGACGACGGCGGTGGCGGGGCTGACGAGCAGGGTAGTGGTCTGCGCGGGCTGGCCGATCGGGTCGAGGCGCTGGGCGGGACCCTGGCGCTGGACAGCCCCGCCGGCGGCGGCACCCGCCTGCTCGCCCGGATCCCGGTCGACCCGCCGTAGGAACGCAGGGCTCACTCGGCGGCAGCGACCTGACGTACTTCCTGGTGTTCTCATCGGTCGTGGCACGGTCCACGTGCAGTCGCAGCGGGAAGTCCGGTCTTCCTTATCGGGTCAGGAAGCCGTCAGCGCGGCTGACCTGCCACATGTGGCCATCCGGGTCGGCGAACGCGCCGGCATATCCCCATTTCTGGTTCCCGGCTTCGATGACGATCTCGGCACCAGCATCCCGCGCGCGACGCATCAGCTCGTCGACCTTGGCATCGGTGGCCAGCCCGATCACGACCAGACACTCATGCGCACTCCGGGGCGATCGTTTACGATCACCGATCACCCAGCCGAAGCCGACCGCCGGAATCAGCATCACACGCAAACCGACGCTGATCTCAAACTGCAGTGGCTCGGGTAAGCCGTCGTCACCTAGCTCACCCACTGCCACGAACCCGAGGGCGGTGTAGAAGGCGTGCGATACCAAACGATCCTTGATGGGCAGGCACACAGTTGCTCGGTCGAGTCTCACGATTCTCTCCTCCGTGGAAGAACAGCACGTAGAACTCCGGCATCGAGCGGCCCGGGCACCGGCGCTGCGTCTTCTCGGGGTCAAGCCGTCGATCCCCGCGCCGCTGGGCGCGCCGGCTGCCCATCTGCGGCCTCCACCAGGGCGGTCAACTGCGTCGATCCGACCCCGGGCGTCTTGCTGTACCCGAGCGCCTCGACGATCAGCCGATCTTGGACCCGCATCACGTTCACCCCCCGGACATAGTCGAGTGGGCCGGTTCCGAAGCGGTACCGCCACCGGATCGTGGCCCGGTCACCAGCGACGACCACCTCCTCCGGCTCGAACTGGGTGGCGCGGTCGTCCGCCAACGCCTGCCAAAAGGCCAGGCAGGAATCGCGCCCGACAAGCCGGGCACCCTCCGGCGCCGGCTCCACCGCCTCCATCACGCATTCCTCGCCGATCAGATCCTCCAAAATCGCCCCGTCATGGTGGACGAAGGCCGCGTTGAACCGCCGGATCACTTCAGCCGTGTCAGTCATACCGCCGATCCTGTGCCCTCCGCGACGGCCGGACAATTCCCGGCAGGGAATGGGCAACCACCCTGGGACCGGATATGAAGGAGACGTGCCGACGATCACCCACCGCAACTCCCTGGGCAGCGAGCTACGCCGTTGGCGCGACGCACGGCGGATGAGCCAGCAAGAACTGGCCGTCCGCGCCGGCACCACCCAACGGCATCTGAGCTTCGTCGAAACCGGCCGCTCCGTTCCCGGCCGACCCCTCGTGCTGCGCCTCGCCGAGTCGCTGGGATTGTCGCTGCGAGAGCGCAACGCGCTGCTGACCGTGGCCGGGTACGCTCCCGCGTTTACCGAGACCAGCCTCGACGACCTCACGCTGCGCCCGGTACGCCAAGCGCTGCAGCAGGTCCTCACCGGGCACATGCCCTACCCGGCGGTGGTCGCCGGACCCCACGGAGAGATCATCGCCGCCAACGAGGCGATCGAGGTACTCACCGAGGGCGCCGCACCAGAACTACTCGCCAGCCCTGTGAACATCTGGCGTCTGGCATTGCACCCTCGCGGCATGGCCGCCCGCGTGGAGAACCTGGCCACCTGGGGCAGGCACGTCGTGGAAGGCATCCGCGCGCAGTCCGTACGCCACCCCGATCCACACCTCGACGAACTGATCACCGAACTGTCCGGCTACCTACCGGTCGCCCCACCACCCGACCGGGACTACATCGGCTTCGCGGTCCCGCTGCGGCTTCACACGCCCGACGGCACCCTCCAACTGCTCACGACGTTGACTTCATTCGCTACCGCCATCGACGTCACCCTCGCCGAACTGCACCTCGAAGCCTGGCTACCCGCCGACCAAACCGCCACCGACCTCCTCCGCCATCGGGCAGCCGCCAGCGCAGTCAGCGGTGATGACCACCAGCTTTGACACGATGGGCGACCGGACCGGCACCCGACCCGCACGCGCAATCCAGCCGGGTCGCGAGCCAGCCGATACGTCGACTATGGCGGTCTCCGCAACAACGCTGGTCGGACGGTGGCTCCACCGCACCTCGTCCCCTTACGGATCCGTGCACCCTACCGGGAGCGGAGGCACGGCCTGCCTCAGCAAACGGCCACCCCGCAACGGAGTCTAAGGAGCCGGCCGCCACTTGTGACGAGATCTAAGGAGCCGCGCGCCGTTTATGAGGGCAGGTGCCCGATGTGGCCGCGGTGTCATCGGGCCGAGGGTGGAGACAGCGGCAACCGGCCGCAAACCCTCAAGGGGAGGAATCATGAACCGCACGCACGCTACCTTCGCAGCATCCGTACTCGCGTTGGGCGCGGTCGGGTTGACCGCGACCGAGGCATCGGCACGTGTTCCGGACGACGTCCCGCCGGACAGCACCGTGGCCCCGTACGACCCGCCGGCACCGGAGTACCCCTATCCGAACTACGACCCGCAGTACGAGGTGCCCCGGGTCGCGGCAGTGACCGGCGGCGGCGCGGTGGATGACAACGGGGTGGAGGTCCTGCAGGCGAGCGGCTCCGCGCTCGGCGGCGCCGCGCTCGCCCTCGGAGGGGTGTGGCTGTACCGCCGTCGCCACGTGCCGGCCACCTAACACCCGCGGTACCCGCGCCAAGGCGCGGGTACCGCACGTCGGCCAGCGAGTCCACGGTCTGGTACGACTCGGCGGCGCAGGCCGCCGGCGCTTTCGCGCGAGATTGACCCGAGGTCGTCATCGCCGGCCGCTTCCGCGGCGGCGACTCGTTCAGGTCGCCGCACCGGCGGTCGTAACGACGTCATCGAGACCGGAGCCGCGGCACGCACAGAACAACTGGGTGAAGGCCCAAAACCGTCGGCAGCAGGACATCATCAGGACCGCTCGGTCGGGGACCCGCCCAACTGACCCGCGCTAGAGGGCTCGCAATGCGTGGTGTCGCCGTGGCTTGGAAGGGTCCGTTCTGCTCGGTTCAGCTGGCCATGCGCGGGGAAAGGGCACCTGCAGGGAGCGGGGAGCTACTGGTGTGTGGTCGGCGGCCGCGTGGAGCTGGCCGTCGCGGCGGACGATGGCGCCGCTGCGGAGCATCGTTTCGACCAGCTCGCTGGTGAGGGTCTCGGGCGTGGTGTTGAGGAGCCGGGCGGCGTCGGTGAGCCAGGTTCGTGCGTGGAGGTAGGGCTCGACCTCGCGGGCGGGAATCCCGTCACGGATCATCAGGGCGAATGCGAAGATCCGTCGTGCGCCATACCAGACCGCGCCGGCCGGGTCGTCGACCAGACGTTGGGTGCGGGGCAGTGCGTTCGCGATCGCTGCACCGGCTTCAGTGGGGATGGGCCCGTGCGCCGGCAGCAGCAGCCGCGGCTTCAGATTGGCCAGCCGGTGCAGCGAGGCGAGTGCGGTAGCGGCGGCGTCCGGGCCGTCGAGCGCGAGGTTCACCCATCCGACGTCGTAGTCGGACATGGCGTCGCCGACGGCGAGGATCCGCTCGTCGGGCTGCCACAGCGACAGGTGACCGGGTGTGTGACCGGGTGTGCGGAGAACTTCCCAGTCGGCGTCCCCTAGTCGAACGATCTGTTCGTCATCGAGTGGTTGGTCGATGGTGTACGGGCCTACCGGCTGGTCGAGGTACTCGGCCAGGCAGCAGCCTGGGTCTCGCCGGGCGATGGCCTGAGCGTCCGGCACGCTGGCTGCAATCCCGGCGCCGGAGGCCTGGAGCACGGTGTTCCCGCCAACGTGGTCGGAATGCCAGTGGGTGTTCACGACCAGTGCGAGGTCCGGCGTGTGTCTGCGGACCCAGGCGACGGTCTCGCGCGCGTGGCCGACGAACCCGCTGTCGACCAACGCTGGTTGCCGACCGCGCAGCAGGAGCAGGTTGGCATCGGGGAACGGCCTTTGCTGCCAGATCACCCAGGACGGCAGTTGCTCACCATCGAAGGGCATGTGTCTCCTCTCATCGCTGCCGCGCCACGCCGTAGGTGCGATGCGCGTGCGGCTGGTGCCCGCCTGCGGAAGGGCCGACCTGTCGGTCACTGTTCGGGGCGTCCGGGAACGCAGATGAGGGTCTGTTGCCCCGCAGCGACGAGCGACCGTTGGGTGCCCTGCGCGGCGAACACGTCCAGTCGGCACACCGTGAGCGTCCGGCCGGCCTTCAGCACCGTCCCCACGGCCTCGATGTGATCGCCCTGGGCCGGAGCGAGAAGGTTGAGCTTGTACTCAACCGTGAGTACCGCAGTGTCCTCCGGGAAGAGCGTGAATGCCGCGTAGCCGCCCGCGCTGTCGGCGATGGCGCTGGTCGCACCGGCGTGGAAGTAGCCGTGCTGTTGGGTCAATTCCGGCCTGCTTGGCAGCGCGATATGCACGCATCCCGGGCCGATGTGCGCTAGCCGGGCACCGAGAAGGCCCATCAGCCCCTGCCGATCGAAGCTGGTCCTGATCCGCGCCTGAATCTCAGCGCTTGCCTGCTCCCGCTCCGTTTCGCCGGACGGTTCGTTGCTCGTCGCGCCTTCCATCGGTCTCCTTGCTCGCTTCTTGCTCCTGCTTGGCGGGATCGTGACCGGTCCATCGTCTCGAAGTCGGCGTTCAGATCGATGCCTTGGGAGCACGTCTCCTACGGATCAGATGGTCAGCCGCTCGGAGGAGGACATCGGATCGGGAGCCGCGACCGCGCAGTACAGTCGGCATGTGCCGGAACGGTCGGTTCGAGGCTGGTTCGAGGCAGACGACCTTCGCCGTGTGCTCCCGTTCTTCTCGCTCGCGTTCGGTCTCGTCGCGGCGATAACTCAGCCATCGTCTGCGGCCGACGTGGCGCTCACGTTTGTGCCGGTTGCCGCCTGGAGCCTATGGGCTTTCGGCCGCGATGTGTCGCTCGCCGTCATCTCTGTCGCGATCGTCGTTCCGGTGGTCGTGGTACAGCGTTCCGGACAGCTTGAGCCGGTCATGTTCAACCTTGCTCTACTCGCTTTCGCGGCCGCGCGTTGGTCCCGGTCGCTCGCGGCCGCCGCGTCGCTCGGTGTGCTGGCCGCGGCTACGTCGGTGCTGGTGGCCGTGGTCCAGGATCCGATGGAGGTCGCCACTGGCATTTGGGTCGTGGCTATTGTCTTCGTCTGGGTCGTCGGTCGTGCGGTCGCGCGTCAGGAACGACTCGTGGTGGAGCTCGAGCGCACCCGGCGTCAGCTGGCCCAGCAGGCGCTCGTGGCAGAGCGCCGTCAGATCGCTCGTGACGTCCACGACTTCGTCGGGCATGGCTTGGCCGCCGTGATGCTCCAAGTGACAAGTGCCCGGCACGTGCTGCGGCGCGACGTGGACGCTGCCGAGGAGGCGCTGCAATCCGCGGAGGAGGTCGGCCGCCGAAGCATGCAGGAGCTGCGGCGTACTGTGACGATGCTTCGCAGCGACGAGGGCGTGGTGGAGCCTGTCCCCACGGCGAACGAGATTCCCGCGCTCGTCGGCCATGCTCGGGCAGGCGGACTCGCCGTCGAGCTGCACACGCGAGGAGACCTGTCGCGAATCCCGCCCAATGTTGGACTCGCGCTCTACCGGATCTCCCAGGAGGCGCTGGCGAACGCGGCCCGCCACGCGCCGCATGCGCGGACGACGCTCGGGCTCGAGCTGGCAAACCGACGAGTCCTGCTCGTCGCGGAAACCAGCGGACCTCTTGTCGCAGGAACGGCCTCGGAGCCACAGCGTCCCCATTACGGGCTGATCGGTATGAAGGAGCGGGCGACAGCGCTCGGCGGTGAGCTTGCCGCCGGGCCTGCGGGCGAGGGCTGGCGGGTGCACTGCGAAATTCCGATGGAGGACGAGGGAAGCAGATGATTCGCATCGCTATCGTCGACGACCAGGCCATCGTCCGAGCCGGCCTGGCGCGAATTCTCTCGCCGGCGGACGGGTTCGAGGTCGTGGCCGAGTGCGTCGACGGCCGGCAAGCGGTGGACGAGCTCCCGGCGCTCCGCCCGGACGTAGTCCTCATGGACGTTCGTATGCCGGCTCTCGACGGCATCGCGGCGACTGCACACCTGCGCGGTCTTGATGAGCCCGTCGAAGTGCTCGTTCTCACGACCTTCGGCGAGAACGAGGTGTTGTGGGGCGCTATCGAGGCGGGCGCTGCCGGCTTCGTCCTCAAGGACTGCACCGCGGATGATCTGATCGCCGCGGTCCGAGCCGTCGCTGCCGGCGCGGCATGGTTCGATCCGGCGGTCGCGCCGCGTCTGCTCGAGCGCTACAGACGCGTGGTCGCCCCGGCTGCGCGCGACGCGGCGCGCCTCGGCTTGTTGACCGGGCGCGAGCGCGATGTTCTGCGGCTGATGGCGCGCGGTGCGACCAACGCCGAGATCGCCGCGGCCCTGTACGTCGCCGAGGCGACCGTGAAGACCCATGTCGGTAGCGTGTTCACCAAGCTCGGAGTGCGCGACCGCGCCGCGGCGATCGTGTTCGCCTACGACCACGGCGTGGTCACGCCTGGCGCGTCGGCACCGTAGCGGCACTCTCCACCCGTGGTCGGAGCGCGGTTCGGGCCCGTGGGCGGATACGTTCTCGCCTGTCGCTAGTTAGCGTCGGCGACATGACCGAGAGGCTCGCGAGGGCATGCAGCCGCCGGCCTTGGCTTGTGGTCGGTCTCTGGCTGATCGTCATCATCGCTTCATTCGGCCTCGTCGCGCTGTTCCTCGCGTTCGAGGGCGATGCCGAGGTCACGAGGCAGACCGAGACGAAGCAGGCCGAGCGGATCCTTTCCGAGGGTTTTCCTCAGGACGCTGTGAGCGGGCAGGCGATCAGCGAGGTCGTGGTCGTACGGTCCGAGGATGGCGATGTCGCTGCGGCGGCGACGCGTGCGCGGGTCGCCGCGCTCGCGGATGAGCTCCGTGCCACGGGTGCGACTCGGGTCGTAACGTACGCTGACGAACCGCGCCTCGTCTCACAGGACGGCGACGCAACGGTGCTGCTTGTCGCGTTCGGTCGAGACGGGGAGGACGACGTCGACGGGGTCGTCGATGCGGTCCAGCGTCTCGATGACGAGCCGGGCTATGCCGCGGCGGTCACCGGCAGCCTGACGGCCGATGCCGACGAGGACGAAGCGTCGCTGGAGGATCTGAAGAAGGGCGAGCTCTTCTTCGGCGCTCCGGTCGCGCTGGTGATTGTGCTGCTCGTCTTCGGCGCGGTCGTGGCGGGCCTCATACCGCTCATGCTCGCGATTGTCTCGATCCTCGTTGCGCTCGCGCTCGTGGCGCTGCTGGCACTGGCCTACGACATGTCGGTCTTCACGCAGAACATGCTGATCGGCATGGGCCTCGCGCTCGGGATCGACTATTCGCTGTTCATCCTGTCCCGCTATCGCGAGGAGCGGCTCGACGGGCGGGAGAAGCTGGATGCGATCGCGACCGCGGGTGCGACCGCGAGCCGCGCTGTGTTGTTCAGCGGGATCGCCTTCGTGCTCGCGATGCTCGGGCTCCTGCTCGTGCCGAGCACGATCTTCCGCTCGCTCGCGGCCGGTGCGATTCTGGTCGGGATCGTGTCCGTGGTCGCCGCACTGACCCTGCTTCCCGCCCTCCTGGCCCTGTTCGGCGACCGCGTGAACGCGCTCCGCATCCCCTTCTTCGGGCGGGCGGCGGAGCGGGCCGGCAGGGAGGGCCGTTTCTGGGGCGCGATCGTCCACTCGGTCATGCGCCGTCCCGTCTTGAGCCTCGTGCTCGCCGCCGGGTTGCTGATCGCGTTGGCGGCGCCCGTGCTGGCACTCGACACGGGCACGTCGGGGGCGGCGACCCTGCCCGACCGCTTCGAGTCGAAGCAGGGCTATCTGCTACTGCGCGAGGAGTTTCCGAAGGAATCGACCGAACCGGTCGAGATCGCGGTTGCCGGAGACGTCGAGACGGCGGCAGTGAAGGCGGCCGTGGCTCGGCTGGAGGACGAGCTGGCGAGCCGATCGATCTTCGGCGAGCCGGTCGTCGAGACGAACGAGGCGGCCACGGTCGCCCGCGTCACGGTTCCGATCGCGGGCAACCCGGACAGCGAGAGCGCGATCGACGCCGTCCGAGACTTGCGCAGCGACGTCGTCCCGCGAGCGTTCGCCGGGGTCGACGCCCAGGTGTACGTCGGCGGCGACACGGCCGAGGAGCTCGACTACCACGACACTGTCAACTTCTGGCTCCCGCTCGTGCTCTTGTTCGTGCTCGGACTGAGCTTCGTCCTGCTGACGACCGCGTTCCGCTCGATCGTTGTCCCGGCGACGGCCATCGTCATGAACCTTCTCTCAGTCGGAGCCGCCTACGGGCTGCTCGTACTGGTCTTCCAGGAGGGAGTCGCCAATGAGCTGCTCGGACTGCGCGAGGCCGAGACGATCGATGCCTGGGTGCCGCTCTTCCTCTTCGCGATCCTCTTCGGGCTCTCGATGGACTACCAGGTCTTCCTGCTCAGCCGCATTCGCGAGCGCTACAGCCAGACGGGCGACAACGACGCCGCAATCGTGTTCGGCGTCGGCTCGACAGCACGCCTGATCACCGGCGCCGCGCTGATCATCATCGCTGTCTTCTGGGGCTTCGCGATGGGCGACACCATCGCCTTCCAGCAGATGGGCTTCGGCGTTGCGGTCGCGCTGCTGATCGACGCGACGATCGTCCGCTCCGTCCTCGTCCCGGCAACGATGAAGCTGCTCGGTGAGCGCAACTGGTACCTACCTTCCTGGCTCGCCTGGCTCCCCGACGTACGCGTCGAGGGCGCCCAGCCGCTACCGACAGCCGTGCTTGAACGGTCGCCCGGCGGAAGGCAATGACCGAACGAGCGGGCGACGCACCCACTGGCACGCCCCACCCCGCTGCCGCCCGACTGTCCGGCCAGGCCGGCACTGCGGCGGTCAGCCCTTGATCCCCAGAACTCAACGAGATCAATCCGCGACTAGCCAGGACTCCCATGGCGAAACCCACCGGGTTCGCCGACCAGGACAGCCGCCAAACCCAAGAATCGAGAAGGTCGAGGAAGGACGAAAACATGCGCATCGCACTGACGAGCATCTACGTCGACGATCAGGACAAGGCCGAGCGGTTCTACACAGAGGTTCTCGGCCTCAAGACCAAGACCAGTGCGCC
>DASRIA010000084.1:0-13512 GCA_035650255.1 Solirubrobacterales bacterium
GAGTCGATCAAGCGTCGGCTGCGAATCGGACGACTCCATCGGATCCATTCCGGGGTCTACGCCGTCGGGCACACCGCATTGCTTCCGGGCTCTCGCTACATGGCCGCGGTGCTGGCCGTTGGTGACGGTGCCGTGCTCAGCTACAAGGCAGCCGCTGCTCGGTTGGGCTGCGACCGCCGCCAGCGGGCCCGATCGATGTGACGGTCCTGCGAGCGGGAGGCCGGCGCCACAACGGCTTGGCGGTACACGTCACTCGTTCCCTGCCTGATTCAGAAGTGACGGAGGTGGAGAGCATTCCGTGCACGACTTGGGCCCGGACGCTGGTGGACGTCGCGGCGAGGATGAACGAGCGACAGCTGACGCGCGCACTGGAACGAACGGTCGCACTGAGGATCTTCGATCGCACCGCCATGGACGCCGCGCTCCGCAGGTCGAAGGGCAAGCGCGGGACGGGGCGGCTACGGCGTGTCCTGGCGGACCTCGGGGACGAAGCACCGCCCACGGCCAGCGAGCTCGAGCGGCGCTTCCTCCAGCTGGTGCAGACCGCAGGGCTCCCTTACCCGGTCGTGAACGGCCACGTCGGCGAGCTCCAGGTCGACTTCCACTGGCCGGAGCACGAGCTCGTCGTGGAGACCGACGGGCGCGCGACGCACGGGCACGCGATCGCGTTCCACCGCGACCGCGATCGCGACCTCCATCTGCAGGCGCGGGGCTGGCGCGTGATCCGGCTCAGCTGGCGGCAGATCGTGTATGAGCCGGAGCGCGTGGTCTCCGTGCTCCGGAAGTGGCTGAATGGCTGAGCGGGCTGAGCCGCTAAGCCGACTTCTCGCCGAGCTCGGCTTCGGCTGCGCGGGCCTGGGCGGCGGCGCGCTTGCGTGACTGGGCGGCCTTGGCGCCCTCGGTCACGAGCGTCGGCTTGAGGTTCTTCTCGACCGTCTCCTTGGTCACGACGCACTTCGTCACGTCGCCGCGCGAGGGCAGCTCGAACTGCACCTCGAGCAGGATCTCCTCCAGGATCGAGCGCAGGCCGCGCGCGCCGGTGTCGCGCTCCAGCGCCTTGTCGGCCACCGACCCGAGCGCGTCGTCGGCGAAGTGCAGCTCGATGCCGTCGAACGAGAAGAAACGCTGGAACTGCTTCACGAGCGCGTTGCGCGGCTCCTCCAGGATGCGAATCAGGTCGTCGCGCGTCAGCTGGTGGATCGCCGAGATCACGGGTAGCCGGCCGACGAACTCGGGGATCAGCCCGTAGTGCATCAGGTCCTCGGGCAGCACCTGCTCGAACACCCGGCCGGTGTCCTTGTTCTTCGCGGAGTCGATCGCAGCGCCGAAGCCCACGCCCCGGCTGCCGATGCGCCGCTCGATCACCTTGTCGAGGTCCGCGAACGCCCCGCCGCAGATGAACAGGATGTTCGTCGTGTCGATCGTGAGGAACTCCTGGTGCGGATGCTTGCGCCCGCCCTGGGGCGGCACCGACGCCAGCGTTCCCTCGAGGATCTTCAGCAGCGCCTGCTGCACGCCCTCGCCCGACACGTCGCGCGTGATCGACGGGTTGTCCGCCTTGCGCGCGATCTTGTCGACCTCGTCGATGTAGATGATCCCGGTCTCCGCCTTCTTCACGTCGTAGTCGGCGGCCTGGATCAGCTTCAGCAAGATGTTCTCGACGTCCTCGCCGACGTAGCCGGCTTCCGTCAGCGCGGTCGCGTCCGCGATCGCGAACGGCACGTTCAGGATGCGCGCCAGCGTCTGCGCCAGCAGCGTCTTCCCGCAGCCCGTCGGCCCGAGCAGGAGGATGTTCGACTTCTGCAGCTCGACGTCCGGGTCCTCTTCGGAGCGCGCGATCTGGATGCGCTTGTAGTGGTTGTAGACGGCCACCGAAAGCGTCCGCTTCGCCTTCTCCTGGCCGACCACGTACTCGTTCAGGACCGAGTCGATCTCCTTCGGCTTCGGGAGGCTGTCGACGTCGAAAGTCGGAGCGGTGGCGAGCTCCTCGTCGATGATCTCGTTACAGAGATCGATGCACTCGTCGCAGATGTATACGCCCGGACCTGCGATCAGCTTCTTGACCTGCCGCTGCGACTTGCCGCAGAAGCTGCACAGAAGCTGTTCGTTCGAATCGGTCGGTCTGGTCACGTGGCTCTCCCCCGGTCGCCCACCCCTACAAATGTAGGCAATTTGGGCCGATAAGTCGCGCCCTAGTGCTCGCTGATCACCCGGTCGATGATGTTGTACTCCCGGGCCTCCTCGGAGCTCATGAAGTAGTCCCGGTCGGTGTCGTGGGAGACCTTCTCCAGCGGCTGCTTGGTGTGCTTGGCGATGATCTCGTCCAGCTTGCGCCGGATGTCGATGATCTCGCGGGCGTGGATCTCGATGTCGGCGGCCTGACCGGAGAAGCCACCGGACACCTGGTGGATCAGGATCTTGGCGTTGGGGAGTGCCATGCGCTTGCCGTCGGCGCCGCCGGCCAGCAGCAGCGCGCCCATGCTCATCGCGACGCCCACGCAGATGGTCTGGACGTCGGGCTTGATGAACTGCATCGTGTCGTAGATCGCGAGACCCGCGTACACGCTGCCGCCGGGCGAGTTGATGTAGAGGCTGATGTCCTTGTCCGGGTCCTCCGACTCCAGGTGCAGGAGCTGGGCCACGATCAGGTTCGCGATGTCCTCCGTGACGGGCGTGCCGAGAAAGACGATGCGCTCGTTCAGAAGGCGGGAGTAAATGTCGAACGCGCGCTCCCCGCGGGAAGTCTGCTCGACGACCATTGGAACTAGTGGGCTCATGTGGCCTTTCCGGCGCCTTGCGCCTGGACGTTGAATGCCTTTTCTCGAAGTACGTCCGAATCCCGCCGCCGCGCGGCGATTCTAGCAACGGGGATTTGGCGTCCTGGAGGGGTGTCGCGGGGGTGCACAGGCCTTCTGGACGAAGTGGCGAGCGGTGTCGTCACGCCCGGTTAGTTCCCCGGGGGAGGCGCCGATCCTGCCCGCGCAAGGAGAGCGTCAGGACGGTTTGGGACCCGGCTCGCCCGAGCCGGGGGTCCACAGGTGGGACGAACCCTCCTCCTTGGCCTGCTTCTCTGGAGTCCAGAGCGCATCTCTCGCCTTCGCCGTCCCGGGCTCGATCGGCTGCGCGCTGTCCGCGATCGCTTCGACCGCCTGCCGCAACCGCAGCTCCCGGCGGACCGGCGCGTCCCGGCCGGTCTCCTTCAGGCGCGCGAGCAGCTTCTCCGGCTTGGTGCCCTCGCGCTCGGCTGTCGGCCCGAGCGCCTCCAGCAGCTCGTCGTCCGAGATCTCGACGCCCTCGGCCTCGGCCACCGCCTCGAGCACGCTCTCGCGGGCCAAGGTGCGGCGCGCGTCCTCCTTGGCCTCCTCCACCATCTGCTCCTTGGTGCGGCCCGAGGCCGTCAGGTAGGTGTCGGGGTCCACCCCCTGCGCCTGCAGCACGCGTTCGGTGCGCTCCCACATCTCCTCGGCGCGGGCCGTGACGAGCTCGTCCGGCAGATCGATGTCCGCCTCGTCCACGGCGGCGTCGACCGCGGCCTGGCGAAACTCGTCCTCGATCGAGTGCTCCTGCGCGTGCTCGAGCTTGTGGTGGATGTCATCCCTGAGCTCCTGGATGGTGTCGAACTCGCTGGCCTCGCTCGCGAAGTCGTCGTCGACCTCCGGCAGCTGCTTCTCCTTCACGTCCTTGACCTGCACCTCGAACACCGCGTGGCGGCCCTTCAGCTCCTCGGCCGGATACTCGTCCGGGAAGTCGATCTCCACCGTGCGGGACTCGCCTGCGCGTGCGCCGACCAGCTGCTCCTCGAAGCCCTCGATCAGCCGCCCGCCACCGATCTCCAGCATGTAATCGCGCGCCTCGCCGCCCTTGAAGGCCTCGCCGTCGACGCTGCCGACGAAGTCCAGCACCAGGTGGTCGCCCGCGCGCGCCTCGCGCTCGACGCTGTCCAGCCGCGCAAACGACTCGCGCAGCCGGTCGACCTCCGCTTGCACGGCCTCCTCGGGCACCTCCGGAGAGCGCTTCCCGACCTCGAGATCGCGGTACCTGCCGAGCGTCGCCTTGGGCGTCACGCCGACTTCGATGGAGAAGCTGAGCGGCTCGCCGGACGACGGCAGGTCCTCGAGATCGAGCTTCGGGTCGCCGACCGTCGAAAGCCCCGACCGGACGATCGCCTCCTCGTACCACTCGGGAAGGGAATCGCGAACCGCCTGCTCGAGCACCGCATCACGCCCGATCCGCTGGATCACCATCGGCCCCGGCACCTTGCCCTTGCGAAAGCCCGGGATGCGCAGGTCGCGCCCGAGCTGCGCAGCGGTGCGCTGGACGCGGTTCTCGAGCTCCTCGCTCGGCACCTCGGCGTCGAGGCGCACGCGGGAGTCGGATAGCTCCGTGACTGTCGTCTTGAGTGCCATGGCGGGTGCGCAGCGGCGGTTACGCTGCAGCCGATGAAGGATAGTGAGCACCTTCTCGGGCGAGCGCCGAGGGCGCGAAGCAGAGGACTATAGGTGGGCGAAGCCCGAAGCTATCTGTCGGTCTGCGCCATCTACCGCAACGAGGCGCGGTACCTGCCCGAGTGGCTCGAGTTCCACCGGCTGCTCGGCGTGGAGCGCTTCTACCTGTACAACAACCGCAGCACCGACGAGCACGTCGAGGTGCTCGCTCCCTACCTGGAGGAGGGCACCGTCGCATGGACCGACTGGCCCACGTTCCCGGGCCAGCTCCAGGCATATGCGCGGTGCCTGGAGGACCACCGCGACGACGCCCGCTGGATCGCGTTCATCGACCTCGACGAGTTCCTCTTCTCGCCCTCCGGTGGACTGCTGCCCGAAGTGCTGGCCGGATTCGAAGCGCACGCGGCCGTCGTGGCCAACATGATCTATTACGGGACCTCCGGGCACGAGACGCCGCCGGCCGGGCTCGTGATCGAGAACTACACCCGCCGCCTGCGCCTCGACCGCCCGCGCAACCGCGCGGTGAAGAGCGTGGTCGATCCGGCGCGCACGCTCGGGCCCGGGTACGTCTCGCACTACTTCACCTACCCGGAGGGCGAGACGCCCGTCGACGAGCACCATCGGCCCGCGCGCGGGCATGCCACGGACCGGGCCTCGGTCGACCTGCTGCGCATCAACCACTACATCACGCGCTCTCAGCAGGAGCGCGACGTGAAGCTCACCCGGCTGGGCGCCGACACCGGCCTGCCGGTCCAGAACCTCGACACCGTCGGCGAGCGCGACCGCCGCCTGAACGAAGAGGTCGACGAGATCCTCGTCCCCTACGGCCGCGCCGTCCGCGCCGCGCTCGCGGCGCGTGCGGCGGGCGCGCCGTTGCCGGTGGGAGCGCTCGCGGCTGCGATGGCCGCCTAGCGCGGCGGCGGGATAGGCTGGCGCCGTGATGGGCGGCTCCCAGGTCCTCCTGCGGCGGGTTGCGACCGGTTTCCTGACCGGCTCGGCGGGCCGCTTCACGGCGTTCGCCCTAGACGTGGGCGTCGCCGTCGGGCGCTATTGGAGACGCCGCCTGGCCGGCGAGGAGGTGCCGTGGTGAACGACAGCCGGCGCACCGCGTTCGTGACCGGCGGCTCGGGGTTCATCGGCAGCAAGCTGATCCGGCGGCTGGTGGGAGACGGCTGGCGCGTGCGCGCGCTGGCGCGATCCGACTCCAGCGCCGCGAAGGTGGCGGCGTCGGGCGCCGAGCCGGTGCGCGGGGAGCTCGACGACGCCGACTCGATGCGTGCCGGCGCGGACGGAGCCGGCACGACCTTCCATGCCGCGGCGCACCTTGGCGAGTGGGGCAGGCGGGAGGAGTTCGAGCGCGACAACGTGCAGGGCACCCGCAACGCGGTCGAAGCGAGCCGGGCAGCGGGCGTGCGGCGATTCGTGCACGTCGGCACCGAGGCCGCGCTGATGGCGGGCCGCCCGCTCGTGAACGTGAACGAGGACGCACCGCTCCGCCCGGACTCGAAGGCGCTCTACTCGGCCACGAAGGCGCAGGCCGAGCAGGTCGTGCGCGCCGCGAACGGCGACGGGCTCGAGACCGTCGTCGTGCGGCCGCGGCTCGTGTGGGGCAAGGGCGACACCACGATCATGCCGAGCCTCGTGAAGGCGGTCGAGAAGGGCCGCTTCGCGTGGATCGGCGGCGGGCGGCACCGGACCTCCACGACCCACGTGGACAACGTGATCCACGGCCTCGTGCTGGGCGCCGAGCGCGGCCGCCCCGGCGGCGTGTACTTCGTGACCGACGGGGAGCCGGTGGTGTTCCGCGAGTTCATCACCGAGCTGCTCGGCACGCAGGGGGTCGAACCCGGCGACCGCAACATGCCGGCGCCGCTCGCGCACGCGGTCGCCGCCGGCGGGGAGGGCGCGTGGCGCACCTTCCGCCTCGGCGGGCAACCGCCGGTCACGCGCCTCGCCTACTGGCTGTCGGCGCAGGAGTGCACGATCGACATCACGCGGGCCCGGGACGAGCTGGGCTACGAGCCCGTCCGCTCGATCTCGGAGGGCATGCAGGAGCTGCGCAGCGCCGCCTAGCCGCGCGCGACCCGAAAGCCTTCCCGCCAGCTCGCGTAACGCGGCTGCCAGCCCAGCTCGGCCTTCGCCCTGGCGTTCGACGCGCCGCGGAGCTGCGTCGCCATCGAGGCGGTGTAACGACCACCGACGAGGCGCGCGAGCCAGACCGGCACGCGGCGCGGCCGCTTGGCGCCGATCGCATCCGCGTAGGCCGGCACGCAATCGCGCATCGGCGCGGGATCGTCGTCCACCACGTTGTAGATGCCGGGCCGCCCCCGTTCCATCGCGGCCACCGTCGCCGACGCGGCGTCGTCCACGTGGATGAACGAGAACACGCCGTTGCCCTTCCCGACCACCGGGAGGCGGCGCTTGCGCACCTCGCGGGCGAAGTGGCCGTCGTCGGCATACGCCGAGCCCGGCCCGTAGAAGAACCCGTAGCGCAGGACGATTCCCTCGATCCCCTCGGTCTTGGTCACGGTCTCCTCGAGGTCGTGCAGCGCCTGCACGCTGCGCAGCCACGGCCAGGGAGCGTCGTCCCAGAGCGGATCGTCCTCGGTCTTCAGCCCGGAGCCCGTCGGCGCGTATGCGAACGCGATGCTCTGTGCGATCACGCGGCGGGCGCCGGCCGCGACCGCGGCGGCGACCAGGTTGCGCGTGCCCTCGCTGCGGATGCGGTCGTTGCCCGCAAGCTGCTTTTCCATCTTGCGCGGGTCGAGGGCGCGCGGGAGGTCGGTCAGCTCGTGCAGGACGACCTCCGGCTGCGCGGCGGCCATCGCCGCGCGCACGGCTTCGGCATCGAACACGTCGCAGACCGCCGGGATGGCGCCGGCCTCGCGCAGCCCGGCGGCGCGAGTGTCGCTGCGGGTCATGGCGGTCACCTCGTGCCCGCCGTCGATCAGCTGCGGAAGCAGGCGACGACCGATGACGCCGGTCGCACCGGCAAGGAACACCTTCATGCCGGCAGCGTCTCCGTCGTTCGCGGCTCCGCCTGATCGCGCGGCACATTCCGCTCCAGCCGCGCCGCCTCCTGCATCAGGTAGGCGATCGCGCCGGTCAGCAGCAGCAGGCTGACGAAGTTCACCGGTCCCTGCCATCCCGGGTCGGTCCCTCCGATGTCGAACACGTGGTTGACCGTGTGCAGCGCGCTCATGGCGAGCGCCGCGAACAGCACCGGCACGCGCCACGACGGCCGGCCCGCGGCGACCAGCAGCGCGATCCCGATCCCAGCCTGGAAGGTCGCGAGGTCGCGCAGGAAGTGGTGGTCGGCCGGGCCGAAGTCGGCGATCGCGTCCACGAACGAGTCCGGGCCGATCGCAAGCCACACGCCGATCGCGAGTTGCGTCAGGCCGAGCAGCATGATGGCCTGGCGCATTTGAGCGTCGGTCAGTCGAGGTCCGGGCAACATTCGGTGCTCCTTTCCGCCGTTGTAACCGCCGCCCGGATTCTCGCGGATCCGGCATCGCGCACTGTGACCGCTGCCATACTTGGGCGGCATGTCGCGGCCGCGCGCAGGCCTCTGTGACACATGCCGCCACCAGCGGCTCGTCCCGAACACGCGCGGGTCGACGTTCTCGCTGTGCGAGCGGTCCAGGACCGACCCCGCCTTCCCGCGCTATCCGCGGCTACCGGTCGTGGAGTGCCGTGGCTACGAGCTGCGCGACGGAGAGCAGGGCAACGCATGATGAACAGGCGCCGGCTCGTGGGACTGGTGGCCGCGGCGGTCGCCGCCGCGGGCGCGGGCGCGATGGTGGTCGCGGACGGCAACGGCAGCGACGACGAGCAGGCGAGCCCGAGCGCGGGCGACCGGTGGACAGCCCTGCGGCCGGCACTGCTGAGCCGCACGGAAGTCGCCGCCGCGCGGGTGGGGCGATTCGTGTACGTCGTGGGCGGGTTCGAGCGGGCCTCGGGGGCGACGACCGCCGCGGTCGAGCGCTACGACATCGACCGCGACCGCTGGCGGCGCCTGCGTTCGATGCCGGTCGGACTCAACCACCCGGCGGCTGCGGCGTACCGCGGCCGCGTGTACGTGGTCGGCGGCTACACCGGCCGGGGCGACCTGCGCGGAGAGGTCTCCTCCCTGTTCAGGTACGACCCGCGGCGCGACCGCTGGTCGCGGCTGCCCAATGCGCCGACGAAGCGCGCCGCGCTCGCGATCGGCGTGATCGGCGGAAAGCTCTACGCGGCCGGCGGCGCCAACAGCAGGGACGGCGCGCTGGCCACGCTCGAGATCTACGACTTCGCCCGCCGCCGCTGGTCGCGCGGGCCCGCCATGGCGAAGGCGCGCGAGCACCTGGCGGGCGCCGTCGCGGGCGGCGCCTTCTACGTGCTGGCAGGCCGCGCCACGGGCCAGGGCAACTTCAAGGTCGCGGAGCGCTACCTTCCGCGCGCGCGCCGCTGGGAGCAGCTTCCCGACATGCGCAAGCCGCGCGGCGGCATCGCCGCAGCCGCGGTGGGAAGCCGCGTCGTCGTGGCCGGCGGCGAGGAGGCCACGGGCACTATCGGCGAGGTCGAGGCCTACGACCCGGCAACGCGCAGCTGGAGCAGGCTCCCCGGGATGAGAACGCCGCGGCACGGGCTCGGCGTCGTGTCCCGCGGGCGCCGCGTCTACACGATCGAAGGGGGCCCGACGCCCGGCTTCGACTTCTCCAACGAGATCGAGTACCTCGATCTCGTTGGGTGAGCAGCTGCCGGCCGGCCGTCGGCGGACGGCCGCGGTTAGCCCAGCTCGGCGATGTCCGCGCTCGTGTCCTCGATGCGGGCGCGCATCCCGCCGACGTCGGTCTTCTCCTTCAGCAGTCGTGAGGCGACCGTGAGGTCGTCCGACCTGCCGACCGTGAGCGCCGCGGCCAGCCGCGGGCCCTTGACGTAGAACGCCGTGAACTCGCCCGCTGCGATGCTGCCGCGGATCCAGATCTCGTCCCAGTCGGAGGCCGGGCCCACGTACTCCATGCTGGTCCAGTCCGCCAGGTCCGACCAGAAGTACGGCACGACGTCGTACTCCTGCTGCTGGCCGAGCATGTTCAGCGCCGCGTACTTGCCCTGGTTGAAGGCGACGTCCCAGTGCTCGATGCGCAGCCGCCGGTCGTGCACGACGCTGTCGTACTCGGCGATGTCGCCGGCCGCGAACACGCCCGGGGCGCTGCTCTCGAGGAAGCGGTCCACGAGCACTCCGGTGTTCGTCTCGAGGCCGGCGCGCTGTGCCAGGGCGACGTCGGGCGTCACGCCCGCGCCGATCACCACGAAGTCGCAGTCGATCGTGAGGCCGGATTTCGTCACGACGCGCTCCACCCGGTCGCCGGAGCCCTCGAAGCGCGCCAGCTCCTGCGAGCCGTGGACGCGCACGCCGTGTGACGTGAGGGTGTCCTGGAAGAAGCGGCCCACCTCCGGTCCGTAGAAGCGCTCCAGCGTGACCGCCTCGAGCATGATCAGCTCGCACTGCTTGCCGAGCTTCGTGAACGACGCGGAGAGCTCGGTCCCGATGTAGCTGCCGCCGATCAGCGCGACCCGCGCGGCGCTCTCGAGCTCCTCGCGCAGCGCATCCGCGTTTCCGATCGTGCGCAGGTAGTGGATGCCGTCCAACTGTGCGCCCTCGGCCCGCAGGATCCTCACGTTCGAGCCCGTCGCCAGCAGCGCCTTGTCGAAGCGCACCTCGTCCTTGTTCGAGAGCTTGGCGGTGCGGGCCGCGACGTCCAGCGCTGTCACGCTCGTCCGGGTGAGCAGGTCCACCCGCTGCTCCGCGTACCACTCGGCGGGCCGGAACATGATGTCCTCCCGCGATTCCTCGCCGCGCACGTAGGTCTTGGTGAGCGGAGGCCGGTTGTAGGGAGGGTCGGGCTCGCGCCCCACCATCAGGATGTCGCCGCCGGCGCCCTGCTCGCGCAGGTGGCGAGCGCAATTCCCCGCCGCGAGGCCGGCCCCCACGATCAGGAAGTCAGCCTCCCGCTCAGCCACCGTCGAGAAAGTCGTTGATCTCCGCGGCGATCGCCGCGCCCTTGTCCTCCTGGAGGAAGTGCGCCGCGCCCTCGATCACACGGAGCTCGGCGGCGCCGGGGATCAGGTCGACGAAGCGCTGACCGGCTTTCGGGGTGAAGATCGGGTCGGAGTCCGAGAAGCAGACGAGCGCCGGCTTTTCCCAGGCCGCGAGGTGGTCCTGCACGGCCCGCATCTCGGCCGCCCCGGGTGCGTCGGGCGCCGTCGGCACCAGCAGCGGGAACATGGCCACGCCGGCCTTCGACTCGGCGTTCGGCCACGGCGCCTCGTATGCCTCCAGGACCTCGTCCGGCACCTCGGTGGCCGTGGCGCTCTTGATCACGAATGCGACCGGCAGGTCCGGGTTGCGCTCGGCGAAGTTGCGCCACGCCATGAACGCCTCGTTGACCTGGCCCGCGAAGAGCCCGGTGTTCATGATCACGAGGCGGTCGACGCGGTCGGGGTTCTCGACTGCCCAGCGCAGCCCGATCGGTCCACCCCAGTCCTGCACCACCACGGTCGCCTCGCGCACGTCGAGCTGCGCGAGCAGCTTCGTCATGTGCTCGCAGTGCCGGTCGTACGTGTACCAGTCGCGGTCGGTCGGCTTGTCCGAGCGACCGAAGCCCGGGTAGTCCGGGCAGATCACGCGATGCCCGGCCGCGACCAGCGGCCCCGCCATCTTGCGATACAGGTAGGCCCAGGTGGGCTCGCCGTGGAAGCACACGATCGGCTTCCCGGAGCCCTCGTCCGCGTAGTGGAGGCGCAGGCCGTCGACGTCTTCGTAGTGCGGCTCCAGGTCGTAGCCCGGAAGCCCTGCGAAGCGCTCTTCTGGGGTCCTGAAGACGTCCAAGAGGAGCGCTAGCCTACTCCAGCCCTTTCGCTCCGCGGTCGGTGCCAGTTAGGGTGTTTGCGGGCAGGGTAAAAACTGTTGCGTAGGCATGACGCCTCGAACCCGCCCTTTCAGGTTTGTCGATCTACCGCCCGCCAGCACGATGACCCCCTCCTCCCCGGCCAGCTCAGGAGCAGGCCCCGCGCTGACCGTCTCGGTGACGGAGGCGGACGCCGTCGTGACCGTGACCGTAGCCGGGGAGCTCGACGTCTCCACGGTCCCCGCGTTCAACAAGGAGCTGTCGGAGCTGCGGCAGAACTCGGCCACCACGCTGGTGCTCGACCTCAGCGGCACGACGTTCATGGACTCGACCGGGCTGTCCGCGGTGCTCGTCGCTGAGATGCACGCGCGCATGAGGGGTCAGCGCTTCAAGGTCGTCGCCGGCCCGCCGCACGTCCACGAGCTCTTCAAGCTGACCGGCGTCGACAACTTCCTCGAGGTCGTCGGGCCCGAGGACATCGGGACCTAGCCCCGGAGCTAGGCGGGCGCGACCGCTCGCCCGTCGACGCGCGCGAGCTCCTCGCGCAGCGCGGGCAGGTACATCTGGATCGTCCGGTCCTCGACCTCGTCGAGCACCGTCAACAGGCGGCGGATCTGGTTCTCGGTCCACTCCCGCGGGAGACCGTTGTCGACCCGCACCCGCAGCTGCTTGCGGCGGAACTCCTCTTCCGACTTGGTCGTGTAGTGGTTGACCCGCAGCTTCTCGAACGACACCTCGTCGGTGATGCTGAGCGGCGACCCGGGCCGGGCGTCGATCGGCCGGTGGTTCTCGTCCACGGCGAGGTGCGGCTCCCCGTGGTAGACGAAGAAGTGCGCGAGGCAGAAGTTGCGCACGCGGCGCGGGTCCACGATCGACTTGATCTTCTCGTTGTGGCCCTTTCTGTTCGAGCGCCGGACGTAGGACTCGGTCACGAGGCCCTCGGGCCGGGTGATGTGCCCGGACGGGCCGAACATCGCCCAGTTGACACCCACCCCCGGCCAGCGCTCGTACTCCGAGAGCATGTCCGGCAGGGCGCGGCCCGTCGGCGAGAACAGGAACTCGTCCAGGTCGATGAACGCGATCCAGCGCGAGTCCTCTCCATGATTCTGCAGGCAGTGCTGATAGGTGGCCGTCTGTGTGGCCTCGCCCGTGACGACACGGGGCGGGAGGCAGTCCGGCCACTCGTGCAGCACCACCGTGCCGTCCTCGATGTAAGGCGCGAGCGCCTCGCGGTGGCCGTCGTCCTCGCTGCGATTGTTGTAGAGGTAGAAGCGCTCGACGCCGACGAGCTTGTGGAACGCGACCCACTCCCGCAGGTACGGCCCCTCGTTGCGGTACACCGCGCAGGCGGAGAGGTAGAACCGCGGGTCGCTCAAGCGGCCGGCTCGCCCACCGGCTCGGGCGCCTCCTGGAAGGGCGGCGGAAGCAGCGCCTCGATCTGCGCCCAGTCGTGCTCCAGCCGCGCGAGCCGCTCTTCCTGCGCCTCCTCGACCCAGTCGTAGTCGAGCGCCATGTAACGCGCCTCGATCTCGTCGTACGAGTCCCACAACACCGTGGACTCCGGGTCGAGCGACGTGATGATGCCCATGCCCTCGGGCCGGATGTCGATCGCCGCGACGTTGAGGTCGGGCCGCTGCTCCCGCAGGCAGGGCACCACCTTCCACACGTCACCGCACCACGCCACGGTCTGGCGGTCGCGCTCGGCGTGCGACCGTTCCCGCGGGTAGCAGTCGTGCAGCATGACCACCGACTGCGGGGTGCAGTAGCGCTCGAGGTTCATGAAGTCGCGCAGCGCGTACTCGAACAGGTGCATGCCGTCGATGAAAGCAAGCGCGATCGGGAGCCCGGCGAGCAACCCGCGCACGTCGCGGTTCGCGAAGAAATCGTCGCTCTTCTCAGCGAAGATGGTCGTGTCTGGCGGAAGCGGCCGGGTCACGGCAGGCGCGGGATCGACGCCGATCGCCCGGGTGCCGGGCGTCGCCAGGAGGAGCGACTGGCCTTCGGCGACGCCGATTTCCACGTAGGTCTGCGGCCTGAGCCAATTGTGAATCGCGGCGAGTAACTCCGGGCGCGTCGACCCTGGCATCCGGAGTCCCACCAGGAGCCCCAGCAGTACGCTCGGGTCGCGATCCCCACTGCGAGCGATCGCTTCCTCGCAGCGCCGGGCTGCCCCTTGC
>DASRIA010000085.1:0-16502 GCA_035650255.1 Solirubrobacterales bacterium
CGAGCGGAATCCCTCGCAACGCGCGCGATAACGCACCAATCGGACGCATTTCGCGCGTGTCAGGCGCCGGCTGGCGTCACCCCTCGCCCCTACACTTGACGCCTCGTGAGCACCCCCGGCGCCGTCCACCTGCACGTCCACTCCGAGTACTCGCTGCTCGATGGCGCCTGCAAGATCGATGCCCTCGCGGCCCGGTGCGCGGAACTCGAGATGCCGGCCCTGGGCCTCACCGACCACGGCGTCCTGAACGGGGCCGTCGAGTTCTACAAGGCGTGCCGGAAGCACGACGTGAAGCCCATTCTGGGCCTCGAGGCCTACCTGTGCGACAACCGCCACGACCGTGAGAAGGTCCGCTACGAGCGCAACCACCTCACCCTGCTGGCCCGCAACGACGCGGGCTTCCGGAACCTGATCAAGCTCTCCTCGCTGGGCTACCTGGACGGGTTCCGCCGCGGCCAGGCGAACGTCGACATGGAGCTGCTCGACCGCCACTCCGAGGGGGTGATCGCGCTCAGCGGCTGCCTGCAGTCGCGCTTTTGCCAGCGCATCGTGCAGGAGCGCGGGGAGGAGGCGCGCGCCCACGCCGACGAGCTGATGGGCGTGTTCGGGGCGGACAACGTCTACTTCGAGGTCCAGAACAACAAGATCCCCGAGCAGGACCGCGCCAACGAGGGGATCGCACGGATCGCGCGCGAGGTGGGCCGGCCGCTGGTCGGCACCGCCGACGTCCACTACCTGCGCCGCGAGGACTACTCCACGCACTCGGCGCTGCTCTGCGTGCAGACCAAGTCGACGCTCGCGCAGCCGAAGCTGCGCTTCGACACGAACGAGTTCTACTTGAAGAGCCCCGCCGAGATGGCGGAGTCCTTCCAGGAGTGGCCCGAGGCGGTGCCGACCTCGCTCGAGATCGCGGAGCGCTGCGACATCGAGCTGCAGCTCGACAGCATGATGCTCCCCACGTACCCGACGCCCGACGGCACGACGCCGACCGCGTACCTGCGGCAGCTGACCGAGGAGGGCCTGCGCGCGCGCTACGGCGACCCGCCGCCCGCGGCCGCGGTCGAGCGGCTCGAGACGGAGCTCGCCGTGATCGAGGACATGGGCTTCGAGTCGTACTTCCTGATCGTGTGGGACTTCGTCAAGTACGCGAAGGACAACGGCATCGCGGTCGGCCCCGGCCGCGGCTCCGCGGCGGGCTCGATCGTCAGCTACGTGCTGCGCATCACCGACGTCGACCCGCTCGACATGGACCTGCTGTTCGAGCGGTTCCTGAACGCCGAGCGCAAGACCATGCCGGACATCGACATCGACTTCTCGATTCGCGGCCGCGAGCGCGTGATCAGGTACGTCCAGGAGAAGTACGGCCGCGACGCGGTCGCGCAGATCATCACCTTCGGCAAGATGAAGCCGCGCGCCGCGACGCGCGACGCCGCGCGGGTGCTGGGCGTCGACTACGCCACCGGCGACCGGCTGGCGAAGCTGATCCCCGAGCCGATCATGGGCCGCACCCCCAGCTTCGAGGAATGCATGGCGGCCGGCACCGACCTGCGCAAGGCATACGACACCGAGCCGCAGGCGCAACAGGTGATCGACGTGGCGCGCGGGCTCGAGGGCATCGTGCGCAACAACTCCATCCACGCGGCCGCGGTCGTGATCGCCGACCGCCCGCTGACGGAGATCGTGCCGCTCCAGCTGGCCGAGGACCGCGGCGTCGTCGAAGTCGTCGAGGGGGAGAACGGCAACGGTGGCAAGCCCGAGCGCGTCTACAAGACGGTCACGCAGTACTCCATGAAGCCGATCGAGGAGATCGGCCTCCTGAAGATGGACTTCCTGGGGTTGCGCACGCTGGACGTGCTGGAGAACGCGGTCGCGATCATCGAGCGCTCGGGCGGGGAGCGGATCGACCTCGCGACCCTGCCGCTCGACGACCGCAAGACCTACGAGATGCTTGCGCGCGGCGACTCCGTGGGCGTGTTCCAGCTCGAGTCCGAGGGCATGCAGGACGCCCTGCGCGAGGTGGGGCCGACGGAGTTCGGCGACATCGTCGCGCTCGTCGCGCTGTACCGCCCGGGCCCGATGCGCTTCATCAAGGACTACGCGCGCGGCAAGCGCGACCCGGCGACGGTCCGCTACATCGACGAGCGCCTGAAGGCGATCACCGAGCACACGTACGGCATCGCGGTCTACCAGGAGCAGCTGATGCAGATCGCGCGCGACATCGCCGGCTTCCCGGGCCCGAAGGCGGACACGCTGCGCCGCGCGATCGGCAAGAAGGAGCGCGCCCTGATGGCGACGCTCAAACAGGACTTCGTCGAGGGCTGCCGCGAGGGCGGCACCAACGCAGCGGTCGCGAACCAGCTCTGGGGCCTGATGGAGGCGGCCGCCGACTACTCGTTCAACCGCTCACACGCTGCCTGCTACGGCCTGATCGCCTACCGCACCGCGTACCTGAAGGCGAACTACCCCGCCGAGTACATGGCGGCGCTGATCTCGAGCGTGATGTCGACCAAGGACAAGGTGCCGTTCTTCGTCTCGCGCTGCGAGGAGATGAACATCAAGGTCCTGCCGCCGGACGTGAACCAGTCCGGCCACGACTTCGTGGTGGTCGAGGGCGACATCCGCTTCGGGCTCGACGCGGTCAAGAACGTCGGCTACGCGGCGGTGGAGAAGATCCTCGAGGCGCGCGAGGCGGGTGGCCCGTTCACCTCGATCTGGGACTTCTGCGCGCGCGTCGACTGCCGCACCGTCAACAAGAAGGCGATCGAGAGCTTGATCAAGTGTGGCGCGCTCGACTCGACGGGCGGCACCCGCAAGGGAATGCTGGCGGTGCTGCCCCAGGCGCAGGGGGCGGGCGCGAAGGCCCAGGAGGACGCGATCTCGGGCCAGGGCTCGATCTTCGACCTCGACCCGGCGGGGAGCACGTCCGGCCCGCCGGCCGCGGCGCACTATCCGCCGCTGCCCGCCGAGGAGTTCGAGGGCGTCGAGCTGCTTTCGATGGAGAAGGAGACGCTCGGCATCTTCCTGTCCAGCCACCCGCTCGCCGAGGTGCGCCATCTGCTGCGGGCGCGCACGGACTGCTCGCTGGCCGAGGTGTCGTCCAAGCCGGACGGCGCGTGGGTCACCGTCGGCGGCCTGATCGTGCAGGCCAAGCGCATCCGCACGAAGTCGGGCGAGCCGATGATGTTCGCGACCCTCGACGACCTCGAGGGCCAGGTGGAGATGTTGATCTTCAACTCCGCGTACGCCGCGAACGAGTCACACGTAGCCGTCGACAAACGCGTGATCGTGCGCGGCCGCCTCGATCACAAGGAACGCGGTGAGACGAAGCTCGTGGTGCAGGAGATCGAGCCGTTCGAGCCGACTGCCGAGGAGCTGGCCGCGGCCGGCACGCCGCCGCCGGTGGACCTCGCCGCGGGCCGTCGCGCACGCCGCGGCCCGGGCCCGCTGGAGCCGGTCGTGATCAAGGTCGACGCGCACACTTGCGACGAGCACCTGATCGCCGAGCTGAAGGCGCTGCTCGAGCATTTCCCCGGCCAGACGGACGTCCTGGTGGAGATGGGCACTGCCGCCGGACCGCGCCGCCTGCGCTTCGGATCGGAGTTCCGCATCACGATGTCCGGCAGCTTCCGCGCGGAGCTGGACGAGCTCCTCGGCCCGGAGGCCCTGGTCGCCTGATTCGGCCGTTCCGCGGCGCCTAGACATACGTTGGGCGAGCGGCGCGAACGAGGGTACACTTGCCGCCATGGCAGTCCGTTCCGAGACCAAGCAGGCAACCGAATGCCGGCAGTGCTGCACGTTCTGTGACAAGACGATCCAGCCGCGCGGTTGCATCGAGGCGAACTGCCCGTTCCTCTACACGTACGAGGACGAGAGCACCGGCCGCAGCTACATGGGCTGTCTCCAGAAAGTGTTCGACGCCGAGATCGACGTCGAGATCTTCCAGCACGCGGAGCGCACGCGTGCGGGTTACGGCGGCGTGAAGGCGAAGCGCGAACCCATGCCGATGTGCCCGTTCTCGGTCGAGCGTTCCTACGAAGGAACCGGCGCGGCGTTCGACTGCGTGAATCCACGCTTCTTCGACGTATCCGAGGTCGACCCGGGCGGCTACCGCGCGTTCGACCTTCGCGACGGGGCAGCGGTCCCTGGGCACGGGTCGTAGCGGAAAAGCTGGGCCCGGTCCTGTCCCCACCCTGATGCTCGCGGACGAGTCCCTGAACGAGAGGGCGGTGCGCCGGCTCGAGATCGTCGAGAAGCGGCACGCCGCGTACGGCGAGGACTTCAACTCCATCGAGCACGCGCGCTCGACCGGCCGCGCCCATGCAGTGTGCATCGGCGACTGCCACCTGCGGGTGATCCAGCGCGCGCTGCAGCCGCCCAACGCCCCGCCGTTGATGCCGCATGTGTGGCTCGACCCGTGCATCGTGGGCGGCGCCACGGCCCGCGGCCTGCGCAACCCGAACTCCGAGTCCGGCGCCGTGCCCGTGTTCCGGCGCCGGATCGAGCTTGCGCAGCCGTGGCAGCACATGGTCTTCATGCTGGGTGAGGCCGACACGGGGTTCCAGCTCTGGTACACGCGGCACACCCTGGGCGAGTCGATCGAGGCCATGCACGAGACGATCGACACCTACGTAGGCTTCCTGCGCGAGGTCCACGAGCTGGGCTTCGACAAGCTCTACGTGCTGAGCGTCCCCTTCACGCCCGGACTCCGCCGCATCCGCAAGGTGAACTTCGAGGTGTCCCAGGAGGACCGCACCGAGCTAGGCCGCCAGTACAACCTCGAGATGGAGCGGCGGGCCGACTTCTACACCTACGTCGACGTCACGACGGGCACGCTCGATCCCGCCACCGGCCTGGTCGCGGAGGAGTACATCGACCCGCGCGACCCGGACCACCTGCTGTCCGAGCCCTACGCGCGCGTGATCGCGGACGAGCTGGGACCGCACCTGACGCCGCATTAGGTCCCGCGGGCCTGGTCCCGCAGCCGCTTCGCGATGTCGATCTGACCCTTGTCGGGGCCGTGGCCGTCCGGGCCGGGGACCTCGACCAGCACCGGCAGGTCCTGGAAGCGTGGCTCACCCAGGAACACGGCGATGCCGGCCTCGCCCAGCTCGCCCTCGCCGAGGTTCGCGTGCCGGTCGACGTTCGCGCCCAGGCCGACCTTCGAGTCGTTCAGGTGCAGCGCGCGCAGGCGATCGAGGCCGACGATGCTGTCGTACTGGTCCACGACCTCCGTGAAGGCGTCACGGTCGCGCACCTCGTAGCCCGAGGAGAGGAGGTGGCACGAGTCCAGGCACACGCCGAGGCGCTTCCCGCCCCCTGAGACCTCGATCGCGCGCGCCAGCTCCTCGAACGTGCGCCCGATGGTGAAGCCGGCTCCCGCAGTGTCCTCGAACAGCAGGGGAGTGCTCTGTGACTCCTTCAGCGCGGCCTTCATGCCCTGGCCGAGCTTCTTGAACGCCGGCCCCGCGGCCTGCCCCTTGCCGCTGCCGGGATGGACGATCACCCCGCCGGCCCCGATCCCGTCTCCGATCGACAATGCGTGGATCAAGGAGGCGATCGACTTGCGCCGCACCTCGGCATCGTCGCTCGCCACGTTGATGAGGTAGACGGCGTGGATGTACACGGACTGGACGGGGCTTTGCGCGAACCGCTCCCGGAAGGCGGCGAAGTCGGCCTCGGAGTACCTCGTGGGCCGCCAGGCCCGCGGGCTCTGGTTGAAGACCTGCATCGACTCGGCGCCGCGCTCCTCGGCCCGCTCCAGGGCGCGCACGAGCCCGCCCGCGGTCGAGACATGGGCGCCGATTAGCATCTGCCGGCGTGTCTGGGCATCGATTCAGGTTCGCGCCGAGCCCCACGGGGTTCCTGCACATCGGCGGCGCGAGGACGGCACTCTACAACTGGCTGCTGGCGCGTCAGTCGGCCGGGAACGCCCTCGTGCTGCGCCTGGAGGACACCGACCGCGAACGCTCGACCGACGAGGCGGTGGCCCAGATCCTCGACGCGCTGGACTGGCTCGGCCTCGACTACGACGAGGGGCCCCTCCGCCAGACCGAGCGCTCCGACCTGTACGCGGAGCGCCTCGAGCACTTGCTGGGCAGCGGCGCCGCCTACTGGGATACGGCGGGGGCGGCCGAGGTCAAGCAGGCGAAGGAGCAGAGTGGGGGAGCGGGATATCGCGGCACCCCCGTCCCGGAGGGCACCGAGGGGGCGGCCGTGCGGCTGCGCGTGCCCGACGAGGGCCACACCGTCGTCCGGGACGTGATCCGCGGCGAGTCCGCGTTCGAGAACCGGCTGCTGGACGACTTCGTGATCGCGCGGGCGGACCGCACGTCGCTCTACAACTTCGCCGTTGCGGTCGACGACACGGACATGGGGATCACCCACGTGGTGCGCGGCGAGGACCACCTGTCGAACACGCCGCGCCAGCTCCTGGTCCTGCAGGCGCTGGGCGCGGAGCCGCCGCTGTACGCGCACCTGCCGCTGCTGCACGGCACCGACGGCAAGCCGCTGTCGAAGCGCCACGGCGCCGCGTCGGTGCAGGAGCTGCGCGAGATCGGCTACCTGCCCGAGGCGGTGCGCAACTATCTCGCGCTGCTCGGCTGGGGCTACGACGCCGAGACGACGTTCTTCACGACCGAGGACCTGGTGGAGAAGTTCTCGCTGGAGCGCGTGTCACGCTCGCCCGCGGTGTTCGACGAGCAGAAGCTCTCGTGGATGAACGGGCACTACATCCGGGAGATGGACACGGCCGAGCTCGCCCGGCGGGTGGCGGAGTGGATGGCCGCGCGCGGCCTGCCCGGCGCCGGCGACCCGCGCTTGGAGCGAGCTGTCGCCGCGGTCAAGGACAAGGTCTCGACGCTGGCCGAGGTGCCGCGCCTGGTGGGCTTCGCGTTCGGCCCGGTGGAGACGGATCAGAAGGCCTGGGACAAGGTGATGGGCAAGGACGGCGCCCGGGACCTGCTGGAGCGCGCCCGGGCCGCCCTCGCGGGCGCTGAGCCCTACGACGAGGGCGGCATCGAGCAGGCTCTCCAGCGGGTCGTGGAGGAGACCGGAGCCAAGCCAGGAGCCGTCTACCAGCCGCTGAGAGTCGCGATCACGGGTAAGACGGTCTCGGCCGGGATCTTCGAGAGCCTGGCGCTCCTGGAGCGCGAGGAGGCCCTGGAGCGCGTGGACCGGGCGCTCCAGCGGCTCAGCGCCTAGGGAACGAAGATCCCCTGCGTCGCGAAGAGCATGTTGTCGTAGGTCGAGGCGACGCCGTCCGCGCCGCCGTCGATCACGTCCACTTGATCGAACTCCCACACGGAGCGCTTTCCCTCCTTGATGACCCCCGGGATCAATGCATCGGCCGTCGTGACGCCCGAACACGTTGCCCCCACCGTGGTGCTTGCCGTGGCAGTGCACGGGACCACGAATGCCATGTAGGCGTAGTCCGTCATCGTGGCTGAACCCACTGCGGTGCTCCCGTTCTGCTTGTCGGTGATGCGGATGGTGTACGCAAGCTGGATCTCCCCTGTGTAGTCGGCGAGGCTGGCCTTGGCCCGGACGTCAGTGAACGAGACGGAGGACTGAACGTCGGCCTCGTCGGCAGTCGTCTGCGGGTCGCCCGGCAACACCCTGAGGCGCGCAGAGCCGACCGAGTTCGCCGGCAGGCCGTTCGCGTCCGGGGTCCCGATGGTGAGGTTTCGGTTGATGTATCCCGGCGGGTGGCACGATTCGAATGCCAGGGCGGGTCCGTGCGTGCGGTTCCCGTCCGTGCATCGCCCATAGGCCGGCACCAGCGAGAAGGTCACTTCCTGGGCGATCTTGGGCCGGGGATAGCCCGAAACGACCTCCGTGAACTCTGAGTCGGTGTTGTTGACGGGGTCGGGATCGCTGCCCGCCGCCTGAACGGTCGCCGTGTTGGTCGCGTTGACCGCCTCCGCCACCCTTGTGTTGATCGCGACGGCGGCCTCGGCGCCGGGCGGGATCGTCCCCAGCGCACACGTCACCTGTTGGCCGTCGCGAGAGCAACTGCCCTGGCTGCTCGTCACCCACTCCACCGGCAAGGAGTCAGGCACCGTGTCCGTCAGCACAACGGAGTCGGCCGCTTGCGAGCCAGACACGTGCTTGACGAAGATCGTGTACTTGACGTTGCCGCCGGGAAAGGTTGGATCCGGGAAGTCGTACGTGTCCACCGACAGATTGGCCGCACTCGAGTGAACGGGCTGCCACGACTCGATCGTGTACGAGCTGCCCAGGTTCGGGTTTCGCAGCTCGGACCCGTCTGCCCGGTAGAGGCGTCTGTCGTGGCCAAAGAAGGTGCCGTCGGGCGACCACGCAATGGGATTGGCAGTGGTCCTGCCGAGGTCGATCTCTCCGGTCCCGTCAGGGCGGATTGTGAACACGTGCGTGTAGTACCCATCGACCGGCTTGAGGCGCAAGTAGGCAATCCTGCTGCCATCCGGTAGCCACTCCGGATACCAGAGCCCTCCCGGACTGCCGTCGGGAACGTGGTAGACGACGCGCCGGTCCGTGCCGTCGGCGGCGACCACGCAGAGGACCCGTCCGTACCCCGAAAACGGGTCGTCCACGTAGGCGATGTGCTCTCCATCCGGAGACCAGGTGGGCGTAAGCAGCCTGCCGCCCTGGCCGCCCTCAGAATCCACAGGCAACGGAGCGGCGTTCGTGCCGTCAGGGTTCATGACGTACAACCGCCGCGGCGAGCCATCGGAGAAGACGATCCTCGTCCCATCGGGTGACCAGGCGGGTTCGTAGCCTGTGGCTCGAATCCGAAGCTCCCCAGACCCGTCGGCGTTGACGATCCAGATTCCCGGCAGACCCGACGAGCGTCGGAAAGCCAGCTGGGTCCCGTCTGGAGACCACGCCGGGTCATACCCGCTGGTGACCACGCTACGCGGGTCGCTCCCGTCGTAGTTGGCGGTGTTGATCCCCCCGCCTTGGTCGTAAATGGTGTAGGCGAGCCGTCCGTTGGCTCCCGGAAAAACTGCCTCGGCCGCCGGCGGGGCGGCCCCCAGGGCCAGCCCTGCAAGGGACACGAGAACCGCGATTCGGGCTGTCATGGAATGCATGGAATGCGCCTCAGGGGACGAACAGCCCCTGCGTCAGGAAGAGCGAATTGTCCAGGGTCGAGGCGACGCCGTCCGGCCCGCCGTCGAAGACCTTCACGGCTCCCCAATCCCACACGCTACGGATGTTCCCGCGCACCGCGTTCGGAATGACCGCGTTGGCGGTCGTCGCAACCGCGCAGCTTGCTCCCTCTGAGGTGCTGGCCGTCGCTGTGCAGGGCATCGTTACCCGGAATACGTAATCGGCCATCGTGCCGCGCGCGGCGGGGTTGAGCCTGTCTGTGATTCTCAGGGTTTGCGCCGCTTGGAGCTCTCCCATGTAATCGGCGAGATCAGAGCTTCTGCGGACGTCAGTCGCCAGGACCGTGAGGCGAACATCCGCCGCCGCTCCCGTTTGTGAGTTGGCGGGCACCGCCCTGACGTGTGCGCTCGAGACCGACTGCGCCGGAGTCCCGATCGTGATGTGGTTCGAGACCGGTGCGGGCGGGTTGCACGACCCGAACGCGAGTGGGGGCCCGTGTGTGCGGTTCGGTCCGGTGCACTCCGCGTAGGCCGGCACCAATGAGATGTCCAACGTGGGCGCGCTCTTGGGATGAACGTAACCCGTCCCACCGGAAACCACGAAGGTGACGGTGTCCTCGTTGTTCAGGGGATCGGGATCACCGGTAGCCCAGGCGGTCGCGGTCGTCTCGAGGCTGACACCCGCGTCGCTCGTCACGGTCGTGCTGACTGCGACCGCCGCTTCTGCACCGGGCGAGATCGTTCCCAGCTGGCAGGTGACGGTCTGACCGTCGATCTCGCAACTCCCCTGGCTGCTCGTCACCCACTCGATGGCCAGCCCGCCGGGCGGCGTGACCGTCACCGCGACGGACTCGGACGGTGACGAACCGGTCACGTGCCTGATGAACGCCGTGTACTTGAGAGTGTCGCCGCGATAGACGCCCGTTCGGGGGTCGCGGTACATCCTCACGGAGAGATTCGGCGCGCTGGACAGGACTGGCTGCCACGACTCGAAGTCGTCCATGTTGGTAACGCTCAGGGTTCTCAGCAACGAGCCATCCGCCCGATGGATTTCCCGGCCGAGCGCGAATAGGGTGCCGTCCGGTGACCAGGTGATGCGATCTTCGCTGCCTGTCCAGCCCAAGTCGACCTCTCCGGTTCCATCCGGCCGGACGGTCAGAAGGTGGTAGCTGAAGTTGTCGGCCTGTTTGGTTCGGATGTAGGCGACCCGGCTTCCATCCGGGAGCCATTCGGGAGACAGGATGCGGCCCGGGATCCCGTCCGCATACCGGTAGACCACGCTGCGGCCCGACCCATCGGGGTTGACCAGGTAGAGCGCTCGACCGAGGAAGGTGTCCGGGTTGAGGTCGAGGTATGCGATGCGCTGGCCGTCCGGCGACCACGCAGGACCCTGCAGCTCGCCATCAACGCCGGCGTCTGAATCCACGGGCAGTTGAGCGGCGCCGGTGCCGTCCGAATTCATGATCCACAGCCGTCGCGGATTCCCGTCGGCGAACACGATCTTCGTGCCGTCCGGCGACCACGCCGGCTGGTCGCCTGAAGGCCGTATCCGCTGTTGGCCAGAGCCGTCTGCGTTCATCAGCCAGATGCCCGGCCCCGCGAACCGCCCCGCGAAGACGAGCCTGCTGCCGTCCGGCGACCAGCGCGGTCCGGATTCACCCTCGACGGTCAGGTGTTGCGGGTCGCTGCCGTCGTAGTTGATCGTGCCGATGCCTGGATTGAAGCCGAACGTGGTGTAGGCGAGCCTTCCGTTCACCCCCGGGAAAGCCGCCCCGGCGCCGGGCGCGAGCATGCACGACGCGAGTGCGGCGAGGAGAACGCTGAACGCGATCCGCGTGGCCATCAAGGGACGAACAGCCCCTGCGTCAGGAAGAGCGAGTTGTCATCGGTCGACGCGACGCCGTCCGGCCCGCCGTCGAAGACCTGGACCTGTCCCCAATCCCACACGCTGCGAATGCTCGCCCGCACAGAACTCGGAATGACCGCGTTGGCGGTCGTAGTAACAGCACAGCTTGCGCCTTCCGTCGCGCTCGGCGTTGCGCTACAGGGCACCGTCACCCGGAACACGTAGTCGGTCATCGTGCCGCGCGCGGAGGGGTTCAGTCTGTCGGTGATCCGCAGCGTGTGTTTGGCCTCGAGCTCCCCGGTGTAGTCGGCGAGGTCGGACAGCCTGCGCACGTCCGTCGCCGAGACCGACAACCGAACGTCGGCTCCGGCTCCCGCTTGGGGATTGGCCGGCACCGACCTGACGTGTGCACTGGCGTCTGACCGCGCCGGGAACTGGTTGGCATCCGGAGTCCCGACCGTCAGGTGCGCTGACGCCTGTGCGGGAGGGTGACACGACCCAAACGCAAGCGGAGGTCCGTGGACTCGATTCCCGTCCATGCACTGTGCATACGCGGGCACGAGCGAGATATCAAGTGATGGCGCGCTCTTCGGCCGCAAGAAGCCCAATCCAGCCTCCACCTGAAAAGTCACGCTGTCGGTGTCGTTGAAACGATCGGGATCGCCATCGGTCTGCGAAAAAAGCTCGGCGGTGGTCGTTACGGGGACTCCCTGTGCGCTTGGCGCGGCCGCGTTGATCGTGGCGGTCACCTCGCTCCCGGGCGCGATGGTCCCCATGAAGCAATGGACGTACGCATCGTGCGGTGGATCATCTTGTGAGCACGTCCCCTGGCTGCTTGCCGCAGTCTCGAACTGCGAGCCGACGGGCAGCCTGGTCGTCAGGAGAACTCCGTCGGCAGCCTGCGATCCGGTCACGTGCTTGACGAGGATCGTGTACGTGACGCGGTCCGTGGCGTAGGGCGGATCCGGTCCGGAGCGGTACATCGTCGCCGACAGGTTGGGACCGCTGGAGATGACCGGTTGCCACGAGTCGATGCCGTTGCTGTTCGTCAGGGGGAGGTCCTTCCACAAAGAGCCGTCTGCGGCTCGGTGGACACGTGTGCCGACGGCGAAGTAGATGCCGTCTGGCGACCAGGCGATGGGGCCGGGATGATCATCGAGGTCGGCCAAGTCCACCTGTCCGGTTGCGTCCGGCTGGACGGTGAAGAGGTGGTACTCGAAGGCGTCCTCCGGCAACGTGCGGACATAAGCGATCCGGCTGCTGTCGGGAAGCCATTCGGGATGCAGGATCGCTCCCACGGTCGTGTCCGAGAAGCGGTACACCGTGACGCGGTCCGCGCCGTCCGCATCGACCGTGTAGAGGGCCCGCCCCTCAGTGGGCCCCGGATAGTCCACATAGGCGATGCGTTCGCCGTCCGGCGACCACGCGGGCTCGCGAAGGTCGCCGTCCGGGCCGCCGTCGGAATCTACGGGAAGCTGGACCGCGCCGGTTCCGTCGGCGTTCATCACGTACAGGCGGGCGGGGACGCCGTCGATGAACACGATCTTGGTCCCGTCCGGCGACCACGCCGGCGTGCGGCCCGTGGCTCGGATGTTCTGCTCACCGGATCCGTCCGCATTGATGATCGATATGCCCGTCAACCCGGTGTTGCGCCAGAAGACGAGCTTGCTGCCGTCCGGGGACCAACCGGGGTCTCGGCCGGACTGAATGTTCAACGGCTGCTGATCGGTGCCGTCGTACCGGGCGGTCGCAGGCCCTTGGCTGTCCCACCTCGTGTGGGCGACCCTTCCATTCGCCCCAGGGAAGGCCGCCTCGGCGACCGGCGCAGCCGCGGAGGCCCCAATTCCCACCACGAGTACGACGAGAGCGATGCGGCCGGTCTGCGGGTGCGTCAGGTCCCTCCCTCTGAGTGCGGTCCTAGCCTAACCCGGATCCGGGCCTGAAAATCAAGGGCGACTGACCGTCAACTCCCACGCCCTTCCTGCCGATAGGTGGGTTGGCGATGGCAACACGTGCAGCAGGGAAGCGGGATTTGGCGGGAAGCCAGGTGACAGACGCGGCGCTGAAGGGCGACGCGGCAAACGCCCTTCCCACCGGCAGGCAGCACAACGAGGGACACGGGCGGCGCCTGACGGCGGCGTTCGAGGCCCTCGAGGCGTTCCCTGCCCTGGCCGAGTCGCGCAAACGAGTCCTCCGCCTGGTGAGCCAGGACCAGCCCTCCGTGAGCGAGATGGTCGCGGCGATCGAGTCCGACGTCGCCCTCGTGATCTCGGTGATGCGGCTGGCCAACAAGCGTGCGGACGGCCGCGGCCGGGTGCGTGGCATCCCGGAGGCGATCGAGGTGCTCACGCCCGCCGGCGTCGAGGCGCTGATCGGCGCCACCAAGACCTTCGACTTCTTCGAGCGCACGCCCCTGTGGGACGCAGCCCCCGAGCGCTTCCGGCTCCACGCCGTGGCCACGCAGCGCGCCGCGGACCGGCTCTGCTCGCGCATCGACTTCCCCGAGCGCGACGAGGTGCTCGTCAGCTCGCTCCTGCACGACATCGGCAAGCTGGTGCTGGTCCAGGCCTACCCCGGCTACCCGGGCCAGATCCACACGACTGCGCGCACGCCCGAGCAGCGCATCCACGTCGAGCGGCGCGAGCTCGGCATCGACCACGCGCTGGTCGGCGGCGTGATGGCCCGCCGGTGGGGCCTGCCGCAGCCCTTGGCGGCGGCCATCGAGCACCACCACGCCGACGACGCGATGGGGGAGGCCGCGATCGTGCGCCTCGCCGACATGCTGGCCCACTACGCACAGGGCCAGGCCGTGGCTCCCGACCAACTCCTTGCCGTTGCGCGCCGGATCGGGCTCGGCCCGCAGGACCTGCGCGAAGTCCTCTTCGAGCTGCCCGGCCCGCCCCCGGACCGCAAGCGCTCGGTGACGCCTTGCCCCCTCTCCACGCGCGAGCTGGAGGTCCTCAAGCGCCTCGCCGAGGGCAAGGTCTACAAGCAGATCGCACTGGAGCTGGGCCTGTCCACGAGCACGGTGCGCACGCACCTGCACAACGTGTACGGCAAGCTCGGCGCCGTCGACAGGGCGCAGGCGGTCCTGATCGCGTCCGAGCGCGGCTGGCTCTAAGCGGGCTTGCGCGCCACGACGAGCAGTCGCTCCCAGCCGGGCGCGTGCTCGACTTGGTCGAACTCCACGGACTCGAGCCGCACGGCCGAGAGGATCTCCTCCACCTCGCCGCGCGAGTAGACGCGCACGTAGTCGACGTCCGGCGCAGTCCGGCGGGGTTCCCCCTCGATCAAGTCGAAGATCAGCTTGGCGCCCGGATTGAGCCGGCGCTCCACGTTGCGGAGCGCAGCCTCGAAGGACGGATAGAGGTGCTTCAGCGTGAGAGACGACAGCACGGCATCGAAGCGCTCGTCGAGAGACGCGGTCTCGATGTCGGCGTGCACGAAGTCGACGTCGTCGCGATCGAACCGCTCGCTCAGGTGCCTCACGTTCGAGGCCGAGATGTCGACGGCGACGTACCTGCGAAACGCCAGTCCGCGATCGAGGCAGGCGCTGAGGAGCCGACCGTACCCGGGGCCGATCTCGAGCACCGCCTTGTCGGGGCCGAACACGCCGTGCGGCTCGGCCTTCGCTATGAACGCATCTCCGGACAGCTCGATCCCCCAGGTGAGCGCCTTGTGGGGCGCCCTCTCGCGCCACCGGATCTTCGCCCGCTCGCCAGGCCGCGCGCCGGCACGCTGTCGCTCGATGGAGTAGCGGATGTCGCGCTGGTTGACCTCGCCCACGAGGATGCCTCCGTCGACGACCGGGACTCGTCCAAGTCCTGCTTCCTGGATGGTGCGCAGCGCTGCCTCGACCGGATCGTCCACGTTCACGCAGACTCCGCCCCGGCATACGTCACCGATCGTGCGGGAGTCGTGGTCGCCTTTCCGCAGCGCATGCAGGGCCTCGTGCTTGATCAGCACGCCCGTCAGGGTCCTGTCCTCGGCGACGACGGGTACCGCGCGAACGGTAAGGCCCTCGATGTCGCGCGCCGCATCGGCGAGGAAGCGATGTGCGTCGAACACCTGGACGGGCTCGGACATCGCCTCGCGCACCAGGATGTCGGTGTTCTCGGGTGTGGGACTCTCAGGCACCGGCGGCATTATCGTCCAGGGTTCGAGCGATCCGCGACGTGCCGGAAGCTGCCTGTAGCACAATTGGCCGAGACGCCATGAGCGAGCAGCGCCTCAACGACAAGCAGTTCGAGCTCCTCCTGCAGGAGGTCACCCGCATCGCGGACGAGCTCGAGGCCGTGCGCCGGCGCCTCGCCATGCTCGAGGCGATCCCGCCCGCGGTGGAGCAGCTCGCTCGGCTGTCGAACTCGCTGGAGGCGCTCGCCTATGCGGCCATCGGCCGCGAGGGTCCGCGCGTGCGGCGACGCGCGTAGACCGTGATCACGAGCGCCGCGAGCGCCATCCCGACCGCGTCGATCAGCACGTCCACGGGAGTGCCGGTGCGGCCGTCGACGAACGTCTGGTGCCACTCGTCCGAGGCCGCGTAGAGGAGGGCGATGCCGATCGCACCCGCGAGCGGCCGGCCCACGTCGAGCGCCCGCAGGGCCCGCCACCAAAGTGCCGTCAGCACGGCGTACTCCGTCACGTGCGCCATCTTCCGCAGCACGACGTCCCACCAGGCGCGGTCGACCTCGTCGCTGGGCTGGCCGGACAGCACGAAGATCACCGCCATCCAGGCGAGTGGGGGCAGGAGCAGCGCCGCGAGGCGGCGTGCGCTGGGCGCGGTCAGGGAGGCCATCAATACACTTCCTCGACGCCGGATAGTGGCACCTAAAGGACGCCACGGGCACAGGAGAGAGTCGCTTGATCACGATCAGCTCGAAGTCGCGCTACGCCGTCCAGGCACTGGCTGAGCTGATGCGCCAGGGTGCTGTGCCCGGTGGCGCGCCGGTGCCGATCGCCGAGCTCGCACGTCGGCGGGGCATCCCGCTGCAATTCCTGGAGCAGCTGTTCGCGACGCTCCGCCGGGCCGGACTGCTGCAGAGCCAGCGGGGCGTGAAAGGCGGCTACTCGTTCCACCGCGACCCGGCCGAGATCTCCGTGCTGGAGATCGTGCAGCTGCTCGACGGCGAGTTCGATGCGGAGGCTGCGGCCGCCGGAGGTGCGAACGAGGTCTGGTCGCGGGCCGTCACCGCGCTGCGCAACGAGCTCAGCGGCACCACGATCGGCGATGTCGTGGCGCGTGAGGCACAGGCGGCCGGCGCGTCGATGTACCAGATCTGACGACGCCGCATGCAATAGGAGCCAGGAAACGTCCCGTTCGCAAGCCTGAAGCGGGACCACGCTGCAGCGGCATGACCGCGCCTGTGAAGTCGCTCCGGACTCAGGAGCCGGCGTGAACGTCTTGCTCCGACAGCCCCACGGCCTCGAGGGCTTCCGCTCGGTCGGTGAACGTTTCTTCCCTGAAGACCTTGCCCGCTCTGAGCCAGAACGCGGCAACGATCGGTGTATCTCCTTGGGCGCCACTCTCTTTGCCGCGCCAGTCGACGCTTGCAACCATCAGCACGGCAGCG
>DASRIA010000086.1:0-66831 GCA_035650255.1 Solirubrobacterales bacterium
GACCTGATCAAGACATGCCGCTTCGCGCGGATCGGTACAGGGCGGGTACTGGTCGACGCGCGTCCCTTCGAGGAGCGGCCGATCCCCGCCGACCTGATGATGTTCTGGGCGAAGCCGGCGCCGGGCGCGGTTGCAGCGTTCGAGATCGTGGGTATCCCCGACGAGCGCGTCCCGGTCGTGCAGGAGAACCCGACCGTGCGCGAGACGGTGCCCGTAATCGGCGCAAACTTCTACAGCGAGAAGACGCCCGACGGACTGTTCGACTACAAGCTCGTGCTGCCGACGGGCCCGGTCAACGGCATCCGCATCTCCGTTGCCGAGGTGAAGGTCACCACCACCGGCCTGACGCTCACGAAGAAGACGAAGAAATGCACGAAGAAGCGCCGCGGCAAGTGCGTGAAGCGCAAGACGAGCGTGAAGCGCACCTTCTGGTTCACCGAGCCGCCCTGCCCGCCCAGCGGCAAGCTCAGCTTCGAGGCGTTCTACGGGTACGACACGGCACCCGACCAGTTGAAGCGGTCGGAGATCCCGTGCCCGGACTTCCGACGGTAGCCACAGGTCGGCGAGCCCGCCGCAAACCCGCCAATCTGCTTACAGATTGGCGGCTAATGTGTGGAGAAACGCGGTAGCACGCGGTCGAGCCAGGGCGGCACCGCCCACGTGCGCTCGCCGAACATCCTGATCAGCGCGGGCAGCAGGATCAGCCGCACCACGGTCGCGTCCAGGACCACTGCCACCGTCAGCCCGATGCCGAACTGGCGTGTGTTGGCGACGGGCGACACGGCGAAGGCCAGGAACACGAACGTCATCACCGCGGCCGCGCCCGTGATGATCGTCGCGGTCTTCTCGAGCCCGTATCTGATCGCGCCATCGGTCGTCCCGGTCAGCGCGCGGCCCTCGACCAGCCGGCTGAGCAGGAACACCTCGTAGTCGATCGACAGCCCGAAGATGATCGCGAAGATGCCGCTCAGCGCGATCGCGTCGAGATAGCCCGGCCCGCCGAGCGGCGGCGGGTCGGTCTGGAACAGCAGGATCAGCACTCCGACGGCCGCTCCCACCGTGACGAGGTTCAGCAGCACGGCGACGAGCGCCAGGATCGGCGCGCGGAAGAGCACCAGCAGCACCACGAAGGTGACCAGCACCAGCACGATCACCAGCAACGGGAACCGGGCGGAGGTCGCCTGGTCGAAGTCGTCCAGCAGCACGGCCGGGCCGCCCACGACGTACTCGGCGTCCATGTCCCGGGCGGCGTCACCGGCCAGCTGCTCGAGCTTCGGGCGCAGGGCGGCGGTGTCCTCGTCGAAGGCGCCCTCCTTCGGCACGACCATCACCCGCGCGGTGTTCCCGCCCCGTGAGGTGTTGATCGCGAACGAGGCGTTGGCCTGCGACTGCGGCTGCGCGCCCTCGATGCCGGCCAGGACGAAGTAGCCCGAGCGCGCCGCTCTGTTCACGTCGGTGCCCTGGCGCTCCAGGGAGCGGGTCTGGGCGTCGGATGCCCGCCGCACGGCCACGACCGAATCGAGCAGGCGGTTGAGACCGCGGCCGATGCGCTCGCTGCCGTTCGCGGCGGCGCCGATCCCGGTGGCGAGCTCGCCCGAGCCCGCGAGCAGCTGCGAAAGCCCGTTGTTCAGCGCGGACGTGCCGTCGTTCAGCTCACCCGCGGCGCCCGCCAGCTGTGCGGCGCCGACGGCGGTCTGACCGATTCCCGTTTCGAGATCTCCGGTGCCGCTCGCGATGCGCGCGAGCCCGGTGACCAGCTGGTCGAGGCCGCGCGTGATCTCGCGCGCCGCGACGGAGTTGGCTTCGAACTCGGTCGCGTAGCCGTCGATGCTGGTCTTCAGCGGCCCGAGCACGGCAAGGGCCCGTTGCACGTCGGCGCGGGCTCGCTGGACGGCGGGATCGGCCGCGGCTGCCGGACCCACGCTGCCGAGGTTGCGCAGCGCCGACTGGACCGCCGACTGCGCGCTGTTGACCGGGTCGATCAGCTCGGACTCCGCGTTGTCGTTCTGCTCGTTGATCACGCGCACGAGCTCGTCGATCGCGTTCTCCAGCCGGCGCGCACCACGACTCGCCTGTCTCGCCGCCCGGTCGAGGCGCCGCGACCCCTCCTTTGTCCGCGCCACGCCGTCGGCGAGGCGCTGGGTCTGCGGTACGGCCTCGCTCGTGCCCCGCGCGATCTGGTCTGACCCCGCCGATGCCTGTCCGAGGCCCTGGTTGAGGGCGGTCGCTCCGCTCGCGCCCTGGTTCAGGCCGCGGTTGAGCCGCCCGGTGGCGGCGAGCAGCAGCTCCAGCCCGCCCTCGAGCCGGTTCAGCTGGCCGCTGCCCGCGGCGATCTGGCGGGTGAGGCTGCGCAGCACCTGCGTGCGCTCGAGCAGCGATGCCGGGCCCAGCACGGCCTCGATTTCTGGTTCGCGCGCCACCTGCTGCTGGAACTGCTTCAGGCGCCGCAGCCGGGCCTCGGTCGTGATCGGTCCCTGTGTCTGGAAGTCGACCTCGAACGGCGTGGCCCAGCCCGCGCCGCGGTCGCGCTGGAACGCTTCGAAGCTCTTGCGCGATGCGTTGTCGGGCGGCAGGTTCTCGACGTTGGGGGGCCCGGTGTCGAGTGCCAGCGCCGGAGCCGACAGCAGCAGCAGCGGGAATGTCGTGAGCAGCACCGCCACGACGGGCTTGCGCGACACGCGCTCCGACAGCCGGACCCACGGGTTCTCACCGGTCGTCGACCACAGCTGCCAGCGGTTCACGTTCGTGCCCAGCACCACCAGGCCGGCGGGGATCGCGAACAGCGCGGTCACGACCGCGAGCACGCAGGCCACGACCACGCCCAGGGTGGCCGACTCGAGCAACGAGCCTGGCGCGATGAAGAATGCGCCCAGCATGCCGACCGCGAGCGCGGTGCCTGCGAACACGACCGTCCGGCCCGCGCGCAGGACGGACTCCTCCACGGCGGAGGGGACGTCACGGCCGGCGGCCAGCTCCTCCCGGAACCGCGAGACGATCAGCAGCGAGTAGTCCACTCCCAGCGCGAGGCCGATCATCGTGAGCATGTTGAGGGCCAGGGCGTCGAGCCCGAACGTCTCGTTCAGCGCACCCATGAAGGCCATGCCGATGCGCGTCACGAGCAACCCGCAGGCCAGCGGCACGACCGCCGCAACCGGTGACCTGAAGACGAGCAGCAACAGCACGATCAGGATCGGGAAGGCGATCTTCTCCCCCTGGTCGAGCGAGTCGAGCGACGCCTCGTTGATCGCGCGCACGAGCGGCGCCCGGCCCGAGACCTCGGTCTCGACCGGCGGTCGCACCTTGTCCAGCTCCCGCTCGACGGCCGGAATCGTGTCGTCGGAGATCTCCTCGGCGGGCTTGTCCACCTGGAGCGTGAGCAGCGCCTGGCCGGGGGGCTCGGCGAGGCGCGGATCGCCGCCGATCGCGAACGGGCTCAGCACCGTCACGTCGGGGATCCGTTCGAGCCGGCGCACGAGCGCGCGGGCCTCCCGCTCCAGCGCGCGCTCCTCGGAAGCCGGCGCCTTCAGCAGCACCGCCATGCTGATCGTGCCGCCGAACTGCCGCTCGCTCAGCTTCGCCGCGCGGTCCGCGTCGGTGCCGGGAATCTGAAGCTGCGTCTCGTGGAGGTTGTCGCGCGCGCTACTGGCGAAAAAGAGCGCAACAACAAAAGCGCCTATCCAGAAGATCAGGATAGGCACCGGTCGGCGTATCGCGAGGCGGGCGATTTGCCTCATCTAGAGCCCACGGACCGTCATCCGCCTTCTTTATACCGGGCGGCATGAACGACCCTCTCGGTAGCCGATGCGCGCTTGCCTAGCGCGACATCTGATAGTTCAGGTACCTGAAGATGTGCCTCGCGAGACTGAGGCTCGTCTTCACGGTCCCCTGCGCAAACTCCCTCATCTCTACCCCTTGCCCTGCTTGCCGCGGAAATCCTACATGGAATGCGCGTACTGACGCTGGTCGGCAACCGGCCCCAGTTCGTCAAGGCGGCCGCGGTGTCGACTCATCTGCGCGCGCAGCACGACGAGGTGCTCGTGCACTCCGGCCAGCATTACGACGACGAGCTGTCGGCGGTGTTCTTCCGCGAGCTGGGACTCCCCGCGCCGGACCGCGAGCTCGGCATCGGCTCGGCCGACGCGGCGACGCAGGTGGCGGGCATCATGCACGGCCTCGAGCCCGTGCTCGCCGACAGCCGCCCCGACCTGGTGCTGGTGTACGGGGACACCAACACCACGCTCGCCGGCGCGCTGTCATGCGCGCGGCTAGGGCTGCCGCTGGCGCACGTCGAGTCGGGCATGCGCTCCTTCGACGACTCCATGCCCGAGGAGCGGAACCGCGTGCTCACCGACCACCTCAGCGGGCTGCTGCTGTGCTCCACACCGACCGCGGTCGAGAACCTCGCCCGCGAGGGTGTAGAGGAGGGCGTCGAGCTGGTCGGCGATGTGATGGCGGACGTCACGCTGCTGACCGCCCCGGTCGCCGCGCGCGAGTCGGATGCCCTCGACCGGTTCGCGGTGCGGGAGGGCGAGTACCTGCTGGTGACGGCCCATCGGGCCGGGAACGTCGACGACCCGGAGGCACTCGGCCGGCTGGTCGAGGTCCTGCTCGCGCTGCCGCTGCCGGCGCTCTTCCCGGCGCACCCGCGCACCCGCGCCCGCCTCGAGACCGCTGGGCTGCTCGCGCAACTCGAGCAGGCGCAGGGCATATCGCTCCTGCCCCCGCTCGGGTACCTCGACTTCCTGCAACTGCTGCGCAACTCGCGCGCCGTGTTGACCGACTCGGGCGGGGTGCAGAAGGAGGCCTACCTGCTGGGGGTCCCGTGCATCACGCTGCGCGACACGACAGAGTGGGTCGAGACGGTCGAGCTGGGCTGGAACCGGCTCACAGGGCTGGACCGTGACGGAGTCTTGGCGGCGCTCGGCGATCTCGCGGCGCCACCGTCGCATCCGGAGCTGTACGGCGGAGGGCATGCGGGTGCGGGAGTGGTGGACGCAATCGGGCGCTGGGCGGCCGCACGGCAGCCCGCCTGAGCCCGGGGGCACGCTCTTTAAACTGATCGGTCGTGGAACGCGCAGCGGAAAGCCACTGCGTCGGGGTGGTGGGCATGGGCTACGTCGGCCTGCCTCTGGCGCTTGCCTTCACCCAGGCCGGCAGCCGCGTCGTGGGGCTCGACTCCGACTCGCGCAGGGTCGAGGCGATCCGCAACGGCCAGAGCTACGTCGAGGACGTGCCCGAGGAGGACCTGGCCGCTGCGGTCTCGCGCGGCCTGCTGACAGCGACCACCAACTACGACCACCTCGTGGAGGCGGATGCGATCGCGATCTGCGTCCCGACCCCGCTGGACGACAATCGCCAGCCGGACCTGCAGCCGCTGATCGACGCCGGCACCGCCCTGTCCCGCGTGCTGAGGAAGGGCCAGCTCGTGGTGCTCGAGTCGACCACGTATCCGGGCACGACCCGCGAACGGCTCGTGCCGATGCTGGAGGAGTCGGGCCTCGCCGCCGGCCGTGACTTCAATGTCGCGTTCTCTCCCGAACGCGTCGACCCGGGCCGCTCCGACTTCACGCTGCGCAACACCGTGAAGGTGGTCGGCGGTGTGACCGACGACTGCGCGCAGGCCGCGCGCGAGCTGTACGAGCGCGTGTGCGACGACGTGCTCGTCGTGTCGAGCCCCGAGGCCGCCGAGCTGTCGAAGCTGCTGGAGAACATCTTCCGGTCGGTGAACATCGCGCTCGTCAACGAGCTCGCCGTGCTGTGCGACCGGATGGGCATCGACATCTGGGAGGTGGTCGACGCGGCCGCGACCAAGCCGTTCGGCTTCATGCGGTTCGAGCCCGGGCCCGGAATGGGCGGGCACTGTCTGCCGGTCGACCCGTTCTACCTGGCCTGGAAGGCGCGCGAGTACGACTTCTACACGGAGTTCATCGAGCTGGCCGGGAAGATCAACCAGAGCATGCCCTACTTCTGCGTCGACAAGATCGAGCGCACGCTGAACGCGCACGGCAAGGCAGTGAACGGCGCCCGCATCGTGCTGCTGGGCGTGGCGTACAAGCCGAGCGTCTCCGACCTGCGCCAGTCGCCCGCGCTGAAGATCCTCAAGCTGCTGGCCGAGAGCGGCGCCGACCTCGCCTACCACGATCCGCACGTGCCTCACCTGAACGAGGCGAGCCTGTCTTCCACGTCGCTGGACAGCGCGCTCGAGGGTGCCGACCTGGCCGTGATCGTGACCGCGCACCCCGAGGTCGACTACCGCTACGTGGTGGCGGAGTCGCGCCTGGTGCTCGACTTCCGCGGAGTCACCCGCGACATCCAGTCCGCCAACCTCGTGCGGCTCTAGCTTGGGCGACCGGCCGGTAACCGTCGGCGTCGTCGGGCTCGGCTACTGGGGGCCCAACCTCGCCCGCAACTTCGCCGCCCAGGAGGGCTGCGAGCTGCGCTGGTGCTGCGACGCGCGCCCCGAGAACGCCCACAAGGCGCCGGACGGCGCGCGTGTCACCACCGACCTCGGCGAGCTGCTCTCCGACCCCGAGCTCGACGCCGTGGTGGTGGCGACCGACGTGCCTTCGCACGCCCGCCTGGCGATCGAGGTGCTGCGGGCCGGGAAGCACTGCTTCGTGGAGAAGCCGCTCGCGCAGTCGGCGCAGGAGGCGGCGGCGGTGGCGGAGGAGGCAGCCGCGAGCAGCCGCGTGCTGATGGTCGGGCACCTGCTCGAGTACCACCCCGGTGTGGCGAAGCTCAAGGAGATCCTCGACGCCGGCGAGCTCGGAGAGGTGCGCTATGTGTACTCCAACCGGCTCAACCTGGGCCAGATCCGCGACCAGGAGAACGCGCTGTGGAGTCTCGGCGCCCACGACATCTCCGTCCTGCTCCACCTGTTCGACGGCGAGGAGCCCGACGAGGCCGTCGCGCACGGCCGGTCGTTCATGCGCGAGGGCGTCGAAGACGTCGTGTTCTGCTATCTGCGCTTTCCCTCGGGCCGCGTCGCCCACATGCACCTCTCGTGGCTGGACCCGCACAAGGAGCGGCGCTTCACCGTGGTGGGCGACAAGCGCATGGCGACGTTCGACGACATGGCGCTGGAGCAGAAGGTGACGATCTACGACAAGGGCTTCGACCGCGACTTCCGCGGCTATGGGGAATGGATCACCCGCTCGGGCGACATCACGAGCCCGCAGATCTCGAACGAGGAGCCGCTGCGCATCGAGTGCCGGCACTTCGTCGAGTCGGTGCGCTCCGGCTCCGAGCCGCGCTCGGGCGCCGCGTCCGGCCTGCGGGCCGTGCGGGTGCTGGAAGCCCTGCAGCGCTCCCTCGAAGCGGGCGGCACCCCGCAGCGCCTGCAGGCGGCTGGTCCCGTCGCGTGAGGTTCTCGGTCCATCCCTCCGACCTCGCCCCGGGGCTGATGGTCGGCGAGGACGTGTCGTTCGGCGAGGACATCGCTCTCGGCGCGTGGGTGGTCGTGCACCGTGGCACCTCCATCGGCGACGGGTGTGAGATCCAGGACGGTGCCGTGCTCGGCAAGCAGCCGCGGCTGGGCGCGCTCTCGACCGCGCCGCGCGAGGAGCTCGCTCCGCTCGAGATCGGGCCCGGCGCGGTGATCTGCGCCGGTGCGATCGTGTATGCCGGCGCGCGGGTCGGCACTCGCGCGATCGTGGGCGACCAGGCGCAGGTGCGCGAGCGCGTCACCCTCGGCGACGGCGCGGTCGTCGGGCGCGGTTGCGGCGTGGACAACGACGTCACGATCGGCGCCGGCGTCCGCGTTCAGTCGAATTGCTACCTCGCGGCGGGCGCGGTGATCGAGGCGGATGCGTTCCTCGGGCCGGGCGTGGTCACGACCAACGACGACGCGATGGGCCGCCGCGCGGAGGGCGAGCCGCTGCGTGGGCCGACCGTGCGGCGCGCTGCTCGCGTCGGAGGCGGCGTCGTGCTGACGCCCGGGATCGAGATCGGCGAGGAAGCGTTCGTGGCGGCCGGCGCGGTGGTCACCCGCGACGTGCCCGCGCGCGGCGTCGTGATGGGTGTGCCCGCGCGCCATGTCCGCGACGTACCGGCGGCGGACCTGATGGCGGAGCGGTGATGGTCGAGCGCTTGCGGAAACTAGACCGCCTCGAGCGGCGCACGATGACGATGGGCGTGATCGCGCTCAGCACAGTGGGCGCGGTGGTCGCGGGCGAGGTCGGCAAGCTGTGGCGCCGGCGAGTCGTGGCGGAGGAGCCCGAGACGACGCCCGAAGTGATCCAGAAGGGCGCTCGCGCGGCGCTCGATACCGTCGAGGTCGCACGGCGCGGCTATCAGCAGGCGCCGACGGGCGAGTCCATCATGTTCAACCTGCTGTCGGCGTTCGTGATCTCCTCCAGCGTCGTGCGCCTGACGACCTTCGGTGTGCGCAGAGGCGTCCCGCTGCTTTTCAATGTGCGCATCGGGCGGCGCCACATCCACCACTTCGTGCCCGGCATCCTGCTGGCATTCGCGTCCGGCAGCGCGGCGCTGTTCGCGGGCGACGGCAAGGCGCGCGAGACGCTGGCGATCCCGCTCGGCGTCGGGATCGGGCTCACTTTCGACGAGTCCGCGCTGCTGCTCGAGCTGGAGGACGTGTACTGGTCGCGCGAGGGGCTGGTCGGCGTGCAGATCACCCTGGCGACCGCATCCTTGATGGCCGCGGGGATGCTCGCCCTGCGCATCCTCCGCCGCGGCGAGCGCGAGCTCGAGGATCGGCACGAGCTGCCGCGCCCGCTCCACGACCCGTTTCCGGTCTAGGGGCTCAGCTCAGGCGACGGCGCGCAGCGGCTGCTCGCCGTCGGCCCAGATCACCTGGTCGCGGCCGGGGCCGACGCCGATCAGCTTGATCGGCACCCCCACGAACCCCGCGATGAAGTCCAGGTAGTCGCGCGCCGAGCGGGGCAGGTCGGCCATCGTGCGGCAGTCGCTGATGTCGTCGTCGAAACCGGGCAGCTCCTCGGTCACCGCCTCGGCGCTGTGCAGGATCGACTGGTGGTAGGGGAACTCGTCGAACACCGCTCCCTCGCCGTGCCGGTAGCTGGTGCACACGCGCAGCGGGTCAACTCCCGCGAGGACGTCGAGCTTCGTGATCACGATGCCGGTGAGGCCGTTCACGCGCGCGGCGTAACGCAGCGCGACGAGGTCGATCCAGCCGCAGCGCCGCTGCCGGCCCGTCGTCGTCCCGTACTCATGCCCGCGCTCCAGCAGGTGGCGGCCGATGTCGTCCTCCAGCTCGGTCGGGAACGGGCCTTCGCCGACTCTTGTGGCGTAGGCCTTGACCACGCCCCAGACGTCGTCGATCGCCTTCGGGCCCACGCCCGCGCCCACGCAGGCCGAGCCAGCCACCGGGTTCGAGGAGGTCACGAACGGATAGGTGCCGTGGTCGATGTCCAGCATCGTGCCCTGCGCCCCCTCGAACACGACGGTGCGGCCCTTGGTCAGCGTCTCGTGGCAGAGCAGCGCCGTGTCGGTGATGTACGGCTCCAGCCGGTGACCGTAGGTGACGTACTCCTCGGTCATGGTGTGCAGGTCGAGCGCCGGGTCCTTCGCGTGCGGTCGCAGCGCCTGGCGCTTCGGCTCCAGGGCCGCCATGATCTTCTTGCGCAGGATCGCCTCGTCGAGCAGGTCCTGCACGCGGATGCCGAGGCGAGCGGCCTTGTCGGCGTAGCACGGGCCGATGCCACGCCGCGTGGTGCCGATGCGCAGCTTGCCGAGTCGCGCCTCGCCGGCGTGATCGAGCAGTACGTGGTAGGGCATGATCAGGTGGGCGTTGGCGGAGATCTTGAGCCCGCTCATGTCGACGTCGCGGCGCTTGAGTCCCTCGATCTCCTCCAGCAGCACGCGCGGGTCGATCACCACGCCGTTCCCGATCGCGCACGTCTTGCCGGGATAGAGGATGCCCGACGGGATCAGGTGGAACTTGAACTCCTCGTCGCCGCGCACGATCGTGTGGCCGGCGTTGTTGCCGCCCTGGAAACGGATCACGAGGTCGGCCTGCTCGGCGAGCAGGTCGGTGACCTTCCCTTTTCCTTCATCGCCCCACTGGGCGCCCACGACTACGAGTCCAGGCATGACGACGCCAGATTCTAGAGGCCGCCATCGCGGTGGCTTGACCCGTTGGCGCTGCGCTCAATAGGTTGGAGGCGCTGTGTTTCCGGCTTTGGAGGGAAATGATCGGCAAGCTTCGCCTCGGTGCACTGCTGTTGCTGGCCACTGCGGCCCTGGCCACGGTGTGGCTCCCGCCGGCCACGTCGTCCTCGCCGTGTGACCTGTATGCGTCCCCGACCGGGGACGACGGGAACGCCGGCAGCTCGGAACAGCCCGTCCGGACGCTCGCCCACCTGGTCTCGATGTTGTCAGCGGCCCGGCCCACCGGCTGCCTCAAGGGTTATCCGGAGGGCGGGCCGGCGGGCAAGGCCGGGCTCTACGAGCTGACGGCGCCCTTGTCGATCGCCAAGCCGGGCATCACGCTGCGGAGCGCCGACGGCCAGGTGGCCCAGATCAAGGGCCCGGTCGCCGTCGAGAGCGATGACGTGACGCTCTCCGGGCTCGTCCTCGACGGCCGCCTCAGCGACGCCAAGCTGGCGAGCCCCGTGATCGACGGCGACCGGGCAACGCTGATCGACAACGACATCACCTCGCGGGGCGGCCCGAATTGCGTGACCGTGCGGGAGGGTGCCGCGGGCGTCGAGATCCGGCACAACCGGATCCACAACTGCGCCACCGGGATCAGGCTGGACACGGCCGGCTCCGCGCTCGTCGAGGCGAACCTGGTCTACCGCAACTCGGCGGCCGGCCTGCAGCTGCGCCCGGACGCGGACAGCACCGGTGTGTGGCGGAACATCTTCGATCGGAATGGGGACAACGTCGTGATCTCGGGCAACGCGACGTCACGTTCGGACAGCACCCTCGTGCTCCAGAACATCGTGTCCAACCCCGGGCGGTTCAACCTCACGGACGGCGGCAACCCGATGGGAGACCTGAACAGGTTCAGGTCCAACTGCGTGCACAAGGACGGCGACCCGGCGAACGGAATGGACGACGTCACCTCGTCGTCTCCGGTGACCGGCAAGGCGGTGTCGTCCGGCAACACCTTCTCGGCCCCGCAGTACGTGGCGACGCGCGGGCCGAACGCCTACCAGCTCCAGCCCGGCAGCCCGTGCCGGGCGCTTTCGGGTCAGCAGGTCGACTTCGCCGCGACGGCTCGGGACGACGCGCGCCCCAGCCAGGCCGAGGCCGTCAACCTCAGGCCGAACGTCATCTTCATCGTGACCGACGACCAGCGCGCGGACACGATGCACATGACGCCCCTCGTGATGCCGAACACGCTGAGGTGGTTCCGCGACGGCGATCCGGCCGCGGGCATCGTGGGCGGGACGGAATACGTGAATGCCTTCGCGACGACGCCGTTGTGCTGCCCGGCGCGGGCATCCATCTTCTCGGGCAGGTACGCGCACAACCACGGGGTGATCCAGAACACGCTCGCGCCACGGCTGCTGTCCACGGGCACCGTGCAGCGGTACCTGAACGACCTCGGCTACCACAACGCGATCTTCGGCAAGTACCTGAACGGGTGGCAGGCGCAGACCCGCCACGACGACGCACCGGACGCCGGGCCCGCCCCCAACTTCCACCAGTACTCGATTTTCGAGGGCTACCAGGTGAGCTCCGCCGCCGTCAGCGCCGGTCTGGCCCCTCCTGCTGCCGGCGAGTACACGCCCGACTACGTCTTCGACCACGCTCAGGACTTCCTCCAGGGGCGCGAGGGACCGGCCGACGGCAGGCCGTGGTTCCTGTATCTGGCGCCGCAGGCACCGCACGAGTCCGCCGGAGAGACGCAGAAGTACGGACCGGACGCGTGGAAGCGGATGCTCGAGCACAACCGCCTGGGTGTGAACGAGAGCACCCCGGTGCCGGCTTACACGCAGCCGCTCGAAAGCGCCGCCGACGTAGCGGCCAAGCCCCGGTACGTGCGCGAGTGGGGCCAGCAGCCACCGCCCATGAACCTGGACAACAAGGTGGTGTTCGAGTCGCCGGGCCAGCCCGGCTTGCAGAAGCAGATGCTGCGGGCGCTGATGCCGGTGGACGACGGGATCCGCCGCCTCTTCGAGAAGCTCGAGGAGACCGGCGAGGCGGACGACACGCTCGCGGTGTTCATGTCGGACAACGGGTACCAGTGGCGCGAGCACGCGGTCATCGCCGGTGACTGCGTCGGCCCGACCGGGCCACCGGGGCGGGGCACCCCGTGCGGGATCACCGGCAAGACGAAGCCCTACCTGGACTCCGTGAAGGTCCCGTTCTACGTGCGCTGGCCCGGCAATCCGGACATCGGAGCAGGCGCGACGGCGACCAGGCTGGTGACGATCCTCGACCCGGCCGTGACGGTCCTGGACATCGTCGACGCACAGCCCACCGGGGGCGCCGACCAGCCCGCGATGGACGGCTGGTCTCTCTTCAGCTTCTGGCAGCGGCCGTACGTGCTCACCGAGGCGCTTGTCGGCGAGGCCGGCCAGCTTCCGGGCTGGCGGGCCCTGCGGTCCCTCTCGGAGCTCTACGTCCGCTACCTCGACGACCCGTTCACCCCGGTCGCCGACGCCGGCTTCGAGGAGTACTACGACCTGACCACCGACCCCGGAGAGCACCGGAACCTGCTGGGGACGAACGGGCTGCACGATGCCGGCGAGCCGTCCCCGGGCGCGCTGCCCGCGCTGCTGGACATCTACGCCACCTGCGCGGGGCAGTTCGGCGCGCCGGCGAGCGGGAAGTACCCGTGTCCCTGAGAGCGGCTAGCCCGTAGCGGCGCGGCCGGGGTCCCACGCGATGCGGCGGTCGTCGCCGTACAGCGGCAACGGATCGCCGCACATCTCCACGATGCGCGAGACGGTGCGGGCCCCGATCTGCTCCTCGAGGTCGGGCACGCTGAGGTTCGTCGTGACGAGGATCGAGCGCTGCTGCTCGTAGCGCTCGTTCACCAGCGAGTAGAGCTGCTCCAGCACCCAGTCGGTGCGCTTCTCGGTGCCGAGGTCCTCGAGGTGCAGCAGGTCGACCGCCACCAGGCGGTTGAAGAAGTCCATGTAGGAGCGCTCGCCCGGGTCGCGGTCGTAGGTGTCGCGGATCTCGGCCAGCAGGTGGGGGACCGAGTAGATGGCGACCGAGTGGGCCGCGTCGATGGTCGCCTTCGAGACCAGCATCGCGAGCGTCGTCTTGCCCGTGCCGACGTCGCCCATGAACCAGAGGCCGCGGCCGGCTGCCAGGTTGGCCTCGATGTCGCGCACGAAGGCGCGGACCGGGCGCACCACGTCGGGGCTGAGCGACGTGACGGGCGCGCGGTCGAACGACACGCCTCGGTACTTGCGCGGAATTGCGGACGAACCGCCCATTGACCGCGCCCGGCGCACCCGCGCGGCGCGGCACTCGCACGCCACGGCGTCACCCGACCCGTCCAGCAGGAAGCCGTCGCCGCCGCACTTGGGGCAGCGCCACTCCTCGACCTGGCCGAAACGCTGGCTCATTCCCACTCGGACGTCTCAGCCGGCGCGCTCGTCTCGAGCGGGGGTCCCTCGCCGGGCGGCTGGATCACCGGCCGCTCGGTCCGCGCGATGTTCGCGAACTTGGGGAACCGCGAGAGGAAGGAGAGCTCGACGTGCGTGCCGGCCGGGCCGTTGCGGTGCTTGGCGATGTGGATCTCGGCGGTGCCCTGCTTCTCGGTCGTCTCCGGGTTGTAGTACTCGTCGCGGTAGATGAACATCACGAGGTCCGCGTCCTGCTCGATCTGGCCTGATTCCCTCAGGTCGGAGAGCAGCGGGCGCTTGTCGGGCCGCTGCTCGGGGGACCGGTTCAGCTGCGAGACGGCGATCACCGGCACGTCGAGCTCGCGCGCGAGGATCTTCAGCCCGCGGCTCATCTGGCCGACCTGCTCGACGCGGCTGTCGGCGGACTGGTTCGCGCGCATCAACTGGAGGTAGTCGACGATCACCAGGCCGAGGCCGCCGCGGCCCTGATTGATCTCCTTCGCGTGCAGGCGGCGGGCCTTGGCGCGCAGCTCCAGGATGTCGAGGTCGGAGGAGTCGTCAATCCACAGCGGCGCCTGCTCGAGCGCCTGGCACGCCTTCAGCACCTTCGGCCAGTCGGACTTGGCCACCGCGCCCTTGCGCAACTTGTCACCCGGCATCCGGGCCTGGCTCGCCACGAAGCGCTGCGCCAGCTCGGTGACGGACATCTCGAGCGAGAACAGGGCGACGGGGCGGTTGCTCTTGAGGGCGACGTTCTCGGCGATGTTCGTGACGAGGGCGCTCTTCCCCATCGAGGGACGCGCGGCCAGCACGATCAGGTTCGACTTCTGGAAGCCGCCCGTGATGTCGTCCAGGTCGCGGAAGCCGGACGGCGCGCCGGTGATCGCGACGCCCTCGCGCGACAGCTGCTCGAGCTTGTCGATCTCCTCGTCCATGATCTCGCCGACCGAGCGGAAGTCCCCGGTCGACTCGCCGTGCGCGACGTCGAAGAGCATGCGCTCCGAGTCCTCGACGAGCTGGTGCGCCTCGCCCAGGCGGTCCGCGACGCGCGCCTCGATGCTGTGGGCGACGTCGAGCAGCCGCCGCAGCGTGGCCTCGTCCTTGACGATCTTCGCGTAGTGGCGCGCGTTGCCGGCAGCCGGCACGACCGCCGCCAGCTGATGCACGTAGGGCTTGCCGCCCGCCTTCTGGAGGTCGCCGCGCTTCTCGAGCTCGGCCGACACCGTCAGCGGGTCGATCGCCTCGTTCTTGTCGTGCAGCGCCAGCACCGCCTCGTAGATGACGCGGTGCGAGTCGCGGTAGAAGTCGATCGGCCGCAGGCGCGCCTCCACCAGCACGGTCGAGATCGCGGCCGGGGCCACCAGCATCGCCCCGAGCACGGACTCCTCCGCCTCGAGGTTCTGCGGCGGGATCGCCCCGTTGCGGACGTTGTGCGGGGCTACCGCCAAGGTCGCGAGCTGCGGGTTCGGTGCAGGGTCCGGGAAGCGGGCGTCACTTGGCGTCCACGACCATCGTCTTCACCGATGTCGTGACGCCGGGCGAGACTTCGATCTCGACCATGTGCGTGCCCAGCTCCCGGATCGGCTCGTCGAGCTTCACCTTGCGGTGGTCGAGGCGGAGGCCCCGGGCCTGCTGCACGGCGTCGACGATCTCCTTCGCCGTCACGGAGCCGAACAGCTTGCCGTCGTCGCCCGCGCGGTGGGAGATCGTGAGCACCGTCTTGCCCAGCAGCGCCGCGGTCTCCTGCGAGCGCTCCTCCTGCTCGCGCGCCGCGGTCTCCGCCCGCTCGCGCTCGCGCAGCGCGGCCGCGACGGACGCCGTGGTGGCCGTCTGGGCGAGCCGCCTGGGGGCGAGGTAGTTGCGCAGATAGCCCGGTGACACGTCGACGACGGAGCCGGCCTCGCCGAGGCCGTCCACGTCTTTCAACAGGATGGCCTGAGCCATGCCGGCTACCGCTCGCTGACGTACGGAAGCAGCGCCAGCTCGCGTGCGCGCTTGACCGCCCGCGCAAGCTGGTTCTGGTGACGCCGGCACGCGCCGGTGATCCGCCGCGACCGGATCTTGCCCTTGTCGGACAGGTAGCGGCGCAAGGACTGGAAGTCCTTGTAGTCGATCTGGTCCACCTTGTCCCGGCAGAAGGCACAACTCTTCCGGCGTCCGGAAGAGAACGCCTGCTTGGCCTGGCGTCTGCTGCTGCTACCGCTGCTGCTACTGCGCTTTGCCACTCGTGCTCACCTACTCGTTTCGAGCCGGATCCGGCGACGCGGCACCCGTCAGAACGGAATGTCGTCGTCCGAGCTGCCACCGCTCGCCACGCCGGACGGTTGAAAGTCCGAGGTGTCGGCGGGGAGGTCGGACTCGACCGCACCGTTGCTCTGGGGCGCGTCCCGGGATCCTAGGAACTGCACCGAGTCGGCAATGATATCCACGGTCTGCCGCTTGTTGCCTTCCTTGTCCTCCCACTCGCGCCAATTGAGGCGCCCGTCGACCGCCACGGGGCGGCCTTTCGCGAGGTACTGGGCGCAGTTCTCGCCCTGCGCGCCCCACACGGTGACGTCGAAGTAGTTGGGCTTGTCCACCCAGTTGCCGGAGTCGTCCTTGCGGCGGCTGTTGACCGCGACGCGCAGGCTGCACACGGAGGTGCCGCCGGACGTGGAGCGCAACTCGGGGTCGCGGGTCAGGTTGCCCGTGATCACTACGCGATTGATGTTCGTTGCTGCCATCGGGAAATCTCCTCTCTACACAGACGACTTGACAGTGTAAGTCGAGGCACGGAGATACTCGCCCCCGCCCGAGGCGAAACAATCCGCAAAGTAGAGGTTGGGCGCTAGGTGCTCTCTGCGGGCTGCTCGCCCTGCGGCGCCTGCTCGGCAGTGTCGGCCGCGGGCGCTTCCGCGCCTGCGGCGGGCGCGGCGGCAGGAGGTGCCTCCGGGGCCGGCGCCTCGGGAGCTGCCGCTGTGGCCGGTGCCTCGGCTGGTGCCTCGGCTGCCGGTGCCGCGGCGGCCGCGTCCTCAGCCGGTGCCTCGGAAGCCGGTGCCGCGGCGGCGGTTCCCTCGTCGTCAGCCTCCGGGCCACGCCGCTCTCCCCGGTCGTCGCGGCGGCCTTCACGCCGGCCGCTCTCGAAGGAGCTCTGCGGCGGCGCCGGGGGAGTCTGCTCGGGCGCCTCGCCCGGCAGCCGGATCGTGCGGAACCGCAGCACCGCGTCCTCGATCGACAGGCTGCGGTCGAGGCTGCTGAGAACGTCGGGCGACGCCTCGAACTGGAACAGGTGGTATTGCGCCTCGGACCGGTGGTCGATCTCGTAGGCCAGCCGGCGCATGCCCCAGTCGGCGTCGCCCTTGAGCGACGCGTCGCCGGACTGGATCTGCCCGCGGATCTGCTCGATGAGCTGCGCCCGGCGCTCCTCGGGAGCCTCGGGGTCGAGCAGCACCATCAAGTCGTAATTGGGTCGGTCTGCCATCGAGCGGCGGCCGACTATAGCAGCGAAAACCTGGCCTCCCCGGGCTTAGCAAGGGGTGGAACGGCGTCCACTCGCTCGTCGCATCCGGTGGGACAACGTGGCGCGCATCGCGTTCGTCGCCGGGCTCGCCGCGCTGGTGGCGTGGGGACCGGGGGGTGCCGGGGAGCGCGCGCAGCTGCCGCCGGACGTGGGGGTCTCGGGGGTGCCGCGGCCGCCCCGGCCGCGCGTCACGCGGGAGCCCCGGCCGCCCATTACGCGGGAGCCCCGGCCGCGCGTCTCACCCCAGCCCCGGCCGCGTCGGCGGGTACGGAGGAAAGGGCGGCGTCCGGAAGGTCGGTCCAAGCACCGCGCATCGCCTCCCGCGCGCGCGCCGGTCCCGCCGCCCTCATCGCCTGCGCCGCCACCGCCCGTCCCGGGCGGCGAGTTCGGCCCGTGACCCGGTCCACCGTGGTGCATAGGGGTCGCATACCGACCCCAATCGACCACAGCGCTTCGATACCCCCTACGTCGCCGCGACCGCCGTGCGCTTCGCCTCGATGTCCGCGAGCTGGTCGTCGATCCAGTTCAGCGGGGTGCGTGACTCGATGATGTGGCGCAGGAGCCGCATGCGGCGCTCCCGTTCCTCCGGCGTCGCGGTCAGCGCCCGGTACATCGCGTCCGCCTGCTCCTGGACGTCGAACGGGTTCACCGACAGCGCGCAGGCGCCGAGCTCCTCGTGGGCGCCCGTGTTCTCGGACAGGATCATCATGCCGTCGCGGGTGTTGACGAGCGGCCCCTCCTTCGAGACCAGGTTCATCCCGTCCCACATCGCGTTCACGAGCAGCACGTCGAAGTGCTTGTAGAGCGCGACCGCCTCCTCGAAGTCGTCGCGCAGGCGGAGGTCGATCGGCATCCAGTCGGTCGTGCCGTGGCGATGGTTGATGACCGCCACCAGCGCCTCGATCTTCTCCAGGTACTCCACGTATTCCGGGACGTCCTGGCGCGAGGGCTGCAGGTGCGCGATGAACGTCACCTCCTCGCGGAACTCCGGGTGCTGCTCGAGGAAGATGTCGAACGCCGTGAACCCGCGCAGGACGTTCTTGGAGAGGTCCGCGCGGTCGACGCGCAGGATCAGGTGCCGCCGCCGGCGCCGCAGGATCTCCGTCTCGTGGCGGGCGACGCCCTCGCTCGAGGCCGCCTCCTCGAACGACTCGCGGTCGATCGCGAGTGGATAGGGCCGCACCCAGGTCTCGTGGCCGTCCGGGGAGATCACGGCCCCGCGCTTGAAGTCGGTCTTGAGGTCCATCAGCTCGCGGCAGCACTGCAGGAAGTTGTTGCAGTAGGAGCGCGTGTGGAAGCCGATGATGTCGTTGGCGAGCAGCCCCTCGAAGATCTCCTGCCGCACGTCGGCCGGCAGCACGCGCCATGCGTCGGGCGCGGTCCAGGGGATGTGCACGAAGTGATGGAGGAAGACGTCCGGACGCGCGCGGCGGATCAGGCCGGGGCACGTGTAGAGGTGGTAGTCGTGGACCATCACGAGCGGTGCGTCGATGCCCTCGATCGCCTCCAGCGCGGCGTTCGCGAGGTCCGCGTTGACCTGCTTGTAGCCGTTGTTCCAGGCGTCGCGCTCCAACAGGCGGAAGTCGGGCACGTTCGACAGGTCCCAGAGGTAGTGCTGGATGAACCACAGCATCGGGTTCGCGATCACGTTGTAGAACGCGTCGTAGGCGTCCGGGTCCGAGGAGACCAGCCGGATCCGGTACGTCATGCCGTCCATCTCCACCTCGAAGCCCGTGTGGTCGTGGCCTTCGCCGGCCTCGGCGTCCTCCTCGGTCATCGCCGACGCGATCCACAGCGCGTCGCGATGGCGCAGCAACCCGGTCAGCGCGGTCACGAGCCCCCCGCCTCCCCGGCGCGGGACCAGGCGGCCGCTGTCGTCGCGCTCGAAGGTGGCCGGGCCGCGGTTGGAGAGCAGGACGAGCCGCTGCTCCGCCTCCGCCATCACGGGCCGCCCGGGGTCAAGCCAGGTCGGTGAAGATGCGGAGCCAGTCCCTCAGCAGCCGCGGCATCAGGAAATGCGTACGGACGTATTCCTTGCCCGCACGCCCGAGCTGCTTGCCGAGCTCGGGGTCGGTGAGGATCTTCAGGCAGGCCTCGCCGGCCTCCTCGGGCGAGTTGACCAGGAAGCCGGTCTGGCTGTCCTGGATCTGGAGCGGGATGCCGCCCACGTTGCCGGCCACCGTCGGCCGCGCCTTCCACAGGGCCTCGGACACCGTCAGCCCGAATCCCTCCCGGATCGACTTCTGCATCACGACGTCGGCCTGCGACTGGAACGCGTTGACCTCGATCGCGCCGACGTTGTTGAGGTTGTTGAGGATCTTGATGTCCTCGTCGCCCTTGGCGTGCTCGTGGGTCATCTGGAAGAAGTCCCAGCCCTCCGGGTCGTCGGTCGCCATCGATCCGACCAGCGCGAGCTGGAGGCCGTCCACCTCCTCCTTCACCTGCCGGTAGCAGTCGATGACGCCGAGCGGGTCCTTCCATGGGTCGAATCGTGACACCTGGCAGAGGAGGGGGCGGTCCACGTCAACGCCGAACTGGTCGCACACGAAGGCTGCGTCCTCCGGGGACAGCGCCATGTTCTTGGGCGACAGCGGGTCGATCGCGGGCGGGAGGATCTCCACCTTGCCGTCGACCCCGGCGGGGACGTAGTCCTGGAGGTGGAACACCTTGCAGTCGTACGGCTCCACCATCGGCACCATCTTCTCCATGACGTCCATGTTCGGAGTGGAGAGATCGATGTGGCAGCGCCAGATCCAGCGTCCCGGGTGACCGTTGTTGTAGCCGCGCAGAGCGGCCGGCTGGGGGTCGTGGACGATGATGTAGTCGTAGTTGCCGTCCATCTCCTCCGCGTTCAGCTTGTTGTAGCGGTCGAAGATCTCCCAGTCCTCCTTGGTCAGCCCGTGCGGGTTGCCCTGGAGCGCGTTGTGCATCAGCTTGGTGACGTTGAAGAACTCCTCGCGGCCGAGGATGATGTGCCAGTCCGTCTCGAGACCGGCGTCGCGCATCAGGGGCACGAGGGCGTAGAGGATCTCGGACACGCCGCCGCCCATCGCGGTGGCGCTCAGGTGCAGGACGCGCTTGCCCTTCAGCGGGCCCGCCAGCTCGTTGATCTCCTCCACCAGGGCGCGCCCGATGAGGTGCCTGTAATCGCCTAGGGCCTTATGGCCAACGCTGACCGGTTGTAGCAAGGGGGTCTCTCGCTTTGTGGGAGGGGGAAGGGGAAGCGCGCACCGGGTGAGGCGGCGGCCGCGCGGATTATCACAGCATCCAGCGTGTTATTCGGGTGGAGATACCCGGTTGGCGACTCTCGCAACTCACATCGCAGACCTTAATCTCGCGAAACCCCGTTCCAGGAGCGCCAGCATGCCCGCGTGGAGCTCCCGGTTGGCCGCCGCCAGGCACGACATCTGGAACTCGTGGCCCGATCCCAGCAGCGGCCGCGCCGCCAGGGGCCGGCCGTAGGCGTCGGTCACGACCGCCCCTGCCTCCTCCAGGCACAGCACCGCCGCGGCGAGGTCGTAGGGGGAGTTGTTCAGCACTGCGCCGCCGCCCACCGCCTCGAACCGGGGCCGCAGCGCCGGGACCTCGTCGATCATGCGCGTGCCGATGTCCACGTAGCCGTCGAGCTGGCCGGTGAGGATGCGGGTCATGTCGAAGGTCGCCGAGCCCAGGTCGAACACCGCGCCGCCCACCGAGGAGCGGTCGATCAGCTCCTCCAGCACCGTCACCAGCGGCACGGCGGGACGACCCCGGAACCCGAGCGTCCAGAACAGCCGCGAGACGTCGGTGTTGGCGCTCAGGACCGCCTCCAGCCCGGCGCCGCGCACGGCCACGAACTCGCCGCCGGTCTTGATCTCGGCCACGCACGCGGCGTACACGTCGCCCATGGTGGGCTCTCCGCTGTCGCCGAGCGGCGCGGCCGCCACCGACACGCAGCAGCACTCGAGGCCCGCCATCGCCGGCCGCGTGCCGTCGATCGGGTCGATCACGAGCACTGTGACCGGATCGCGCCCGGCGGGAGTGACCAGCCCGCGGTCCTCCGAGTAGAAGGCGACGTCCGGCGCCCGGTCGCCGAGGAACTCCTCGACCCAGGACTCCGCCTCCTCGTCGATGGCGAACGTCACGTCTCCGCCGGTGCCCGCCTGGAGGTGCTCGCGGTGGGCGTGCGAGCCGAGGAACGGCTGCACGTGCGCGCGCAGCCCGCGCGCCAGCTCGACGAGCAGCGCCTCGATGTCGCGGGAGCTAGTCCGGGCGCTCACCGAGCGTCACGCGGGCCGTGCGACGCTCGCTGCCACGGTAGAGCTCGAGCGAGATGACGTCCCCGGGCGAGAAGCGGCCGATCTGCTCACTGAAGTCATTCTGGCGGGTGACCCGGCGGCCGTTCACCTTGGTGATCACGTCGCCGCCGAGCTTCACGAGCGACGCCTGGAAGCGGATCTCCCGGCCGCCCCCCTTGATCCCGGCCTTGTCCGCCGGCCCGTTCTCGACCACGTCCGCGATCAGCGCGCCGTCCCTGACCGGCACGTCGAGCCGCGCGGCGAGCTGCGGATAGAGGTTCTGGGAGCTGATCCCGATGTAGGCGTAACGCGCCTCCCCGCGGTCCCGGATCTGGTCGATCGAGCGCCGCACGTTGTCCACCGACACGGCGAACCCGACGCCCACGCTGCCGCCGCCGGTGGAACGGATCTGCGAGTTGATGCCGATCACGCGCCCGCGCGCGTCCAGCAGCGGGCCGCCGGAGTTCCCGCGGTTGACGGCCGCGTCCGTCTGGATCGCGTCGGAGATCGAGAAGTCGGTGAGCGCCTCGATCGTGCGGTTCTTAGCGGAGACCACGCCGATCGACAACGAGCCCTCCTCGCCGAACGGGCTGCCGATCGCGGCGACCGGCTCACCGACGCGCACGTCCGCCGTGCGCCCCAGCTCCAGCGGCACCAGCTCGAGCCCCTTCGGGTTCACCTTGATCACGCCGACGTCGGCGTTCGGGTCGTACCCGACGACGTCGGCCTCGACCTGGTTCCCGTCGGAGAACTGCACGTACACCTGGCGCGCCTTCGTCAGCTTGCTGCCGGTGCCGTTCGTGATCACGTGCGCGTTGGTGGCGACGAAGCCGTCGTCGTCGAGCACGAACCCGCTGCCCTGGCCGGCGCCCCCGCCCTCGAGCAGCTCCGAGAGGCTGTCGCTGTCGGAGAAGAGCGAGGTGATCGTCACGACGCCGGGCGACAGGCGCTCGTAGATGGTGGTGGGGTCGAAGCCGTTCTCGCCGCCGAGGCCCTCCACCACCTGCACGCGCGTGCGCTCGACGGTCGAGGTGCCGCTGTCCTCGTCTCCGCCGCCGCCACAGCCGGCCGCGAACCCGGCCGCCAGCACCAGCGCGGCGGTCAGCGCGATGATCCGGGCGGTCACGCTCCGACCTCGGCCCGGGGCGGCGAGGCGGGGGAGGCCGGGGGCTCCGCGGGACGGCGGCGCTCGCCGGCCAGCGGCAGGGTGAGGGTGAACACGGTGCTGCCCGGCCTCGACTCGACCGCCAGGCCGCCGCGCATGCGCTGGGCGAGCTCGCGGGCGATCGCCAGGCCGAGGCCCGAGCCGGAGGCCGAGTCGCTCGTGTGGAAGCGCTCGAAGACCGCCGCCAGGTCCCGGCGCCGGATGCCGGGCCCGCTGTCGGCCACGAGCAGCTCGGCGGTGTCGGGCCGGCCGTCCTCGGAGCGTCGCCGCGCGGCGATCGTGATGTGCGTCCCGTCGGGCGTGTGGGTGAGGGCGTTGTCGATCAGCACGCGCACGATCTGGGCCACGCGCTCCGGGTCGCACACCGCCTCGACGTCGAGGTGCGACCGGCGGTCGGCAACCTCGATCTCGGAGTCCTTGCGCGCCGCCGCGGCCGCGAACTCGCCGGCGACCTGGTTGGCGAGGGTCCGCAGCGGGACGGGCTCCAGCTCCAGGTCGATCGAGCCGGCGTCGAGCCGCGACAGGTCGAGCAGGTCGGTGGTCAGCTTCTGCAGGCGGTCCACCTGCTCGCGCATCGTGGTCAGGAACTCGGCGCGCGTGTTCTCGTCGAGGTCCTCGTCCTGCAGCAGCTCGACGAAGCCGCCCAGCGAGAAGATCGGCGTGCGCAGCTCGTGCGAGGCGTTCGCGATGAACTCCTTGCGGGCGGAGTCCAGGCGCGCAAGCTGGTGCTGCATCTCGTTGAACGCCTGCGCCAGCTGCCCCAGCTCGTCGTCCGAGTCGATCGGGATCGGCGCGGAGAAGTTGCCGGCGGCGACCTCGCGCGCACCGCGCTCGAGGCGCTTCACTCGCCGCGCGAGCGCGCTGGCCGCGAAGTAGCCGATCGCGGTGGCGAGCACCAGCGCGATCAGGCCCGCGATCAGGATCTGGCGCTGGATCGACCCGACGTTCTCGTCCACCTCGTCCAGCGGCTCGGAGAACACCACCACCCAGGCCGGCCGGCCCTGGTAGAGCAGCGGGCGCGCGACCTGAGCCAGCTTGCCACCACCCTCGGCGCGGGTCGTGGTCTGCGCGCGGCCGCTCCGCGACGCCTCCAGCACGTTCGAGCTGGAGGGCTCGACGCCCGTGTCGGTGCGGCGGGAGTCGGAGATCACGTACGGAGGCGATTCCTCCTCCGTGGCCGTCCCGGGGATGTCCGGCTGCTCGTCGCGCGGGATCCCGAGCAGGGTCACGCGCGTGCCCGTCTCCTCGGAGATGGCACGCGTGATGCGGTCCAGCTCGGCGGCCGTCACCTCGCGCGAGATCGCGCCCTGGAGGGTGCGCGAGTAGTTCGAGGCGTCACGCTCGAGTGCGTCCGTCTTCTGCTGCGTCAGCGTCGACTCGAGCTGCGGCACGACATAGAAGTAGAAGACCGCGATCGCGCCCGCCGTGATGCAGAAGAACAGGAACGTCAGCCTGTTCTTGATCGAGTGGTGCCAGATCCGGTGCCACATACGCCCTACCTAAGTGCTTGGACGGCTGCGCCGCCACCTGAAGTCATGTGCTTCGCGCCCGCGGCGCTCGCCGGAGTCATTCATCCTTGAACCGGTAACCCACGCCGCGCACCGTCAGGAGGTACTCCGGGATCTTCGGATCACGCTCGAGCTTCTCCCGCAGGTGGCGGATGTGCACGTCGATCGTGCGCTGGTCGCGGAAGGCCGAGTCGCCCCAGATGCGGTCGAGCAGCATGTCGCGGGTGTAGACGCGGCCGGGGTGCGCCGCGAGCACGGCGAGGATCTCGAACTCGACGTAGGTGAGCTGCACGGGCTCGCCCTGCAGGGTGACGGCGCGCTTGGCCAGGTCGATCCGCAGGTCGCCGCGCTCCAGCGGCTCCTCGTCCCCGTCGAGCTGCGCACGCATGTCCGCGCGCCGGAGGGCGGCGCGCACGCGGCTGCGGAACTCGCGCATCGAGAAGGGCTTGGTGATGTAGTCGTCGGCGCCCAGCTCGAGGCCCAGCACCTTGTCGATCTCCTCGGCCTTAGCGGTCAGCATGATGATCGGCACCGAGCTCTTGGCCCGCAGCTGCCGGCACACCTCGAGGCCGTCGACCTTGGGGAGCATGATGTCCAGCACGACGAGGTCGAACGGCTGGCGGTCGAACTCGTTCAAGGCCTCCTGCCCGTCGCGCGCGGGCACCACCTCGTAGCCGTCCTTCTCCAGCGGATAGCTGAGCAGCTTCTGCACGGGCTGCTCGTCGTCCACCAGCAATATGCGTGCTGTCGTCGCGTTCACGCCTCTCTCCAGGGATTCTAGGCGGCGCGGGACCGATCCCCTCCAGGTTCACCCGCTGCTATACACACAGCGACCTTGGTCGATCCGCGCATCTACAGGGCGTCATTCGTCCTTGCCGCGCTGGCGCTCGTCGTGGTGATGTTCTCCCTCGAGTCGCGTCCCAGGCCCCATGCATCGGATCTCGCGCCCGAGGCCGTGAGCGGCACCGACGCGTTTGCCGAGACGGGGAGGCTGGCCGCGCGCTACCCGGACAGGCGCCCGGGGAGCCCGGACGACGCCGCCCTGGGGGGCTTGGTGCAGCAGCGGTTCCGCGACCTCGGCATGGAGGTCTCCACCCAGCGGTTCTTCACCGAGGTGGACGGCAAGGACGCGGAGCTGACCAACGTGATCGGCAGGCTGCGCGGCCGGTCGGACCGGCAGGTCGTGATCCTCGCGCACCGGGATGCGGTCTCGCGCCCGGGCGCGGCGGCCGCCTCGAACACCGCCATGCTGCTCGAGCTCGCGCAGGCGATGGACGCGCTCGATCGCCGCCGGACGATGGTCTTCGTGTCGGCCGACGGCGGCTCCGAGGGCATGGAGGGAGCCCAGCGCTTCGCCGAGCGCTACGTGGACCGGCAGAAGGTCGAAGTCGCCATGGTCCTCGACGACCTCGGCGCGGCCGACCGCCGCCGGCCGTACGTCGTCCCGTGGTCCTCCGGCTCGAGTCGCGCGTCGCTGGCCGCGGCCCGCACCATGGACGCGGCGCTCGTGCGCGAGACGGGCGGTGGCGGCGGATCGGAGTCGTGGCTCGGCCAGGTCGTGCACCTGGCGTGGCCGGTGACCGTGCGCGAGCAGGGGCCGCTCGTGCGCGAGGGCATCGACGCGCTCACCCTGACCGCGCGCGCGGAGCTGCCGCGAGGATCCGGCAGCGACACGATGGAGACGATCTCGGAGAACGGCCTCGGCCGGTTCGGCCGGGCGGCGTTCGCGACCGCGCTGGCGTTCGACTCGCCCGGCTACCGCGGCAAGCCGCCGTCGCGCTACCTCACCGCCGGCCGCAACGTGATCCCAGGCTGGTCGCTCGCGCTGTTCGCAGTCGGCCTGATACTGCCCGCAGTGATCACGGCGGTCGACGCCGTGGCGCGCGCCGGGCGGCGCGGTGCTCCGGTCGGCCCGTGGATGCGCTGGTCGCTCGCCACCGCGCTCCCGTTCGCGCTCACGGTCGTCGGCGCGCTGGCATTCGAGCTGGTCGGGTGGCTGCCGGGCAGCGTCGCGGAGACCGTCTCACCGGCCACCCGGCTGTCGGTCGGCGAGGCGCTCGGCCCGCTGCTCGCCCTGGGCGTGCTGTTCGCCGTCTCGTGGGTCGTGGTGCGCCGCATCGCGCTCGGCGACGTGCGACCGCGGAGACTGGCTTCGGAGGGAGCGGCCGCGGCGCTCGCGCTGCTGCTGTCGGTGCAGGTCCTGATCATCTGCGCGATCAACCCGTTCACCGCGCTCCTGCTCGTCCCGGCCGCACACCTGTGCCTGCTCGCCGCGCTGTCCGAGTCGCCGCGCCGCGCGCTGCTGGCCGCGGCGCTGGTCGCGGGCGCGCTGGCGCTGCCGGTGCTCGCGATGCTCTACTACGGCGCGCGCTTCGACCTCGGCCTGTCACTGCACAACTATCTGCTGCTGGTCGTCTCGACCGCGGGGGGATCGGTGGGGAGCGCGGTGCTCGGCTCGCTGGTCGCAGGCAGCCTCACCGCCAGCGCGTTGCTGGCGGTCCGCGGCGGCGCGGCCGGCACGGCCCCGGAGATCACCGTCCGCGGCCCCCTGTCGTACGCCGGCCCCGGCTCGCTGGGCGGGACGGAGTCGGCGCTGCGCCGCTGATCGGCCCCGTGACCGTCGGTGAGCCCGGTCACTCAGGCGTGGACGGCAGTCGTATCCCGCCGGTGATCGGCGCCGTCGATAAGAAGGGCGATCCGGCAATGAGCTCCTCGCTGACAGAGCCGCGTCACGCAGATCACAAGCTGGTCAAGCGCGCGGTCAAGTGCAACAGCTACACGGTCGATCCCGACCGCGTCGCGACGGCGCTGATCGTCAAGCTGGTCCAGGAGACCCTGGCGCCGCATCCGCCGGCGAAAAGTGGTCCCACCCACGCAAACGGCACGGGCGGCCGTCTGCGTCAAGCAGCCTGACCGGGTCCCCCGTCTCCTCCCCGCCGGGCAGGACGCGGCCGATCCATGTCACTGCGGCTCCGGCCGCGGTGGCCGCACGTTCGATCTCCGCGCCGGCGGCGGGCGGGGCGGTGAACAGCAGCTCGTAGTCCTCGCCGGCGGTCGCCGCGAGCTCCAGCGGGTCGAGCCCGTGGTCGCGCGCGACCTCCGCGACGCCCTCCTCGACCGGCAGGTCCGCGAGGCGCACCTCGGCCGTCACGCCGCTGCGCTCGCAGATGCGCGCCGTATCTGAGGCGATCCCGTCGCTCACGTCGAGCATCGCGTGCACGCCCGCGGCCACGAGCGCCCGGCCGGCAGCAAGCTGCGGACGCGGGCGCAGGTGACGGTCGAGCAGGTGCTCGCCGGCCTGCGCATCCATCCCGGGGTGCTTGCGCTCCAGCAGCAGCCGGCCCGCGCCCGACCCGCCCAGCGTGCCGGTCACGCCGATCACGTCGCCGGGCGCTGCCGCGTCGCGTCGCGCAAGCTCCTCCTCGCTGCCGACGTAGCCCACGACCGTCACGGTGACGAACAGCTCGTCCGCGCGGGTCAGGTCTCCGCCGCAGATCACCACGTCGGTGGCGGCCGCGAGTGCGCCGGCGCCGTCGGCCAGCTCCAGCACCTCCCGCTCGCCCAGGTGGCCGGGCACGCCGAGGGCGATGTACGCCTCCCCGGGAACCGCGCCCATCGCGGCGAGGTCCGACAGCGATGCCGCGAGGCACTTGTGGCCGAGATCGCGCAGCGACGTGGTCACGAGCCGGAAGTGGACACCCTCCACGAACGAGTCGATCGACGTCACGGCGATCGCGCCGCCGGGCCGCACCGCGGCGGCGTCATCGCCCGAGCCGACGACGACGCGGTCTCCGCTCGAGCCCAGCCGCTCGCGCATCTTCGCGATCAGGTCGAACTCGCTGATCAATATGGGGAAAACGGTTCGAGCGGCACGGCGATCACCATCATGTAAGCGCACAGCACGATGCTCGCGGCGACCAGCCGGCGATCCCCGCCGAGCGCGGCCAGCGGCAGCAGCCAGATCGCGTACCAGGGCACGAGCCACGCCGTCGTGAGGAGCACGCCGAGCGTCGCCCATCCGGCCGGGGCGATCCACCCGCCCGGCATGGCCCGGCGGCGCCACGCGGTGCGCAGCAGCAAGGCGACCGCGCCGATCAGCGCGAGCCCCAGCACCGCGCGCGTGTAATCGACCATGTCCGCGGCCGAGCCCCCGCCCAGCCCGGCGATCGCGTCGGCGCTGCGCTGCGGGATGCTCCAGCGGCTGGTGCGCTCCTGGTTGTCACCCAGCAGGGCGAACGCCTCCAGCGCGCTGTCGCCGAACGCGATCAGCGCGACGGCGACCGCCAGCGCGGCACCGCCGATCGCGCCGGCCAGCAGCGCGCCCCGGCGGCGCGCGCCGATCAGCATGAAGGGCCCGAGCACCGCGGCCGAGACCTTCACGGCGCCGGACAGGGCGGTGAGGCCGCCGGCCAGGACCTCGCGGCCGGCCACCAGTGCGGCGACGCCGCCCATCCACAGGAGCACCGTGAGGGCGTCGTTGTGCGCGCCGCCGACGACGTGGACCAGCACGAGCGGGTTCAGGCCCACGATCAGCGCGGGCAGCCGTGGGTCGCGGCCGAGCCCGCGGGCGCACCGCCAGACCAGCGCCACGATCCCGAGGCTGGCGAGCGCGGCCACCGCCTTGAGGGTCCAGAACGCGAAGGGGGCACCGGTCTTCGCGAGCGGGAACGTCGCCACCGTGAACACGGGCCCGTAGACGCTGGTGAAGTCCTTCGACCCCGCAAACGGGTAGACCGCATCCCCCGGCGCGTCGCTGGGGCTGTGGGTGTACGGGTCGAGGCCGTGCACGACGTCGAGGCGCGCGTAGGCGATGTAGCTGAACACGTCCTGCGAGAGCAGCGGCGGCGCCAGCAGGAACAGCACGTGCGCTGCAGCGATCGCGCCCGCGACGGTGCGCGTGCTGAACGCGCTCGCGTGCGCGAGCACGGCGCAGTAGGCGAGCAGCGCGATCCACAGCCCGGCGTAGAACAGCGGGCCGCCGAGGCCGCCGTCGGCGAATCCCGCCGCGAGCGGCTCGAACGGCCCCAGCAGCCAGTCGGGGGAGCCGCCGGCCGTGGTCGCCAGCACGACGTTCGAGCCGCGCGCCGCCCACAGGACAGCCAGCGCCACGTACGTGGCGCCCAGGACGCCGAGCGCTGCGCGGGCGCTACTGCCCGGGGCCGTTACCGGGCGCGGTCCCGGCTCCGCCGCCACCGTTGTCGGCGGGAGGGCTCCCGTTGGGCTCCCCATAGAGACGCGGATCGTAGCCTTGGTAGCCGCCGCCCGTGGAGTCGCCGTAGTCGTACGACTGCCCGCCGATGCTGTACTCGGTGCCGCCCTTCGAGTACTTGCCGAAGAACGGCGACCAGCTGATCGTGCTCTTCGGCCGCGGGAAGTCGCTGCAGTTCTTGCCTTTCGCGACCTGCATGAACTTGTTCCAGATCATCGCGGGGAACGTTCCGCCCGCGACCGAGATCCCGTGCACGCTGCGCATCTCCTTGAGCGCGTCCGGATACCCGACCCACACGGCCGTGGCGAGATGCGGCGTGAAGCCGTCGTACCAGGCGTCGTTGAAGTTGTCGGTGGTGCCGGTCTTGCCCGCCGACGGGCAGTTGATGTTGGCGCGGGTGCCGGTTCCCTGCGTCACGTTCTGCTTCAGGATCTTGGTGACCTCGTATGCCACCGCGTCCGAGAACACGCGCTCGCGCTTCGGCTTGCCCAGCTCCTCGACGTCGCCGTCGGGGAACTTCACGCGCAGGATCGCGATCGGCTTGTTGCGGATGCCGCCGGACGCAAGGGTCGCGTACGCGTTCGCCATCTCGAGCGGTGACACGCCCCGCTTCAGGCCGCCGAGGCCCTCGGCCGGGTAGCCGTCGAGCTTGGTCGTGATCCCCATCTCCTTCGCCGTGTCGGCGACGCTCTGCGGGCCGAGGTCGAGGTCCAGTTGCGCGTACACGGTGTTGTCCGACTTCAGCGTGGCGCGCGCCACGTTCATCGAGCCGCTGTAGGACTGGTCGTAGGTCTGCACCTTCCACGGGCCGTAGTCGCGGGTCTGGAGATCGAGCGGCCGGGACACGTAACTCGTCGAGTACGGGTTGACGCCGCGCTTCACGGCCGTCGTGAGGACGAACGTCTTGAAGGCAGAACCGGGCTGGCGGTGGCCCTGCGCCGCAAGGTTGTACTGGTTGTGCTTGTACTTGGAGCTCGACGCCATGGCCTTGATGTAGCCCGTGCGCGGATCGATTGCGACGACCGCCGAGCTCGGGTCGCCCGCGTAGTTGAGCGTCGAGTCGATCGCGTTGCGGCCCGCAGTCTGGAGCTTCGGATCGATCGTCGTGTAGATCTTCAGCCCGCCCTTGCGGACCGTGTTGACGCCGAACTTGTCGATCAGCTGCTGTTTGACGAAGTCGAAGAAGAACGGCTCGCGGATCTTTATGTAGAGGTCGCCGCGGCGCACGCCGAGCTTCGCGCGCCGGGCCTCCTGCGCGCGCGCGTGCGTGATGTAGCCGAGCTCGGCCATCTTCGAGAGCACCTTGTTGCGGCGCTCGAGCGCGTCGCGCTTGTTCTGGAACGGGTTCAGCCGGCTGGGCGCCTGCGGCAGGCCGGCGAGCAGCGCCGACTCCTCGAGCGTCAGGTCCTTGGCGGGCTTGTCGAAGAAGGTCTGCGCGGCCGCCTGGACGCCGACCGCGGTCTGGCCGTCGACCGTTCCGTAAGGCACCGAGTTGAGATAGCTCTGCAGGATCCAGCGCTTGGAGTGCTGGTCCTCCAGCTCCTCTGCCAGGCGAGCCTCCCTGATCTTGCGCTCGAGCGTGCGCTCGCGGCCGACGTAGAGGTTGCGGACGAGCTGCATCGTGATCGTCGAGCCGCCCTCGACCGCCTTGCCCGCCTCGAGGTTCTTGAACGCGGCGCGCACGATGCCCTCGTAGTCGACGCCACCGTGCTCGTAGTAGCGCTCGTCCTCGATCGCGATGGTCGCCGCCTGCATGGACTCCGGGATGCGCTGGAGAGGGATCGGCGTCCTGATCTCGTCGGACTGGATGTAGCCCAGCCGCGAGCCGTCCGCGGCGAACACGACCGAGCTGGTGCCCTGGTCGATCGGCTTCAGCGTCTCGAGCGCCGGCGCCGACGCCGCCACCGAGAGCACATAGCCGGCGCCGGAGAGCGCCGCGATCCCGCCGATCGCGAGCAACACGACCACGCCCAGCAGGAGCTTGCTGGGGCGGTGCCTGCGCCGGTGGCGCTGTCGCGCGCGATAGGTCAAGTGATCTAAGTGCGGCGCCCTTGGGTTCGGATCCAGCGCCTCGGTCCCTGCCAGGGAGTGAGAAAGCGAGTATAGACCTGCAAAATCGGCTCTCCGCCGGGTGTTAGACTCGGCCGCGTGGCGGTGGACGAGAGGGTCACCTTCTGTCGCATCTGCGAGCCGTTGTGCGGCATGGTCGCCACGGTCGAGAACGGCCGCCTGACCCAGCTCCGCCCCGACCGCGAGCATCCCCTGTCGCAGGGCTATGCCTGCCCGAAGGGCATCGCGATGGCCGACGTGCAGAACGACCCCGACCGCGTCGTCCATCCACTGAAGCGGACCGGCGGCCCGGGGGAGTTCGAGCCGGTCACGTGGGAGGAGGCGATGAGCGACATCGCCGCCCGCCTGCGGGCAATCATCGACCGCCACGGCAGCCAGTCGGTCGGCTGGTACATGGGCAACCCCGGCGCGTTCAGCTACAGCCACACGCTGTGGGCCAAGGGCTTCCTCGACGGGCTCGGCAGCCCGCACTACTACTCCGCCGGATCGCAGGACGTGAACAACCGGTTCGCGGCGTCGGCGCTGCTGTACGGCTCGCCGCTGCTCGTGCCGATTCCCGACCTCAACCGCACCGACTTCCTCTTCATGGTCGGGGCAAACCCGCTCGTCTCGCACGGCTCCGTGCTCTCCGCACCCCGCGTGCGCGAGGGGCTGAACGCGGTGGTGGACCGGGGCGGGCGCATCGTCGTGGTCGATCCCCGCCGCTCCGAGACCGCGCGCCAGTTCGAGCACGTGCCGATCCGCCCCGACACCGATGCCTGGCTGCTGCTCGGGATGCTGCACGTGATCTTCGCCGAGGGCCTTGCCGATCGCGCGGCGATCGCGCGCCAGGCGCGCGGCGTGGAGGCCCTGGAGGCGCACGCGGCGCGCTTCGACCCAGAGCGCACCGCAGCGGTCACCGGCGTGCCCGCCGCGACGGTGCGCGAGCTTGCGCGCGCGTTTGCGGCCGCGCCGAGCGCGGCGGCGTACGGCCGCACCGGCTCGTGCCTCGGCCGCTTCGGCACGCTGGTCGCCTACCTGCTCGACGCGTTGAACGCCGTCACCGGGAATCTCGACAAGCCGGGTGGAGCGGTGTTCGGGCGCCCGCCGATCGCGCTCGACGAGATCGCCGAGAAGGCGGGTCTCGCCACGTACGGCCAGGAGCGGTCGCGCATCGGCGGCTTCCCCGACGTGATCGGCAATCTCCCCGCGACGCTGATCCCGGAGGAGATCACCACTCCCGGCGAGCGTCAGCTCCGTGCCTTCTTCGTCTCGGCCGGGAACCCCGTGCTGTCCGTTCCCAACGGGAAGGCGATCGCGGACGCCTTCGAGCAGCTGGACCTGCTGGTCTCGCTCGACTTCTATGTGAGCGACACGAGCCGGCACGCGGACTACGTGCTGCCCGCGACCACGTTCCTCGAGCGCGAGGACGTGCCGGTCGCGTTCCTCGGTTTCTTCAGCACGCCGTTCATGCAGGTCACGGAGGCCGTCGTGCCGCCGCGTGGCCAGGCGCGCCAGGAGTGGCGCATCATCGACGACCTCTCGCGCCGGATCGGCGTCGCGCCCTACTCCTTGAAGCCGCTGCGCACCCTCGCGCGGCTGGGCTACCGCATCTCGCCGCGCCGCCTGATCGACGCGGTCCTGCGCACCGGTCCGGCAGGCGACTGGTTCGGCCTCAAGCCCGCCGGCCTCTCGCTCAAGAAGGTCGCGCGCTCACCCCACGGCATCGTGCTGGGCGATCATCTCCAGACCGGCGTGCTGGGTGACCGCGTGCGCCACCCCGACCACCGCGTGCACGTCGGTGACCCCACGGTGCTGGCCGAGGTCGAGCGGCTCGAAGGCGCGAACGGCGCCGGGCCGCAGTTCCCGCTCAGCCTGATCGGGCTGCGCGAGCTGCGCTCCCACAACTCCTGGATGCACAACTCGCCGCTGCTCATGCGCGGCGGGCGCACGCACGCGTTGCGGATGCATCCCGACGACGCCGCGGCAGCGGACCTCGCCGACGGCGAGGCCGCCCGCATCACGTCCGCATCGGGGGCGATCGAGGTGCCCGTCACGATCACCGACGAGATGACGCCCGGTACCGTGGCCCTGCCGCACGGATGGGGTCACCGCGGGGGCGGCTGGAAGCTCGCCAACGAGGCAGGCGGGGCGAACGTGAACGAGCTTGCGCCGCACGGGGTGGAGAGCCTCGAACGGCTGGCAGGAATGGCCCACCTGAACGGCATCCCCGTGCGCGTGGAGGCGGTCGCCGCGGCCCCGCGGGAGCACGCCGCCGAACCGGCCTCCGCCGCCGTCTAGCTGACCACCGTGCCTTTGCCGGCCGGCTCAGGCGGTTACGACGCCGTGCTGTTCGATGCGCTCGGCACCCTCGTGGAGCTCGAGCCCCCGTGGCCGCTGCTGCAGGCCGCCCTGGCCGCGCGCGGGGTCCAGGTCGATCAGGAGCAGGCGAAGGAGGCGATGCTGGCCGAGATGAGGTACTACCGCGCGCACCACATGGACGGCCGGGACGAGCCCTCGCTCGGCGAGCTGCGCGGGCGCTGCGCGGCGGTGCTGCGGGAGCACCTGCCGTCCTCCGTCGCGGATCTCACGCCGGAAGACCTGGTCGACGTCCTGATGCTCGCGATCCGCTTCCAGCCCTACCCCGATGCGGCGCCGCTGCTCGGGCGGCTGCGGCACTTCGGCATCCGGACCGCGGTGGTGTCGAACTGGGACGTCTCCCTGCGCAGGATCCTGGGGGAGATCGGTCTCGGCGGCCTGGTCGACGAGATCGTGGTCTCCGCGGAGGCCGGCGTCCCGAAGCCTGCGCCGGAGATCTTCGAGATGGCGCTGCGAAAGCTACGATGCCCCGCGCGCGCGGCTCTGTTCGTCGGCGACTCACCCGAGACGGACATCGCGGGCGCGCAGCGCGCCGGACTGCGCGCCGTGCTGATCGATCGCACAGGCGCCGGGGGCAGTGGCGTCGAAGTGGAGTGCGTCAGCAGCCTCGAGAGCATTGCCGGGCTGCTCGCGCCACCGTCCCCTCTATCCGGCACATGACCAACGGACACGACCCGCAGGACTTCTCCGGCCTACCGAGCCCGCCGCCGGGCGAGCTCCCGCCCGAGCGCCGGCTGACCGCCTCCAAGGGGCTGATCGGGTTCCTCCTCGCGATCGTCGCGACGTTCTTCCTGGCCGGCATCGCGGGCGCCGGCATCGCCATCGCCGGGGGCGACCTCGACGGCCGCGGCTTCATCTTCGTGGGGACGCTGATCCAGGACGGGGCGTTGATCGCGGCCGCCTTCTTCATCACCGCCGACCTGGGGCGGACCACCGGGCGGACCTTCGGCCTGCGTCCCTTCCAGCGGTCCGCGTTCAAGTGGCTGGTGGCGGCGTTCTTCGCCTACTACGCGCTGGCGATCGTCTACGCGCTGATCTTCAGCCCGCCCGAGGAGGAGCTGCCGAAGGAGCTGGGCGCCGAGGACAGCGTCGGCCTCGCGATCGCAACCGGAGTCCTGCTGATCGCGATCGCGCCCATCGCGGAGGAGGTCTTCTTCCGCGGTTTCCTCTACCAGTCGTTTCGCAACAGCTTCGGCGTGTGGCCGGGGGCGATCCTGAGCGGGCTCGTCTTCGGCGTCATCCACCTCGAGTTCTTCAAGCTCGTGCAGCTCGCGATCCTGGGAGTGATCCTGGCGCTGCTGTTCGAGAAGACGCGCTCGCTGTGGCCGCCGATCATGCTGCACGCGATCAACAACACGCTGGCATTCATCTATCTGATGTCCGACTCCGGCTGACGCCCGGCCGGTGTTACGGCGCGGCGACGGCCTGCGGGCGGCTGCGCTTGCGCGTGTTGCTCGCGCGGCGGTAGCGGTCGAGCACGCGCGTGGCGTGCTCGTAGCCCTGGAGGATCAGGCGCGGCCACTTGCGGCGGTCGATGAAGAGGTCGTAGAAGCGCCAGCCGTGCACCTCGGTGAAGTCGACCGGGTCGATCAGGATCAGCTTGCGGCCCAGCCGGCGCGCGCTGCGGCGGGCCAGCTCCAGGTGACCGGCGTAGCTGATCTGCCGGCTCGCGGTCATGAAGCCCATCGTGCGCTCGGTCCAGCCCGAGATGTCCTCGCCCTCGAACCCGCGGGGCAGGATCGTGTTGACGCCGACGACGACGTCGAGGCGCTCGTGCTCGAGCAGCGGCTCCGCGGGAAAGACGTCCACGACGCCCCCGTCCGCGTACAGATGCCCGTCGACGCGCACCGACTCGACCAGCAGCGGCAGCGCGATCGCGATCCGCACGAGCTCGGCGATGGTCAGGTTGGGAGTCAGCTTGGACCCGAAGGTCTCGAGCCGGTTGAGGTCGATGTTGTAGACCTCGGAGTAGATCGGGATGGGCGACTCGCCGAGCGTCATGTGCCACAGCTGGCGGTCGAACAGCTTCTCGATCGCCTCGCCCTTCGCCAGGCCCGTGAACCCGCGCATCGCGGCCATCGCGAACCTCGGCAGCCGCGTCCACTGGATGTCGAGGTAGTCCTCGGGCTGCCAGTTGAGCGACTGGTTCACCATCTCCTGCGCGGTCAGCCCCGACGCCATCATCGACCCCCACAGCGCGGAGCCCGAGCAGACCGAGATCGCCTGCGGCTCGATGCCGGCCTCCTCCAGGGCGCGAGCGACTCCGACGGCCGACACGCAGGCCCCGCTGCCTCCGGAGAGCAGCAGGCCGACTTTCTTGTTGCGCAGCGAAGGGATCGGGCGCGCCTTGAACGGCGGGAAGATCCTGGTCTGGGCCTTCTCGGGGCGGTCGACGAACGGCAGCGGCAGGAGCGCGCGCCGCGCGGTGCGGGCGGCGTCGACGTTGGAGACGAATCGCGTCCCCAGCGCCCGCACGTCGTCGAGCCGGGAGACCTGCTGCTTGAGGTTGAACGGGTCCAGCGAGTCCAGCGGCGAGCGCATCGGGACCTTCCGGTGGGGGGCAGCGGCGGCACTAGGATAGCGGCGCCTTGAGCCCCCGCGAGCGCCTCCTCGACACGTTGCGGACCCATGCTCTCGTCATCGGCGAGGTGACCCTCGCCAGCGGGCGCACCGCCCAGTACTACGTGGACGCGCGCCGCGCGCTCCTGACCCGGGCCGGGTTCACGGCGGCGGGCGAGCTGGTCGCGGCTGAAGCCGAGCGGCTCGGGGCCGCGGCGGTGGGCGGGCCGACGCTGGGAGCCGACCCGATCGCGTGCTCGGTGCTGTGCGCGTCCGACCGCCTGAAGGCCTTCTTCGTCCGCAAGGAGCGCAAGGAGCACGGGCTGCAGCGCTGGATCGAGGGACCGCCGATCGAGGCAGGGGAGCGCGCCCTGGTCGTGGAGGACGTCGTCACGTCAGGCGGGTCGCTGGTCGACGCCATCGAGCGGCTGCGGGAGGAGGGAGTGGCGCTGGCCGGCGCGCTGACAGTGGTGGACCGGCTGGCGGGAGGCGCGGCCGCGATCGAAGCGGCCCTGGGACCGGACGCCCCGTACATCTCCCTGTTCACGATCGACGACGTGTATCCGGACCGGCCCGACCGCTAGCGCCAGGCCTGTTGCAACGCTGACACCTTCGCCGCACGCACTCCAGGAAGGCCGGATATGCTCGCGCCGGGAGGTGGAGCTTGGATGCTTGCCGGTGTCCTGATACTCGTAGGTAGCGCTCAAATACTCGCCTTGTTGTTCGCGCTCGCGCTTTGCCGCGCCGGCGACGACTGCTGAGCGGCGGTCGCTGCAGAGCGGGAACGCTGCCGCTCGCGGGGTAGCCTGGTTCATGGCCGTCTACTCCTGCGTTCCGTTCTTCAACGAGTTCCACCTGCTCGATCTCAAGATCGCCGAGGAGCTCGACGTCGTCGACCGGCTCGTGATCGCCGAGTCCGACATGACCTTCCAGGGCGCGCGCAAGCCGCTGCACCTGAAAGGCAACCCGAAGTACCGTCATCCAAAGATCGACCTGGTGCTGCTCGAGGGCCGGTTCGATCCGGGGCCGTGGACCGAGGACGTTGCGACACTGCGGCGCACGACGTCGGGGCCTTGGGGCAACGAGGCGTTGCAGCGGAACGCACTGCTGCGAGAGTGCGAGGACGACGATGTCTTCATCGTGGCCGACGTCGACGAGATCAACACGCGCGAGGACATCCCGCTGATCGTCGAGCAGGCGCGCGCGCACGGTCACGTCAAGCTCAGGCAGGCGCTCTACTACTACAAGCTGAACCTCCGCGTGCAGGCGGCCGGGGACGCGGTGTACTGGAACCGCGCGCTCGCCGTTACCGGCCGGTATCTGCGCGAGACCGGGCTTTCGCTCCACGACGTGCGCAGGACGCAGGGCAACTCCTTGATGCCTACGCGGGGAAAGCACTTCAGCTACCTGGCCGACGCACGCGGCATCTCGGAGAAGATCCGCAGCTTCGCCCACGCGGAGCTGAACCTGTCGCGGTTCACCGACCCGGCCGAGATCGAGGCCCGCATGCGGGATCACATCGATCCGTTCGAGCGCGAGTTCGAGCTCGAGCGCGTCGAGATCGACGACTCCTATCCCACGGCGCTCCTCGACGACCTCGAGGCATGGCACGACTACATCGCCTGAGCAGCCGCGCAACCCTTCACCCGCGCCCGCGGCGCGGTACCTTCCCTCCGTCAACCCTGAAGGGAGAACGCCGTGTCATCCACCGCCCCTGACGCCGAGCTCAAGGCACGCCACCGTGCGATGTGGGCCTCCGGCGACTACCCGTCCATGGTCGAGACGTTCCTCCTGCCGCTGGGACCGCGCCTCGTCGAAGCCGCCGGCATCGGCCCCGGGATGCGCGTGCTCGACGTCGCCGCCGGCACGGGCAACGCGTCGATACCCGCGGCCAAGACCGGCGCGGAGGTCACCGCCAGCGATCTGACGCCCGAGCTGCTCGAGGCCGGCCGCGGCCGCGCCGCGGCGGAGGGGGTGACCCTCGAATGGGCCGAGGCCGACGCGGAGCACCTTCCGTTCGAGGACGAGTCGTTCGACGTCGTGATGTCGTCGATCGGCGCCATGTTCGCGCCCCGCCACCAGGACGTCGCCGACGAGCTGGTGCGGGTGTGCCGCCCGGGCGGCACGATCGGCCTGCTCAGCTGGACTCCCGAGGGCATGATCGGTGCGCTCTTCCGGACGATGGGACCGTTCGCCCCGCCGCCTCCGCCGGGCGCCAGCCCCCCGCCGCTGTGGGGCAGCGAGGATCACGTGCGCGAGCTGTTCGGCGACCGCGTCGACTTCCGCACGATGGAGCGCGAGATGCTGGAGATCACCGCCTTCGAGAAGCCGCGCGACTACGGCGAGCACTTCAAGGAGAAATACGGCCCCACGATCGCCGCTCAGGCCAACGCGCGCAAGAACGGTCAGGAGGCGGAGTTCAACGAGGCGGTCGACCGGTTCTGCGACGAGTGGAACCTGGGCTCAGCCGACAAGGCGCGCTTCGAGCAGGAATACCTGGTCACCGTCGGCACACGGGCTTAGAAACGCCGGATTTCGCCTAGCCGCGAAATCCGGGAGCTCCGTGCTGCGACGCCCCGAGCAGGATTCGAACCTGCGGCCTACTCCTTAGGAGGGAGTCGCTCTGTCCTGCTGAGCTATCGGGGCAGGGCGCGGGTTGAACGCGCGCAATAGATTCTAGGCGTGGCCGGGGCACCCCCCAAGACGGTCGACGGGATCGCCTACCGCGAGGAGCTGCCGGCCGCCGCCGAAAGCTCCGCGCCGGCCGCCCTGTTCCTGCACGGGTACCCGACGTCCTCCTACCTGTGGCGCAACGTCCTGCCCGCGGCCGCGGCGGCCGGGTACCGGGCGATCGCGCCCGACCTGCCGGGGTTCGGCGACTCGCCGGCCGACCTGCCCGGCACGTGGGAGCGCCAGGTCGAGCACGTGGAGCGCTTCCGCCGTGGGCTCGGCCTCGAGCAGCTCGTGCTCGGCGTCCACGACTGGGGCGGGCTGATCGGGCTGCGGTGGGCGTGCGACCACCCGGATGCCGTGCGCGCGCTCGTGATCACGGACACCGGCTTCTTCCCCGACGGGCGCTGGCACGGCATGGCCAAGACGCTGCGCACGGAGGGAGAGGGCGAGCAGGTGCTCGCCAACATCAACCGCGACCTGTTCGGGATGGCGCTGCGCCAGATCAGCTCCGCCGTGCCCGACGACGCGATCGACGAGTTCTGGAAGGCCTACGGCGACGAGCAGCGGCGGCGTGCACAGCTCGACCTCTACCGCTCGGGCGACTTCTCGAAGCTCGAGGCCTACGACGGCAGGCTGGCGGCGCTCGGCGTCCCGGCGGTGATCGTCTGGGGGGCGAAGGACGAGTTCGCGCCCGTGGGGGGCGCCCACCGCTTCCACAAGCAGCTGCCGGAGGCGGCGCTGGTGGTGCTGGAGGACGCGGGGCACTTCGTGATGGAGGACGATCCGAGCCGGGTCGCCGCCGAGGTCCGCTCCTTCCTCGGATCTCTCTGAGCCACCGGCAGGTCTACCCCGCGCGATTCCGGGGCATAGGTGTAACGTGCATAACCGTGGGACGCCCCCCGCAGCCCGGAAGGGAAAGGGCGGGGCGCGCCCGAATAGAGGAGAGGTGAAGTTCCTGCACGTTCGCATCCATGTCCTAAAGGGGGCAACTTGATCGCGCGCTCGCTAAAAGCCGGCCTGGTAACGCTGGTTCTCGTACTTTCGGCCTTCTTCATCGCCGCCTGCGGCGACGACGACAGTGGTGGAGGCGGTGAAGGCAAGACGGGAGGCACGATCAAGATCGGCCATACGTCGATGCCCGACTACCTCGACCCGGCGCTGTCGTTCACCGTGGACGGCTGGCAGGCGCTGCTGCAGGCCTATCCGGGCCTGCTGACGTTCCCCCACGAGAGCGGGCCCGCCGGCGCGGAGCCGGTCCCGGGCCTCGCCGAGGACATGCCCGAGATCTCGGCGGACGGCCGCACCTACCGGCTGCGGCTGCGTGAGAACCTGAGGTTCTCGGACGGCTCGCCCGTCCAGGCGTCGGACTTCAAGGGCTCGATCGAGCGGATGCTCGCGCAGGACTCCCAGGGAGCCTCCTTCTACACCAGCATCGAAGGTGCCGAGGACTACCTGAAGACGAAGCGTGGCGGCATCGACGGGATCGAGGCCAACGACCAGAGCCGTGAGATCACCATCCGGCTGACGGAGCCGCGCGGCTCGTTCACCTACGAGCTCGCGATCCCGTTCTCGGCCGTGGTCCCCGGCGACACGCCGAAGTCGAACCAGACCAGGAACCCCCCGCCCGGCGCGGGCCGCTACGTGATCCGCAACGTGCGAATCAACCGCGGCTACGAGATGGTCAAGAACCCGAACTTCTCGACCAGCCTCGAGGGCACCGCGGTGGACGCCGGCAAGGCCGACCAGTTCGACGTCGGTATCTACGGCTCCGAGGCGAACCAGGTCACGCGCATCACGCGTAACGAGCTCGACTTCATGGTCGACAACCCGCCGGCCGACCGGGTGGCGGAGCTGAAGAGCAGGTTCGAGGGCACACGGTTCCGTCAGTTCGTGACCCCCTCGACGTTCTACTTCTTCCTGAACACCGAGACGCCGCCCTTCGACGACCTGAAGGTGCGCCAGGCGGTGAACCACGCGATCGACCCGGACGCGATCAACCGCGTCCAGGGTGGCGTGATCGCGCCGCAGAACACGTTCCTGCCGCCGCCGGTCCCGGGCTACCAGGACTGGCCGGACCTGTACCCGCACGACCTGAACAAGGCCAAGGCGCTGATCCGGGAAGCGGGCGCCGACGGCGAGAGCGTGACCGTCTGGGGTAACCCGGAGAGCCCGACCAAGGAGACGGTCGAGTACTACGCCGACGTGCTGAACGAGATCGGCCTCGACGCCGAGGTGAGGATCATCGCGGCCTCGACGTACTTCACGACGGTCGGTGACCGCTCCACCAAGGCGCAGACCGGTTGGTACAACTGGTTCCAGGACTACCCGCACCCGGCGGACTTCATCGACATCCTCCAGAACCCGGACAACGTGAAGGCCACGGGTAACAACAACGTCCAGTACAACGTGGACGACAAGGAGCTGGCGCGCAAGATCAACGCGGCCGCGGCCGAGCCCGAGCTGACCGACGAGGTCAAGAAGCAGTGGGCCGACATCGACCGCGAGATCCAGGAGAAGGCGTACGGCGCCATCTACGGGACGCGCAAGCAGTCGACCTTCTTCTCGGACCGGATGGACTTCGAGAACTGCAAGGGCGACAACTTCGCGGTCGGGACACACGACTGGGCGCAGTTCTGCCTGAAGTAATCAGCTGACCCGGAGAGGGCGCCATCGGCGCCCTCTCCGATGTTTCCCGTGCCTGACGCCGCCAGCGAATACAGCTTCGACCCGACCGCAGAGGTTGCGGAGGAGCTGCAGGAAGAGGGAACGAGCACGGCGGGGCTGGGCCCGTGGCAGCTGGCGCTGCGCAGGCTCCGGCGCAATCGCGTCGCGCTTGCCTTCCTCGGGCTCTTCTTCGTGATCGTGGCCCTGTGCCTGGCGGCGCCGCTGTACTCGAAGTACGTCGCGGAGATCGGCCCGAACAAGAACAACCTCACCGGCAAGATCGAGCGCGACGGGGAGCAGGTGGACATCGTCACGCCGGACGGCACCCCGGTCGGGCCCGCGTTCAGCACGGAGTACCTGCTGGGCGCCGACGCGAACGGGCGCGACGTCGCGGTGCGCCTTCTCTATGGCGGGAGGAACTCGCTGTTCGTCGGCTTCACCGCGGCGCTGATCACGACGCTGGTCGCCGTCGCCCTGGGACTGATCGCCGGCTACTTCCGCGGGCCGTCGGACACGGTGATCCGCAGCGTGTTCGACATCCTGTGGTCGTTCCCGGTGCTCCTGTTCGCGATCGCCTTGGGCACCGCGCTGGCGATCGGCGGCCTCAACCTGGGCCCGATACACATCGAGGGCGGCTCCCTGTGGATACCGACGCTCGTGATCGGGTTCGTCTACATCCCGTACCTCGGGCGCCCGATCCGCGGTCAGGTGCTGTCGCTGCGGGAGAAGGAGTTCATCCAGTCCGCGGAGGCCCAGGGAATGGGGTCGCTGCGGATAATGTTCGGCGAGATCCTGCCCAACCTCGCCTCCACGGTGCTGGTGTTCGGCACGCTGATCGTCGCGAACAACATCATCTTGGAGGCGGCGCTGTCCTTCCTGGGGGCGGGAATCCAGCCTCCGAACCCGTCCTGGGGCAACCTGATCGCGCAGGGTGTCGACCGCCTCGTGACGGCGCCGCACCTCGCGATCGTGCCGGGCGTCGCGATCACGCTGACAGTGCTGTCGCTGAACGTGTTCGGTGACGGTCTGCGGGATGCGCTCGACCCACGGGCCAAGCTGAGGTTGCGGTAATGGCGCGGTTCGCGGTCAGACGCCTGGCAAACATGGTGTTCGTGCTGCTCGCGATCTCGATCATCACGTTCTTCATCTTCTACAAGATCCCCGGCGGCGATCCGGTGCTGCGGATCTCGGGGCGGACGGCGGAGCCGGCCGTGCGCGAGCAGGTACGTGAGGACTTCGGGTTCAACGACCCGATCCACGTGCAGTACCTGCGCATGATGGAAAAGACAGCCGACGGCAGCCTCGAGTCCTACTCGAACCGGGTGAACGTGCGGGAGGAGCTGATCCGGGGGATCCCCGCGACGGCGTCGCTCGTGATCGGCGGCGCGATCATCTGGCTCTTCTTCGGAATCCTGTTCGGAGTCCTGAGCGCGGTCTATGCCGGGCGGATGCCGGACAGGGTGATCACGATCCTGGGGCTGATCGGCATCTCGCTACCGGTGTTCTGGGTAGGTGCGCTGCTGCTCTACTACCTGACGTACAAGGTTTCGCTGTTCCCTGCCGGCGGCTACGTGCCGCTCTCCGAGGATCCCGCGAGCTGGTTCAGCCACATGATCCTGCCGTGGTTCTGCATCTCGCTCGTGTTCATCGGGTTCTACAGCCGGCTGCTGCGCTCGAACATGCTCGACGTGATGAACGAGGACTACGTGCGCACGGCGCGCGCGAAGGGCCTGTCCGAGCGCCGCGTCCTCGTCGGCCACGTGCTGCGGAACGCGCTGGTCCCGATCGTGACTCTGTTCGGGCTCGACTTCGGTGCGGCGATCGGCGGCGGCGCGATCCTCACCGAAACCGTGTTCGGGCTGCAGGGCATCGGCCAGTACGTGGCCGAGTCGATCGGGCAGCTCGACCTGCCGCCCATCCTCGGCACCACGCTGTACACCGCGTTCTTCATCGTGCTGCTGTCGGCGATCGTCGACATCGCGTACGCAAAGCTCGATCCGAGAGTGAGGCTCAACTAGTGGCTGCCCCTCTGCTGGCCGTCGACGACCTCCACGTCTCGTTCGCGACCGAGGAAGGCACCGTGAAGGCGGTGGACGGTGTCTCCTTCGACCTCAATGCGGGCGAGATCCTCGCCATCGTCGGTGAGTCGGGCTCCGGGAAGAGCGTCACGGCGCTCACCGTGATGGGCCTGTCGCGCGGGCCCAACGCGCGCATCGAGGGGTCAGTGCGGCTGGGTGGCACGGAGCTCGTGACCCTCGACGAGGAGGACCTGCGGTCGGTCCGGGGCGAGCGCATCGCGATGGTCTTCCAGGACCCGATGACCGCGCTGAACCCGGTCTACAAGGTCGGTGACCAGATCGTCGAGCAGATCCTCGCGCACGAGGACGTGTCGAAGCGGGAGGCGCGCGACCGCGCCGTCGAGTCGCTGCGCTCGGTCGGAATCCCGAACCCGGAGCGCCGTTTCGATCACTATCCACACGAGTTCTCCGGCGGAATGCGCCAGCGCGCGATCGTCGCGCTCGCCCTGTCGCTGGGTCCCGACATCCTGATCGCGGACGAGCCCACGACGGCGCTCGACGTGACGATCCAGGCGCAGATACTCGCCTTGCTCACGAAGCTCAACGCTGAACGCGACCTGGCGGTGATCCTGATCACGCACGACCTCGGGGTGGTGGCGGAGGTCTCCGACCGGGCACTCGTCATGTACGCGGGCCGGGTCGTGGAGGAGGGCACGCTCGACGACATCTTCTACGACCCCCAGCACCCCTACACCTGGGGTCTCCTCGGATCGCTCACGCGGCTGGACCAGCCGCGCCCGGCGCGGCTGCCTTCCATACCGGGCGCTCCCCCGTCGCTGATCTCCCCGCCGCAGGGTTGCCACTTCCGCCCCCGCTGCCCGCACGAGTTCGAGCAGTGCCGGAAGGTGCCTCCGCTCGACTCGAAGCTGGCGCAGGACCAGGAGCACAGGGACCGCTGCTGGCTGGACCCGGAGGCGAAGCGCTCGAAGCGCGTCGTCGGCGATCGCATCGGCCTCGTGGCGGGTGCCTGATGACCGTCACGCCGGTGCAGGAGCCGATGGTCGAAGTGCGGCACCTCGTGAAGTACTTCCCGATCAAGGCGGGCATCATGTTCGACCGCACGGTGGACAACGTGCACGCGGTGGACGACGTGACGTTCGCCGTTCCAAAGGGGGAGACGCTCGGGCTGGTGGGAGAGTCGGGCTGCGGCAAGTCGACCCTGTGTCGCACGCTGCTGCGCCTCGAGGACCCGGATTCGGGCGAAATCCTGTTCGAGGGCCGTGACATCAGCGGGCTGAACCGGCGGGAGCTGCGGCCGCTCCGCAGCCAGATGCAGATGATCTTCCAGGACCCTTACGCCTCGCTCAACCCGCGCAAGCGGGTGGTGCAGATCATCGGCGACCCGATGCGCCTGCACGGGATCGAGTCGGGCGCCGCGCTGCGCCGAACGGTGCAGAGCCTGCTCGAGCGGGTGGGCCTCTCGCCGGAGCACTACAACCGGTACCCGCACGAGTTCTCCGGCGGGCAGCGGCAGCGGATCGGGATCGCCCGCGCGCTGGGCCTCCAGCCCCGCCTGATCGTCGCCGACGAGCCCGTCTCCGCGCTCGACGTCTCGATCCAGGCGCAGATCATCAACCTGCTGAAGGATCTGCAGGCGGACATGGACCTCACCTACGTGTTCGTCGCCCACGACCTCGGCGTCGTGCGGCACGTCTCGGACCGGATCGCGGTGATGTACCTGGGGAAGGTCGTCGAGGTCTCGCCGGCAGAGGACCTCTACACGCAGCCGCGCCATCCTTACACGGTCGCGCTGCTGTCGGCGATCCCGTTGCCCGACCCGAAGGAGAACGCGGCCCGCGAGCCGCTGGTGCTCGAGGGCGACGTCCCGAGCCCGATCGATCCTCCGCCCGCATGCCGCTTCCACACCCGCTGTCCTCGCGCCACCGAGATCTGCCGGCGGGTGGAGCCGCCGCTGGTCGACTACGGCAGCGGCCACCTCGCCGCCTGCCATCACCCGGTCAACGTCACCGCGCAGGACATCGAACGCGTGCGGGTCGCGCCCGAGAGCCCGCTGAGCGCGGGCGACGAGCTGCCGACGCTCGACCCGGGCCTGCCGGACCTCGCGGACCGGGTGGCACCCGGCGAGCCCGGCTAGCAGCGTCCGTACACTCGACGGCGGAGCCCGCGGCTGCAGCGAGACCGCACGATTGCGCGGTGATACGTAGCATGACGCAGTGTCAACGCGTTTCGTTAGCATCCGGTTCCGGGTGTCGTCTGACGAGTAGGAGTGACATGGAAGCTGCGTCGAAGAGCCGGGATGAGTCGCGCCGGCGGATCAGTGGCGACGAGCGCCGCGAGAGCATCCTGCAACTCACCTCGCGTGCGTTCGCGGAGCGCGGCTACGACGGCGTGCGCACAGCCGAGCTGGCCGAGAGCGCGGGCGTCTCCGAAGCGCTGATCTACCAGCACTTCCGCACCAAGGCGGAGCTGTACCGCGCCGCCGTGGACCGCAGCGCCGACATCTTCGGGCAGCGCATGAGCTCCGCCGTGCCTCCGAACGCGGACGTCGAAGCGGGGCTGCGGAGCGGGATCGACACCTTCCTGTCATTCGTTGCGGAGCCCGACAACGCATGGACCGTGCTCACGCTGACGGTCAGCGATCCGGAGCTCGCCGAGTATCAGCGGGAGCTGCGCGGCCGCGCCACGGGGGCGCTGGCCGACCTGCTCGCGCTCGACCCCCGCGCCGCCGGCTCCGGTCTCGAGCGCGCCGAGCTCGAGCAGCTCGCCGAGGTCATCGCAGGCGGCGCCGAAGCGCTAGCCACGTGGTGGGCCCAGAATCCGAACGCGACGCGAGCCGAGCTGGTGGACCTGCTGATGGGCTTCGTGTGGAGCGGATTCGACCGGCTGGTCGATTCGAGCTCCAGCCGGCGTTAGGGACCGGCGCCGGCGAGGCCGCCGGCCGCAGCGAGACCAGCACCTCCTCCTCGATCGCCCAGCGAGCGGCCGCGACGACGCGCGGATCGAACTCCGTCCCCGCGCGCGGCACGAGTGCGGCGACCGCCTGGCCGGGCGAGAGCCCGTGGACGCCCGCGGCCGTCATCGCGGCAAGCTGCTCGGCGACGGCCAGCACGCGGCTCTCGACGGGGATCGCCTCGCCCGCGAGCACGCCCGGGAATCCTCCCTGCCCGTCCCAGCGCTCGCGGCAGTAGAGCACCGACTGCATCACGCGGTCGAAGTCCTCGATGCGGGTCAGTCGCTTGGCGGGCCCGAGATGCGTGGCCGCGTCGAGCAGCACGCGCTTCTGATCGGAGTCGAGCTCGAGGCCCTCGCCGATCGCGCGTGCATAGAGCGCGATGGCCGCGTCACGGTCGAGCTGCGTGGGATCGCGTGACTGCGACAGCCGTGGCACCACGGCGCGCGGAAGCATGACCAGCAGGGCGAGCGGGGCGAGTCCGGCCAGTCCCAGCTCCTCATACAGGAGCACGGTCACGGTGCCCACCGCCAGCAGCAGCGTCGACGCGGGCGCCAGGTCGGCGAACTCCTGCTCCGCCAGGGCCCTCAGATTGTGCCCCTCCCACACGACCGAGACGAGGAATGTGGTCACCAGGTAGCTGACGGCCAGCAGCACCGCTCCCGCGAGCGCCACCGCCGGCAGGTCCTGCGCCGCGGGTTCGAGCGGCACGCCCGACGACAGGGCTTCGAGCGTCCACCCGGCCGCCCAGCACCCCCAGAAGGCCGAGGCCGTGTTGCCCAGGAGCGGCACGACCCTGCCCCGCTGGACCCAGTCGGCCACCATCGTCAGCGCGTATATGCACGCCGCGGGCAGCGGCCCCAGGAACACGATCGCGATCAGCGCGGCGACGAAGGTCGCGTCGAGCGTCACCGAGCCGCGCACCTCCACCGCGGCACTGGAGCTCAGGAAGGAGAACACCAGCAGCGCGATCAGCAGCGACTCGGGCTCCCACCGCGACTCGGGGGCCGCGAACGCGTATGCGGGCGCCGCCGCTGCGAGCGCGGCGGCGCCGAGGATCAGGGCCAGTCCGCGGCGCTTCCGGTGCACCTCCGGCAGAGGCTGATCCCCGCCGGGGAGCAGCCACAGCGGTGCGCTGCGCTCCCCCACATTCACATCCGGAACATAGCCTCCAACAGCGTCCGTGTGGGTTACGAAATGGGCGCCGCGTCTGCGACCGGGCCCGTGTCACCGGTGGCGGGCTCCGCCTCGGGCTGCCAGTCGGCGCGGCGCAGCAACGGGATCGCGACGGCGAGCACCGTCAGCGCGCCGATGCCGGCCGTCACGAAGCTTGCGCGCGGGCTCAGGAGCTCTGCGATCACTCCGCCCAGCAGGAACCCGACTCCGGGCATCACGCGGCCGATGGACTCGAGCAGGCCCACCACGCGCGACTGGAACCGGTTCGCGGTCAGCTCCTGCACGGCGCTCATCAGGGACACCCACTGCACGCCGTTGCCGATGCCGCCCAGCGCCGCGGCCGCACATGCGGGCACGATGCTCCCCGCCACCGACATCCCGAGGTACGCGCAGCCGATCAACCCCGTGCTCACGAACAGCTGCGTCTGCAGGGAGACGCTGCGTGCAGCCGCCACGAACACGAGGCTGCCCACGACCATGCCCGCGCCCCAGGACGACAGCAGCGCGCCGTAACCGGAGTCGCCCGCGTCGAGCGTCTCCTTCGCGTACACGATCTCGATCGGGAGCACGAGCGTGAAGAAGATGAACGCCGCCGCCTGCATCGACAGGAGGCGCAGCAGCACGGCCCGGCTGCGCACGTAGGCGAGGCCTTCCCGCAGGCGGCTGACCCACGGCTCCGCCTCACCGCGCACCTGGGGCAGCGACGTGGTCGCGGCCAGCAGCGCGGCGACCAGCACGAAGGAGGCCGCGTCGAGCACCAGCGCGGTCTGCACGCCGAGCAGCGCGACGACGACGCCGGCGATCGCCGGTCCCGCGGCGCCCGCGATCGTGAAGCCGACGTTGATGATCGCGTTGCCCTCGCGCAGCTGGCCGGCAGGGGTCAGCACGGCGGCCGCGGACGCGCGCGTGAAGGTGCGGGCGGCGATCGCGAGCGTGCCGTCGACCACGGCCAGCGCGATCACGAGCGCCAGCGAGAACGTGTCCGCGGTCGCAGCGAGCGCCAGGAACGCCAGCGCCTCGCCGAGATAGAGGGCCGGGAGCACGCGCCGGGTCCCGATCACCTCGAGGCGCGCTATCACCCCCTGGCCGATCAGGGACGGCGCGAACACCATTCCGAGGAACAGCCCGGCTGTCGCGAGCGGGCTGCCGGTCTCGTCGTACACGAGCACGGCCAGCGCGATTTCCCCGATCCAGTTGCCGAGCTCGTTCACGGTGTAGGCCGTGGCGAGCTGCCGGAACCCGGGCAGGCGAAGCGGGCGGAGCGACTTCCTCATTGCGGCTCTTTCAGGATCCCCTGGTCCAAGGATGTGCCGAAATCCGAGTGGACGCTAACCGCTCCCGGCGATGTCTGCATTCAGCGGACACTCAAGACAGGAGTCGTGCGGGCCGATACCACGCTTGGCAGGTCTACCCTGGAGGTTCCCCCTGCACGGACGCCGACGGCCCAGCCCAATCTTCATCGCACTCGAGCTCGGCCTGCTGGCCGGCGCGGGTGTCGTCGCCGTGCTCACCGCTCCGGAGGCGGACTGGGACATCGCGCTGCTCGCTTCGCTGCTGGTCTTTTCGATCGTCAGCGACATTTCCGCTGCCACCACGTCGGCGGCGAAGATCTCGGGCAGCTTCCTGTCCCTCGTGCTCGCGATGGTCTTCCTCGGCGGCGCGCCCGCGTCGCTGATCGGGGTCGCCACGATCAGCGTGGGCTGGCTGCGGTGGCACGACTCGCGCGTGGCGCTGCTGAACAACCTCGTCGCCTACGCGTGGTTCCCCCTGATCGGCGGCCTGGTCTTCACGGAGGTCTCCCAGGCGATGGACCTGGGCCAGCGCGACGGCTTCTTCTACCTCCTCACCTTCGTGGTGTTCGTGCTGGCGCTGGCGCTGAACTTCCTCATCATCGCGCTGCAGATCCGCTACGAGGAGGGCACCGGCATCCTGGAGCTGGCGCGCAAGCTGGTGGTCCCGGTGATGTCGTCGGAGGTGTTCGCGGCCCTGCTCGCCGTCGGCGTGACCTACCTCTACAGCCACGTCGGCCTGGCCTCGATCGTCCTGTTCGGCGCCGTGCTGTTCACCTTCCAGCGCCTGCTGGGACAGCTGCTGTTGTCCGAGCAGCGAGCGGAGGAGCTCGAGAAGCGCGGGCATCAGCTCACCGAGCGCACGAAGCAGCTCGCCACCCTGCAGGTCGGAATGCTGTCGGCGCTCCTGCGCACGCTCGACCTGCGAGACCGCATGACCGCGCGCCACTCGGCCGCCGTCGCCCGTTACGCGCGAGAGATCGCCATTGCGGCCGGGTTCTCGAAAGAGGAGCAGGACCTGGTGCACACGGCCGGCCTGCTGCACGACATCGGCAAGTTCATCTTCCCCGACCGCATCCTGAAGGGCGACACGAAGCTCACCGACGACGACTGGAAGATCATCAAGATGCACCCGTATCAGGGCGCGCGCGTGGTCGCGCAGATGGAGGGCTACGGCCCGGTCAGCGACATCATCCTCGCCCATCACGAGCGCATCGACGGCAAGGGTTACCCGCGCGGCCTGAAGGGCAGCGACATCCCGGCGCTGTCACGCATCATCTCGGTGGCCGACACCTATGACGTCATGACGGCGCGGGACTCCTACCGCACGCCGATCTCGTCGTTCGAGGCGATCCAGGAGCTGCGCCGGGTCTCCGGTGCGCAGCTGGACGCGGAGTACGTGGAGATCTTCACCCGGATCCTGGCCGGCAAGGACGTCCGCTTCCGCCACGGCGAGGACGCCGACTTCGACGCCGAGCTCGGGCTCGACAAGCGGGTCGCGGACTACTCGCTGCCGGTGGACGAGCTCCACGTCGACGGGACGCCGTCGGAGGAGTCGGCCGAGCTGGCCCAGAAGACCGACGCGGCCGCCGCCGAGAAGTAGCCGGCTAGACGCCCGCCAGTTCCTGCGCCGCCCGCTCGGGCGGAACGATGTTCACATACTGGCCGGTGCCGAGCTCGAAGCCGGCCAGCCGCGTCAGCCGCGGGACCACGTCGACGTGCCAGTGGAAGTGCTCCGCGCCACGCGGCGCGGTGCGCACCCACAGGTTCAGCGGCGGCGGCGCTCCGAGCTTCGCGCTCAGCCTCCGGAGGCCCTCGCGCAGCAGGTCGAGCGCCGCAGGCTCCGACTCCGCGAAGCTCCGCTCGTGGCGGCGCGGCACGAGCTGTAGCTCGTACGGGCCGCGCGAGGCGAACGGCGCCAGCAGCACCGCATGGTCGTCGACCGCGACCACGCGCTCCCGGCGGCGCACCTCCTCCGTCAGCAGGTCGCACATCAGGCAGCCGCCCATGGTGCGGGAGTTGTGCGCGGTGAAGTGCTCACGCTCGCGCGCGATCGCCGCCGGCACGCTGTCGAGCGCGTAGAGCTGCGCATGGGAGTGCTCGAGCGATGCGCCGGCAGCGTGACCCTCGTTCACCATCAGGTGCACGTAGGCGGCCTCGTGGTGGGCGGCCGACCGCTCGCGCCACCCCTCCATCGCGTGGCGGAACTGGTCTGCGTCCAGCGCGGTCATCGAGGCGACGTGGTGCGGAGAGTGCACGATCACCTCGTGCGAGCCCGTCGCCTTGCCCGCCAGGAACAGCTCCGGGTCTCCACGCCCCGGGTCGGCGTCGACGCCGTCACCTGAGGCGGGCTCGAGCAACGGATACTTGTTCGGCACCGCGCGGACCAGCCAGCCCGGCGAGTCCGGCGGGCCGCCGCCGGGGCGCAGGGCGTAGGTCTCGGGCGGGGTCCAGCTCTCGTGGCCTTCGCACAGCGGGCATTCCTCGCGCGCGGCGTCGTGCGCCTCCGACGACTCGAAGCTGAACGGCCGGTCCGCACGCGCGGGAGCCAGCACGACGCGCAGACCCGTGAGCGGGTCGATTCGAAGCTCGGGCGCCGGCATCTAGGTCGGGTTGCCCCGTCGTGCGCTTTCCAGGAAGGGCTTGATCAGGTCGATCGGCAGCGGGAAGATCGTGGTCGAATTGTGCTCCGAGCCGATCTCGAGCAGCGTCTGGAGGTAGCGCAGCTGGATCGCGGTCGGCTCCTTCCCGATCACCGCCGCCGCCTGTGCCAGCTTGTCGGCCGCCTGGTACTCGCCCTCCGCCGCGATGATCTTTGCCCGTCGCTCCCGCTCGGCCTCCGCCTGGCGTGCCATTGCGCGCTGCATCGTCTGCGGTATCTCGACGTCCTTGATCTCGACGGTCGTGACCTTGATCCCCCACGGCTCGGTCTGGTCGTCGATGATCCGCTGCAGCTCGTCGTTCAGGCGGTCGCGCTCCGACAGCAGCGTGTCCAGCTCGGCGCGGCCGAGCACGGCGCGCAGCGTCGTCTGCGCGATCTGCGAAGTGGCCATCAGGTAGTTCTCGACCTGCACGATCGAATCGCTCGCGTTCACGACGTGGAAGTAACAGACCGCGTTCACGGACGCCGGCACGTTGTCGCGGGTGATCACCTCTTGCGGAGGGATGTTGAGCGTGACGGTGCGCAGATCGACGCGCACCATCCTGTCGATGATCGGGATCAGGAAGATCAGCCCCGGGCCCTTCTGGTCGATCAGCCGCCCGAGCCGGAAGACGACCCCGCGCTCGTACTCCCGCAGCACGCGGATCGCGCTCGCCAGCACGATCACGAGGAAGAAGACGACGATGCCGACTATGGTCAGGGCGACGGCCACGGAGGTGCGCCTAATCTAGCGGGACGGGGACTCGGGGGTAACGGTGAGCGTGAGGCCGTTCACCTCGTGCACGACGACCGTCTGCCCCGGCTCGAGCGGCTGGTCGCTCGTCACCCGCCACAGCGCGCCTTTCACGAACGCGTGGTCGGCCGAGCGGACCACGCCGTGCGCCCCGATCAGCTCCTCCGCGCCCGTATGGACGTCGCGGTGCCGGGTCTGGACCGCCTTGCTCGCGACCCACACGAAGAAGCTGCCGAGCAGCGCCGCCGTGAAGATCACGATCGGCACCGACACCTCGAACGCGTCGCTGTCGGTGTCGAACAGGAGCAGCCCGCCGAAGGCGAGCGAGACCACCCCGCCGATCGCGAGCGCTCCGTGGCTGACGATGAAGGCCTCGGCCACGAACAACCCGAACGCGAGCACGATCAGGAGCAGCCCGGCGACGTTGATCGGGAGCTGCGCAAGCCCGAAGAGGGCCAGGATCAGCGACACGGCGCCGAGCGCTCCGGGCAGGATCATGCCCGGGTTGAAGAGCTCGATCCCGATCAGGATCGCGCCCAGCGTCAGCAGCAGGAACACGGTCGTCGGGTTGACGAGCAGCTCGAGTGCCTCGAACTTGAAGGGCACGTCGCGCGATTCGACGCGCGCGCCGGTGGTCTCGAGGCGCTGCGCCTTCGGTCCCTTCACGCGGTAGCCGTCGAGCGCCCGTATCAGGGCCTCCTGGTCCTGCGCCACGATGTCGACCAGCCCGCGGCGCTCGGCTTCGGTCGCGGTCACGTTGACCGCGTCTTGCACCATGCGCGCGGCCAGGTCGCCGTTGCGGCCGTGGCCTTCGGCGAGCGCGCGCACGTATGCGGCCGCGTCGTTGCGCACCTTGCGCCCGAGGACTTCGTCCTGCTCGCCGCCGCCGAGCGAGATCGGCGTCGCGGAGCCGATGTTCGTCTCCGGGGCCATCGCCGCCACGTCCGCCGCCTGGGTGATGAAGAGGCCCGCCGAAGCCGCGCGGGCTCCGTTCGGAGAGACGTAGACCACCACCGGCATCGGCGCGGCGAGGATGTCCTTCACGATCTCGCGGGTCGAGTCGTCCAGGCCACCCGGCGTGTCGAGCCGGAAGATCACGAGCTCTGCGCCGTCCTGCTCGGCGTCGCCGAGCGCCTCGTCGACCCACGCCGCAGAAGCCGGATTGATCGTCAGGTCGAGCGCGACGGACTGCACCAGCGGGCCGCCCGCCGCCCCGCCGCCGGTCTGCGCCGCGGCGAGGCCGGCGAACAGCAGGCAGATGGCCGCGGCAAGTGCGATCGCGCTCCTGCGCATGACATGCGGATTATCCTCCTGCGCCCTTGCGGGCGGCTGCGATGGCGTACTCGCGCACGTCGTCCGCCAGCGCCGCCTCAGAGGCGTAACCGCCGGGCTTCGTGTAGATCTGCTCGCCGCGACGGTCGTAGAACGTCGTGATGGGGAAGTTGCGCTCCAGCCCCAGCACCTTCGCGATCTCGCTGTCGGGGTCCAGGAAGCTGGGGTACGGGAGCGGGATCTCCTCCAGGAACTTCTCCGCCGGCTCGCGCGCGTCCTCGGAGTTCACGGCCAGAAACGCCACCTGCTTACCGCGCTTCATGACCTGCCGCTGGAAGAACGGGAACTCGTGCCGGCAGGGCCCGCACCACGAGGCCCACTTGTTCACCACGACCGGATAGCCGCGGAGGTCAGCGAGCTGACGGCGAAACGCCTCCGGGCCGCCGCCCACGAGCGCTCCGGGCCGGCGGTAGAGCCGGGCGAGCGGAGCCGGGGCTCCGGCCAGCGCGCGCTCGAAGTCTGCCTGGGTCGCGGCGCTGCGCGGCTCGTCCGATCCACAGCTTCCGGCGAGCGCCACCAGCGCGATCGCACAGACGAGCGTCACTGTGGGTCGTGTCTTCAAAGTCGAGGGACGGCTCGCGGGCGGTGCATGTGCACGGGAGCGCCCAGCCTGCCTGGGAGCCGAAAATAGCGCACCCACGGCGCCGCGGCGCCGAGGCGGGGCGGTCATCCGGCGCCGGCACTGCTTTAATACACGTGTACCGTGCCTGCGGGTGGGGAGACCCGGGATCGGGTTGCTCATTGCAGGCCATGGAGGACTGCCGTCGGGATCAGTACTCGGCGACGGCAACAGGGACGAGCGTTGCAGCCGCCGTCGATCGTGTGGCGGCCTCCAGTAATCCGACAAGCCTCGATATGGCTGACACCACTGAAGTGGCCGAGAAGGTCGCGCCTATCCCATCGCGCGAGGAGCTCGCACGCGTGGAGCAATTCACGCGGGAGCCGTTTGCGCCCGATCCGGACGCCCTGCGCCCCGGGTCGGCGCGTCGCCGTGCGCTCGATGCCGCGCTCGCGGAGATCGAGAGCGGCCGCGAGGTCCCGAGCATCGAGTGGCGCCAGCAGTACTCCTTGCTGCTCGGGCTCGAGCGGCTGCTGGCCGACGAGGAGCCGAAGCTGGTCGACGGCACGGTGCTCTCGGCCCACCAGGTGGACGCCCTGTCGGGAACCCTCACGGCCCTGATCGCCGAAGCCGAGCGCCAGAACGGCAACGGCGCGGCGGTGCTCCCGGACCTCGAGGACCTCGAGGACGAGGAAGAGGACGAGCCGGACGAGGATGACGAGCCGGACGACGAGGAAGAGGACGAGCCGGAGGACGAGGACGAGGCGGAGGACGCCCAGGCCTGGGACGACTCCGAGCTCTCCCAGAACGGGCGCGGCCAGTACGACGAGGAGGAGCAGCTCCCCGAGCAGCCCGAGGACCCGGGCGCCGCTCGCCGCTTCTGGTTCGAGCACGCGACGGGTGCGGGCAAGACAGTCGCCGCGCTCGGCTTCGTAGAAGGCTCGCGCACCGGCGGCACGCTGATCCTCACCCACCGCCGCAACCTCGTCGAGCAGTTCCTCGGCGAGCTGCGCGACCGCGGCTACTCCAACCGCATCTCGCCGCCGCTGCTGCGCGACCAGGACCGCGGCGACGGGCCTGTGACGGTCGAGACCTACCAGTGGTTCGTCCGTAACGCCGGCAACGTCTCGGACGCGTACACGATCGTGATCTGCGACGAGGCCCACACCGCGCTGGGCGAGAAGACCAGCGCGTCGATCCGCCGCTGGCTGGGCCCCGTCTTCATCGGCATGACGGCCACGGGTGCGCTGATCGCGCGCCACGTCACCGACCTCTTCCCGACGCAGACGAGCCGGTTCGATCTCGCACAGGCTGCACGCCGGGGCGTGATCGCCCCGCTGCGCTGCGTGCGAATCCCGCCCGCCGGTGACGTGCGCACTCTCGCGAACGTGCCGCTGCGCAAGGGCGAGGTGGACCAGGACTTCGACCAGGAGGAGCTGGCCGCGCTGCTCGACCAGGGGCCTTTCAACGCCGCGGTCGCCGACCTCTACCGCGTGCGCTTCAAGCATCTGCCCGGCATCGTCTACAGCGCGGGCGTCAAGCACGCGCACAACGTCGCGAAGGCCTTCAAGGACGCAGGCATGAAGGCCGAGGCCGTTTCCGGCGAGACACCCAAGCGGGAGCTGGCGCGCATCCTGGCCGCGTTCGAGCGCGGCGAGATCGACGTGCTGGTGAACGCGATGCTGCTGGCCGAGGGGTGGAACTCACCCCGCGCGACCGTGTGCATGCACCTGGCGCCCACGGCCTCGCGCCGCGTCTACCAGCAGCGCGTCGGCCGTGTCACCCGCCGGCACCCGGGCAAGGAGGCGGGCATCGTCGTGGACTTCGTTCACCCCGCCACCACCCACGACGAGCCGATCGTGACTCTGCACAAGCTGCTCGACCGCGACGTCTACCGCGGCGGCGCGATCGTGGTGGGCCCCGTGCGCCGCGGCCGCGGGCGCCGCCTGCGCGTCGAGCGCCGGATCGTCCCCGTCACGAGCGACCCGGAGCGCCGGCTGCGCGTGTTCGAGCGCGAGCTGTGGCGGATCGCCGTCGAGTACCTGTTCCCGGACGAGCAGCACGCTTGGGCCGCACTGGCCGGCGCGCGCGTCGCGGCGAACGGCTGGCGGCGCGCCAAGACGACCATTCATCACGACGCGGGCGGCGAGCTGCGCCGCCGGTTCCTGCTCAGCTGCATCCAGCGCAACCGCAACGCCCAGCTGCGCCAGCGGGCGCTCGCGGAGATTGCCGTGCGGCGTGATCCGGAAGGCTTCGACCTCGCCGTCGACATCATCGGCACGTGGTCGCGGGAGGAGCGCCGCGAAGGCTCGCGCATCCTCCTGCAGGCACTCGCCGAGCGGCGCATCGGCCGCCGCGACCAGGCTCAGGCCTGGCTCTGGCGCCTCGCGGAGTACTCGCGCGACGCCCACGAGGAGTACGCGGTGCAGCGCTGGCCGGAGACGAAGCGCCTGCTGGGACTGCTCGTCAACTCGTCCGGCCCGGCCCACGGGCGCAACGCCCGCCGGCTCGTGCACGCGGCGCGCAAGCACGACCGGCGCCTCGCGGCCGCCCTGCTCGCCTCGGCCGTCGCGCACACGCCGGAGGCCGAGGAGGTGCTGCGCGGCGCGCGCAACAGGATGGCGCGCAAGCCGTCTGCGCTGGCGCGGGAGCTGGTGCGCAACTTCCCCAAGGGCAAGCGCCGCGGCAAGAAGCAGCGCAGCGGCGACGGTGGCCGCCGGGGCGGGCGCAAGAACGCGCCTGCGACACCCGAGATCACCGAGGAGCTGGGTCCCGAAGAGCTGCCCGAGCTCGAAGAGGTCGAGGACTCCGAAGCGGCCTAGGCGCTGAGCGAACCTTCGCGAGTTACACCCGACAGGTGGGTGCGAAGCGCGAAAGTTCGGAGTCAGCGCTCCAGGTGCACCTCGGCGTCGACCCGCAATCGCTGCCCGTCGTCGGTGAAGACAACCAGCGCGCCGTCCTCCTCGATTCCCTGCGCCTCGCCCGATAGCGGCTGCCCGCCCTGGGTCCACGCGATGCGTTTCCCATAGAGGGCATCCCGCTCGCGAAAGGCGGCCAGCACGCGCTCCGGCGCGCGCAGGGCGTCGATCCAGGCCGCCAGGCGCTCGAAGACCGCATCGAGCGCGCGGCCGCGGTCGACCGGTGCACCCGTCGCGATGCGCAGCGACGTCGCGATCTCGCGCAGCTCGGGCTCCAGCTCCTCCGCGGCGGTGTCGACGTTCAGGCCGATGCCGACGATCGCCCAGCCGTCCTGGGGGCGGGACTCGATCAGGATGCCCGCGGCCTTTCGGCCTTCGATCCAGACGTCGTTGGGCCACTTGACCTCGCATCTGACCTCGGCGACCGCTTCGCACGCCTCGCACACGGCCAGGGCAACGGCCAGCGGGAGCAGCTCCGTCCGCGTGCGCTCCGCCCGCACCAGCACGGAGAGCGTGAGTGCGCGGCCGGGCGGCGCGGACCACCTGCGGCCCTGGCGACCGCGGCCGGCGGTCTGGTGCTCGGCCAACACGACGGTGCCGTGCGGCGCTCCGCGCAGCGCCAGCTCGCGTGCGCGGTCGTTGGTCGAGCCCGTCTCGGTGAGCTGCACGAGCGGCCCGCCGAGCGGCCCGCTGCCCGGTCGCGGTGCGATGCGCCGCGGTTGGCTCAGTGATCGTCGCACGGCTGGAGCAGCAGCTCCGCTTCGGCCCCCACCCCGAGTGCGCCGGTCGCGCTGCCCTGGTTCACGGCGACCGCGATGCGGCCGGAGGAGTCTTCGAGGATCACCGCCTCCCGCTCGCCGACGTCGGAGAACGTGCGCGCATAGACGGCCGATCCGGTGCGGCGGCTGGACAGCACCTCGAGACAGTCACCGATCTCGAACCCCGCCTCCCGCATGTCGGCGGAGCGGACGTTGAGCTCGAGGTTGCCGAAGCGGTCCACGGCCACGACCCGCGTGCGGATCCGGCCGTCCGACAACTCGGGGGGCGGCAGCTCCAAGCGGTGCAGCGTACCGGGGTCCATCGCTCGCCCGGCCTCCCCGAGCGCAGCGCCGAGCGCCAGGTGTGCGGCCACCGGCGCGAACAGGTCGCGGCCGTGAAAAGTCGCGGAGACCGGTTCGAGCCGATGGGGGCTCTGCCCGACGTCCACGGCCTCCACCACTCCGCCGCAGGTCTCGGCGGCGGGCCAGAGCAAGCCGTTGTCCGGCCCCACGAACATGTTTCCGTCCGCGGCCCGGATCGCCACCGCGCGGCGCTCGCCGCCCACGCCGGGGTCGACCACCGCGATGTGCACGCCCTGAGGGAGATATGGAACGGCCCGCTGCAGCGACAGCGCACCGAGCCGCACGTCGTGGCGCGGGATGTCGTGTGTCACGTCGATCACGACTGCGCCCGGTGCGATCCGCTGCACGACGCCGTGGCACACGCCGACGAACTCGTCGCCGTGTCCGTAGTCGGAGAGGAATGAGAGCGGCAGCATCAAGCAGTGCCGGCGGGCGACAGCGCATCGGCGAGGAGGGCCTCGACCAGGCCGTCGACGTCGTGGCGCTCCGCTTCGGCGTGCACCGTCAGGCCGTGCTCCCGCGCGGTCTCGCTGGTGACCGGCCCGATGGACACGACCCGGGGCCCCCGCGGGAAACGCTCGACGCCCCCGATCGACTCGAGCAGGAACCGCACCGTGGAGGAGCTCGTGAAGGTGATGTAGTCGGCGCCGGCGAGGCCCTCGAGCCGGTCCATGTCGAGCGGCTCGCGCATGGTCTCGTACAGGGCCACGACCTCCACCTGTGCGCCGGCGTCGCCCAGCTGCTGCGGCAGGACGTCGCGCGCCTCGGCGGCGCGCGCGATCAGGACATGCTTTCCCCGCACGCCGGCCGAGACCAGCTCGGCCGCCAGTGACTCGGCGATCGACCGCTCCGGAACCAGGTCGGCCGCGACGCCGCCCGCGCGCAGCGCTGCTGCGGTGCCGGGCCCGATCGCGGCCACGGTCACGCCGCCGAGCGCGCGCGCATCCAGGCCTTCCTGCTCGAGCGCCGCCAGGACCAGGCCGGCGCCGTTGGGGCTCGTCACACAGAGCACCTCGAACTCCCCGGCGGCCAGCCGGCGCATCGCGCGCTGCACGTCCGCGGCGCCCAGCCGCGGCTCGATCCTGATCGACGGGACCTCGACGACCTCGGCGCCCAGCCGCTCCAGGTCGGCCGCCAGGCCGCTGGCCTGGGCCCGCGCGCGGGTGACGGCGACGCGCTTGCCGTGCAGCGGCGCCAGCTCCAGCCAGGTGAGGCGTTCTCTGAGCGCAGCGACCCTGCCGACGATCGTCACTGCCGGCGCCCTGACGCGCGCTTCGCGCGCGAGCTCGGCGATGTCGGCCAGCGTGCCGGTCACCGTGCGCTGGCGCGGGAGCGTGCCTCGCTCCACCACCGCCGCGGGCTCGCCCGCGTCGCGTCCGTGGCGCTGCAGCTCCGCGGTGAGGGCCGGGAGCGACCCCACGCCCATGTAGAAGACGAGCGTCCCGGGGAACGCCGCGAGCGCCGGCCAGTCGAGCGCGCTCTCCTCCTTTGCCGGGTCCTCGTGCGCGGTCACGAACGCGACGGCCGATGCCTCGTCGCGGTGCGTCACGGGGATCCCGGCATATGCGGGCGCAGCAATGCCGGCAGTCACCCCGGGCACGACCTCGAATGGCACTCCGGCCTCGGCCAGCGCCTCCGCCTCCTCCCCGCCGCGGCCGAACACGAACGGGTCGCCTCCCTTCAGGCGCACCACGCTGCGGCCTTTCCTGGCATGCGAGACGAGCAGCCCGTTGATCTCATCCTGGGTCATCGTGTGGCCGCCCGGCTCCTTGCCGACGTAGACGAGCTCGGCGCCGGCGCGTGCGCCCGCGAGCAGCTGCTGTGACACGAGCCGGTCGTAGAGGATCACGTCCGCGCGCGCGATCAGCTCGGCGGCTCGCACCGTGGCGAGGCCGGGATCGCCGGGCCCCGCACCGACCAGGTAGACCGTCGCCGATTTCGCGCTCATGCGCCGAGCGTACCGGCCGCTCTGCGCAGCAGCTCCCCTGCACCGGCGCTCAGCATCCGGCGGGCCACCTCGGATCCCGCCTCCGCGGGATCGGCAGCCGACGCGGCCAGCCCGTCCGCGATCCACTCCGAGCCGTCCGGCAGCCCGGCGTAGGCGTGCACCTCGATCCGCTCTCCCGTGACGCGTGCGTGGGCGCCGACGGGCGTGTGGCAGCTGGTCTCGAGCACCTCGACCACGGCGCGCTCAGCGTCGAGGCGGGCCCGTGCGACGGGATCGGCGATCGGAGCGAGCAGGTCCCCGGCCGCGCTCCCCGTGCGTGCCTCCAGCGCGAGCAGTCCCTGGCCGGGTGCCGGTACGAACGTGGCCGTGTCGAGCGCGGCACCCGCCTCATCCGCCCGGCCGAGCCGCCGCAGCCCGGCGAGCGCCAGCAACGCGGCGTCGCACTCGCCGTCCGACAGCTTGCGGAGCCGGGTGTCGACGTTGCCGCGCAGCGGCACCACTTCGAGGTCGGGCCGCTGGGCCAGCAGCTGCGAGCGGCGGCGCAGGCTCGACGTGCCGACGCGCGCACCCTCGGCCAGCGCCTCGATCGAGTCCGCTCCCACGAGCGCATCGCGCGGGTCCTCTCCGGCGGGGACCGCCGCGATCGCGAGGCCGGCAGGCAGCAGGCCGGGCACGTCCTTCGCGCTGTGCACCGCGACGGCGACCTCGTCCGCAAGCAGCGCCTCCTCGATTTCCTTCACGAACCGGGACTTGTCGTCGGGGCCGCCGCCCGGGCGGTCGCCGCTGGTCGTGATCGGGACGAGCTCCGGCTCGAGGCCGGGATGCGCGGCCCGCAGCAGGTCCGCGACGTGGTGCGCCTGGACCAGCGCCAGCGCGCTGCCGCGCGTCCCGATCCGCAGCGTCTTCAGCGCCGCTGGCGGCGACGCCGGGAGCGGATCGCCGTCACCTCAGCGCCCTTCGGCCGGCGCGCCGCGTCCTCGGGCCGCAGGGCGTCGAACGCCGAGCGCTCCGGCACGTCGAGGCCGAACAGCTCGCGCAGCGCCTGCACGTATGCATAGGTGCGTTGGTCCTCGCCGCGCGCCTTGAGGTTCAGGGTCGGCTGGTGCAGGAGCCGCTTCACGATCGCGCTCGCAACCAGCTCGAGCCGCTCGCGGTCGGCTTCGCTGAGGGACTCCCAGCGGCCGCTGTTCTCTGCCAGCACCTGGCGCGCGATCTCCTCGCCGCGCTCGTACATCGCGGAGATGGTCGGCACGATGTCGAGCGTCCCGAGCCAGCGCTGGAAGCGCTCGAGCTCGATCTCGAGCAGGCTTTCGGCACGCCGCGCCTCGGCCTCGCGCCCGGACAGCTTGCTCTCCACCATGCGCTGCAGGTCGTCGAAGTCGCGCAGGTGCACCCCTTCGATCTCGCGCACGACCGGGTCGATGTCGCGCGGCACGGCGATGTCGATCAGCAGGAGCGGCCTCCCGTGGCGCGCGGACATCACCGCCTCGAGCTCGTCGCGTTCCACGATGTGGTGGGGCGACCCCGTGGAGGACACGACGATGTCGGCCAGCTCCAGCTCGGCGGGCAGTGCCTCGAAGCGCACCGCCTGGCCGCCGAAACGGTGCGCGAGCCCGATCGCGCGGTCGTAGTGGCGGTTCGCAACGAACACGGACGAGACGCCGCGCTCGGTCAGTGCCCGCGCGGTCAGCTCACCTGTCTCTCCCGCCCCGATCACGACGACGCGGCGGCCGCTCAGGTCGCCGAGCGTCTCCTGCGCCAGCTGGACCGCGACGGAGCTGACCGAGACGGTGCTGCCGCCAATCGTGGTCTCCGTGCGCACGCGCTTGCCCGCGGCGAGCGCCTCGCGGAACAACCGGTTCATGAACGCGCTGGTCGTGTTCTCCACCAGGGCAAGCTCGTACGCGCGCTTCACCTGGCCCTGGATCTCGGCCTCGCCGACGATCATCGCGTCGAGCCCCGCAGTCACGCGAAACAGGTGCCGCGTCGCGTCGCCGTTGCGCAGCGAGTACAGGTGTGCGACCAGCTCGGTCGGCCGGATGTCGGCCTGGCGCGCGAGGATGCCGAGCGCCGCGGTCTCGGCCTCGACGTCGTCGGCCACCACCATGTAGAGCTCCGTGCGGTTGCAGGTCGACAGCGCGACCGCCTCGTGGATGTGCTCCGAGGACACCAGCTCGCGCAGCACGCTCACCGCGCGGCCCTCCGGGAGGGCGACGCGCTCGCGCAGCTCGACCGGAGCCGTCTTGTGCGAGACGCCGATGACGAGCAGGCCGTTCATCCCGCGTTCCCGTTCACGTTCTCGATCACCAGCGGCTGGAAGCGGAGCTTGCACTCGGGACGTGTGGCCTCGAGCATCGCGCGGTGCTCCGCGGCCGCGGCGTACCCCGGTCCCTCGTCGATGCACTGCTGGACCCACGCCTCGATGCGCTCCGTGTCGCCGGCTCGCACCATGTCCATGAAGTCGGAGTAGACCATCCGCTCGAACAGGATCTTGCGGTCGTGGGGGCTCGGGTACATCGCCTTCAGTTCCTCGCGCAGCGATCCCAGCAGCTCCAGGGCGACGGCGTACTCGTCTCCATAGCACTGCGCGAGGGAGATCCTGATGCGGCGTGCCATCGCCGGGCTGGCACCGCCGGTCGAGACAGCGATCGCGAGATCCCCGTGCCGCACGATCGAAGGGAGGATGAAGTTGCACAGGTGGGTCACGTCGACCACGTTGCAGAGCATCTGCCGGGCCTCCGCGTCCTCGAACACCCGCACGTTCGTGTCGTTGTCCTCGGTGGCGGCGATCACGAGAAAGGCACCGTCGAGGTCGGCGCTCTCGTAGGCGCGCTCCTCCAGTGTGATGTCGCCGCCGCGCGCCCAGTCGCGCACTCGCTCGGTCGCCGTCAGCGAGACGACCTTCACGTTGGCGTCCGCGTTCAGCAGGCCCTGGATCTTGCCCTCTCCCACCTTGCCGGCACCCACGACGACCGCCTCGCGGCCCGCGAGGTCGAGGATCGCCGGGTAGTACGGGCGCGTGTTCCACCGCCGCCCGCGCTTGGCCCATCCGGCGACGAGGTCGCGCACCCGCGCGAGCGGCGAAGCCGATGCGACCGTGCCCGAGTGCTCCACTAGGAACGCCCCTTCAGGCGCTGCTCGGCGAGCTCGGTGAGCTCCTGCAGCTCCCGCTCGATGCGCTGGAGCCGCGCGCCCATGATCGCCACGTAGACGAGGATCAGGGTGACGAAGACCCCGTATGCGCCGGCAACGTATTTTCCGGCCTCGTCGAGTGGGAGAGCGGGCATCGGTCGCTCCTATTCCGGCTTCGCGGGGACGGTCACGATCGGAGGCGGGGCGGCACCGCCGGGAGACCCCTCCTCCTCGAGCAGCCGCCGCAGCCTGCGCAGCTGCCCGCGGGCGTGCTTCGAGGTCAGCTCGAGCTTCACCAGCGTCATGTACAGCAGCGCCATGCCGGCCAGCGCGACGAGGAACGTCAACCGCATCTCGCCGGGCATGTCGCCCGCGGTCTGGTTGAGCACGCGGGGATGCACGAGGTTCTCCGCCAGCCGCACCGCGATGAAGTTGATCGGCACGAACGCTCCTGCGGTGATCGCGAAGACCGATGCGTACCGCGCCCTGCGCTGCGGGTCCTCGATCGAGTAGCGCAGCGGGTAGTACGTCACGTAGAGCAGGAAGACGATCAGGAAGCTGACGAGGGTGGGCTCGTCCCACACCCACCACTTGCCCCACGCCGCCTTGGCCCAGATCGCTCCGGTGATCAGCACGCCCACGCCGAAGATCACGCCCATGTGGATCGCCACGTAGGAGCGGTAGTCCCAGCGATCGTCGCGGGTGCGCAGGTGCATGACGCCCAGCAGGCCGGCGACGACGAACCCGATCAGGGCGACGATCGCGAGCGGAACGTGCACGTAGAAGATCTTCTGGACGAAGCCTTGGTCGGCATCGTTCGGTGCGTAGAAGAAGACAAGCGCAATGGCCGTGGCCAGCACTGCCGTCGAGGCGAGCGCAAGACCCCGGAGACCCCTGCCAAAAAGCGTCGAGTCCAGGTCAATCCTCCATGAGGAAGTCGAATACCGCGTAGGCCAGCAGCCCGAAGATCAGATCATAGAGGGCCAGCACAGCCAGCCATTTGCCCACCCCAGAGGTCTCGAGCGGGATCGACAGCAACGGCTTGGTGGCTGCCGCAGCGCCGATCATGACCGGAAGCGTGAGCGGGAGGAGCAGGAGCGGCAGCAGCAGGTCGCGAGCTCTCGTGTGAACTGCGATCGAGGCGAGCAGGGCCCCGACGGTGGCGAGGCCGAGGTCCGCCAGGACGGCCACCACCAGCAGTCGCGGCAGCGCCTCCCAGAAACCGTCCGACAGGAAGAACAGCGCGAAGACCGGAAGCGCGACGAGCTCCAGCGCGAGCAGGTAGGTGAACAACGCGCCCGCCTTCGCGATCAAGAGGGAGGTGCGCTCGATCGGGGCCATCAGGATTCCGTCGAAGCCGCCCTGCTCCCGCTCGGCGACGAATATGCGGTTGATGCCGAGGATCGCCGCGAACAGGATCGTCACCCACAACACTCCCGCGGCGAGCTCGCCCTCGAGGCGGTCGCGATCGAGGCCGAAGTGGAAGATGACGAAGGTCGTGACGGCGAAGATCGCCATCGACGGGACCGACTCCTTCGTGCGCAGCTCGACGAGCAGGTCCTTGCGCAGGATGGCGCCGACCGGCCTCACGCGACCGCACCTCCGTAGACGCCGCGGATGTCGGCGGCCGACACGTGCGCCGCGGGCGCGTCGGCGGCCACGTGCCCGGCGCGCAGTGCGAGTACGCGGTCTGCCTCCGCGAGGCCGTGCTCGACGTCGTGCGTGACGAGCACGCGCGTCGCGTCGCTGCCGGGACCGATGAGGCCGTCGACCGCGGATGCCGCCTCCGGGTCGAGATGAGCGCGCGGCTCGTCGAGCAGGAGCAGCCTGGGCCGGTGCAGGACCGCGCGGCACACCGCGAGCCGCTGCGCCATCCCGCGTGAGAGGTTGCGGATCGGCTCGTCGGCGCGGCGCGTCATGCCGGTCGCCTCCAGCAGGTGGGCGATGCGTGCGGCGGCGTCGGCCACCTCGTAGAGCTGCGCGTAGAAGGCAAGGTTCTCGCGGCCCGACAGGTCCCGGTAGAGCAGCGGGTCGTGCGAGAGGAAGCCGACGAGCGGCCGCACCCGATGAGACTCGCGCGGCAGGTCCGAGCCCAGGACCCGCAGCGTCCCCGCGTGCGGGACCAGCAACGTGGCGAGCATCCGGAGGAGCGTCGTCTTTCCCGCTCCGTTGGGGCCGAACACGGCGAGCGTCCTGCCTGCTTCGAGGCTGGTGCTGACGGCATGCAGCGCCTCGCGCTCGCCGTAGCGTCTCGTCACCTCGCGCAGGAGGATCGCTTCCGTGCCGGCCTCGCCTTCCGACACCTGCGCCGGCTCGGCCTGCTCAACCTCCATGCGAGTGCTCCGTCGGCTCCCGGTTGAGGAGCGCGACCGCGTGTGGGAGCGCCGGCGCGATCTCCTCGCCGATCTGGGCGATGCTCTTCGGGCTGCCGGGGAAGTTGATGATCAGCGTGCGCTTGCGGATGCCGGCGACCGCGCGAGAGAGCATCCACTTGTCCGTGTGGGGGCGCGAGGCGGCGCGCATCGCCTCCGCGATTCCGGGCGCTTCCCGATCGATTACCGCGCGGGCAGCTTCGGGTGTGACGTCATCGGGAGAGAAGCCGGTGCCGCCGGTGGTCAGGACGAGGTCGCAGACGTCGCTGTCCGCGTAGTGGCGCAGGGCCCACTCGATCTTTGCCCGGTCGTCGGGGACGGTCTCCGTGGCGGCGATCTCGGCGCCCAGCCCGCGCGCGAACTCGGCCAGCGCAGGGCCGCTCTCGTCTGCTCCCCGTCCCTGACTCAGGGAGCTGCTGATGGTGATGATCGCGGCACGCATCCGCTGTCACAGGTTACGTCTCCCGCGACCAGTCCTCCTTGCCCCCCGTCTTCTGCAACAGGGCGATCTCCTCGATCACGACGCCGCGCTCGATGCCCTTGACCATGTCGTAGGCCGTCAGCGCGGCGACCGCGGCGGCGGCGAGCGCCTCCATCTCGACGCCGGTCCTGGCGGTGGTGCGCGCCTCGGCCGTGAAGGTGATCGTGCCCGCCGGGGCATCGATCTCGGCCTCGACGTCGACGAACGACAGTGGCAGCGGATGTGCGAGGGGAATCAGCTCGTCGGTGCGTTTGGCAGCCTGGATGCCGGCGATCCGCGCGGTGCCGAGGACGTCGCCCTTGGGGGCGTCGCCGCGCTCGACGATCGCGGCGGTGTCGGGAGACATGCGAACGCGCGCCCGAGCACGTGCCCGCCGGTCGGTCTCCCGCTTGCCACCCACGTCGACCATGCGCGCCCGACCGGTGGAATCGATGTGACTGAGCCGAGCCTCGTCCCCCATGGAGGGAAACGTAACGCGTCACGCCCTTCGCGCGGCTTTGACCACACTTCCGTGCGCCTTTGCGATTCGGCTGTTTGCGAATCACACCCCCAGCCGACCCTGCCATCCAAGCGTGCTCACTTGACCCCCGTATAGGTGGTCAACTCAGCACGCTTGGCGGGGGGTG
>DASRIA010000087.1:0-10777 GCA_035650255.1 Solirubrobacterales bacterium
CGAGTACCGCACGCGGATGGAGCGTGAGAAGCGCGTCCTGATCCGCATCACGATCGAGGACGCCGGACCCGACCGCCGGGGCTGAGGCAGAGCCCGCCCTGCCGGCGGCTAGCCTTTCTGCACGCGCCCCCGTAGCTCAGCCCGGATAGAGCAGCTGCCTTCTAAGCAGCGGGTCGCAGGTTCGAATCCTGCCGGGGGCATCGCCCTCAGTCCTCCTGGGGCGGAAAGTACTCCCTCTTCGTAGCTCCCACCAGAACGAAGCCCCGCGTGCCCTTGGGCAGCTCTGCCGGGTCCACCTGGATTCCCCAGGGCGTTTCGACCTGCGGGACGACGTCGCCGCGAGGCGTGCCGACGACGGCAATGCCTCGATACTCGTCGGGTGCGGTTCCGACAGGCCGGGGCTCGAGCTCGACTTCCATCGGCACGGGCGCCACCCCGCGGATGACGAGGATGAAGCCGCCGGCCGTCTTCGCATGCATCTCCGCCTCGTCCCAATCCAGCCGCTGCTTGCTCGCGGTCGAATCCGTGCTCATCGGGGCTCCCCCTTCCTGCGGCGACACGCCGGCGGTCGGTTCATCGTTGCGAGCGCCGAACCTATCCGCTCCGCATGCGGCGAGCAAGCTGGGCGCCCTCGCCGCCGGGGCGTACCATCCAGGCGTGGAATCAGTTGCAGCCGGCGGCACTCCGCCCGTCGCAGCGGAGAACGAGGAGGCCACCGAGGCCTGGAGCGGCGTGCTCTTCGACCGCTTCGTCCAGTACCGCGACTTGATCGTCGAGGGGCTGGCCCGTCACGGCGAGGCCGCGATCAGCCTTTATCCGCCCAGGCCCGGCGACCGGGTGCTGGACATCGGCTGCGGCTTCGGCGACACGACCCAGCGCCTCGCGGAGCTGGTCGGACCGACCGGCGAGGCCCTCGGAGTCGATGTCGCGCAGCCCTTCGTCGAGGCTTCGATCGCGGAGGCGGCGGAGGCGGGCATCACGAACGTCAGCTTCCTCTCCGGCGACGTCCAGGTGATGGACCTGCCCGGCCCGTTCGACTACGCGTTCTCGCGGATGGGGATCATGTTCTGCGCCAGTCCGGTCGCGACGTTCCGCAACATTCGCAGCGCCCTGGCACCGGCGGGCCGGTTCGTCGCGGTCGTCTGGCGCCGCAAGCTCGACAACCCGTGGGTCCACCACGCGGAACAGGTCGTCGACCGATACCTGGAGGCGCCCGAGGACAGCGACGAGCCGACCTGCGGGCCGGGCCCGTTCTCGATGGCCGACGCCGACACCGTCACCGAACAGCTCAGGATCGCCGGCTTCGAGGAGATCACGCTGCGGCGGTCCGATCTCCCCATGAAGATCGGGAACGACGTCGACCACGCTGTCGAGTTCAACATGGCCCTGGGACCGGCGGCGGAGGTGATCCGGCTCGCAGCCGCCGACGCGGAGAAGGTCCGCCCCAGGCTCGAGGCCGAGATCCGCGAGGTCCTGGCCCAGTTCGCTCGAGGGTCGGACGGCGTCACCGCACAATCGTCGACGTGGATCATCGCCGCAAGAGCACGCGCCGAAGCCTAGGCACACCGACGAGTTGCGGCCCCGCCGCTCCCCCTACGCTCGCGAGCGGCGCAGGGTGGCCAGCGCAAGCACGATGAAGCCGACACCGCTGAGCAGCAGCGCGACGCCGACGACGATGCCGAAGACGCTGATGCGCTCGGCCATGTAGGAGGCGTTCAGCGCGGTTCCGAGCGCGGTCGCGGTCACCCAGACGTTGCGGGCGCCGTTCGACGCGGGCTGCCCGGTTTCCGGATCGACGGCGGCGAACTTCGCGTTGTCGGTGCCTCCGCCGGTGGCAAGCTCGGCCTTCGGCGTGTCCTCCTTGGCCTCGAATCGGCCCATCTCTGCGTAGACGAACCCACCGCTGCCTTCCAGGGCGTGAATCCGCAGGTAGTCGGCGAAGCAGCGCGCCTCCGACCCGGTGTCGATCGACTTGCCGGCGACGCTGCAGCTCGGCACGTCGATGTCGGACAAGTCGGCCTCCGCCACCGCCTTCTCGGTCAGCGCCGGCGTCATGTCGGGCGTGCCGACGATCTTCTCCTGCTCGAGCGTGTCGGAGACCGTCGAGCGGCCATCGAATCCCATCACGATCGCTGCGATGCCGAACGCGATCAGCACGGCACCGGCGGCAAGGCCGCCCCACTGAAAAAGACGGCTCGCGTTGCTGCTCAGGTTCATTCAAATCCTCCAAAGGTGGGTGAGGGGAATCGACTTGCGGAACTCTCGACGACCACGAACCCGCTGGCATCCGTGGCCAGCACCGCCCTTCGCGCGGTGTTAACCCGCGCGGCCGGTTCGGCTTAGTACTGAGCCAGGGACGATCCGCCCGATGGATACGATCGCGCGCGTGCACGAGATGCCCGCAGCGGATCCCGCGCAGCTCGAGCGGTTGCGCAAGATCTACAGCGAGATGGTCGTCCCGGGCCGGGACGGCTGGCTCTTCCTGCAGCGGGACACGAACCGCTCGCGGGACCAGATGTCGGGAGCTGTGCGGCTGAACCCGCTCCAGCTGCGTCAATGGCGGATCGTGCTGGACCTGCGGACGGCCTGGCTGGAGCGCCTCGGCATCCCGTACTTCGTCCTGATCGCCCCGAACGCCGTCTCGGTCTATCCGGAGAAGCGGCCCGAGGGCTACGACATCGTGGAAGACCGGCCGATCAACCAGCTGCTCGGCCATCTGAAGGAGAGCGGGTCGTTCGCGCCGGTGATCATGCCGTTGCAGGAGCTGCTCGACGCGAAGCGCGAGCACCTCACGTACATCCCGACCGACACCCACTGGAGCGAGTTCGGGGCGTTCGTCGCCTACGAAGCCCTGATGGACTCGATGGAGCGGGGCGGGGTGGACGTGCGGCGTCTGCGGCGCGAGGATCTGCGGATCACCGAGGAGGAGGACCGCGGCGACCTCGGCGTGAAGCTCGATCCGCCCCTCACCTCGACGCACGTGCTGGCCGAGCCCCGCAACCCGGCGGCGCGCATGGTTGCCGACAACCGCATCTACAACAACGGCAAGAACGTGGTGTACGAGTGCGACCAGGCGCCCGGCCGCTGCTTCGTCCAAGGCGACTCGTTTGCCTACACCCTGCTGCACTTCATGGCGGAGTCGTTCGGGCGGGTGTTCTACGTGCACCGCCCGACCTTCGACTACGAGGCGATCCTGGCCGAGCGCCCGAGCGCCGTCGTGACCGTCGTGACGGAGCGGTTCATCATCCGCGTGCCCCAGGACCTGCCGTACGTGCCGCTGGCGCGGCTGGTGGGACAGCGCATCAAGGCAGGCGCGGTGCTGCCGCCCGCCAAGGACCCGGCGTCGCTGCGGGTGCTCCAGGAGGTCCCGCCGCATTGGGACCCCTACTACGAGCCTGAGGAATAGCGCCGTGACCGAGGTTGCGCTCGGGCTCGGCATCGCGCTGGCGCTCTATGCGCTGTTCGTGGCCGTGCTGTACGTCGCGGGCCGGCGCAGCGAGGCGCGTGCACTCGTCCGTTTCATACCCGATTGCGTCGTCCTGTTCCGGCGGCTACTGGGCGATGCACGGATCTCCCGGCGCCGGAAGCTGCTGCTCGCGGCGGTGATCGGTTACCTCGCGCTGCCGCTCGATCTCGTGCCGGACTTCATTCCGGTCGCGGGCCAGCTCGACGACGCGATCGTCGTGGCGCTGGCCTTGCGCGTCGTGCTGCGCGGCGCCGGTCCCGAGCTGGTGCGAGAGCACTGGCCGGGTCCCGAGGACACGCTGAGGTTGATCCTGCGGTTCTCCTAGCCGCGCCGCGGTCCGGCCGCTTGGCGCATGCGGCTCGGCGAGGGGCGCGCCACCAGGCCGCCCCAGTCGGAGTCGTCGATGTGGGCCGGCTCCGTGGTCTCGATGAAGTCGCGCAGGACCGCGGCCAGACCCGCCGGGTCCTCGAGGTTGGGGAAGTGGGCTGCGCGCGGAAGCGTCTCGAAGCGGCTGCCCGGGACGGCCCGGTGCATGTCGCGGCCGTGCGCCAGCGGGATCGTGTTGTCGCGCCCGCCCCACACGACCAGCGTGGGCATCGAGTTGAGCAGGTAGAGGCGGTCGGTTGCGCTGACCCGCTGGCCGCGCGCGTCGATCACCGACCGCAGCGTCTGCAGGAAGGCGCGGCGCGCGGCCGGCTCCTCGAGCGGCCGCAGGGCGCGCGCGATCGCCTGGAGGTAGACGCCCTTGCCGGAGCCGCGGCGGCGCATCCGCTCCCCGGCGTTCATCAGCGCGGCCAGCACGCGCCGGTGCGCGGCGAGCGACAGCAGGGCCGATGCGCCGGGCAGCGCCGCGCTGCGCAGCAGCGGGCTGACCTCGTCGCCGAGGCCGCCGCTCGACACGAGCGCGAGGCGCTCGACACGCTGGGGGAACTGGTAGAAGAACTGCATCGCGACGCCGCCGCCCAGCGAGTGGCCCACGATCGTCGCGCGGTCGACGCCGATGGCCGCGAGCAGGTCGCGGATGCTGGCCGCGTGCGCTCCCAGCGAGTAGTCGCCGCGCGGCGTGGCCGAGTCGCCGTGGCCGATCAGGTCCGGCGCGATCACGGTGTAGGAGCCCGCGAGGCGCAGCGCGACCTCCTCCCAGTGGCGGGAGGAGTTGACCATCCCGTGGATCAGGACCACGGGCGGGCCGCTGCCCGCCTTCCGGTAGATCACCCGGTGCCCGTGCAGCTCGATCTGCCAAGCGTCGAAGGTGCTCATGCCGCCGGGCACCCTAGCCCAGCGGGCCGTCATGTTCCGCGCCGGAGATCGAGGCGCTAGATTCATGTCAGGGCCAAGGCCCTCGTGGTGGGCGTAGCTCAGTAGGTAGAGCTCCTGGTTGTGGTCCAGGCGGTCGCGGGTTCGAATCCCGTCGCTCACCCCTCGTACTTCCCCGATATCGCCGAACTCGGCGAGTGCTCAGGGGTCCGCGTGAGCGTCTTGCTCCGACAGGCCCACGGCTTCGAGGGCTTCGGTCTGCGACGGATAGAACGCCCACCACCGCACCTTGTCGTCGCGGAACCTGAGCGCTTGGAAGAACCGCTCCTCCACTTCAACCCCGCTGTGACGACCACGGGCGCGAAACCGGTTGCAGACCACGGCCCGATCGCTCCCCTCGACCACTTCCAACGGCTCGGTCTGTACCCACTCGAAGACCTCGGCCAAGCTCGCGATGTAGTCACGCACCCCATCGTGACCGCGATAGGTCACGTCATCGGCGTCCGCAATCCGCGAACGAAACTCGACGTCAGGTTCACAGAGGGCCACCATGGCTTCGGCATCCAGCCGGCTCATCGCTTCATACGCGCGCTCGATGTTCTCGCTGTATTCCTGCGACATCGCCTACGCCGAGAGCCCCACCGCTTCCAGAGCCCGTTCCCGGTCCAGAAATAGGTCCAGTTGGACGGCCTTGGCGTCATGCAGCGTCCAGAGGTGTGCGGTCTTCGCAGACTGCACTTCCGCGCCGCTGCCGCGTCCCCGGCCGTGCTCGATCGCGAGGACGAGGACCCGGCCTTCGCCCGCATCGATGATTTGCTCGACCTCCGGGCGGTAGTCGTCGAATGCCTCATAGACAGCGCTCATGTAGCGCCTCATGCCGCGGTGGCCGAGGTAGTCCTCATCCATCCCCACCCATGACGCCTCGCGGTCCGGGTTGAGCCGGATGCCGGGGTCGTATGTGGAGAAGATCGTCTCCTCGTCGCCCGCCTTCCACGCCTCGTAAACGCGGCGGATGATCTCGACGTTCTCCTGCGACATCGCCCGCGCAGTATGGCTCAGGCCCCGCCACAGAGACGGGGAGAGTCGTGCGGGCTTGCCCGCGCCCGCACGGCCCCGTCGCTCCCTCGTCCGGGAGGATTTGTTGCCGGGGTTCCCGCTACCGTGGTGCCCCTATGGCCTATGTAGCCTCGGAGGCACGACAGCAGCTGCTCGACGACATCGGGCGGGCCACGGACGAGCTGGGCCGGTCCCTGGCGGCGCTCGGCGCCGCCTACGAGCAGCTCGACGAGCGCAACGCCGACCGGCTCGAGGAGGAGCTGTTCCGGCCGGTGCAGCAGGCCTACGCGCGGGCGCGGCGGACCCACGCGGGGTTCGCGGAGCGCCATGACCTCCAGGGCCGCACGTTCGACCAGGCGGCGGCGGGGCTCCCGTCGCAGGGCGTGAAGGGCTTCCTCGACAACGCGGTGGAGGCCGCCGGCCGGGCCGACACGGCGATCGCGGAGCTGCAGGACTCGATGATGCCGGTCGAGGTCGGCGACGCGGAGCTGCGGGCGGGCCTGGCCGAGGTGCGCGAGGCGCTCGCAGCGGTGCGGATACGCGCCCGCGAGTTCGTGCGCACGTTCGGCCGCTAGCCGCCCCCCTGGCCGACAGAACCCTCCTGAGCGCCCGCTTTCCGGGCGTGGTTGCCGTCCGACGGCCCATTTAGCGTCGCCCGGGCCAACTTCCACCCAGGAGGAGTTCACATGAACAAGGCCGAGTTGGTCGAGCAGGTCGCCCAGAGGTCAGAGCTCAGTCGCCGCGAGGCGGAGCTGGCCGTGGACGCCGCGCTCAGGACCATCGAGGAGCAATTGGCAAGCGGTACGGAGATCAACATCACCGGATTCGGCAAGTTCCACGTCGCCGATCGCGCCGCCCGCCAGGGCCGGAATCCCCAGACGGGGCAGCCGATCCAGATCAAGGCCACACGCGTCCCGCGCTTCAGCGCCGGGGCCAAGCTCAAGCAGGCCGTCGGCCGCTAAGCGGCCAAAGCTGAGCCTGCGGCGGCGCGCGACGAGCGCGCCGCCGCAGTAGTTCGGATCAGCCTCCGAGAATCGCGCCGGCCAGGTCGCCCTGGAACGGCTCGGTCCCCGGCACCAGCTGGACGCCCGTGAACGAGCTGTTCGCGCGCGCGTAGGCGAGCTCGTTGCTGAGGTCACCGACCCCGTTGGACGCCGGCCACGGCAGCACCGCCAGGGTGCTGAGCGTGCCGAATGCCGCGCCGGTGCTGTTCAGGAAACCGCTGCCCGAGTCACCGGGGACGCCGGGGGTGACGGTGTAGACCGTCCGGCTCCAGCCGTTGCCCTCGGTGGCGACCACGATGCCCTGCTTGGGGCTGAGCTGCGTGACGCCGGCGCGTAGCGACGAGTTGCCGTACGAGTAGACCGTCGAGTTGTTCGCGGCCTCGCCCACGCCGGTGGGGCCGCCAAAGCCCGGCACCGACGGGTTCATGTTCGGGACGTCGGCCGGATCCACCCGGACGAGCGCGAAGTCGTTGTACGCGCAGGCGTCCGGATTGGCCTCACCGCGGCCCTGCATCGTGATCCACGAGTTGTAGACCAGCGTGCCGGGGCGGGTGGCGCCGTCGATCTCGACCGGGGTGCCGAGCGGCAGGGAGCCGCTGTCGCAGCCGTTCGTATCGGTGGCAGCGCCCGTGCCGGAGCAGTGGGCGGCCTGCCCCAGGTAGACGTCGGCGCCTTGCGTGAACACGAAGTTCGAGGTGCACTGGGCGCCTGCGGTGAATGTCTGGACGCCCGGGTGCACGGTGGCCTGTCCCGCGGGTGCCCATGCCGACGCTGCGGCCGGGGCCAGCACCATGATCGCGAGCGCGATCAGGACCGTCCCGACCAGAGAGAGTGGTCGTCTCATCGATCTCCTTCCGGTCGCCGCTCCCCAGCGGTCGACCCTGAAATGAGCAGAGCACCACTGTTCTTGCCCCGACTTGCTGACATCTAGTCGAGAAATTGGTCCGGCCGCGGCCGGAGGGGCCTAAGCGGCGACCGCGACCGGGGCCGGCTCGGCGGCGGGCGTCCGCGCGTGGAGCACGGCCTCGGCGCCGCGCCCGGGGCTGATCGTGATCGCCCGGCGGCGCGTCAGTTCCAGCTGGGGCCGCGCCGGAGCGACGTCGTAGCGCGACAGGATCGACTTCAGCACGATCTTCATCTCCTGCAGGGCGAAGGTCGCGCCCAGGCAGCGGCGCCGGCCTCCACCGAAGGGGATCCAGGTGTACGTGCCGGGGGAGTCCTCGAGGAATCGCTCCGGGCGGAACGCGTACGGGTCGGGGTAGATCTCGGGATCGTGGTGGATGAGGTAGGCGTTGGCCACCAGGCACACTCCCGGCGGATAGGTCCAGCCGCCGATCTCGATGGGCTCCTTGACGAGCCGCGGCGCCGCGTTGGGGAGCACGGGCCGCCGCCGCAGCGTCTCCTGAATGGTGGCGGTCACGTAGGCGTCGCCGTCGCCCGAGTCGATCTCCTCGTGCAGCCGCTTCACCACGGCGGGCTCGCGTGCCAGGCGCTCGATCGCCCAGGCAAGCTCGGAGGCGGTCGTCTCGTGGCCCGCGACCAGCAGCGTCATCAGCTCGTCGCGCAGCTCCTGGTGCGACATCGGCGTGCCGTCCTCGTGGCGCGCGCCGAGCAGCATCGACAGGATGTCGTCGCGCTCCTCGTCCTCGGCGCGGCGCCTGTCGATCAGCTCGAAGATCAACTCGTCCGCCTCGGACCGGGTCCGCTCGAACTGCTCCCACTTGCTGCCGCGCTGCAGGAAGGGGATCATCGTGGCGGGCTTCGCGCTCTCGTTCAGCATCTCGTTGAGGCGGACCCGCAGGCCGTCCAGCTGGGGCCCGGCGTCGAGCCCGAAGACCGCGCGCAGGATCACCTCGAGCGTCAGGGCCTGGAACCGCGAGTGCAGCTCGATCGGCCGGCCGGTGGGCCATGAGGCGGCCTCCTGGTCGGCCACCTCCTGCATCGTCGAGGCCAGGCGCTGCATCTTCTCGCCGTGGAAGGCGGGGAGCATGAGCTTGCGCTGGCTGAGGTGCTCACCCTCGTCGAGGAGGATCACCGAGTGCTTGCCGACCACCGGCTCGAGGATTCGCGCGCCCTCGCCGGGATGCAGCACCTGCGGGTCGGCGGTGAAGATCTCCTTCACCTGTGCGGGGTCCGCGATCATCACGAACGGCGGGGTCGCCAGCAGGCGGATCGTGAAGCGGTTGCCGTACTCGGCGCGGCACCGCTCGAGGAACGAGATCGGCCGCGCCCACCACCCGATCGTCTGCATCGCGCTCGGCTGGCGCGGGCCCGGCGGAACACTTGCTCGCGTAGCTGACACTCCTCGTCCCTCGGCGGGAAGTTACCCCCGGCATGCGATCGCCAGGGTGCGGATGGTCACATAGCCGGAGGCTACTCGGCCGTCAGCGTGCCCTCCATGCCGGCCTGCCGGTGCCCCGGGACCGAGCAGTAGTACGTGTACTCGCCGGCCTCGAGGGTGGCGTCGGCCGTGTCCTCGCCGTCGGAGATCACGTCCGTCTTCGCGACCTCCTGCCCGTCGCGCTCGAGCACGAAGTCGTGCGGCGTCGAAGACGGGTTCCGGAACTCGACCGTCACGCTGCCGACCGGCGCGGTGAGGCTCTTCTGCTCGAACTCGAGCGCTCCGCCGGGGTCGGCCGAGACCCGCACCGTCTCGCCGCCACCGCCGCCTTCGCCGGTGGTCGTGGTCTCGGTTGTCGTCGTGTCGGTCGCGGCGGGCTCCGTGGTCGAGTCGTTGTTGTCGTCACCGCCGCACGCGGCCAGCCCGAACACGGCCAGCACACAAACGACGAGCAGCAGGGTGAAACGCTTCATGACTCTCCCTTCTCGGGACGACGATGGAACCCCAGCGGTGGGTGGAGTACCCGGAACGCTATCGCGCATGCGTGCAGGGGTCTCTCCTGGGACTCCGGAGCGGTATTCAGCCCGGGTTTTGTCCTGTACGGTTAATGAGGGTGAGGAGCTGGGCAGGCCGGCTGGCAGACACCGGGTGTCAGGAGGGGCGTTGACCGACAACAAGGCAAATGTGGCGCTGTTGCGCGACGCCTACCACTCTTTCAACGACGAAGGGGTGCGCGCCTTCGAGCGCGTGCTCGCGCCCGAAGTGGAGCTGCTGGAGCGCCCGCGGGACGTGCGCCACCGGCGCCGGGACCGGGAAGACACGCTGGCCCGGCTCGAGGAGCTCGGGTGGCAGACGTGGCGGATCGAGCCGCTGGAGTTCGAGGTGTTCGACGACCGCGTGCTGGTGCCCGTTGCGGAGACCGTCCCGGCCCCGGACGGCGGCGCTCCGACCGAACGGACCCGGATCCACTACTGGAAGCTCGGGCCCGAGGGCGCGAGCCGCCTGGAGGTGTTCCGCAAGCGCGCCGCCGCGGTGAACGCGGCCGTGGGCTACTTCGCGCTGCTCGAGCGCCTGCACGAGCGGCTGCGGCCCCGCACGTACGTCGAGATCGGCGTCCACATGGGCCGCTCGCTGGGCCGCGTGCCGCCCGGCACCGTCAGCATCGGCATCGACCCGGAGCCCAAGGTGGTGGACACGGCCGTCGAGGAGGCGGCGCGGATCTTCAAGGTCACGAGCGACGACTTCTTCCGCGACTACGACCTCCGATCGGAGCTCGGCGGGATGCCGGTCGACTTCGCGTTCATCGACGGCATGCACCTGTTCGAGTTCGCGCTGCGCGACTTCATGAACGTCGAGCGCCATGCCGCGCCGACCACCGTGATCGTCTTCGACGACGTGTTCCCGAACCATCCCGACCAGGGCAAACGGGCGCGCACGACGCGCGTGTGGACCGGCGACGTGTGGAAGCTCGCCGAATGCCTTGCGCAACGGCGTCCGGACCTGCTCCTGCTCCCGATCGACTGCTCGCCGACCGGGCTCCTCGTCGTGATCGGCGCCGACCGCGCGAACCGCGTGCTCTGGGAGGACTACAACCCGATCGTGCGGAAGTACGCGATGGAGGACGTCGTTCCGCCGCAGGCGGTCCTGCTCCGC
>DASRIA010000088.1:0-2365 GCA_035650255.1 Solirubrobacterales bacterium
TCGGTGTCGAACTCCAGGGCGGTGGTCCGCTCGGTCCGCAGGGCCCGCAGCGCCGGCTTGGTGTGGCGGTTGAGGAACACGGTGTCGGTCTCGCGGGCGGCCAGGACGGCCTGCTTCCAGTTGTCGTGGATCGGGCTCTCGGCCGCGGACACCATCCGGGTCCCCATCTGGATGCCCTCCGCGCCGAGCGCCAAGGCCGCCGCCATCGTCGGGCCGTCGACGAAGCCGCCCGCGGCGATGATCGGCACGTCGACCTTCGAGGCGATCAACGGCAGCAGCACCATCGTCGACACCGGAGTCGGGCTCTTGAAGCCGCCACCCTCCCCGCCCTCGACCACCAGGCCGTCGACCCCGGCATCGACCGCCTTCAGGGCGCCGGCCAGATCGGGCACCACGTGGAACACCGTGAGCCCCCGCTCCTTGAGGGCCGCCGTGTAGCGCATCGGGCTGCCCGCCGAGGTCGTCACGAACTTCACGCCCTGGTCGGCCACGAACTCCACGATGTTCGGGTCCCGCACGAAGGCCTGGGCGATGTTCACGCCGAACGGCCTGTCGGTGAGATCCCGCATCTTGCGGATCTCCTCCCGCACGACATCCAGCTCCCCCGACGACGTCTCGATGATCCCGAACGCCCCCGCGTTGCTCACCGCGCTCGCCAGCTGCGCCCGAGCGATCCACCCCATCGGCGCCTGCACGATCGGGATGTCCACCCCCAGCGCCCTCGTCACCCGATTCTCGAACTCCATCCCCAGCAACCTAGGGGCTTCGTCCCCGTCAAGACTTGGAACGCGAGCGACAGCGCGAGCAGACGACGAGCCGACGACAGAAGGAGAACCGATGGACCTGACCATGACCGACGCGGAGCGCCAGGCGTTCCTGGCCGACCGGCACGTGGGCGTGATCTCGGTGGAGCGGCCCGACGGCCCGCCCCTGTGCGTGCCCATCTGGTACGTGTACGAGCCCGGCGGCGAGCTGTGGGTGCTCACCGAGGCGACGTCCCGCAAGGGCCGGCTGCTGGAGCGGGCGCGCCGGTTCAGCCTGTGCGCCCAGCGCGAGGACCCCACGGCCTACGCGTACGTGACGGTGGAGGGCCCGGTGACGACGGCCGAGCCCGCTGACCGCGAGACCCACCGCCGGCCCATCGCCCACCGCTACCTCGGGCCCGAGCTGGGTGACCTTTACATCGAGCGCGCCGACGTGGCAGTGACGCGCTACGCCATGCGGCCCGAGCGATGGTGGTCCGCCGACTACACGAAGATGAGCCTGTAGGGGTCAGGCGTCCAGCGCGTCCCGCACCTCGCGATGAACCTGCGATCACCGGAGCAGTGACGCGGCTGCGATTCGTTGCAGGTACTCGACGTACGCCGCGAACGACCAGCCGCGCATCGCCACGAGTCGCTGGTAGGGCATGGGGTCGATGAGCACGTCCGCGATGTCAGCCGCCCGGTCGACGTCGAGGCCGCGGCGGAGCGCCCCGAGCGCGTCGAGCCGGCGCATGACGGCGCGAGCACCCTCGGCGCGTTGCTCGTCGGTCGTGGTCAGCAGGGCGGCGGCATCGGCGTCGCGGTCCGCCGCCACGACCAGGACGTGGTAGAGCCGGGCCAGCCGTCGTGCGATGTGGGCGTTCATCGCGATCCACGCGTCGAGGAGCGCAGCGGCGTCCGTGCCCTCCAACATCCGGCGCACCTCGGGCCGGTCCGCGATGGCGACCGGTTCGTCATCGCCGGCCAGGGTCCAGTCGAACGCGAGCTTGAGCATCGTCGCCTTGCCGCCGACGGACGTGAACACCGTCTTGCGGCCGACGCCGGCGCGTTCGGCGATGGCATCGATCGTCGTCAGCCCGTAGCCGCGTTCGCTGAACAGCTCCAACGCCGCGCCGACGATCCGGCGCCGGGTGGCCCGGGCTTGCTGGTCGCGCAGCGCGGACTGGTACGGCCGCGGTCCGCCGCTCACGCGCCGGCCACCCAGCATGGCGCTCGACTTGACAACACTCGTAGTGTAGTCATCACACTATGAGTGTAGCAAAGAGTGAAGGCATGGATGTGATCATCGTCGGCGCGGGCCCCACCGGCCTGACACTGGGCGCCGCGCTTGCCCGGCGAGGCCACAGGGTTCTCGCGGTCGACCGCGACCCCGGTCCGTTGCCCGACGGCACATGGCGGCGCCGTGGCGTCATGCAGTTCGAGCACCCCCACGGCTTCCGCCCACCAGTCCGCGACCTGCTCCTCACGGAATGGCCCGAGGCCTGGCGGGCATGGCTCGCGCTCGGCGCCGAGCCGGTCGAGCTCGGCGCGCCGAGCTCCGGCGCCCAGATCGGCGTGCGCTCTCGCCGGCTCACCTACGAGCGGGCGCTGCGTCGGGCCGC
>DASRIA010000089.1:0-49284 GCA_035650255.1 Solirubrobacterales bacterium
TGACGTGCTGTAGCCCACCGCCGGAGTCGAAGTCCACGAGCAGACCGATGCCGAGCCCCAGCGTGGCGATCGCGCACGCGAGCGTGACCGCTCCCGCGAGGCGGCCGCCGCGGCCCTCCGGCAGCAGCGCCGCGAGCACGCCGCCGGCAAGCGGGAGGAAGATGAGCACGCTCAGCATCAGTGGCTCACCGGCTCACGACGAGAAAGTAGAGGGCGAGCGCCGTCACCCCGGTCATCAGGAGCAGCGCGTAGTAGCGCAGCACGCCGGACTGCGCGACGCGCACGAACTGGTTGCCCGCGCGCACCACGAGCGCCGTGCCCGAGACCATGCCGCTCACGACATAGCGCTCGAACACGTTCGCCGACCAAGCGCCGAGCGCCAGCGTGGGGCGCACGATCGCGCGGTCGTAGAGCTCGTCGAAATACCACTTGTGCTCGAGGAAGTCGTGCAGGCCGCGGAAGCGCTCGGCCAGCCGCAGCGTGGTGCCCGGCTGCCGCACGTACAGCAGCCACGCGAGCCCGATCCCGGCGATCGCGCTCAGCGCGCCGACGCTCAGCGCGAGCGCCTCGATGCCGCCCGACACGTCGGTGTGGGCGAAGCGCGAGTCCTCGAAGGTCGGCTCGAGGAAGTTCTCGATCACGTGCGTGACGCCGGGGATCTGCACGACTCCCGCCGTGATCGCGAGGATGGCGAGCAGCACCATCGCGCCGCGCATCGGCCCCTCCCGCTCGGCGATGTGGTGCTCGGGGCCGGGGTAGCCGACATCGATGTCCTCCGGCTCGCCGGTCACCGGGTTCATCGGCTCCGCGTGGTGCAGGTGGCCGCGCTCGAGCTCGCGCGCCTCCTCGCTGGGCTCGCCCCAGAAGACGCGGAACACCATGCGGAACGCGTAGAAGGCGGTCATCACGGCGGCCACCGTGCCCGCCACGTACAGGATCCAGTAGCCCCCGCCGCGCTCGGCTGCGAACGCGAGGATCTCGTCCTTGGAGAAGTAGCCCGAGAACCCGGGGAACGCCGCGAGCGCGAGCGCCGCGACGAGGAACGCGACGTACGTGAACGGCATCGCGCGCCGCAGCCCCGACATCCGGTCGATGTTCTGGTTGCCCGCCATCGCGGCGATCACCGAGCCCGCGGCCATGAACATCAGCGCCTTGAAGAAGGCGTGCGTCATCAGGTGGAACATCCCGGCGCCGTACGCCGCGATCGACACGCCCATGATCATGTAGCCGATCTGGCTGATCGTGGAGTAGGCGATGATCCGCTTCAGGTCCGTGACCACCAGCGCGACGGATGCGGCAAACACGAGCGTCAGCGCGCCGATCGCCGCGGATATGTCGGCTGCGGTGGGCGCCAGCTCGAACAGCGGGTAACAGCGCGCGATCAGGTACACCCCGGCGGTCACCATCGTGGCCGCATGGATCAGGGCGGAGACCGGCGTCGGGCCCTCCATCGCGTCCGCGAGCCAGGTGTGCAGGGGAATCTGCGCAGACTTCGCGAACGCGCCCACCATGATCAACAGGCACACCGCCACGATCGTCCACTCGTTCTGCGTGTAGGCCTCCGGCGCAGACTCGAACACCCGCGCGAAGTCGAGGTGGCCGGTGTCGCGCAGCAGGATGATCGCCGCGAGCACGAGGCCGACGTCGCCGATCACGTTGATCACGAACGCCTTCATGCCGGCCGCCGTCGCGGTCTGGCGCCGGTACCAGTAGCTGATCAACGCGTACGAGGCGAAGCCCACGAACGCCCACCCGACGATCAGGAAGAAGAAGTTCCCCGCCAGGACCAGCAGCAGCATCGAGAAGACGAAGAAGTTGAGGTAGCTGAAGTAGCGCGCGTAGCCGCGGTCGCCGGCCATGTACGCGACCGAGTACACGTGGATCAGGAAGCTGACGCCCGACACGACCAGCGCCATCAGCACCGCCAGCGGGTCGACCAGGATCTCGAGGCGCGCGTCGACGCCGGACGTGCCCACGTAGTCCCACAGCGATGACGTCACGTGGCGCTCGGCGGCGGGCTTGTCCTGCAGCTGCACCAGCGCGCCGATTGCGTTCAGGAATGCCAGGAAGATCGCGGCAGAGCCGATCCAGCCCGCCGTGCGGCCGCTCCACACCCGCCAGCCGAGCGCGATCACGATCGAGCCCGCCAGGGGGCATGCGATCACCAGCCAGCCGTAGGTGGCGACGCTCAACCGCGCAGCTCCGACATCTCGTCGACGTCCATCGGCAGCCGGCTGCGGTACATCGCGACGATCAGCCCGAGCCCGATCACGACCTCGGCCGCGGCGACGATCATCACGATCAGGGCGAAGACCTGCCCGTCGTGCGTGCCGGTCATCCGCGCGAAAGCAGCCAATGCCAGGTTGCCGGCGTTCAGCATCAATTCCAGGCAGATCAGTACGACGAGCGGGCTGCGCCGCGTCAACACGCCGGCCGCGCCGATGCAGAAGATGAACGCCGAGAGGACGAGGTACCAGACGATGTCCATCAGGTGGTCTCCTCGCGTCTCGCGAGCACGACAGCCCCCACCGCCGCGATCAGCAGCAGCAGCGACACGACCTCGAACGCGACCAGGAACTTCGTCAGGAACAGCTCGCCGATCGCCGACGGCGAACCGAAGCCGGCTGCCAGGTCGGGTCCCTCCGAGTCGAGTGCCTTCAGCCCCGACCCGATGATCGCCACGCACAGCTCGACCAGCAGCGCGACCGCGAACAGCGGGGCGAGCAGCCGCAGGGTCGGGTTCGGCTCGGCGAGCGCGTCCTCGAGGCCGCCCACGTAGGCGACCACGAACACGTACAGCACCATCACCGCGCCGGCGTACACGATCACCTGCGCGGCCGCGAGGAACTCCGCGCGCAGCAGCAGGAATAGCACCGCCAGCGCGATCAGGTGCACGACCAGCGACAGCACGCTGTAGAACGGGTTGCGCTGGAGCACGACTCCCGCTGCGCCGGCGACGGCGAGCAGGGCCGCCACGAAGAAGACCACTGCCTCCATCGCCGGGCCTACTCCCCCTCGCGCCTCAGCGGCGTGCGTTCCACGGGCTCCGCCAGCAACATCTCCTTCGTGAAGATCAGGTCCGACCGGTCGTAGTCGGACAACTCGTAGTCGTGTCCCATCGTGATCGCGTCGAAGGGGCACGCGACCTCGCAGTACCCGCAGAAGATGCAGCGGGTCATGTTGATCTCGTACACCTCCGCGAAGCGCTCGCCCGCCGACACGCGCTGGTCCGGCGTGTTCTCTGCCGCGACGACTCGGATGCAGTCGGCCGGGCAGGCGGCCGCGCACAGCGAGCAGCCGACACACTTCTCGAGGCCGGTGTCCTCGAACCGGTGCAGCTTGTGCCGGCCGCGGAAGCGCGGGTAGACGGGAGTCTTCTCCTCCGGGTACTGGATCGTGACCGGCCCTTCGACCAGGCGCCCGAACGTCGTCTTCAGCCCGCGCAGGGTCTCGCCGAACGCGCGCGACACGCCGCCCAGGCCCCCGGGCTCGGGGCCGCGCTGTACGGCAATGGCATCTGGTTCGGGTCGGTATGTCATGTCACCTCAGGTGGTCGATACGAGGACGGCCGTCACGAGCAGGTTGAGCGTCGCGAGCGGCAGCAGGATCTTCCAGCCGAAGCTCATCAGCTGGTCGTAGCGCAGGCGGGGCATCGTGGCCCGGATCCAGATGAAGAAGACCACGATCGCAAGCATCTTCAGCACCATCCACAACGGGTCCAGCCCGCTCGGCCCGGGGCCCATCCAGCCGCCGAAGAACATGGCGGAGGCAAGGCCCGCGATCACGAGCATGTTGATGTACTCGGCCATGAAGAACGAGCCGAAGCGCATGCCGCCGTACTCGGTGTTGTAGCCCGCGACCAACTCGGCGTCCGCCTCGGGCAGGTCGAACGGCGGGCGGTTCGTCTCGGCAAAGCCCGCGACGGTGAAGATCAGGAAGCCGACGAACTGCGGGAGCACGTACCAGACGGTGTCCTGCGCCTTGACGATGTCGACCAGTGACAGCGAGCCGGCCATCATCACCACGCCGATCAAGGACAGGCCGAGGGACACCTCGTAGCTGATCAGCTGCGCGGCGGCGCGCATGGCGCCCAGGAACGAGTACTTGGAGCCCGAGGCCCAGCCGCCCAGCATCAGCCCGTAGAAGGCGAGCGAACCGAACGCGAACGCGTACAGGATGCCGATGTTGACGTCGATCCCGTAGAGCCCGAACTTCGAGCCGAAGCCCTCCTCGACGTCCCCGAAGGGAATGATCGCGATCGACGCCAGCGCCGTCACGATCATGATGGCGGGCGCAAGCGCCATCAGCCGCGGCACGCCCGTCGACGGATGGAACGGCTCCTTGCCGAGCAGCTTCACGACGTCCGCGAGCGGCTGGAGCAACCCGTACGGCCCGACCCGGTTGGGGCCGTAGCGGTTCTGGAACCGGCCCAGGAGCTTGCGCTCGAGCAGCAGGATCATCGGCACCACGCCCATCACGAACGCGAAGATGACGACCGACTTGATGATCCACACGCCGGTGGTCTCGACGAAGTCGGTGTCCGCCAGCAGCAGCATCAGTCACGCTCGACCTGGACGACCACGAGGGCGCCGTCGGCGAGCACGTTGGCGTTCCCCTCCTGCGTCCCCTCGATCAGCGTGGCGGTGCCGCGCTTGGCGCGGTCACGGATCTGCACGACCGCCTTCACGGAGTGGCCGTTGCTGCGGACCTGCACCTCGTCGCCCGAGGCGACCTGCAGCCGCTCGGCGTCGAGCGGGCTGAGCTCCACCTGCTGGCCCGAGACGAGGAATCGCAGCGAGGGCGAGCGCTCGGTCACCCACGACGCCCACAGCCCGGGTCGCGTGGACAGCCGCAGCGCGCCGTCGCCGGCGGAGGGCGGCGCGGGCGGCTCCGCTGCGGGGCCGAACCCGAGCTCGCCGAACGCCGACCGCGCGGCGGCCGCGCCCGCGGGGCGCTCCTGCCAGCGCACGCCCCGCCCGCCGATCTCGTCGAGCGTGATGCCCGCGTACATCGGAGCCTCCTCCGCAAGCTGCTCGAGCACCGCCCCGGCCGTCACCGAGCGCCGCACGTCGAGCCCCAGCCGGTGGGCGATCTCCGCCAGCACGCTCCACTCGGCGCGCACCTCGCCGGGATGGCCGATCGCCGGCCGCAGCCGCTGCAGGCGGCCGTCCGGGTGCGTGACCGTGCCCTCCTTCTCGGCGTAGGACTCGGCCGGGAAGACCACGTCCGCGTGGTTGACGGCGGCCTCGCCCAGGAACTGCTCGTGCATGATCACGAAGCTCGCCTTGCGCAGCGCCTCGTCCCACCGGCTCTGGCCCGGGAACTCGCGCAGCGGGTCGTTGTGAAGGAGGTAGAACGCGCGCACGTCGCCGGTCAGCGCCGCGTCGCGCGCGCCGGCGGCGGTCAGGCCCGCTGCCGTGTCCGACAACCCCGGGCCGATGCCGGCGACGCAGCCGGCTTCACGCAGCCCGCGCCCGTTGACGGAGGCCGGGATCTCGATCAAGCCCGAGCCTTCCGCCGCGTCGAGCCCCAAGACGAGCGCGAGGTCGGCCAGCGCCTCGAGCGCGCCCGAGCCGCGCGCGCCCCAGCCCAGCCGCTCGCCCCACACGACGACGACGTTGCCGGCCTGCGTCAGCAGCGCGGCCGCGTCACGCAGGTCGGTGAGGTCGACCTCGGCGGTGTCCGTCAGGCGCTCGAGCGAATGCTCCGCCAGGAGCCCGGCCAGCTCGGCGTGCCCGCGCGGCGCTCCCGCGGACCCGTCCTCGCCTCCGTCACTTGCCCGCTCCGCCTCCAGCAGCGCCTTCTGCAGGGCCCGCAACAGCGACTCGGCGCCGCCGGGCGCGAAGCGCAGCACCTCGGTTGCGCCTCCGTCGAGCGCGGTGGGCGCGCTCGAGGCAACCAGCAGGCGCGCACCCGAGCGGCGCACGGCCTTGCGCAGCCGCAGGTCGAAGATCGGCGCCTCGTCCAGCGGGTTGCTCTCGAGCACCAGCACCACGGACGCGCGATCGATGTCGGGCATCGCCGCAGCGAGGTTCGGGTGGGACAGGCGCCGTGCCGCCGACGGCGCGAGCGGCCCGCCGGCGCGGGCGTCCACGTGGGGCGAGCCCAGGCCCTCGCGGAGGATGCGCTGCAAGAGCCAGCCCTCCTCGTTGCTGGTCTGGCCGCCCACGATCCCCGCCGTCGCCGCCCCCGCCTTGGCGAGCCCCTCGGCGGCGGCGGCCAGCGCACGTTCCCAGGTGGCCGGGCGCAGGTGCCCGCCGTCGCGCACGAGCGGCTCCAGCACGCGCCCGTCCGGCCGCGTGGACTGGTATCCCCAGCGGCCCTTGTCGCATAGCCAGCCGTCGTCGACGGCGTCGTTGTCGCGCGGCTCGACCCGCTCGACTCGCTCGTCGCGAATCGTCAGCTCGACGTTGCACTGGCTCGGGCAGAGCGTGCAGATGGTGCCCGCGCCCTCGATGTCCCAGGGACGCGCGCGGAAGCGGTAGGCGGTGTTGGTGAGTGCGCCGACGGGGCAGAGGTCGACCACGTTGCCCGAGAACGGCGCCTGGTAGGGGCGCCCGTCGAACGTCCCCACGAAGGTGTGGTCGCCGCGCTCGAGGAACATCAGCTGGTCGTCCTCGGCCACCTCCTGGGAGAAGCGCACGCAGCGGTAGCAGAGGATGCAGCGCTCGCGGTCGATCGCGATCAACGGCGAGAGCGCGATGGGCTTCGGGAAGTTGCGCTTGTCCTCGACGAAGCGGCTGCGCCCCGGCCCCCAGCCGAACGCGATGTCCTGGAGCGGGCATTCGCCGCCCTTGTCGCACACCGGGCAGTCGAGCGGGTGGTTGACGAGCAGGAACTCGACGACCGCGTTCTGCGCGTCCTTCACGCGGTCGGTCTGCGTGTACACGACCATCCCGTCCTTCACCGGCGTCGAGCAGGAGGTCTGCAGCTTGGGCATCCCCTCGACCTCCACCATGCACATGCGGCAGGCGCCTACCGGGGGACCGAGCTTGCGCTCGTAACAGAAGTAGGGCACGTCGACATCGCCGCGCTTCGCCGCGTCGAGCAGCCACTCGCCCTCGGGCGCGCGCACCTCGCGGCCGTCGATCGTGAACGTGATCCAGTCGCCGGTCGACATCAGGCCGCCTCGCCAGAGAGGGAGATCGGTGACTCCGTCCCGTCGCCCACCCGTCCTGCGGCTTGCCGAAGGACGGCCTTTTCCATGTGCGCCTCGAACTCGGGGCGGAACTTGGCGATCATCGAGCCGACCGGCATCGCCATCGAGTCGCCCAGCAGGCAGAGGCAGTTCCCGATGATGTTGCCCTGCACGTCCGCCATCACGTCGAGGTCCATGGGCGTCGCCTCGCCGCGGTCGATGCGCTCCAGCATCTTCACGGTCCAGTTCGTGCCCTCGCGGCACGGCACGCACTTGCCGCACGACTCGTGGCGGTAGAACTCGGCCAGCCGCAGCGCGATGGACACGATCGGCACGGAGTCGTCGACGACGATGATCGCCCCGGAGCCGAGCATCGAGCCGGCTTCCGCCATGTGCTCGAAGTCGTACGGCAGGTCGAGGTGCTCCTCGGTCAGCACCGGCGCGGAGGAACCGCCCGGGAACCAGGCCTTCACCCGCCGCCCGTCCGGCGGCCCCCCGGCGAGCCCGTAGATGATGTCGCGCGACGGGATGCCGAGCTCGATCTCGTAGTTGCCCGGGCGCTGCACGCATCCCGAGACCGACACGACCTTGGTGCCGGGCGAGCGCTCGGTCCCGAACGTGCGGAACCAGCCGGCGCCGTTGGCGATCACGTGCGGCACGTTGGAGAGGGTCTCCACGTTGTTGATCAGCGTCGGTCCCTGGTAGAGGCCCTGGTTGGCGGGGAAGGGCGGCTTCAGGCGCGGGTTGCCCCGCTTGCCCTCGAGTGAGTCGAGCAGCGCCGTCTCCTCGCCGCAGATGTAGGCGCCGGCGCCGCGGTGCACGACCAGCGAGCAGCCGAAACCCGAACCGAGGATGTCGTCGCCCGCGTAGCGGCGGGCGTACGCCTCGGTGAGGGCGGCGTCGAGGATGTCGGCCTCCTCCTCGTACTCGCCGCGGATGTAGATGAACGCATTCGTGATGTCCGCCGCGTAGGCGGCGATCAGCACGCCTTCGATCAGCTGGTGCGGATTGCGGTGCATCAGCTCGCGGTCCTTGAACGTGCCCGGCTCGGACTCGTCCGCGTTGCAGCACAGGTACTTCTGGATGTCGCCGTGTGGCAGGAAGCCTGCCTTCTTCCCCATCGAGAAGCCGGCGCCGCCGCGGCCGCGCAGGCCGCTCGCCTCGAGCTCCTTCAGGACCTGGTCGGCGGTCATCTCGGTGAGCGCCTTGCGCAGCGCCGCATATCCACCGACGCGCTCGTAGGTCTCGATCCGGTTGAGGTCCGGCACGTCGACGTGCCGGAGCAGGATGCCGGTGCTCACTGGGCCGGCCTCTTCTCGACGGCCGGCACTCCCTTGGTCGGGAGCTTGTCGGGCAGCACGTCCGCCGCCGCCTCGCCGGAGCGCAGGTGCTCCGCGATCGTCGCGGCGTCCGCGGGCGTCAGCGGTCCCCGGTAGTGGCCTTCGATCGAGGCCATCGGCGCGATGTCGCACGCACCGAGGCACTCGAACGCGCGCAGGTGGAACGCGCCGTCCGGGCTGGAGCCGCCCACGGGCGCCCCCGTGGCATCGGCCAGCGCGGCCAGCACGTCCCGGGCGCCGCGCAGCTGGCACGACAGGTTCGTGCACATGTAGATCGTGTGGGTGCCGACGGGCTGCAGCTCGAGCATGTCGTAGAAGCTCGCGACCGACTCGAGGTATGCGGGGCTGAACTGCATCACCACGGCGACCTGGACCATCGCCTCCGGCGACAGCCAGCCGTGGTGGCGCTGTGCCTCGCGCAGGGCGGGCAGGACCGCCGAGCGGGGATCCGGATACAGCGACATGTGGTGCTCGATGTTCGCGCGCAGCTCTTCCGGCACGGCCACGTCGCTGGGCTCCGGGATCCCAGCGGGATCGGCCTCCACGCGCGCGCCCTCCCAGACCTGGGCGGCCAGCCGGCTGCGCGAGCCCGGCACTCCCCGGAGGTGGTCGAACTTGCTCATCGGTCGATACCGCCCAGAATGGGGTCCAGGAACATCACGGGCTTCGCCCACCTGAAGTCACGTGCTTCGCGCCTGCGGCGCTCGCCCAAGAAATGCGCTGCTGGACCCGGGACCAGACCACTCATCGGTCGATACCGCCCAGAATGGGGTCCAGCATCGCGAGGTTCGTGATCATGTCGGCGATGTAGCCGCCCACGACCATCTCCCGCAGCGCCTGCAGGTTCACGAAGGACGGGTCGCGCATGTGCACGCGCGCAGGCTTCGCGGAGCCGTCCGCGAGGACGAAGCACCCCATCTCCCCGCGCGGGCTCTCGATCGGCGCGTACGCCTCGCCGGGCGGCACGCGGAAGCCCTCGGTGACGAGCTTGAAGTGGTGGATCAGCGCCTCCATCGAGGTCGCCAGCTCGTGCCGCGGCGGCAGCGCGACCTTGCGGTTCGTCGTGATGTACGGGCCCGCGGGCAGGCCCTCGATCGCCTGGCGGATGATGCTGCACGACTCGCGGATCTCCGCGACGCGCACCCGGTAGCGGTCGTAGCAGTCCCCGACCGTGCCCACCGGGACCTTGAAGTCGAACTTCTCGTACGAGGAGTACGGAGCGGCCTTGCGCAGATCCCAGGGATTGCCGGAGGCGCGCAGCAGCGGGCCGGTCACTCCCAGCTCGAGCAGCCGCTCCTGCGACACGATGCCGACGTCCCGCGTGCGCTGCAGGAAGATCTCGTTGCGGTCGAGGATCGCCTCGTACTGCCCGACGCGCTCCTCCATGTCCTCCGTGAACCGCAGCGCCTTCTCCGCCCAGCCCGCGGGGATGTCGTCCGCCACGCCGCCGACCTGGATGTAGCGGGTGTGCATGCGCTGTCCGGACGAGAACTCGAACAGGTCGAGGATCTTGTCGCGCTCGCGGAAGCAGTACCAGAAGATCGAGATCGCGCCGAGGTCGAGGGCCGTCGTGCCGAGCCACACGAGGTGCGAGTGGATGCGGTTGAGCTCGCAGTGGATCACCCGCAGGTACTGCGCGCGCTCGGGGACGGGCTCGTCCAGGAGGCGCTCGACCGACATGCAGAACGCGAGCGCGTTGAAGTAATAGGACAGGTAGTCCATGCGCTCGACCAGCGGGATCACCTTCCAGTACGACTTGTCCTCGCACGACTTCTCGATGCCGGTGTGCACGTAGCCCACGTAGGGCAGCGCCTCCAGCACCTCCTCCGCGCGCAGCGTGACGAGCAGCCGCAGCACTCCGTGCGTCGCCGGGTGATGCGGGCCGAAGTTGATCGTCAGCAGCTCCTCGTCGGGCTGCGCGCCGTCGGCCGGGACGGCCGTCACCCCGGTGGCCAGCTCCCTGACGCTGCCGCTGGGCTCGTTCACTCGTACCACCGGGGCGTGCTGGTCTCGTTGTGGGTGAAGAGCACCGGCTCGCCGCCCATCGGGAAGTCGCGCCGCTGCGGGAAGCCCTCGTACTCGTCGGGCATCAGGATGCGCCGCATGTCGGGGTGGCCCTGGAACACCACTCCGAACATGTCGTAGATCTCGCGCTCCTGGAAGTTGGCCGTCGGGAACAGCTCCACCACCGAGTCGATCTCGGGCAGGTCGGGCAGCCCCGGGTCCTCGAGCAGCGCCTTCACGTGCAGGCGCTCGACCCGCTCCATGTTGAGCAGCTCATAGTGGACGCCGAAGCGCGGTGCGTGCGGCAGGTAGTCGCAGCCGTGCACGCTGGCGAGGAAGTGGTAGTCCTGGTTCGGCGTCTCGCGCAGCCAGCGCAGCACCGGCAGCACGGCGTCGGGGTCGATCACGAGGGTTGCGATGCCGTGCCGGTGCTCCGTGCCCGTAACCGACCCGGCAACCTGCTCGCGCAGGTCGTGTGCGATCAGCTCCAGTCCGGTGGCGTCAGGCACGGTCAGCGCGGGTCAGGATCCGTTGGCTTCCGTGTCGTCTCCGAGTTCCTCTGTCCCGCGCGCGCCGTAGCGCTCGCGCCAGCCCAGGGTGGGGTCGCCCTTGATCTTCGCCTGCAGCTTGATGATCCCGTGCAGCAGGGCCTCGGGCCGGGGCGGGCACCCCGGCACGTGGATGTCCACCGGCAGGAACTTGTCGGCCCCCTGGACGAGCGCATAGTTGTTGAACACGCCCGCGCTCGAGGCGCAGGCGCCCATCGCGATCACCCACTTGGGCTCCAGCATCTGCTCGTAGAGGCGCCGGATGACCGGGGCCATCTTGATCGACACGCGGCCGGAGAGGATCAGCATGTCGGCCTGTCGCGGCGATGCGCGGAAGACCTCGGCGCCGAAGCGGGCGCTGTCGTAGCGCGCGGTGACGATCGACATCATCTCGATGCCGCAGCACGCGAGGCCGAACGTGGCCGGGAAGAGCGCGTTGGAGCGCGCCCAGTTGAGGGCCTTCTCCAAGGTCGTGGTCAGGACGCGCTCCTCGACGTACCGGTCGAGGTCGCCGCCGGCGCGGTCGATGCCGCGCAGCATCTCGCTGGCGCGGTGCTGCCGGGCGAGGAGATCCGCGGGTCCCTCGGCAGGGGCGACCCGCGCCTGCGAGGGGAGCAGTTTCTCCCTCTTTATTTCCATTCCAGCGCCCCCCTGCGCCACACATATACGAAGGCGACGGCCAGCAGCGCGACGAAGATCATGGTCTCGACCAGGACGAACGTGCCGGCCGCCTTCAGGTGCACGGCGACCGGGTAGAGGAAGATGACCTCGATGTCGAACAAGATGAACAGCATCGCGATCAGGTAGAAGCTGATGCCGAAGCGGAACCCCCGCTGCACGTCCGATGGCAATCCGCACTCGTACGGATCGGATTTGACCTGCGTGGGGTTGCGCGGACCGAGTACTCGGTTGAGCGTCGTGAACGCGACGCCCACAATCGTGCCGAGTGCGAGGAAGACCAGCACCGGCAGATAGCTCTCGACCAAACTGGTTACCTCTCCCAGTGCGGGTCTGGGGGGCCGAAATTCCGCACTGGAATCGAGTTATACCACCTTTGTAACAATGTGTTACATAGTGCTTTCCGTCTCAATCTCGTCACTCCCGGCGGCCTCGTTTGACTGAGGTCCACCTCGTCGTCGGCGTCGCAGTGCTGGTGCTCAACGTGGTGGTCGGCCTGTGGGGAGCGGGCGCCGCGCTGGCGGGGGCCACGCCCGTGTCGTTCTGGTACGTGCTGCGGGCGGCCCAGATCTCGGTCGTGGTGCAGGTGCTCCTGGGCGCGATTCTGCTGGTCGCGGGCCACGAGCCGAAGGACGCGTGGCACTACATGTACGGGACGGCGCCGCTGCTGGTGAACCTGTTCGCCGAGGGCATGCGCGTCGGCGCGGCCCAGCGCGAGCTGCCCGAGGGCGTCGAGTTCCGCGGGCTGCCGGCGGGAGAGCAGCACACGATCGCGCTGCGCATCGTGCGTCGCGAGATGGTCGTGATGAGCCTGGCCGCGCTGCTGGTGGCCGCGTTCTCGCTGCGCGCGGCGCAGGTGTCGGGCGCGCTGTTCTAGCGCCCGCGCGCCCGAACGCCCGAACGAGGTGATTGCAGCTGGGGTCGTACAGGCACCCTGTGTGCAATCACCCGCGGCGGATCGTCGGGCCGGAGCCCTCCCGCGGCGGATCGTCAGCCGGGGCCCTCCAGGGCGCGGTCGACGTCGGCGGGTGCGTCGGCGCGCTCGGCCAGCGACCAGTAGTCGCCGCGATAGAAGACCAGCGGGTCGCCCGCCACCTGCCACAGGTCGACGACCTCTCCCACCCCGATGAGGTGGTCTCCGCCGGGATGGAGGTCGCGCAGCTCGCAGCCGAGCCAGGCCAGGCAGCCGTCGATCGACGGGACGCCGGCCCGCTCGCTCCACCCGAGGCCGTCGAACTTCTCCCGCTCCGGCAGCTTGGACGCGAACCGGGCGGCCACGTCCCCCTGGTCGTGCGCGAGGAACTGCACCCCGAACCGCCGGGAATCCTCGACCGCCGCGAGTGTGCGGGACGTGAGCGCGAAGCAGACGATCATCAGCGGCGGCTCCAGCGACAGGGAAGTGACCGCATTGGCCGTCATCCCGCTGGGGCCGTCGGCGCCCAGCGACGTGACCACGCAGACGCCGGTCGCGAAGTGCCCGCAGGAGGCCCGGAACTCGTCAGCGTCGATCCGGCGCGCCATGGCGGCATCATGCCAGCGAGGAAGAAACCGTCCGGCGCCGACCCATTCGCCGCCGTCATGTGCGGGCGCGCCTCTCGAATAGTGGAGGCCGCACCCGAGGCGGACCGGCTCATCCGAGCCCGTGCCGCCCGACCGGCGCCGGACGCCCCTCTAGTTCGCCCCTGGGGCGGGCTTCCCTCCCGCGGGTCGCGGCGTGAAGCGACGTTTTCGCCGGACGGCCCAACGGCCGTCCCCCTAAGAACTAATATCCCCGCCCGATGAGGCCTCCCCGCATTGCAGCTGCCGCCGCCGTCGCGGCGCTCGCCCTGGCCGCGGCCGGCTGCGGCCAGGACCAGGAGGTCGACAGCCGCGGCGCGACGCTGTTCGCCGAGCGCTGCGCCGGCTGCCACACGCTGAAGGCCGCCGGCACCGAGGGGAGCAACCCGGAGGAGCGCGTCGCCGGTCCCAACCTCGACAACCGCCGCGAGACCAAGGACCAGGTGCTGTACGCGATCCGCAACGGCGGGTTCTCCGGCTCGATCATGCCCCAGAACATCGTCGTGGGCGAGGACGCGGAGGCGGTCGCGGAGTTCGTCGCCGAGTACGCCGGCCGCACGTCCGAGGGCCCGCCGGGCCTGACTCCCGGCGCAGGGCAGAACGAGGCCGGTGGGGGCAACTCCGCCGACGAGTCGGGCCAGTCCGGCAGCTCGGGCGGTTCCGGCGGCAACTAGCTAGCGGCAGGCCGGCGCCACGCTCGATCTCAAGCTGATCCGCAGCGATCCGGACGGCGTCAAGGCCGCCCTGGCCCGGCGCGGCGTCGCCGGCCAGGTGGACGAGCTGCTGGAGCTGGACGCCCGGCGCCGCACGCTGCTGCCCGAGGTCGAGAACCGTCGCGCGGCGAAGAAGAAGGTCTCCGAGGGGATCGCGCGCGCCAAGCGGGCCGGCGAGGACGCCGGTGCCGCGGTGGCCGAATCGAACGCCCTCACGGAGGAGATCAAGTCGCGCGAGCAGGAGCTGTCGGAGATCGAGCGCCGGATCGACGAGCTGCTGGCCGAGCTCCCCAACCTGCCGGACGCGACCGCGCCGGACGGCATGACCGAGGAGGACGCCGAGGTCGTGAAGACGGTCGGCGACCCGCCCGCGTTCGACTTCGAGCCGCGCGACCACCTCGAGATCGGGACGGCGCTCGACCTGATCGACATGGAGCGCGCCGGGCGGGCATCCGGCTCGCGGTTCGCCTACCTGAAGGGCGAGCTGGTGCTGCTGGAGCTGGCGCTGGTGCAGTACGCGATGCGCAAGCTGGAGGGACGCGGCTTTCGCCCCGTGATCCCCCCGGTGCTGGTGCGCGAGGAGGCGATGTTCTGGACCGGCCTGCTGCCCACGGACCGCGCGCAGATCTACGAGGTCGAGGGCGACGACCTCCTCCTGGTGGGCACCTCGGAGGTCAGCCTGGCCGCCCTGCACGCCGACGAGATCCTCTCCGCCGAGCAGCTTCCCCTGCGCTATGCAGGCTTTTCGACCTGCTTCAGGCGGGAGGCCGGGGCCGCCGGCAAGGACACCCGCGGGATCTTCCGGGTCCACCAGTTCGACAAGGTCGAGATGTTCTCGTTCGTGGAGCCCTCGAGCTCGCGCGACGAGCACGAGCGCCTCCTGGCGATCGAGGAGGAGATCCTGCAGGACCTCGAGATCCCCTACCGCGTCGTGAACGTCGCGGCCGGCGACCTGGGCGCCTCAGCCGCGAAGAAGTACGACTGCGAGGCCTGGCTGCCGGGCCAGCAGCGCTATCGCGAGCTGACCTCCACCTCGAACACGACGGACTACCAGGCGCGGCGCCTGCGCTGCCGCTTTCGCCCGCCCGGCGGGGGATCGCCGGCCCCGGTCCACACGCTGAACGGCACGGCGGTGGCCGTCGGGCGGACCCTGCTGGCGATCATCGAGAACCACCAGCTTCCGGACGGCGGGTTTCGCGTCCCGGCCGCCCTGCACAATTTCGGCGCACCCGAGCAGGTGCCGGGACCCGCCGTGTCGAAGCAGTAAGAAGCGCCTGCACGCTCAGGCGTATTCAGCACTACATACGGAGGCGTTTCGAGCCGAGAAAAGAAATCGGTTTGAAAAAGGTTCGACGCCACCGGAACCGTTGTCTAGAATGGCTGTGCCGCCGCCCCGCGATCGGACACGATGGCCGCTCTCACGGGGAAAGGGGCAAGGAGGTCCGTGCTGCAGATCGATCTTGGCCTGATTCGCGTCGGGGTTACCCCCGCCGCCGATGCATGCCCAAGGACGGTCGCACACGGGAGAACCGGGAGTCACCCCGCCCGAAACCCGGTTCTGAGTTCGCTGTCATAGCGAAGACATCGGGACTTTCGCGAAACGGATTTCACAAGTTTCGAGTCAGTCCAACGTTTGAAGGAACGGGCGTTGTAAGCGGTCATGGGAACTAACGACCTATTTTCAAAGGAGATCGGCTCGGCACTGAGGCTAGGGCTGCTGCGCGGATCCACGATGGGTGCGCTGCGCCTCGGCATCCATTCCCGCCGCCGCCAGCTCCGGCCGCTGCTGATCGACTTCCTCATGCTGCTGGTGGCCGGCGGCGCGACCGAGGCGATGTCGCACCTGCTGAACGAGCCGGCGATGCCGGTCAAGTGGGTGACCTTCTTCGGCGTCCTCGTCCTGGCGCTGTTCGGCATCCGCGGCATGTACAGCGACCGGCTGCGGTCCCACCTGCTCGACGAGATCCGCTCCATCGTGTCGACCACGGCCGTGGCCACGATGACGGTGATCTCGCTGCGCGTCGTGCTCGAGAACGACCCGTACACGGCGGCCCAGACCGCCCAGACCTTCATCCTTGCCGCCGTGGGCCTCTCGGTGGGCCGCACCGGGCTCTTCATCGCCCGCGCGCGCGCCATCTCCCGCGGTGTCGGCGGCCGCGCGACGCTGATCGTCGGCGCCGGCCGCGTCGGGCAGCTGGTCGCGAAGCGCATGATGGACCGCTCCGAGTTCGGGCTGCGCCCGGTCGGCTTCCTCGACAACGACCCGCTCGAGATCGAGGGAGCGGCCGTCGACCTGCCGGTCCTGGGCGCGAGCTGGGACCTCGAGCGCGTGCTCGAGGAGAACGAGGTCGAGCACGTCGTCTTCACCTTCTCCACGGCGCCCCACGCCGTGATGCTGAGCATGGTGCGCCGCTGCCGCGAGCTGGGCGTGTCCGCCTCGCTCGTCCCGCGCCTGTTCGAGGTATCCGTCGAGCGCGTGTCGGTCGAGCACCTGGGCGGCCTCCCGCTGCTCGAGATGCGCCCGATCGACCCCAAGGGCCTGCAGTTCCTCGTCAAGTACGCGATCGACCGGGTCGTGGCGGGGATCGCCGTGATCCTGATCTCGCCCATCCTGATCTCCATCGCCGCCGCGGTCCTGATCACGTCCGGCCGCCCGATCTTCTTCCGTCAGCGCCGCATCGGGCTCGACGGCCAGGAGTTCGACATGCTCAAGTTCCGGACGATGAAGGGCAGCCCCGAGGCGTCCGGCCACAACCACGGCCACTGGGTGTTCGAGACGCTCGACGCGGGCAACTCCCTGATCGCGGAGCCCAACGGCAACGGGAACGGGAACGGCAACGTGCTGGTCAACGGGAACGGCAACGGCAACGGGAACGGCCATCACGAGCACGAGCTGGTGACGGTCGGCGAGCCCGAGGCCGCTGTCTCCACCGCCACGCTCGAGGAGACCGCGGAGGAGACGGTCGACACCGCCGAGGAGGACCGCCGCACGCCGATCGGCCGGATCCTGCGCCGGTACTCGCTGGACGAGCTTCCGCAGCTCCTGAACGTGCTGCGCGGCGACATGTCGCTGATCGGCCCCCGGCCCGAGCTCGGCACCTTCGTGCGCCTCTTCGAAGAGGCCGTGCATCGCTATGGTGACCGTCACCGGGTCAAGTCGGGCATCACCGGCTGGGCCCAGGTCCACGGCCTGCGCGGCAACACCTCTCTTACCGACCGGGTCGAATGGGACAACTTCTACATCGAGAATTGGTCTCTATGGCTCGACATGAAGATCGCCGTCATGACCATCGGGTCGCTCCTGCGCTGGCGGGAGGACTGACGGTGACGCCTCTCCGCGCCCTGGCCGCGTTGCTCGCGGTACTGCTCATCGTGCCGGCCACTGCGGCAGCGAAGTCGCCCGACGACTTCTCCGCCGCGGACCAGTACGTGGAGACCATCCCCACGAGCGAAGGCCCGAACGCGACCAAGGAAGGCAAGGAGGGGCGCACGAAGCTCCCCGCCAAGGCCAAGGCCAAGCTCGACGCCGAGGGCGGCAAGGACGCGGCCGCGCTCGAGGAGGTCGCCACCTCCGGGCGCTTCGGCGCGCCTCAGGAAACGGCCGGCAGCGCCGATAAGAAGGGGACCCCGTCCCGCTCGACGACCGCCGTCCCGACGGCTTCCGTCAAGTCGGTGCGAGACAGTGGGGAGGACCTGCTCTGGCTCCTGTTCGCCTTGATCGCGATCACGGGCCTGATGGTCGGGGCAGTCGCCTATCAGCGCCACAAGAACAGCAAGTCCGGCTAGCCGGACACACGAGCGGTCCACGGAGGTAGAGGCCGGCCCGCGGCCCGCCCTCCCGCCCGCTCAGCCGCGCCGCACCGGCGACGCGGCGATCGCCGTTGCCGTGACGCTGCTGGTGGGCGCGGTGACGTTCCTGCTCGGCTTCAACGACGGCAGCTACCAGCTCACCGACCGCTCCGCGATCGGCATCGCCGCCTGGTGGGCCGTGGCGGTGGCCGTGGCCTTCAAGCTCTGGCCGGGAGCGCGGCTCCCGCGGGCGGCGATCGTCGCCGGCTCGGCACTGGCGGCGCTGGCCGTCCTGACCGTGCTGTCGACGGGCTGGGCGGTGTCCGACGAGAAGGCCTTCCTCGAGTTCACGCGCGTCCTGACCTATCTGGGCGTGTTCGCGGTCGTGGCGGTCGGCGTGCGCGCGCGTCACGCGGCGGCGGTCAGCGACGGGCTGGCGCTCGGCATCGTCGGGGTCGTGGGCGTCGCGCTTGCGAGCCGCTTCTGGTGGGGCGACATCGGGCCCGGCGCGCCACCTTCGTTCTTCCCCGTACAGACCCGCCTCCACTACCCCGTCAACTACTGGAATGGGCTCGCGATCCTGGCCGGCATGGCGCTGCCGCTGCTGCTGCGCGCCGCTGTCGCCCAGCGCCCGCCGATCCTCCGTGCGCTCGCACTTGCGCCGGTGCCGGCGGTCGCGGCCACCATCTACCTGACCTCCTCGCGCGGGGGAGCGGCCGTGGCCGTGCTGGGAGTGCTCGTGTTCTGTGCGCTGACGTCGCGCCGCACCGGCGCCCTGGTCGCGACCGCGATCGCGTCCGCCGGCGCGATCGGCGCGGTCGAGGTGCTGCTGGCGCGCGACGCGCTCGTGAACGGGCCGCTCTCGGCGCCCGCGGTGGCGGGCGAGGGGGAGAGCGCGGCGACGCTGATCGCGCTGCTCTGCGCGGGCTGTGTGGCCCTCTACTGGGCCTGGTGCCGGTTCGCGGACTGGGACGTGCGCCTGTCGCGCGTGGCGCAGGCCGGGCTGGTGGCCGCGCTGGCGCTGGTCGCGATCGGCGGCGCGGCCGCGTTCGACCCGGCCGGCAAGTTCGAGGACTTCAAGCGGCCTCCGGGGGAGACGAAGTACGCGGAGGGAGACTTCACGCGCTCGCACCTGCTGAGCTCGACCAGCACCGGCCGCTGGCAGCTGTGGGCCGCGGCGGGCGATCAATGGCAGGAGCAGCCGGTCTTCGGCCAGGGCGCCGGGTCCTACCAGTCATGGTGGACCGAGCACGCCGACTTCCCGCTCTTCGTGCGCGACGCGCACAACCTGTGGCTCGAGATGCTCGGCGAGCTTGGCATCGCCGGCTTCGCCCTGATCGTGCTGGTGTTCGGCGCCGGCTTCGTGGCGGCGATCGCACGGCTGCGCCGGGCCGGTCCCGGCCGGCCGCTGGTGGCGGCGCTGGCGGGCGTGCTCGCGGCGTTCGCCCTGGGCGCTGCGATCGACTGGATGTGGGAGCTGACGATCGTCGGGCTCGTGGCGGTCGTGGCGCTCGCGATGCTGGCGGGCCTCGCGACGCTCCCGCCCGGCGGCGAGCCGCGGTCGCGGCCTCGCCGTGAGCCCCCTGCACCAGGCACGCGCGCGGACATCCGCGTGCGCGCGCTGCGCACGGCCACCGTGGCGCTGGCGCTCGCTGCGGTCATGTGCGTGACAGTGCCGATGCTCGGCCAGGAGCGGCTCGAGCAGAGCCAGGCGGCGGCCGAGGCCGGCGACCTCGCCAAGGCGCGCGACTCGGCCGACGACGCGCGCTCGGTCCAGCCGTGGGCCTCCACGCCGTACGTGCAGCTCGCGCTGGTCGAGGAGCAGGCGGGGAACCTCACACGGGCCCGCCGCCACATCGGGGACGCCCTGGAGCGCGACAGCCGGGACTGGAGCACGTGGCTGGTGGCGGCGCGCATCCAGACCAAGGCCGGTGCCGTGCGTCAAGGGCGCCGCAGCCTGCGCCGCGCGGAAGCGCTCAACCCGACCTCTCAGCTGTTCGAGGACCTGCGCGACGAAACTCGCGGCAGCAAGTCTGGTTAGAGAGAACAGGTGGAACGCAGGATGCTGACCCTCCTCCGGCGCGCCACGCTGCTTGCCGCAGCGGTGGCCGTGCTTGCCCTGCCCGCCTCCGCGTCCGGGGCCCGCGGGCTCGTCACCGGGGTCCAGGACTTCGACCTCACGCAGACGCACTTCGACCGCGTGAAGGCATCGGGCTCCGGGGTGGTGAAGATCAGCGTCGTCTGGAAGGACATCGCGCCGGCCGCGCCGCCGGTGACGTTCAACCCCTCCGATCCGCTGGACCCGAACTACAGGTGGGAGCCGTTCGACACCTACGTGCGCCAGGCGGTCGCCACGGGGCTCGACCCGCTGATCACGGTCGAGCAGGCGCCGAGGTTCGCGGAGCGCGACACACGCGGCTCGTCCGGGACCGGCAATCCCGACCCCCTCCAGTTCGGCCTGTTCGCCGAAGCTGTCGCGCGACGGTACAGCGGGGCGGTGGCCGGCCTGCCGCGCGTGCGCATGTTCGAGGCGTGGAACGAGCCGAACGCGAGCTTCTTCCTGTTCCCGCAGCGCAACGCCGACGGCAGCAACTACTCGCCCGGCCTCTACCGCGAGCTGGTGAACCGCTTTGCCACCGGCGTCCATCGCGTGCATGCCGACAACACCGTCGTCGCGGGGGCGCTCTTCCCGTTCACGCTGAACCGCGCGGCCTCCCTCACGATCGGGCCCTACCGATTCATGCGCGAGCTGCTGTGCCTGTCGGCGAAGCTGAAGGTGATCCCCGGCTGCGGGCCGCAGGTCCAGTTCGACGCGTGGAGCCACCACCCGTACACGTCGGGTGACGCGACTCACAAGGCAGGCCATCGCGACAGCGTCTCGCTGGGGGACCTGCCGCGGATGCAGAAGCTCCTGCGGACCGCCGTGCGCCAGAAGCGGATCGTCTCGCGTGGCTCGGTGAAGTTCTGGGTGACGGAGATGGGCTGGGACACGGCGCCCGCCGACCCGAAGGGAGTCCCGCTCGGGCTGCACGCGCGCTGGGTCTCCGAGGCCCTGTATCGCTCGTGGAGCGCGGGCGTCAGCCTGTTCGTCTGGTACCGGCTGCGCGACGGGCCCTCCACGGGACCGGTGCAGTCGGGCCTGTGGCTGCGCTGCGACGCCGGCATCGCATGCGACCAGCCCAAGCGGGCGTCGCTGCAGGCATACCGCTTCCCGTTCGTCGCGTTTCGCTCCGGTAAGCGCGTGCGCGTCTGGGGCCGGACCCCGGGCGGCGTGCGCAAGGCCGTCGTGATCGAGCGCTCCGGCAAGGGCGGCTACAAGCGCCTGAAGCGGCTGCGCTCGGACTCACAGGGGATCTTCAAGGGGATCTTCAGCGGCCCGCGCAACGGTCACCTGCGCGCCCGGATCGGCTCGCAGGGGGAGGTGTCGGTGCCGTTCTCGCTCAAGCGGCCGCCCGACCGGCCGGTGAACCCCTTCGGTTCCACCGGTTAGTGCCGATACTTTCCCCGTGACTTCCGAGCAGCAGCAGTCTTCCAACGGGCGCGTCGACGTGAGTGTCCTGATCCCCGTCCTGAACGAGGAGCGCCACATCCGCGAGAGCGTCGAGGCCATGCTCTCGCAGAGCTTCGACGGCGAGATCGAGTTCCTGTTCATGGACGGCGCCTCCGAGGACCGCACCAAGGCGATCCTCCAGGAGATGTCGGCGCAGGACCACCGCATAAGGGTGCTCGACAACCCGCAGCGGCGAACGACTTTCGGGCTCAACATCGGGCTCGAGAACGCGCGCGGCGACTACGTCGTGCGGATGGACGCCCACACCCATTACCCGGCCGAGTACGTCGCGAAGGGCGTGGAGCGGCTGGCGCGCGAGGACGGCGTGGAATGGGTCACCGGCCCGCAGATCCCGAACGGCACGGGCAAGTGGTCGCGGCGCGTGGCGATCGCGCTGCGATCCTGGTTCGGCGCCGGCGGCTCCAGCAAGTGGGAGGCCGAGGAGGAGAAGGACATCGACACCGGCGTGTTCACCGGGGTGTGGCGGCGCTCGACGCTCGAGGAGTACGGCGGCTGGGACGACGGCTGGCCCGTGAACCAGGACTCGGAGCTGGCGGCGCGGTTCTTCGAGCGCGGCAGCCGGATCGTCTGCATGCCCGAGCTGGGCGCTCTCTACACGCCGCGGGACTCGCTCAAGACGCTCTGGAAGCAGTACTGGCGCTACGGCTTCTACCGCGCCAAGACCAGCCGCTACCACCCCACGAGCATGCGCCGGTCGGCGGTCTTCCCGCCGGCGCTCGTGCTGGCGATCCTGGCCGCCGTGCTGGCGCCGCGACCCCTCCGCACCGCCGCGCGCGCGGCGGTGCTGACGTGGGCCGTCGCCGTGATCGCCGCCTCCGCTCCCACCGCGCGCAAGGACGGCCTCGAGGAGGGTGCGGGACTGGCCGCGGTGTTTGCGACCATGCATCTGTCTTGGGGAGCCGGGTTCTTGCGTGGATGCACGTCGTTCGGGCCGCCGCTGGCGGCGCTGGCGCGCATCGCCGGCCTGCGCCGCGGCTAGAGGCTGCATGCGCGTAGGCGTCTACACCGACTACAGCTACTCGCACGACGGCGAGGCCTACTACTCCGAGCGCGCGTTCTTCACGTTCATCACGCGCCTGGCGGGAATGGTCGACAAGCTGGTCCTGTTCGGGCGGCTCAACCCGGGCGGGGGGCGCTCCCACTACCGCGTGCCGGACGAGATCGACTTCGTGCCGCTGCCCTTCTACGAGAGCCAGGCCGACGCCCGCGCGGCCGTGCAGGCGATGGCGCGCTCGCTGCGCGCGTTCTGGCGCAACCTCGACGAGGTCGACGTCGTCTGGCTGCTCGGCCCGCACCCGCTCGCGATCGTGTTCGCGGCGCTGGCCGCGATGCGCCGCAAGCGGGTCGTGCTGGGCGTGCGCCAGGACATGCCGGTCTACACGCGCAGCCGGCATCCCGGCAAGCGCTGGATGATGGGCGCCGCCTACATCCTCGAGTACGCGTTCCGGCTGATGTCGCGCGTGTTTCCCGTGGTCGTCGTGGGCCCGCAGCTCGCGGCCAACTACCGCGGCGCCCGCCGCCTGCTGACGCTGTCGGTGTCGCTGGTGGCCGAGGACCAGATCGTGGACCCCCGGGACGCCGCGCAACGCGTCTGGAACGGCGGTGAGCTGCGCGTGCTGACCGTCAGCCGGCTGGAGACGGAGAAGAACCCGCTGCTGCTGGCCGACGTGCTGGCGCAGCTGCGCCAGCACGACACGCGCTTCCGGCTGCTCGTCTGCGGCGAGGGCCCGATGGAGGGCGACCTGCGCCGGCGGCTGGAGGAGCTGGGCGTGGCGGACCACGCGGACCTGCTCGGCTACGTGCCGATCACCGACGGCCTGCTCGACGTGTACCGCTCGAGCCACGCGTTCCTGCACGTGTCGTGGACCGAGGGGCTGCCGCAGACGCTGTTCGAGGCGTTCGCGGCGGGGCTGCCGGTCGTGGCGACCGCCGTGGGCGGCGTGCCGGACGCGGTGGGGCAGTCCGCGCTGCTGGTCGAGCCGGGCGACCCGGTGGCGCCGGCCGAGCAGCTGCGGCGCCTCGCGGACGACCCCGGCCTGCGCGGCCACCTGATCGAGTCAGGCGTGGAGCGGGTCCGCTCCCACACGCTGGAGGCCGAGAGCCGCCGCGTGGTCGAGTTCCTGGGCAGCTAGTAGGGATTAGCGAACGGCGGTAGGCCACATGGCACGTGGTGCTGCAGCAATCGGCGGGGAAGCCGACACGGTCTATGGAAACTTCCCTGCGACCCGCCAGCGCAGCAAGCCCCAAATGATGCCGCCCAAGAGTGCGAAGACGACCACGACCAGCCAGTCGCCGCCGCCGAAGTAAAAGTCACCGAGCAGGGAGCAGTCCCCTTCGTTCGTGCATTCCTCTCCGCCCTCCAAGATGTAGACCGGGGTCACAGAGAGAAGCCACAGGACAGCGCCTATCACGAGCGACATCACGATGAAGGTGATGATCCTGAGGATGACCACGACGGTTTCGGTAGCCCCGGGGCGAACGATGTTGTTTCGCTCACACCTGTCGTGAGCGGATCAACGAAGTTGGGCGGCTGAGCCGGCGGCGAGGCGCTCGTAGCGCTCGACCATCGCCTCGGCCCACGGGCGCAGGCCGAGGTTCTCGCGCAGCCACGCGTGACCGGCCAGTGAGTCCGCCGCGACCTGGGCCGGCTCGCGCTCCAGCAGGCGCCGGATCGCTGCCGCCACGGCGTCCGGGTCGAGCGGGGTGATCACGCATGCGGGGGCGTGAGCGCCGACGGTCGCGTGCCCGGGGATGTCGCTGACCACCGCGGCGGTCCCGCTAGACACGGCCTCGAGCACCGAGAACGGCGTGCCCTCCGCGCGGCTCGGCGCGACGAACACGTCCGCCGCCGCGTACATCTGCTGGACCTTGTCGGTCGGCTCCAGGACCGTGAGCTCGTCGCCGAGGCCGAGGCGCTCGCCCAGCGATCGCGCGTCGTCGCCGCCTCCCACGGTGACGCCGGCGAGGTTCGCGTCGGAGTCGCGCAGGCGCCGCAGCGCCTCTTCGAACACGTCGCCGCCCTTCCGCAGCCAGTCCCAGCCGAAGTGGACCAGGAGCGGCCGGCCGGCGGGCAGCCCGAACTCGTCGCGGGCGGCGTGCCGCTGTTCGTCGGTCAGCACGGGAAAGCGGTCCACGTCGACGGCGTTGTGCAGGAACTCGACCTTCTCGCGCGGCGCGCCGCGGGTGGTGATCGTGTCGACCAGGTCGGGGCTCACGCACAGGATCTGGTCCACGCGCCGCCCGAACACCGCGTACTTGAGGTAGTTGCGCGCAAACGCCGGAGCTCCCTTCAGGTGCGGCGTGTGGATGTGCCAGACCACGCGAGTGCGGTCGCGCTGCGAGCCGGCCATCGCGGCGGCCACGTCGAAGTGCGTGAAGTGCGTGTGCAGGATGGCCGGGCCGTCGTCCTCCGCCAGCATCCCGGCGATCCAGCCGGTCAGCTCGCGGCGCGAGGCGCCCTCGGGCGGGAAGCGGTATGGGATGCCGTCCTCCTCGAGCTCGGCCAGCCACGCGCGCTCGCGCGAGATCGGCGTGAACACCGCCTCGCACGTCCAGCCGCGCTCCTCGGCGGCGCGCATGATCGCGCGCAGCATCGGTATGAACGAGCCCGGATAGGGGCCGCCGTAGCCCGCGAGATGGATGAGCCGCATGCCCGCCACGGTAACCCCCTTACCCGATGCGCCGTGCCAGCGCGCGCCGGATGGACAGCAGTTCGGTGCGCTTCACCTCGCCCGTCAGGACCAGGCAGACGCAGTACGTCGCGATGCCCGTGGCCCCGCCGGCGAGCCAGTCCAGCAGCGTCAGGTCCTCTGTCCCGAAGCCGATCATGACGGCAGCCATCGCTCCTCCGGAGGCCAGCGTGCGCACGAAGGTGGCCGCGACGGGACGCATGGGCAGGCCCAGCAACTGCTTGCAGATCCAGAAGTGGGCCGGCACGTAGATCAGGTAGGCGGCATCCGCGCCGATGGCGCTGCCGACCACCCCGATCTCGTTCAGCAACACGATCGAGACCCCGAAGTTGACGATCAGGGCCGCGATCGCGACGGGGATCCGGCGCCGCGCCTCGCCGAGATAGTTGACGCCCACGGACACGAGCGGCGCGAGGCCGAACAGGTAGATGAACGGGCCCATCGCGCGCAGCACGTCGGCCGACTCCTCGAAGCCGCTGCCCAGGATGACGTCCGCGATCGGCCCGGCCCACACCACGACGGGCACCACCAGGGCGGCCTGGAGGATCATCAGGTACCGGATCCCATCCTGGAAGGCCGACACGTTCGGCCCCCCCGGCCCGCCGCGCGACAGCCGCGGCGAGACTCCGGCGGACAGGGCCAGGCCGGGGTAGTGCAGGAAGGTGATCAGCTTCGTCGGTGCCTGGAACACGCCGACCGCGGTGGTGCCGAGGATCGCGCCGATCAGCAGGACGTCGATCTGCGTGATCACCGCGAAGACCGCGTCGATGATCAGCAGCGCCCCCGCATAGCGCGCGATGTCCTTCACGCGGCCGCCGGTGTCGCCGCGCCGCAGCGAGACCGCCCGCGGACCGACGGCGCGGACGATCAGCACGAAGGCGAACAGGGCGCCGAACCCGTACCCGATCGCGCGCCCGAACGCGGCGCCGGTGACGCCCGCGCCGAGCAGCACCAGCGCGATGCTGGCCGACGCCTCCACTGCGCTCTCCGCGGCGATCAGGCGCAGCGTGAGGGACACGCGCCCAAGCGCCTCGAACGCCGTGCGGTAGTAGCCCACGATGCTCTGTCCGAACACCGCCAGCGCCACTGCGCGCAGCGGCCACGCCATCTCAGGGGCGTCGTAGGCGTTCGAGATCGGCTCCGCGAGCGCGAAGAGCAAGGCGCACAGCGATCCCGCGGCGATCAGCTTCAGCTTCAGCCCGTCGGACAGCACCGCCGTGATCCGGTTCTGCTCGCCGCGATGCTCGGCCACGAAGCGTGCCGTGGACTGTGAGATGCCGAAGTCCGCGGGCAGGAAGATCAGCGACGCGACGCTCACCGCGAGCGCGAAGACCCCGTAGTCCTCGGGGCCCAGCTTCCGCACGAGGAAGATCGTGAGGATTGCCGTAAAGCTCGCGGTCGCCAGCTGGGAGGCGAACGCGAACGCCGTATTGCGCCTGATCGTGTCGCCCCCGTGGGGCGCAGGGGACTGATCGGCCGGACGCATTACCGGGTCACATCGGCGGGATCGCCCGCATCCCTGACGGGGCGCGGGAAAGGTGGGCGCAGGGTACCGCGCGCCCGATGCGCGTCTTCACACACCCGTCCACGTTGCGGCGCCCGGCGGCTCAAGGCCTGCGCGGAGCCCTCCGAGTGCATAGGCAATGCCGGCGCGCCCGGAAGGGTGCGCGAGAAACATGCCGGCGCGCCTGGGAGGGCGCGCAAAACAAAGCCAGGGAGGGCTGAAATGGCATTGGGAATCGAAGGCAGGATGCTCGCGCGCGGGTGGACGTCGCTCGCCGCGCTTGTCACGGCGGCAGTCATTGTCGCGGCCGGGGTGGCGGAGAGCCCCGCGGCCACGTCGTGCGACAAGGTCGCTGCGCCGTCGGGCTCGGACTCCGCTGCGGGTACGGCGGCGGCTCCGTACCGGACGGCGGGGAAGCTGGCCGACTCGCTGCAGCCGGGGCAGACCGGCTGCCTGCGGGCAGGGGCGTACGAGCAGAACCTCACGATCGAGCGTGGCGGCAGCGCCGGCGCGCCGATCACTTTGTCGAGCTACCCGGGCGAGCGGGCCACGCTGCGCGGCCGGCTGCGGGTGAAGGACTCGGCGAACTTCGTGACGATCGAGGACCTCGATCTCGACGGGCGTCACCCCGGTGACACGCTGCCGAGCCCGAGCGTCTACGGGAACGACGTGGTGTTCCGCGGCAACGACGTCACGAACCACCACACCGGCATCTGCTTCCTGATCGGCTCGAACGACTACGGGCGGGCGGTGAGGGTGACGATCGAGCGGAACCGGATCCACGACTGCGGCGTGCTGCCCGCGGAGAACCATCACCACGGGATCTACATCGAGCACGCGGACAACACCCGCGTGGTCGGCAACTGGATCTACGACAACGCGGACCGCGGCGTGCAGATGTATCCCGACTCGCAGAGCGCCTACATCGCGAACAACGTGATCGACGGCAACGGGCAGGGCGTGAGCTACGCGCGCGAGTCCGCGAACAACGTGGTCGAGCACAACGTGGTCTCGAACTCGGTGCTCCGGTGGAACATCGAGGACTGGGAGCTGAGTGGAGGCGGCAACGTCGCGCGGCTCAACTGCGTGTGGACCACCCGCACCGGGTCGTACGCGCGCGAGGGCGGCGTGATGGTCAGCCGCGACTTCACCGCGGTGCAGAACCTGATCGCGGACCCGCAGTTCGCGAACCGCGCGGCGAAGGACTTCCGGCTTGCGGCCGGCAGCCCGTGCGCGGAGCTGCTGGCGGCGACCGGGACTCCTCCTCCGCCGGCTTCGCAGCCGGGGCCGGCTCCCGGCCCGGCGCCGCAGCCGGGGCCGGCGCCTCAGCCCCAGCCGGGGCCGGCGCCACTGCCGCAACCGGGTCCCCAGCCGGGCCCGGCGCCCGGCGGAGACGCGCCCCCGGTGGTCGAGATCACCAGCCCCGACGACGGAGACTCGTTCCGGCGGACGCTGCGGATGTCCGCGCAGGCGAAGGACGACAAGCGCGTCGCGCGGGTCGACTTCTTCGTCGATTCGCGGTTCGTGGACCGCGACTCGTCCGCGCCCTTCCGGGAGACCTGGCGGGTGCGGAGGCTCGGTTACGGGTCGCACACGGTGACGGCCAAGGCCTATGACGGGTCCGGCCAGGTGGATGCCGACTCGGTGTCCGTGCGGCGCGTGCGCGGCGGGGTGGAGGCGAAGTCGAAGGGAGCGAGGAAAGGCCGGGGGACGAAGGGCAAGAGCGGCCGGCGCTAGCCGGCCCGTCGGAACGCACGGCAGGCGGCGCCGCGGTTGTGACGGCGCGGCGCCGCTGCCGGGCGAGTTGTGCGCATCCGGACAAGGCCTGGGCAGTCCCTTGCGGCCCTCAAGGGGCTTTCGTGGCCTCGCCGATGGGTGCCTCGCAAGCGACTTAGGGGGAACCCAAGGATGAGACTCAAGAAGCAAATTGCGATGTACACCGGCGTGGCCGCGATGGCGGCCGCCGCGCTGGGCGGAGTGCCGGCCACGGCTGCGGCATGCAACAAGGTTGCGTCCCCTCAGGGGTCGGACGCCTATCCGGGCACGACCGCCTCGCCGTACGCGACGGTGGAGCACCTCGCGAACTCGCTCTCCCCGGGCCAGACCGGGTGCGTGCGGGCCGGCGTGTACCAGAACGACGTCAGGATCGAGCGCGGCGGAACGGGCAGCGCCCCGACCGCGATCACGAGCTATCCCGGCGAGCGGGCCACGATCCTGGGCCGGCTGGAGATCACCGACGACGCGAACCACGTCGTGATCCAGTCGCTGAACCTGGACGGGCGCGCCACGTCGCTGCCGAGCCCGAGCGTCTACGGCGACGGGATCGTGTTCCGCGGCAACGACGTCACGAACGGGCACACGAACATCTGCTTCATCCTGGGCAGCAACTCGTACGGGCGCGCACGTGGCACCGTGATCGAGGGCAATCACATCCACAACTGCGGTGAGATGCCCGCGACGAACCACCACCACGGGATCTACGCCGAGGCGTCCGACGGCGCGCGCATCACCGACAACTGGATCTACGACAACGCCGACCGCGGCGTGCAGCTCTTCCCCGACGCGCAGGGCACCTACGTGGCCCGCAACGTGATCGACGGGAACGGGCAGGGCGTGCTGTTCTCGCGTACGTCGGCCAACAACGTCGTCGAGAACAACATCATCTCCAACCCGGCGCTCCGCTACAACCTCGAGGACTTCGAGCTGAGCGGAGGCGGCAACGTCGCGCGCCGCAACTGCGTGTGGAGCACGCGCGACGCGCGCAACCCGGGCGGGATCCAGCCGGGGATCGGCGTGCCGGTCCTGGAGAACCTGGTGATCGACCCGGGCTTCGTCAACCGCGGCGGGAAGGACTTCCGCCTGAAGCCCGGCAGCCCGTGCCTCAACATGGCGGCGGGGCTGCAGCCGAAGAAGGCGAAGAAGCGCAAGCAGCGCCGCCCCGTGCGGCTGCGTGCCGCGACCCGCGCCGTGTGGCCGGGCGGGCGCCTGCGGCTGCGGGCGAAGGTGAAGTCGCCGAGCGCACGCGCGGCGGCCTCCCGCAAGGCGGTGCTGAAGGTGCGCGTGGGCCGGAAGTGGCGGCGTGTCGCCGCGATGCGCCTCCGTGGAGTGCGCTACGTGGCAAAGCCGCATCTCGGCACGATCGGCCGGCGCGCGGCGCGCGAGTTCGGCATGACCCGCGTGCGGCGCCACGGGCGGCTGAAGCTGCGGGCGCACGTGCCGGGCGTCGGGCGCTCGAACGTCCTGCGCGTCCGGATCGGCAAGTAGCTCGAGAATCGAGGTGAGAGCGGATGGGGTCGTACTACGACCTCATCTGCTCTCACCTGTGTCAGCGCGGTCGGCGGTGCCTGCGTTTCGCCTTGAGTCGGACGACGCCGTCCGTGGCCGTACCTGCCTTCGGCGTGAAGGAGCGGATGCGGCCCTTGCCTCGGACCCGGTACCTGCAGCCCGCCTTCTTGAGCGCGGCCTTCGCCTTCCTGACGGTCAGGCGCCTCAGCTTCGGGACCACGCAGCGGGGCTGCTTGACGGTGGGCGGCGGCGGCGAGGTGCCGGCCGGCTGCCCCGCGGGCCGCACCGGCTGGGTGAAGGTCACCGGGATGCGCGTCAGGAACTGGCCCGCGTTCGGATGGAAGTCGCCGAACACCTCGTCGCCGGAGAACGGGTCGTCGAGGGTGGCGTCATAGACGCTCACGACTCCGATGCCCAGCTGCGTGGGGCTGGTGGTGAGCCCCAGCTGGTCGAGCGTCACCGTGAATCCGGTCACACCGGTCCGCGGCAGCGGCACGATGCCCCGCCCGTCGTCCAGGAGGACTTCGTCGCCGAACACGTAGACTTCGACGTCGACGAGCTCGTCGCCCGGGTTTGCGGGCGCGGGGTCGCGCGCGAACTGCACCACGAGATACTGGTTCGCGAGCAGCGGCAGAAACGGCCGCAGGTTCGGGACCAAGGACAACCGGCAGGCGGAGTCGAGCCCGATCGTCACTCCAGCGATGTCCGCCGCGCCGCCGGTGCTGTCGTCCCAGTCGTCCGGCGAGAGGAGCCCCACGGCGCGCGGCGTGGACGAGATGCACTCCGCGTGCGCAGGAGCAGGCGCGAGCGCCAGCACGACTGCCGCTGTGACCGCCACCCCCAGGCTCGACCGGATCAACCCGCTTCAAGCTAGCCCACCGCCCGCACCCCGGCAAGGCACGTGAAACGTTGCTCTCAGGCAGTTCTAGCTGCGCTTCACGCGCCGGCGCAGGCCGTCCAGCGCGCTCCACGCGCGCGAGGTGCGCAGGCGCCGCAGCGCCGGTGACACCTTCATGCGGAACCGCCGCCCGTCGTCGCCGTGGTAGACGCCCACGCGCGGCCATTCCAGCGGCCGCGCCTCGTGGAACCGCGCAGGCAGCGTGCACGCAGCCTGGTACCCGGCCCGGCCGGCCGCCTCCGCCACGCGGCCGTCGTAGTCGCCGTACGGGTAGGCGATCGTCAGGCACGGCCGCCCCATGTGCCGCTCGCACTCGGTGCGCGACACGATCAGCTCCCGGTCGAGCGTGTCGTTGTCCAGCTCCGTGAGGTGGGGATGCGAGCACGTGTGAGAGCCGATCTCCCAGCCGTGCTCGGCCAGGCCGCGCATCTGCTCCCACGTCATCGGCCGCAGCTCCTGCTCGTGCGGCCCGCCCACCCAGTGGTCGATGCCGGGCCACGACATCGGTGCGTCGCGCTCGGGGTAGTCCGTCGGGACGAACACGGTGCCCACCAGGCCGAGGCGGTCCATGATCGGCTTCGCGAGCTCCAGCACCGACAGGTAGGCGTCATCGAAGGTGACGACCATCGTGCGCTCGCCGCGCGGCGACGAGACCGCCTCGCGAAATGTCTCGCCGCGATAGCCGCGGTCCACGAGGAGCTTCAACTGGCGCTCGAAAGCCTCCGGGGTCACCGACAGGTCGGCCGGCCAGGCGGGGCTGACGGCGTGGTAGCAGAGGACGAGTACGTCGGCCACGCGACGGGTCAGCCGGATCGCCGCTGCAGCCGCCGCATGCGCTTCGACATGAACTCGTTGCGCGGGACGGCCAGGCGGAACAGCACCTTCCGCGCGAACGCGCGGTTGCGGCACAGCCGCGAGCCGGCGTAGGCCGCGAACCGCGCTGCGGTCTCTGCGAACTCGGACCGCGGCGCGATCACGTTCATCGCCTCGAGCTGGCTGGTGTGGAGCGCGTGGTAGAAGGAGCTCGCGACGTTCAGGACGGGGTGCGGGAAGAGGTCGTAGCGCGACCAGTAGCCGGTGTCCCAGCGGTGCAGGTTCGCGGCGAGCACGTCCACGCCCTCCTGGAAGGCGCGCGCGGCGTCGGCGTCATCGAGCCCGGCGCCCACGTCGTACAGCCCCCACAGCGCGAAGATGCCGCCGTTGAGGACGTAGGAGGGAGGTGAGGTGGGGTACTCCTCCGGCCACGCGCGGCCCTCGAGCAGAGCCTGCACGCCGCCGGCGTCGCTGGGCAGCGCCATCGCCCGCACGGCACGACGCGCCGCCGCGGCGTAACGCTCGTCGCGCGTCTCCAGGTAGAGCCGGGTCAGCAGGCTGGCGCCCTCGCCCTGCGCCATCGCCGACGGCCAGCCGGCGGGCAGCTGGAAGGTCTTCGTGTAGGGGAGCCGGTTGAGCCACAGACCGTCTTGCGCGCCTCCGGCGCGCTGCTGTGAGAGCGCGTACTCGCCTACGTCCACGGCGTTCTGCAGCCACTGCTCGCCCTCTCCGGCGAGGTAGCGCTCGTAGGCGCCGATGCCCCACTGGTGCACCCGCACCCACAGCCGGTCCTCCAGGCGGCCGAGCGACTCGTGCGGCCACACCGGCGCCTCGGCCTTGACGGTCAGGTCGATGTAGTAGCCGCGCACGCCGGCGGGCCCGAAACGGGTCCCCGCGGGCAGCGAGAAGCTGCGGGCGCTGGAGAAGAAGTCGGGGTAGCTGCGGCTGGGTTGGGTGGTGGAGGTCATCCGACTGAACATCGGGCGGGCTTCGCCCGCACACCAAAAAGTCCTGAGAGTCCGCCTATGGCGGCCTCTTCATGTACCTAAGATCGGCCGCCGGGGGCCGGGGCATGATATTGGCGCATGTCCTCCCCACCCACGGACGGCCGCCTGCGGGTGGTGACGCTGGTCGACCGCCTGGGCACCGGCGGCGCCGAGCGTCTCGCGATCCAGACCACTACCCGCCTCGACCCGGAGCGCTTCGACCGCACCCTGTGCGCCAGCCGGCGGTTCGACGTCGCCATGTCGAAGGCGCACGTCTCGAACGCGCTGGCCGACCTCGAGGCGGCGGGCGTGCGCGTGATGGGGCTGAAGCGCACCTCCGCGCGGCAGCTGTGGGCGTGGTGGCCGTTCTACCGCTTCCTGCGCCGGGAGCGCATCGACGTGCTGCACGCGCACAAGTTCGGCTCCAACCTGTGGGGGACGGTGATCGGGCGGCTGGCACGCGTGCCGGTGATCGTCGCCCACGAGCACACGTGGTCGTTCGAGGGACAGCCGCTGCGCAGGTTCGGGGACCGGGAGGTGATCGCGCGCGGGTCCTCCGCCTTCATCGCGGTGTCGCGCGAGGACCGGCGCCGCATGATCGAGATCGAGGGCATCGACCCCGAGGACGTGATGTTCCTCCCGAATGGCATCCCGGCGCCGCCTCCGCCCACGGGCGCGGACGTGCGCGCCGAGCTCGGCATCTCACCGGATGCGCCGGTGATCGGGACGGTCAGCGTGATGCGGCCGCAGAAGGCTCTCGACGTGCTGCTGCGCGCGACCCGGAAGCTGGTGGGCGAGTTCCCCGCGCTGAAGGTCCTGATCGCCGGGGAGGGCGACATGCGTGAGGCGCTGGGTGAGCTGACCGAGGAGCTCGGCATCGGCGACAACGTGATGTTCCTGGGCGTGCGCACCGACGTACCCGACGTGCTGGCGGCGCTCGACATCGCCGTCAGCTCCTCCGACTTCGAGGGCAGCCCGCTGTCGGTGATGGAGTACATGGAGGCCGCCCGCCCGGTCGTCGCGACCCGCGTGGGTGGCGTTCCCGACCTGATCGACGACGGTGTTCACGGCCTGCTCGTGGAGCGCCAGGACCCGGACGCGTTCGCCGCGGCGGTCGCCCGGCTGCTGCGCGACCCCGCCGGCGCGGCGGAGATGGGGCGGCGAGGCCAGGAGCGCCGCCGCGCCGAGTTCGACATCGACGTGATGGTGAAGCGGCTGGAGCAGCTCTACACGGAGCTCAGGGCGAAAGCCCGGCGATGACCGCGTCGGTCACCTCCGACGTGGATGCAGCCGTGGGATCGTCGCGCGACGCCTTCAGGTCGTAGGTCACGCGGTCGTCCGCGATCACCGCGGCGATCGCGGCTTCGAGCCGCGCGGCCGCATCCTCCTCGCCGACATGACGCAGGAGGAGCACGCCCGACAGCATCAGCGCGAACGGGTTGGCGCGGTTCTGTCCCGCCCGGCGCGGGGCGGAGCCGTGCACCGCCTCGAACACCGCAGCGTCGTCACCGACGTTGGCGCCGGGTGCCATCCCGAGCCCGCCGACCAGGCCGGCGGCGACGTCGGACAGGATGTCGCCGTACATGATGGGCGCCAGCAGCACGTCGCACTCCTCGGGATGTGACACGAGCTGGTGGCACACGCTGTCGACCAGCCGGTCGTCGAACTCGATGTCCGGAAAGCCGGCCGCGACCTCGCGGCAGGCCGCCAGGAACACTCCATCCGTGTGCCGCATGACCGTCGCCTTGTGCACAGCGGTCACCTTGCGCCGCTCGTTGGCGCGGGCGTACTCGAACGCGCGCAGCGCCACGCGGGCGGAGGCAGGCCCGGACAGAGGCTTGAGCGAGATGCCGGCCGCGGGCGAGATCTCCACGCCGCGCGTCTCCCGCACGAGCTCCCGCAGCGTCTGCGCGGCATCCTCGTCGGGGGCGAACTCGATCCCCGCGTAGAGGTCCTCCAGGTTCATGCGCACCACGACGACGTCGGCTCCCGGGAACGGCGTCCGCACGCCCGGGTAGTGCTTGCTCGGCCGGATCCCCGCGTAGAGGTCGAGCTCGTTGCGCAGGGCGATGTTCAGCGAGCGGAAGCCCTTGCCCGCCGGCGTCGCGGTCGGGCCCTTCAGCGCCAGCCCGCGCTCCCGCACCGAGGCGATCGTGCGCTCGAGCAGCGGCGGCCCCTCGCGGGCGTAGGACTCGGCGCCGATGTCCTGTAGGTCCCACTCGAACGGCACGCCGGTGGCCTCGAGCGCGCGCCGGGCGGCGGCACAGACCTCGGGCCCGATCCCGTCCCCGGGAATCAGCGTCACGCGGTGGGTCACGGTCCACAAGGTACGGCCCGATACGGGGGAATCCTCTACCCTGAAGCGGCACAGGATGGCCCCCCGAGCAGGCGCCGCACCAGGTCTCTCCGCATGGAAATGACCGTCTGCACCCCTCCGCCCTCAAGTGTTCGCGCACGGATGGCGAAACAAGACGGGTACGGCGTCAAATGGAGGTTTTCAGATGGTTGGTAAGCCGCAGTCAGCCGAGATGCACCCCGGTCCCGGGTTTCGCCTGAAGTACGACTTCGAGCGCCCGGACCCGGAGACGGTCTCGGGATTGAGCCGGCATCAGACGCCGGACATCTCGGACCTGATGAACAGGCTCTACGCGATGGAGCCGGAGATCAGGAACATGACCGACCCCGACCTGCGGCTGGTGGGCCCGGCTCTCACGGTCAAGGTCTACCCCGGCGACAACCTGATGGTCCACAAGGCCCTCGACGTCGCGCAGCCCGGCGACGTGGTCGTCGTCGACACCAGCTCGTCGTCGCTGACCGCCGTGCTCGGAGACCTCGTCTGCACCAAGGCGCGGCACCGCGGCATCGCGGGCTTCATCGTGGACGGCCTGATCCGCGACCTCCCGGCGATCCGCCGGCTCGGCGACTTCCCGGTGTTCGCGCGGGACGTGACGCCGAAGGGCCCGCTGCACCGCGGCCCCGGCGAGATCGGCCACCCGATCTCCTGTGGCGGCATCGTCGTGAACCCCGGTGACGTGATCGTCGCCGACCTGAACGGTGTCGTCGTCGTGCCGCGGGACATCTCGGACGAGCTCCTGATGCGCCTCGACTCGAAGGCCGCGAAGGAATCGGACTACGTCTCGGCCGTCGCGCGGGGAGAGTTCAACAACGACTGGGTCGACGCGATGCTCGAGGCGAGCGGCGTCGAGGTACGCCAGCCGGCCAAGCAATAGCCGCTCCGGCGGTTTCGGGAGCGGAAGCGCAGGGCAAGGAGCGCTAATGGCCAAGGTCGCACCCCGGCACGTAGGCCGGGCTCGTCCGCGTCGCACTCCGCTGCTCACCGGGAAGGCTCCGCCCGCCGTGATCCTGGGCGGCGGTGGCACGGCGCTGCCCGTGGCGCGCAGCCTGGGCGATGCCGGAGTTCCCGTCTATGCGCTCGGAAGCCAGGGCGACCCGGTGCGACACTCGCGCCGCTGCACGCAGTTCGTCACCCTCGGGCGCGAGCCCGGCATGCAGGAGCGCTGGCTCGAGTGGCTCCGCAGCGCACCTCCGGGCTCGGTCGTGCTCCCCTGCGAGGACGAGGGCCTCGACCTGATCGCCCGCAACCGCGACGTGCTGCTCGACCTCGGGCTCGTGCCGTTCGAGGCCAGGGACGAAGTGCTGCTCGCGATGCTGGACAAGCACGAGACATACCGGCTGTGCCAGCAGCTCGGCATCGAGGCGCCGCTCAGCTTCCGCGTGCACACCGACGAGGACATCGCGCATGCGCTGGAGCGGCTGTCCTACCCGTGTGCGCTGAAGCCGGTGCACTCGCACGAGTTCGTCCGCCACTTCCCCGGCATGAAGGCCTTCGAGGTCGATTCGGACGAGGAGGCGCGGAGCGCGCTCTCACGGACGGTCTCGCTGGGGATCGAGATGATCGCGACGGAGATCATCCCCGGCGCCGACGACCAGTTCTTCTCCTACTACTCGTACATCGACGACGAGGGCCATCCGCTCCTGCACGTGACCAAGCGCAAGCTGCGCCAGTACCCGGTCCACTTCGGGTCCGGGTGCTTCCACACGATGACCTGGGACCCGGAGGCAGCCGAGCTCGGCCTGCGCTTCTTCGAGGGCGTCGGCCTGCGCGGACTGGGCAACGTCGAGTTCAAGCGCGACTCGCGCGACGGCCGGCTGAAGCTGATCGAGTGCAACCACCGCTTCACGGCGGCCACCGGCCTGCTGCGCGCGGCCGGCGCCGACCTGCCGCTGTTCGTCTACAACAAGCTCACGGACCGGCCCCTGCCGCGGACCGAGGGCTACGACACGGATCTCACGATGTGGTACCCGATGCGCGACGTGCGCGCGTTCCTGGCGTATCGCCGGAACGGCGAGATGACCTTCCGGACCTGGCTGCGCAGCATCAGGCGCCGCCACTACTACCCGGTCGGAAGCCTGTCGGACACGCGGCCCGCGCTGGTGAACCTCCTGCGGGTGTTCAGCCGCCTGCGCAGCCTGTTCGGCCGCACGCGCGCGAAGCGCCGCGTGGCCAGCAACGGGTTCTAGGGCGCGGTCAGCACTTCAGCCCGCCGGGGCCGGGGATGACGGCGCGTTCCCCTGCCCGCCCGGGCCGGGCCGGTGCTCGCATGGGCCCGTCAAGGTGTTGGGTTGCGGTCGGCTCGGCCATACTGGACAGCGATGTCAAAGGAGAACGTGGAGCTGGTCAGAGGCCTCTTCACCGCGGCCGCGCGCATGGACAAGCAGGCGTTGCTGGCCGCGCTGCCCGCGGCGATCGTGCAGGTGTGCGATCCCGACATCGAGTGGGTCGAGCCCGGCCGCGTGGACGGACGCGTGTACCGCGGGCACGAGGGCGTGCGGGAGTCTTGGGAGCGGTGGCTCGACCAGTGGGGGGATTACGAGCTCGAGGCCGAGCGCATCGTCGACTGCGGTGACGACGTCCTGGTGATCTTCAGCGAACGCGGCCGGGGTGCGGCGAGCGGGGCGACGGTGGCCGCGCGTAACTTCATGGTGCTCACGTTCCGCGACGGCAAGCTGGTGCGCTACCGGGAGTTCTACGACGAGGCTGCGGCGCGCGAAGCCGCCGGGCTATAGAGCGAACTTTCCCTCCTGACACCCACCTGTCGGGTGCGAAACGCGAAGGTTCAGTCGCAGCACACAGCGGCGCCAGAACCACCACGGCGGTCCGCGGGCTCATCGCCCCCGGACCGCCGCTCGCTGCTCGAAGAGTTGCTCCCGGAATTCGCGGCTAAGCGAATTCCGGTTTCTTCAGTTGATCAGGTCGAGCACGCCGCGCTCGGCCAGGCGCTTGACCGCCGTCTGCACCTGGTCGGGGCTCACGCCGTCGTTCTGCAGCTGCTCGGCGACGCCCTGGACGGACTGGCCGTTCAGGTTCTGGAGGACCTTCAGGTCCACGTCCTCCAGCGGCACCGGCGGGGCGTCCCACACCTCGGCGACCCGGGTGTGGTCCCAGAGGCGGCTGAACTGCTCCGTCACGGACTCGAAGCGCCGCGCCAGCACCGGCTTCGCGGTCACGAGCTGGCCGTTGCCGTTCTGCACCAGCTTCATCGTCTCCTCGCGGCGCCGGTCGGTCGAGGGGTCCTCGCCGAGCGGGTCCGAGTTGAAGTCGTTCAGCTTCAGGTACAGGTTGCGTGCGTTGGACGCGTTGTGGCGCACGTGCCAGATCGCGGAGCCCTCGAACATGACCACGTCGCCGCCAGTGTCGTGGATCTCCACCCGCTCAGCGCCCTTCACGATGTTCTCGGGGCGCTCCTCGAGCGGCAGCTCCTTGCGCATGTGCGTCGAGATGTTGAACGGCGTCCGCCCGCGGTCCGTGAACGGGTACAGCACGAGGTAGGAGTTCTCCGGGATCGTGATCGACAGGCCCATCGAGACCTGCGACGCGAACCGGTCCTTGTGCGGCGCCGGCTCGGCCGGGACGTCGTCGTTGTAGGCCTTGATGTGGCGCTCGGAGAGCGTCATGCCCTCGCGGTTCAGCCCGCAGACGGCCGCGACCGAGTCGAACAGCTCGTCCGGGAAGTTCGTCGCCTCCGGGAACTCGTACAGCGCCTGCTGCTTGTTGCCGCCGATCGTCGCGCCCTCGACCTTGTGGGCGCCGAACTCGCGATCGACGAAGTCCTTCAGCGCCTGGTGGAACTCGGGGCTCTGCCCGTTCTTGATGTGGACCCAGCCGTGCTCTGCGTAGTGCTCGGCGTAGTCGGCCGGATCGAAGTTGAACACCTTCATGGCTTGTACCTATCTCCTTGGCTCTTCGAGCAGTCTCCGCAGGATCGGGACCGCTACGCGGGTGGCATTTCCTTGATCGGCGACCTGATAGTGGTAGTGAAGCCCGGGAGTCCCGTTGACCTCGATTATCACGCCGCCTGACTCCTTTAGTGATCGGCTCAAATCGGTGGTTATTAAGTCCACTCCGGCCAAGCGCACACCCACTTGCGCTGCAGCAGAGCGGGCTTGCTCGACCAGCTCGGGGGCCACGGGCTCCCGCACGGTCTCGTTGTCCTCGATCCGGTTCTGGCTGGTGACGGTCTTGACGGCGACGGTCTCGCCCTCGGGCAGCACCGACCGCAGCGAGAGGCCCGCCGCCTCCAGCGCGAACAGGCAGTCCAGATCGACGCGCAGGATCGGCATCGAGACCGGGTGAGCGGGATCGAGGCGCGAGGCGTTCTCGGCCGCGATCAGCTCGCGGATCGTGCTGCGCCCGTCGCCGGTCACGCGCGGGGGGCGGCGGCGCACCGCGTCCAGCAGCTCGCCGTCGCAGAACAGGAAGCGGTACATGTCGCCGTCGGCCTGGCGTTCGATCAGCAGGCGCCGCGACACCCGCGCGCCGCGCAGGCGCGCGCGCAGCAGCTGGTCGCGGGTCCGCACGCCCGTCGTGGTGCCGGAGCCCGAGGCGCCGCCGGTCGGCTTCACGACGCACGCGGCGTCGGCCTGGGCCAGGAAGTCGAGCGCGCCGTCGAGGCGCGAGGCATCGAACTCGTGGTGCGCGGGCAGCGGGAGGCCGGCCTCGGTGAGGAGCTCGTGCACCGCGAGCTTGTCGAGCGCCAGCCGCAGCGTGACGGCGTCGTCGAGCGGCACCCAGTGGCGCCACACGCGCGCCCTGGAACCGTTCGCGCGCAGCTCGAAGAACTCACCCGTGATGACAGACAGCTCGGCCCCCACCTCGTCCGCGGCCTCCTGCCAGATCACGCGGTAGGCGGACTTGCCCGGGTCGGAGGCGAGCGTCGTCAGCCGCTCCTCTTCGCGCCGGCGCTGAAGCGCGTAGCGCACGCCGGTCGAGCGCAGCATGTCGAGCCGCACGCCCAGCTCCCGGCCGGGCCGTCCGGCCGAGTTGAGCGCACCGATCAGTCGAGTGAGGACGCCCATCGCCTAGATCAAGCGCAGCCGGCGCGTCGGCTTGGGCTCGTCCTTTGCGCCCGGGTAGGTGCGGCGGGCGACGCCCAGCAGCGCCGGGCCCAGACCGAGCAGCAGCCACAGCTGCTTGCCGTACTGCTCCGTGATGAAGAAGTCCGCGGCCAGGATGCCCACGAGCGCCACCACCATGGCGCGCGCCACGATCTCCATTTGGTTGTCGCCGGCGCGGCCGAACCAGCGCGCAGCGCGCAGCGCGCACCAGATCGCGAACCCGATGATCCACAGGAACAGGGCCAGCCCGACCATGCCCAGCTCCGCCAGCACCTGGAGGTAGGAGTTGTGCGCCACCTTCGGCGTGTCGACGATGAACTCGTCGCGCTCGATCGCGCCCGGCGAAACGAGCAGGTAGTGGATGGACGAGACGTTGAAGTTGCCGGAGCCGACGCCGATCACGGGCTTGTCCTCGACCATGCGCCACCCGACCTTCCAGATGTCGGACCGCCCACTACCCCCTTCGATCGTGGTGACGCGGTCGCGCTGATCGACGTTCGCGAACGACGCGAAGTACAGGACCACGAACAGCGCGGTCACGACTCCCACGAGCGTTGCCTGCACGCGGTAGCGCCCGGACATCAGGCAGGCGGCCACGATCGCGACCGCGAGCGCCACCAGGCCGCCGCGCGAGACCGTGTAGAAGATGCCGAACAGGAACAGCCCGGCGGCGCCCATGGCGGCCAGGCGCGCCAGCGGATTGTCCTTGGACGTCACGCTGAGCGCGATCGCGAACGCCGTCCCGGCCACCAGCAGTGCGGCCAGCTCGTTGGGGTCGCCGATGGTTCCCGAGATGCGCGTCGTGAGGTCTGCCTCGGCCTGCGGCGGGTTCATGATCGCCGGCACGGTCGCGAATGTGGCGCCTCCCACCCACGACCAGAGCAGCCACTTGACGTGGTTGCGGTGCCGGATCGCCGTGTAGACGATCAGGAACAGGATCATGTTCTGCAGGTAGCGCCAGGACGTGTCGTAGGCGCGCCCCGGAGCCTCGGCCCAGTAGGAGCTGATCGTGGCCCAGGAGAGGAAGGCGATCAGCACGAAGGTGAACTGCGGATGCGACGCGATGAAGCTCTTGTCCTCCTCGCGCGAGGTCGAGACGCTGGCCACCCAGGAGGCCAGCAGCAGGAAGCCCGCCACCTTCAGGAAGCTGAACGAGCGGTCCTCGCTGACCAGCAGCAGCTCGAGGAACGACAGGAACGTGAACGCGCACAACCCGAAGGTCAGGTCCACGAGCACGAGCATCACGAACGCGAGCCCGAACGCCCCCGCGATCGCGTACTTGGGGTTGATCCCGGCGAAGATGCCCATCAGCACCGCGATCGCGACCATGATCCCGTACCACGCCCAGGTGGGCAGGTCCGGAGCGCCGCTCCATCGCAGTGCGGGCGTTCTCCGCCCCAGCACGCCGGCCGGCAGTCCGCGGACGGTGGACATCGGGGGGCCCTAGCGGCTGAGCGCGGTTGGCCGGGTCTCTTCCGGCATCCGCACCGGCCGCTCCGTGTAGTAGCCGTACTCGGCGGTGGGGCTGACGCCGACCAGGGCGAAGCCCGCCGGCTTGATGCTGTACTGGCCGAGCAGCTCGCCCAGGCGCGTGAGCTTGTGGATGTGCGTGCGGCCCAGGCGGACGACCACGACCACGTCGTCGGTCATCTGCACGAGCGGCAGCGCGTCGATCACCTCGGTCAGCGGAGGCGAGTCGATGATCACGATGTCTGCCATGTCCTTGGCGTCCTCGATCAGGTCTTGGGCGGCGGGGAGGGAGAACTGGTCTGCCATCCACTCACCCGCGCGGTCCACCAGCAGCAGCTTCAGGTTCTCGCCGTAGGCCTCGGTCGTGAGCAGCGACTCGTGCAGCGGCAGGCCGTCGATCAGGACGCTCGCGATGCCGCGCGTGGCGCGCACGCGCAGGGCGCCGCCGATCTTGGGGCGGCGCAGGTCCGCCTCGATCAGGATCACGCGCTTGCCGGCGAGCGCGAACGAAGCGGCCAGGTTGAGCGCGGTGGTCGTCTTGCCCTCGGCCGGCCCGGCGCCGGTGATCATCACCGCACGCGTACGCCCACCTTCGCGGCGCGGCGCCGTGAGCGTCGCGCGCAGCGTGCGGAACGCCTCCACGCCGGCGGGCGAGAGCTGGTGCGGCGCCACGACCTCGCGGCCGCGGCCGCGGCTCTCCTCGGGAATACGGGCCAGCACCGGCAGCCGGTAGAGCGCGCGCAGCTGCTCCTCGCGGCGCAGCCGCGGGTCGAGCGTCTGGGCGGCGAACGCGCCGCCGACACCGAGCACCAGGCCGGCCATGATGCCGGCGATGATGCTGAGCTTGCGCTTCGGCCACGACGGCGACGTCGGCTTGTCGGCACGGGTGTCGACGCGCATCGTGGGGTCGCCGGACGCGCGCAGCGCGCGCAGCTCGCTGAGCTGCTGGCGCAGCGGGTCGGCGGGCTGCCCCGGCAGCTCACGCAGGTTCTGGACGCGCGGCTCGAGCGACTTGATGCGCTTGTCCACCTGCTCGTTGAACTTGTCGGTGCGGTCCTCGACCGCGGCATCGGCGAACGTGTTCGCCAGGTTCTGCGCGGAGACGGCGCTCGGCCCCTTGGCCGTCACCACGACGAGGTTGCTCTGCGCGAGCGGCTCGGCCGTCACGTCCTTCAGCAGTGAGCGGGCGCTGCGTTCGGTCTGCAGGTTCTCCTTGGCCCTCCGCGCCACGTCGATCGTGGTGACGAGGCTGGCGGCGGTCGAGACGTCGCGGGTCGGGTCGCTCGAGGCGGTGATCGGGCTGAGGCCGGTGAGCGTCACGTTGTCGCGCGGGACGGGGGTCACCAGCATCCGCGCCTGCGCCTCGTAGGTCTTCTCGGCGGTGCCCACGTACAAAACGGCAGCCAGAGTCGTGACGAGCACCGTCAGGACGATCAGCTTGAACCGCTCGCGGATCGTCTGGACGTAGCGGCGCAGCCCCTGCTGCTCGCCAGACGGGACCAGCCAGTCGGTCTGTGTCTGGATGGAGTCGATCAAATCCGTTTGGAGGTACGGCGGGCGGAAGTAAGGATATCCCCCAGTACCTCGGGGATCGAAGTTTCTACCGGGGTTCGTGCCAGGCGCGGGTTGGGCTGCACACCCGATCTATCGGCAGGCAAGCCGATTCGGACCAGCTTTTCCGCGCGCCGCCACGAATTCTTGCACCGATAGGCGGCCTATCCTTCGGTTCTGGCCGGATAGCAGCGGGCCCCGGAGGGGTGGCAGAGCGGACGAATGCGGCGGTCTTGAAAACCGCTGTCCCGGGTTAACCGGGACCGTGGGTTCGAATCCCACCCCCTCCGCTCCACCCCGTTTCAGCCGAGCTGCTCGGCCAGTCCGATGATGATGCCCTCAGGGCCACGCATGAAGCAGAGCCGGTAGATGTCCTCGTACTGCGCGATCTCGCCGACGAGTTCGGCACCGTGGCCGCGCAGGCGGGCAACGACGTCGTCGATGTCCTCGACAGCGAACATGATGCGGCGTATGCCCAGCGTGTTCGCCGGCGCGCTTTCCGGCTCGGCTCTGACCGCCGGCGGCGTGTGGAACCTCGTCAGCTCAACCCGGCCGTGGCCGTCCGGGGTCCGCATCATGGCGATGTCGGCACGGACGTCGTCGAGCCCGACGACGCGGTCCACCGAACGCCCCTCGACCGTCGTCTCGCCTTCCAGCTCCATACCGAGTTCGGCGAAGAACGCTTTGGCAGCCTCGAGGTCGTCGACGACGATGAGAACGTTGTCCATCCGCTGAAGCGTCATATCCCCGCAGCATAGGATCGGATGTTCGCTGTGCCAATAACGGGTGGCGTGGTCCGCGCGCATTTCGGGCTTGCCGTACGATCGCGCGATCGACCCCAGTCTCGTGAACCACCTCGCGTGTCCGGCCTGTGGCGGGGACCTGCGGGGCTCGTATGACGCGCCGGAGGACGGGGTCGTGGTGTCGGGGACCCTCGAATGCGAAGGGTGCGGGGCGAGCTACCCCGTCGTCCGCGGCATTCCGCGGATGAACGTCGCGATGGCCGGGCTCGACCGGGTCGCGCGGACCTTCGACGTCGAGTGGAAGGCCCATCACGAGGGCCGCTTCGAGGACTCGACCCTCTGGGGCCGCACGCCCGAGGAGACGTGGGAAGACCTCCTCACCCGCATGATGGTGCCGGCAGAGCAGGTGGAGGGCGCAGTCGCGCTCGACGCCGGCTGCGGCTCCGGGCAGTTCACGCGGCAGCTCGCCGTGCACGGCGCGGCGCTGGTGATCGGGATGGACGTCAGCGGCGCGGTCGACGAGGCAGCCGAGCTGTGCCGGGATCTGCCCAACGCCCAGTTCGTGCAGGGCAACGTGCTGGCGCCGCCGTTCAAGCCCGGCGGGTTCGGCCTGGTCTGGTGCTCGGGCGTCCTGCACCACACGCCCGACGCGGCCGGCGGCCACCGGGCCCTGTCCCGGCTCGTGAAGCCCGGCGGAGTCCTCTACGTGTACGTCTTCGCCAAGCGCTTCAACCCGTTCCGGTTCACGAAGGACGTGCTCGACGCCCTCCGGGTGACCCGGTTGCCGCCGCGCGCCCTCCTCGCGCTGTCCAAGGCCTTCGCGTACGTGTCCGTCGCGCTGTTGTGGCCCTACCGGATGCTGCGCCGCCTGCCGGGCCTGCGGCCGCGCGGCGCCTGGGGCCAGCGGACCGTGCGGCCGCGCTCCGTGCGCCACCTGCACCTCACGTGGTTCGACGCGCTTTCGCCCGAGCACGACTCGCGGCACACCGAGGCGGAGGTGATCGGCTGGTTCGAGCAGGCGGGCTTCACGGACATCCGCGCGGTCGAGGAGCCGAAGGTGGGAGTCCGCGGCGTCGCGCCGGGCTCCCGTTAGGCCTACTCCCGCTCGTACCCGAACAGCTCGAGCACCGGGCCGAATGCCTCGTCGCAGGCGGCGATCAGCTCCGGTGAGAGGTCGTCGCGCCAGCGTCCCACCGAGCTGTTCGGCGAAGCGGTCGTGCGGTGCTCGCTGAGCTCCGGCAGCTCCTCTCGGAGCTCGTCCAGCATCCCCTGGATCGCGCCGGCGCCGGAGTCGATGCCGACGTGGTCGAGCGCCGCGGCGAGCGCCGGTTCCGGGTCCAGGACCAGGTCCTCGTAGCGCACGACGTGCGCCCGATCGCGGCGCCGCCCCCAGGCGCGTGCGAGCGACTCCGCCCAGCTCCCGAGCTGCTCCACGTACTCGCGGTCGGTGCCGGCCCTCGCGCGGCCGAACCCCGTCACGCCGCGCTTCTCGTTGTACGAGAAGACGGAGCACACCATGTCCCGGAAGTCGCGCACCAGGAACAGCTCGCGCGATTCCGGATACAGCTCCGAGACCACCCCCGAGACCCGCAGGTTGGACTTCTCGGCGAAATAGCGCTCGTCTCCACCCCCCGTCGTGGTCGCGATCTGGTCGTACAGCCCGTCGACCCGCTGCTGGGCCACCACGGCCAGCTCCTCCACGGCCGCGCCGCCGAGCCACTCCTGCACGGCCTGGTCGCGCAGCGGCCAGGCCATGGGGGCCTCGGCCCCGGTCCACCACGTCCGGTCGGCGACGGCGCCCTGCGGCGCCACGCCGCGCAGGAAGCTGGTCGGGTCGGCCATCGTCAGCAGCGCGTCGATCCAGTAGCTCACGATGCGCTGCTCGAAGCGGTGCGGCTTGTAGGAGAGCACCTCGGGGTGCGAGGAGAGCAGCCGCATCAGCAGCATCGAGCCGGTGCGTCCGAAGGTGGTGATCATGATGGGCTGCCGGCGCGGCTCGTACGTGGTCTGCAGCGGCGCGCGCTCCGCCACGATCGATCCGATCGGCGCGCGCACTCCGCTCTCCAGCTCGGCGCGCACATGGATCTCGTGACGAGGCGGCAGGCCGAGCACGCTCTGCAGCGCGAGGAAGCCGATCCGGTCGCCGTCGACCTGCGCAAAGCGCGCGGCGACGCGGGGACGCTCGACGGACAGCGGCACCCGCCACAGGACGTCGGTTTCGTGCACGCCCTCGACCGCCGCAACAGGGCTCTCGCTCCCGACCGCCCAGCCCCGCACGTCGAGCGTCCAGTCGGGGTGCTCCGCGCCGGGCTCCGGCTTGTTGATCTCGCCGCCCGCCAGGGCGCCCGGGGCAGGCGCCTCTGTCACTTCGAGGACTCTGGTTCTCATCGTGGCGGAACGCTAGCGGTCCGCCGTCCCCGCCACGTGGCGGGCAGTGCTACCCGGCGATCCGGCGCTCGCGCGGTCCCAGCTCCCGGTAGCGCAGATCGTGCACGTACTGGGCGAACGCCCCCGCGGTCATGTGCATCGCGTCGTTGCCGACCACGAGCTCGATCTCGTGCACCTCGTCCCACTCGCCGCTGTGCTTGGCCTCCTGCGCGTCGCGCCGGGCTGCCTTCACCCAGTCGGCCAGCGCCTCGACGATCTTCAGCAGCACGTCCGGGGACGACGTCTCGAGGCGGATCCCGACGAAGACCTTCGATCCCGTGGCCTCGTCGACCGTCCTGAACCTGGGATGTGCTGAGACGTCATTGAGCTCCCGGGGCGCGCCGCGAAATACGAGCAACGCAAGAGCCGGTAGGGCAAACGGAAAAATGGATGGCCGAAGCGAATCGGTGAGGGGCATGCCGTCCTCCTGCACCCGTCCCCGGGATCCTGCCGCGAGGAGGGCCTATGTGCTGAATCCACAGTGTCCCGGCCGTTCCGGCGGCGTGATCCGCACCCGCCGACCGGGGGACCTGACCCTACTACTTACCGGGCGCGAAGGTCGCATAAAACCTCAACTTTCGTCGCTCAGCTCCCCCGGCACGATTTCCACCACGACGGACCGCCCGCCGCGCAGCACGACGGCCTCGAGCCGGATGCCGATCAGGTCGGACCCCATCAGCCGCTGGACGTCCACGACGTCGGTCACTGGCTCGCCGGCCAGCGAGAGGATGAGGTCCTCCGCCCGCAGCCCGGCGCGGTCGGCGGGGCTGTCGGGCACGACCTCGACGACCTCGACAGCGGCGGTCCTCCCGTGCTCGGCACGCGCTCGCGGCGGCAGCGGACGCGGCCCTCCGGCGATGCCGAGATAGGCGCGGCGGACCCGCCCGTCGGTCATCAGCGTGGCGACGATCGCGCGGGTCGCGGAGTCGATCGGGACGGCAAGGCCGAGCCCGATCCCGGCCACGGCCGTGTTCACTCCCACGACCTCGCCCCTCCCGTTGACGAGCGCGCCGCCGGAGTTGCCCGGGTTCAGCGCGGCGTCGGTCTGGATCACGTTGTCGATGATGCGCACCGTGCGACCCGCCCGCGCGGGGAGCGAGCGTCCGAGTGCGGAGATCACCCCGGCCGTCACCGACCCCGCGAACCCGTGCGGGTTGCCGATCGCGACCACGAGCTGGCCTACGCGCAGGCGCTCGGCGTCACCGAGCACGGCGGGAACCAGGTCACGCGCCTCGGTCCGCACCACGGCGAGGTCGGAGAGCTCGTCGCGACCCACGATCTCGAAGGTGAACTCGCGCCCGTCGACGAACGCCGCGCGGCCCTGCCGCCCGCGGCCCGCGACCACGTGGGCCGACGTCAGCACGAAGCCATCGGGGGTCAGCACCACTCCGCTGCCTGCCCCGGCCGGCATCCGTCCGCGTCGCGTCACGCGGGTCACTCGCAGGTTGGCCACGGAAGGCGCGAGCTGTTCGGCCACGCCCGCGACCGTGCGCGAGTACGCGTCGAGCGCTTCGAGCTCGCGCTCGGCGAGCTGCTGTTCGGCCTGGTCACGTTCGCGGGTGGCGCTCATGTCGCCACCTCCTCCGAAGCGGCGAAGGTGACCGCGACATCGCGCTCCGCGGTGCCGCGCACGACCTGCAACTGCAGCGTGTCGCCGGGTGCGAGCGAGTCGAGTGCCTCGTACAGGTCGTCGACTCCCGCCAACGGGCGGCGCGCGGCGGCGACGAGCAGGTCGCCGCGCTCGATGCCGGCTGCTGCGGCCGGGCTGCCGTCGGCCACCGACCGGACCAGCAGCCCGTCGATGTGCGGCAGGCCGACCGAGCGCCGCATGCGCTGCGCGACGCGCGACGGCGCGATCGCCACGCCCAGGCGCACGGGGCGCACGCTCTCTCCGCTCCACAGCTTCTCCGCGCGCTCCGCGAGCCGCGGGCCGGCGGGCAGGGCGACGATCAGGCCGCCGTCGAGCCGGACTGCGTTCAGCCCCAGCAGGCGCCCTTCGAGGTCGACCAGCGGGCCGCCGCCGGATCCGCGCGGCAGCGGTGCGGTGTGCTCGATGCATCCGGCGATCGTGCGGCCGCGCGGGCCCCGGATGTGGCGGCCCTCGGCGGACACGAAGCCCGGCGTCGCGCGCAGGCCGCGCCCACCCGGGTCGCCGAGGGCGACCACCGGCGTGCCGATGCCGGGACCGGCGAGGGCGGGATCCCACTCCACGGGCTCGATGTCGCCGGTGTCGACCGCGACTGCGGCGAGGTCGAGATCGGCGTCGATCCCGGCCACCCGGCCGGTCTCTCGGCGGCCGCCGTGGAGGTTCACGGTGACGTCCTCTCCACGCAGGTTGTGGGCCGTGGTGAGGACCCGGCCGGGGGCGACGACGACCCCGCTCCCGCGTCCCCAACCGCGCCCGAAGCCGACCACGGCGGGGCCGACCCGCTCCACGGCGTGGGCGATCGCCTGCTGTGTATCTGTGATGGTGCTCATCGGAATGCCTCTCTGGTGCTGAGAATCAGGGGTAACTAGCAAGTTGCAAGTCGCTAGGTTACCAACGGCCTCCAGGCTACGATCCGGGCATGGGAGACCGCGAACAGGAGGCCGGGGAGCGCTCGCCGCTCGCGGAGGCGCTGGCCGCAGTCGGCGACCGCTGGACCCTGCTGGTGGTGGAGGCGCTGCTGGACGGATCCCTCCGCTTCAACGAGCTGCAGGAGCGCGTTCCAGGGATCGCGCCCAACATCCTCAGCAACCGCATCCGGCGCCTGGAGCAGGGCGCGCTCGTCCTCGCCCAGCCCTACTCCGAGCGGCCTCCGCGGTACGTCTACGAGCTCACGGCCGCCGGGCGGGAGCTCGCAGGCGCGCTGCGCCTGCTGGCGGACTGGGGAGCGCGCCACACCGAGGCGGAGCCGGTCGTGCACGGCGCGTGCGGCACCGCGCTCGAGGCGCGCTGGTACTGCCCGACCTGCGACCGGACGGTGGACGAGCCCGGCGACGAGGCCGTGCACTACGCCTGACGCGCCCGGCTTCCACGAGGACCGCGCCTACAATGCGGCGGAGGCCGCTGACAAGGCCTGTTTGGAGAGGTGGCCGAGAGGCTGAAGGCAGCCGCCTGCTAAGCGGTTTGGGGGGTTCATGCCTCCCACGTGGGTTCGAATCCCACCCTCTCCGCTCACCGC
>DASRIA010000090.1:0-44952 GCA_035650255.1 Solirubrobacterales bacterium
GGCGCTGCGCTGACCGCCGGGTCCCTCCCCGGCCGTCTGGGTTTGGTGATGCTGGCCGCGGGCCCCGCCGCGGGCTTCGTGTTGCCCGACTACTGGCTTGCGCGAACCGCGCGGCTGCGCGCCGACGCTGCGCTGCACGAGCTGCCGAGCATGCTCGATCTGCTGCGCGTGACCATCGAGGCGGGGCACTCGCCGGTCGCGGCGATGGGCGTCGTGGGGCAGCGCTTCGACGGCCCGCTCGGAGCCGAGTGGCGGGCGGCGGCAGCACGAGTCGCGCTCGGTGTTCCGCAGGCCACGGCGCTGGAGGAGATGGGCCGCGCTCTGCCCGTCGCCGGAGTGCACGCGTTCGTGGAGACGTTGTCGTATTCGCACCGCGCCGGTCTGCGCCTCGCCGGCGCGCTGACGGCGCAGGCAGGCGCCGCTCGGCACGCGCGTCGCCGCCAGATCCGCGAGCAGGCAGCACGGGCCGGGCCGAAGATGCAGCTGATCGTGGCGCTGGTGCTGGTCCCGTCGGTGATGCTGACCCTCGCCGCGGTGCTCGCCGCGGAGTTCACGGCGACTGGCCTGGGCCTCGACTACTAGCGAGCAGGAGGGAGCCCAGGTTGCCTCGCTCCACCGAAAGCAGCCTGGGCACCACCTCCATCAGCTCCCGCAACGAGCAGCGGGCACTTCACCCACGGGACGCGTTGACGCAGCGTCACTCTTCCCCGCGCGCCGCGAACGTGCTTGGACTGCTTGCAAAAGTTCGCAAATTGCGAGTTTTCGCGCGAGGGCCGGTTGACACGGCCGGCACCGCAGGAAATTCTCGTCGTGGACCATCTCGCGTCGCCTTTCGAGGCGCTCCACCGACTGGGATCGGCCCTCATCAGCACGAGCCCGCGCCATGCGCCGGGCTCCGGGGTCAGCAAGCGTCGAAGGAGGCCAGATGAAGGTGACGGCTGAGCGGGGTGGCGGCATCGCCGGGCCCCGCTATCACGAGCGGATCGGACCGATCGAAACGGAGTTCGCGCGGAACGGCGCCGCGATCGTGGCGCTCCTGAAGAGCGTGGGCTTCTTCGAGCTGCCCGAGCGCTATCCGCAGAAGCACAGGATCTCGGACGCCCTGTGGGGAACGCTCGAGGTGGAGGACGGCGCACGCACGCACAAGGTCGCGTACCAGACCGGGTCGGAGATCCCGGGCGAGCTCAGCGAGATCCTCAAGTTGCTGAGCGAGGAGTTCCGCTGGGACGACGTGGCGCGTGCGCCAGCGTGACCGGGAGGCCGGCTCCGATCCGGTAGTTTGACCGCGGTGGAAGCCGCTTCACCGCAATCCGACGATCCGCTGCGCGAGCAGGCCGTCACGCGCCTGAAGAAGAAGCGCGACTTCGCGACGCACGCCGTCGTGTATGTCCTCGTGAACGCGTTCCTCGTCGCGATCTGGGCGGTAACGGGCGCGGACTTCTTCTGGCCGATCTTCCCGATCCTCGGCTGGGGCATCGGCCTCGGCGCCAATGCCTGGGACGTGTACGGGCGCAAGCCGATCTCCGAAGGCGAGATCCAGCAGGAGATGTCCCGCCTGCGCGGCAGCTCCTGAGCCTGACCGATGCCCGGCCGGTGGGTGACGTTCGACTGCTACGGCACCCTGGTCGACTGGTGGACCGGGATGGGAGAGGCGGCGCACGCGGTGGCCGGAGAGCGGGCGGCCGCGGTCCTCGAGGCCTACCACGCGCACGAGCTCATGCTCGAGGCCGAGCAGCCGGCGCACTCATATAGGCACGTGCTTCGCGAGGGGCTGCGACGCGCGGCGGAAGATGTCGGCGTCGACCTGGCCGCCCCCGGCGACGGCGCCTTTGTCGAAGCGTGGACCGGGATGCCCGTGTTCGGCGACGTGGGCCCGGCGCTGGCCGCGCTGCGCGACGCCGGCTGGCAGCTGGCGATCCTCACCAATTGCGACGACGACCTGATCACAGCGACCCAGGCGCGCATCCCCGCGGAGTTCGACATGGTGGTGACGGCCGAGCAGGCCGGCTCCTACAAACCTGACCTCGGTCACTTCCGCGTCTTCCGGGAGCGCGCCCGGGTGGGCGAGGGCGACTGGGTCCACGCCGCCTGCAGCTGGATGCACGACATCCTCCCGGCCGCCCGCATCGGCATCCCGCGCGTGTGGGTGGACCGCGACCGCTCCGGGCACCCGCCGGAGATGGCCTCCGCGGTCCTGCACGACATGACCGGCCTGCCGGCCGCGATCGCCCAGCTGGCGACCCGCTAGCCGCCGCCGCCCCGCGCCGCTCCGCCGCCCCCCATCAACTGGTAGCTGTCAACCGCCTATGTGGCGGTCGAGGGCTGCCACCTCTGGGGGGTGGGGGAGGGAATGCGCCCGGAAACGCGTCAACCACGCGGGTTTCACGCATGGTGGGAAATTTTCCCGTGATGTGTTGCATTGTGGGAGAGAGTGGGTTAAAGTGGGGCCCACGTTGAACCGGACCGGGATGGCAGGGTTCCTCCCACCCCGCCATCCCAGGTCCCGGAGCCGCTAGAGGGAGAGCTCGTCGGGCTTTGGCATTTCTGGGGCAATTCGAGTACACGCTGGATGCGAAGAACCGGCTCACGATCCCGCCCAAGTTCCGGGGCGCCCTCTCGGACGGAGTGGTTCTCGCCAAGGAGCTCGACCCCTGTGTGTCGATCTGGCCGGTGAACGCCTGGGTTCAACACACGGAGCGGATCCTGGGCAGCCGCGACCAGCTCGACGAGGACGCGCGGGACCTCCAGCGCCTGATCCACGCGGGCGCCTTCGAGGGCCAGCTGGACGGCGCCGGGCGCGTGATGCTGCCGCAGGCGCTGATCGAGCGCGTCGGCCTCGACCGCGACGTCACCCTGATCGGCAATCTCAACCTGATCGAGGTGTGGGGCCGCCAGCAGTGGTCCAAGCGCCAGCCCGAGCTGGACGCACAGGCGAACGAGATCGCCAAGCGGCTCTCCAAGCGCGACCGCGAGGGCGGTCGGTGACACTTCTCTTGGACATGACACGCGCGCACGTTCCCGTCCTTGCAGGTGAGCTGCTGGAGGCGCTCGATCCCGCGCCCGGCCAGCTCGCTGTCGACTGCACGTTCGGCGCCGGCGGCCATGCGCGGCTGGTCGCCGAGCGGCTCGGCCCGGCGGGCGAGCTCGTCTGCATCGATCGCGACCCGCAGGCCGAGGAGCACTTCGGCGAGCTGGCGGGCGAGGTCGCATGCACCACGCGCTTCATCGCCGGCAACTACGCCGACGTGCTGCCCGAGCTGGACGACGAGGGGCTGGCGGCGGACCTCCTCTATATGGACCTGGGCATCTCCTCGATGCAGGTGGACGCGTGGGAGCGCGGCTTCTCGTACTCCTACGACGCGCCGCTCGACATGCGGATGGATTCCCAGCAGGCGCTCGACGCGCGCGCGCTCGTGAACGAGTGGCCCGAGGCGCGCCTCGCCGCGACGATCCGCGAGTACGGCGAGGAGCGCTACGCACGCCGCATCGCGCGGGAGATCGTGCGCAGCCGCGAGCGCGCGACGATCGACACCACCACCGAGCTGGTGGACGCGATCAAGCGTGCGGTGCCCACGCCGGCCCAGTTCGCCGGCGGCCATCCCGCGCGCCGCACCTTCCAGGCGATCCGGATCGCGGTGAACGACGAGCTGGGCTCGCTCGAGCGCGCGCTGCCCGCCGCCTGGCAGCTGCTGCGGCCGGGAGGCCGCATGGCCGTGATCTCCTTCCACTCGCTCGAGGACCGCCCGGTCAAGCGCTTCTTTGCCGGCCTCGCCCGCGGCTGCGTGTGCCCGCCGGAGCTGCCCGTGTGCGTCTGCGGCCACGAGCCGGAGGCGGAGCTCGTCACCCGGGGCGCCGTGCGCCCGAGCGAGGGCGAGGTCGCCGACAATCCCCGCTCGCAGTCGGGCCGCCTGCGCGCCGCGATCAAGCTGAACGAAGGATCGGGCACCACGGCGGTCGAAAGAGGTGGCTCGTGACGCCGCCGCCCACGACCGCTCCCGCGCGCCCGCCCGCAAGGCGCGCAACCACGCGCAAGCCCGTGCGCCATCATCGCCGTGTGTCCGGTCCCGCGCGGCCGGCGACGGCGCGGGCAGGGGCGCGAGGCGGGGCGGTTGCCGCTCCGCGGCCGGTTCCGCAGCTGCCGTTCGGCGCCCTTGCAGGGCGCGCCGCAGACGCGATCTGCACCGTGCGCGACTCGCAGCTCGTGGACCGCCTGGTGCGCGGCCAGGGCTGGATCGCGCTGCTCGGCGTCCTGCTGATCGGGCTCGTGGGCCTGAACGTGGCGCTGCTGAAGCTGAACGCCCACAACGGGCGCACCGCCGAGATCGCGCGCGACCTGCGCATCGAGAACGCGAAGCTGCGCGGGTCGGTGTCGCGCCTCGGCTCGAGCGAGCGGCTGCAGGAGGCGGCTCGCAACATGGGCCTCGTGATGCCGACGCCGCAGATGGTCAACTACCTCACCGCACGCCCCGACCATGACGGCAAGCTGGCGGCGAAGAACGTGCGGCTGGAAGTGGCTCCCCCCGCAGACGAGCTGCTCGTCAGCGCCACGCCCGAGGCCGACCGCGAGCTGGCCGCGCCCACGCCCTCGCAGCCGATCGTGGAGGCGATGGCCGAGCCGCAGGCCGAAACCGCGCCGGCCGGGGCAACCGGCGCCACCGGCGCGGTCACCCCGACCCCGACCCCGTCCGCGGCGGGAACCACCGGCGCGACCGGGCCGACCGGGACGGCGGGCGGTTAGTGGTCATTCTCGGAAAGCTCGCCGGGAAACGGGGCCACTAGGCCGTGGCAGCGCGCCGAGCCGCGGCGCAGCGCGCGCCCGCACAACGGCGAGCGCCCGCGAAGGGACGCGCGGCTCCGGCGCGCCGCGTCAAGCGCCGTCCCCGCGCAGCCGCCGCTCGCGCAGGCGCGGCGCGGCTGACCGAGCGCCGCATCGGCCTGATCTTCGCGATCTTCCTGGCTGCGCTCGCGCTGGCCTCGCTGCGGGCCACCTACCTGCTCGCCTTCAAGGGCGGGGACCTGAAGACGATGGCATCCACCCAGCACGTGCAGGAGGTCACGCTGATCGCCAAGCGGGGCACGATCACCGACCGCCACGGTGCGGAGCTCGCCGTATCCGAGGACGCGGCGACGATCTTCGCGACGCCGTTCCTCGTCAAGGACCCGATCAAGACGGCGCGCCGCCTCGCGCCGATCCTGGACCGCTCGGAGGACAAGCTGCTGGAGATCCTGGCCGACAAGAACAGCGGCTTCGCATATCTCTCGCGCAAGGCCGACGCACGCAAGGGCGAGCGGATCGAGAAGCTCGAGATCGAAGGCATCGGCGTGCTCGAGGACTCGCGGCGCTACTACCCGGAGGGCGAGATCGCCGCCCAGGTGATCGGATCGGTCGGGATCGAGAACAAGGGCCTGACGGGGCTCGAGCAGCACCTCGACGACGAGCTCGGCGGCGCGGACGGCAAGCAGCGCATCGTGCGTGACGCGCGCGGCGTGCCCGTCTCCCTCGACCAGCTCTCGGACGACCGCGCCGGCACGGACCTGCAGCTGACACTCGACGTGCCCCTTCAGGACCGCGCCGAGCAGGTGCTGGCGGGCGTGGGCCGCACGTATCAGCCGAAGGGCGCCGCCGCGATCGTGATGGACCCCGACACCGGCGACGTGCTGGCGATGGCGAACTGGCCCCGCATCGACGCGAACAAGGTCGAGGACGCGCCGGCCTGGGCGCGCCTCAACCGCGCGATCGGCTTCACCTACGAGCCGGGCTCGACCTTCAAGTCGTTCACCGTCGCGGGCGCGCTGTCGGAGAACGTCGTGCGCCCGGACACGCGCTTCAACATCGGGCCGCAGATCCAGGTCGCCGACCGCGTGATCAAGGAGGCTCACGGGACCGGCGGCATCTTCACCGTCTCCGACATCCTCGCGCGCTCGTCCAACGTGGGCGCCGTGCGTGTGGGCCAGCGGCTCGGCGAGGCGCGCTTCGACCGCTGGGTGCGCAAGTTCGGGTTCGGCCAGCCGACCGGCCTGCCGTTGCCCGGCGAGTCGCAGGGCATCGTGCCGAAGGTGAAGAACTACTCCGGCGCGTCGATCGGGAACCTGCCGCTCGGCCAGGGCATCGCGGTCACGCCGATGCAGATGATCGACGCCTACGCCGTGATCGCGAACGGCGGCAAGTTCGTGCAACCGCGACTCACTATGGACGAGCCCGCGGGTCAGTCCCGGCGCGTGATGTCCGAGCGCACCGCGGCGCGGCTGCGGCGGATGTTGGAGGGCGTGCTCGGCCCGACGGGAACGGCCCCCGAGGCCGCGGTCCCCGGCTACGACATCGCGGGCAAGACGGGAACGGCCGAGAAGGCCGAGAACGGCGAGTACTCGAAGGACAAGTACGTCGCGTCCTTCATGGGGTTCGCGCCCGCCGACGATCCCGAGTTCCTCGCCGCGGTGATCGTCGACGAGCCGAAGGGGATCCACGCCGGCGGCGAGGTGGCCGCGCCCGCGTTCGAGAAGATCGCGAGCTTCGCGCTGCCGTACCTCGGCATCCCTCCGAACTGAGCCCGATGAGCGGCCTCGGGGAACGCCGCGGGCGCATCTTCCTGCTGGGCGCAGGGCTGTTCTTCCTCCCGCTGTTCGCGATCCCGCTGTTCGTGGACCCGTACTGGTGGGCGGACGTGTTCGGCTGGGACACGACCCCCGAGACCGAGGTCGGCCACTACTTCGGGCGCTGCCTGGGTGCGCTCGCGATCGCGCTGGCCGTGGTCTCCCTGCAGGGCAGCCGGGCCCCGGCCCGGTACCGGGCGCTGTTCGACGTGATCGTGGTGGCGACCGCGCTGCTCGCGGTGGCGCACCTGCGCGGCTTCATCGAGGACGCGCAGCCGACGGTGGAGGACCTCGAGATCCTCGGCTACTCGGCCGTCGCCGCGCTGGCGTGGTGGTCCAAGCCCTCCGCGCGAGATCCTAGAATTTCCCATCCATGACCCTTCGCGAGCTGCTCGACGCCGCGGGGATCGCGGGTACCGCCGATCCAGGCGGGAATCCCGGGATCACGGGCCTTGCATATCGGAGCGAGAGCGTCACGCCGGGGGCGCTCTTTTTTTGCGTGCCCGGTTTCGTGGTGGACGGGCACGAGTTCGCCCCTGATGCCGTCGCCCGCGGCGCCGTCGCCGTCGTGTGCGAGCGCTCCGTGGGTGCGGGAGTGCCGGAGGTCGTGGTGCCGAGCGTGCGGGCCGCGATGGGCCCGCTGGCGGCGGCGTACCACGGCAACCCCACGCGCGATCTGCGTGTCGTCGGCGTGACGGGCACGAACGGGAAGACCACCACCGCGTTCCTGGTGCGCCACCTGCTCGAGGCGCAGGGGATACAGACCGGGCTGCTCGGGACGGTGCACTCGGTGGTGGGCAGCAGGGTGGAGGCGGTCGAGCGCACGACGCCCGAGGCGGTCGACCTGCAGGCAACGTTTCGCCGCATGCTCGATTCCGGAGACGAGGCGTGCGTGATGGAGGTCTCGTCGCACGCGCTCGAGCTGTTCCGCGCAGAGGGCATCGAGTTCGACGTCGCCGTGTTCACGAACCTGACGCAGGACCACCTCGACTTCCACGGCACTCTCGACGCCTACTTCGCGGCGAAGCGGCGCCTGTTCATGCCGGAGTCGGGGCCTGCTCCCGGCGCGGCGGTCGTGAACGCCGACGACGACTGGGGGGCGCAGCTCGCGCAGGACGTCCGCGACGCCGGCAGCGCTCCCGTCGCAACTTTCGGCGTCGACTCGGACGCCGACTTCCGCGCGACGCACGTCGATTACGACGCCGCGGGCGCGACCTTCGAGTGCCACGCGCGCGGGGCATCGGTGCCGGTGCGGCTGCCCCTACCGGGCCTCTTCAACGTGTACAACGCGCTGGCAGCGATCGCCGCCGGCCATGCGCTCGGCGTCGCCCCGCATGCCGCCGCCGAGGCGCTGGCGACCGCGCAGCGCGTGCCGGGCCGCTTCGAGCCCGTGGACGAGGGCCAGGCCTTCAGCGTGCTCGTCGATTACGCGCACACGCCCGACTCGCTCGAGAACGTGCTCGCGTCCGCGCGGGGACTGCTGGACGACGGCCGCCTGATCGTGGTGTTCGGCGCCGGCGGGGACCGGGATCGCGACAAGCGCCCCCTGATGGGCGCCGCCGCGCGCCGCCTCGCCGACCACCTGGTCGTGACGTCCGACAACCCTCGCTCCGAGGACCCTGACTCGATCATCGCGGCGATCGTGGCGGGAGCCAACGCAGAGACGCCGCCCGACGAGTCGGCGGCCATGGAGGTCGAGTCGGACCGGCGCACGGCCATCGAGCGGGCGCTGGTGCTCGCGCAGCCGGGCGACATCGTCGTGATCGCGGGCAAGGGCCACGAGCAAGGGCAGGAGTTCGAGGGCGGCCGCAAGCTGCCGTTCGACGACCGGGAGGTCGCGCGCGACGCCCTTCGCGGGTTGCGGGCGCCGGGCGCGCGTAGGTGATCCGGCTCACGCCCGCAGAGATCGCCCGGGCTGCCGGCGCGCAGTTGGTGACTGCCCAGGGCGAGGCCGGTGCCGAGGCGCCCGCACGAGCCTGTGTCGACTCGCGCGCGGTCGCGCCGGGGGACCTGTTCTTCGGGCTGGCGGGCGAGCGCACCGACGGCGGGAAGTTCGCCGCGGGCGCGATTGCCGACGGCGCCTGGGGCGTGGTCGTGACGCCCGCTCACGTGCGCGCCGCGGTCGCGGCAGCGGATCCGCGCGGCGTCCACGTGCTCGAGGCCCATGACCCCCTGCAGGCGCTGGCCGGGCTGGCGCGCGCGTGGCTGGCGGAGCTGCGCAAGGACGGCGCCCGCGTCGTCGGCATCACGGGATCGACCGGCAAGACGTCGACGAAGGACATCCTGAGCGCGATGCTGGGGCCGCCGCTGGGTGGCCTGGTGCACGCGAACCGCGAGAACTTCAACACGGAGGTTGGCTTGCCGCTGACGGTACTGGAGGCCGATGCGGGCGTGCGCGTGCTGGTGCTCGAGATGGCGATGCGCGGCATGGGCCAGATCCGCGAGCTGGCGCAGATCGCACACCCCGAGGTGGGGGTGATCACGAACGTCGGCCCGGTGCACCTCGAGCTGGTCGGAACGGTCGAGCGCGTTGCGGAGGCGAAGGCCGAGCTGATCGCGGAGCTGCGCGGACAGCACGCGGCTTGCGTCGTGCCGGCGGCCGAGGAGGCGCTGCGGCCGCACCTGCGCTCCGACGTGCGGACGATCACGTTCGCTCCCTGGGGCCGGGCCGGGCTTGCGGCCGGCAGCGTCGACGCCGTGGCGGGCGCTGCCGCCGACGTGCGGGCGCTCTCGGTCGAGGACGTCGAGGGGCACGCACACGTGGAGGTCGCGGTCGGGAACGCCAGGGCGCGGCTCGAGCTCAACTTCTCCCAGGACCACAACGTCACCAACGCACTGGCGGCGATTGCCGCGGGGCACGCGCTCGGGATCGAGCCGGCCGCGCTTGCGGAGGGCGCCCGCCAGGTGCGCTTCTCCGGGCTGCGCGGGGAGGAGCTGCAGCTCCCCGACGGGGTTTTGATCGTGAACGACTGCTACAACGCCAACCCCGTGTCGATGCGTGCCGCCATCGATGACCTCGCCGCACGCGCCGACCGGCGCGGCGCGCGCCGCATGGTCGCGGTGCTCGGCGACATGCGCGAGCTGGGGCCGCAGGCGGCTCATTTCCACCGCGAGGCAGGCGGCCTTGCGGCTGACGCCGGCGTCTCGCTGCTGGTCGCCGTGGGGGAGCACGCGGGCGACTACGCGCTCGGCTTCGGAGGCGACACGCACGAGGTCGCCGACGCCGGCGAGGCGGCGGGACTCGTGCCCGGGCTGATCGAGCCGGGCGACATCGTCCTGGTGAAGGGCTCGCGCGGCGTCGGGCTCGAGCGTGTCACTCGCGCCCTGGAAGGCGTCCCGAGCTGATGGGCGAGATCCTGATCGCGGGGCTGGCCTCGCTGCTGATCTCGATCTTCCTGGGGCCGAAGTACATCCAGTTCCTGCGCGAGCGGGAGTTCGGCCAGCACATCCGCGAGGAGGGCCCCGCCGAGCATCACCTGAAGGCGGGCACTCCCACGATGGGCGGCCTGGTGATCTTCACGGCGATCGGCGTCCCGTACCTGATCCTCTCCGACCGGGATGCAGCGAGCATGGCCGTGTTCGGCACGGCGCTCGCGTCGGCGGGGATCGGCTTCGCCGACGACTACCTGAAGATCGTCAAGGCCCGTTCCCTGGGGTTGTCCGCGCGCACGAAGCTGGCGCTGCAGCTCGTGATCGCGATCGGGCTGTGGGTCGTGGCGCGCGAGGTGGTCGGCCTCAGCGACACGCTGCACTTCCGCATCATCGACGCGGACATCGACATCGGCGGCCTCTACGTGGTGCTGATCTTCCTGGTGATCGCGGGTGCCACCAACGGCGTGAACCTGACCGACGGCCTCGACGGCCTGGCCGCGGGGTGCGTCGCCATCGTGCTGCTCACCTACACGGCGATCGCGTTCATCACCGGCGGCCAGGACGGCCTGTCGATCACCGAGCAGGACGGCCTCTCGCTGCTGGGCGCGTGCCTGGTGGGGGCGACGATCGGGTTCCTGTGGTTCAACTCGTTCCCGGCGGCGATCTTCATGGGCGACACGGGGTCGCTCGGGCTGGGCGGGGCGATCGCGGGGCTGGCGGTGATGACGAAGTCGGAGGTGCTGCTGATCGTGATCGGCGGCATCTTCGTGATCGAGGCGCTGTCGGTCGCCGCCCAGGTGATCGCGTTCCGGCTGTTCCGCCGCCGCATCCTGCTGATGGCGCCCGTCCACCACCACTTCGAGCTGCTGGGCTGGTCGGAGACGAAGATCATGGTGCGCTTCTGGATCACCGCGGCGATCGCCAGCTCGATCGGCTTCACGCTCTACCAGCAGAGCATCGGGGCCTAGCCCATGGCAGATCTGTCGAGCCCGGCGGCCTACCCGCGGCCACCGCTGCCGCCTGGGCCGTATCTCGTGGTCGGCCTGGCACGGTCGGGGGTTGCGGCCGCGCTGGCTCTACGGGCCGCGAGGCCGGAGGAGCGGGTGGTCGCCTGCGACTCCGGAACCCCTGCGGAAGCGCTACTGGAGGCGGAAAGGCTTGCGCGGGCCGGCGTCGAAGTCCATCTCGAAACGAATGGAATCCACCTCTTGGAGGCAACGCCGCCGCCGGCCACGCTGGTCAAGAGCCCGGGCGTGCCATGGCACGCCGAGGTTGTCGGCCAGGCTCGCCTGCGTGACATCGCGGTCATCGGCGAGCTGGAGCTCGGATGGCGGCTCGTCCCGAACGAGTTCATCGCAGTGACCGGCACCAATGGGAAGACGACGACAGTCGAGTTGATCGGCGCGATCCATCGTGCCGCCGGTGAACCGGTGGCCGTGGCGGGCAATGTCGGGACGCCCGTGAGCTCCCTGGCGGGCAGGATGGATCACGCCGCGACCGTGGTGTGCGAGGCCTCGAGCTTCCAGCTGGAGGATGCCGACGCGTTCGCCCCCGAGGCCGCTGTCTTCCTGAACATCTCCGAAGACCACCTCGATCGTCACGCGTCGATGTCGGACTACCGCGCCGCCAAGCTGCGGCTCTTCGCGCATCAGCGTCTGTCCGACCTCGCCGTGCTGAACGGAGACGACGCCGGTCTCCTCTCCGACGACCCGCTGCGGCCGGTCGACATCGTCGCGCGCACGGTGACGTTCGGCTTGCGGCCGTCCAACGACGTACGGCTCGAGGACGGATGGATCGTGTGGAACGGCGAGCGCGTGATCGACAGCCGCGAGGTACGTCTGAGGGGGAAGCCCAACCTCTACAACGCAATGGCGGCCGCCACCGTTTGCCTCGAGCGCGGGATCGGCCGGGAGCCGGTGTGCAGCGCGCTGCGTGAGTTCCCCGGCCTGCCGCACCGCTTGGAGCACGTCACGGAGATCGACGGCGTCGAGTACATCAACGACTCAAAGGCGACGAACCCCGGCGCCGCGAGTGCAGCCATGGAGACCATCGGCGGTGGGCTTCACGTGATCCTGGGTGGGTCGCTCAAAGGCGACACGGAGTTCCACGACCTCGACTTTGCCGTTTCGCTCGGTAGCCGGGCGGTCTATCTGATCGGTGAGGCTGCGGACCGGATCGCAGCGGCCCTGGAGAGCCCCGACGTGGAGATCGTTCGCTGCGGTGACCTTCCTCGCGCCGTCGCGGAGGCATCGCGCCGGGCGCGTCCCGGTGAGAAGGTGCTGCTGTCTCCCGCCTGCGCGAGCTTCGACCAGTACCGCGACTACGAAGAGCGCGGCGAGCACTTCAAGGAGCTCGTCCGGATGCTGGCGGTCAAGGGGCGATGAAGCTACCCCAGCGTCCCCGCCTGCCCTGGAACCGCGGCCAGAGCGTCGAGATGACGTTCGAGGAGCAGATGCTCCGCACCGCGACGCTCGCGCTGATCGCGTTCGGTGCGGTGATGGTCTACAGCGCCAGCTCGGGCACGTCGCTGCTGTCGGACGGCGGCGACTCCTCCGAGTACCTCAAGCGCTACGTGATGTCGGCCGCGCTGGGTCTGCTCGCGCTCTCCTTCTTCGCCCGGCACGGCCTCGACATGGCGCGGCGGATGACGCCCATCCTGCTGGCCGTCGCCTTCGGCGGGCTGGTGCTCGTGATGATCCCGGGATTCGGCATCGAGGCGAACGGCTCGCGGCGCTGGCTCGGCGCCGGGCCGCTCCAGTTCCAGCCCTCCGAGGTCGCGAAGCTGGCGCTCGTGCTGTATGCGGCGTTGCTGATCTCGAGCGACCCGCGCCGCGTGCGCTCGCTGGCCGGCGTGCGGCCGCTGATCGTGCTGGCGGGACTGATGGCGTGCCTCGTGGTCGTGGAGCCGGACCTCGGCACCGCGATGGTGATCTGCCTGACGCTCGGCGCGCTCCTGCTGGTCGGGGGCGTGAGCGTGCGCCACCTGCTCATCCTGTTCGGCAGCCTCGCGGTCCTCGCCCTGATCGCCGCCCTGATCGAGCCTTACCGGCGCGCCCGCCTGACGTCGTTCCTCGACCCGTGGGGCGACGCGCAGGGCGCCGGGTTCCAGTCCGTGCAGGCGATGATCGCGATTGGCTCCGGCGGCTTCTTCGGGGTCGGGCTGGGGGAGAGCGTGCAGAAGCTCTTCTATCTGCCCGAAGCCCACACCGACATGATCCTCGCGGTGATCGGCGAGGAGCTGGGCTTCGTCGGCATGTCGGTGGTCCTCTTCTTCTACGGGATGATCGCCTATGCCGGGCTGCGGTCCGCGCGCATGGCGAAGGACCTGTACGCGAAACTCGTCGCGGCCGGCATCACCTCGGTGATCCTGATCCAGGCCACCGTCAACTTCTTCGCGGTGCTGGGGGTGCTGCCCCTGACGGGCGTGCCGCTCCCATTCATCTCGTACGGGAACAGCAACCTGATCGTGCTGCTGACCGGCATGGGAATCCTCATCAACGTGTCGCGGCAGGGCGCCGCGCGGCCCGCATTGCGCCTCGTGGACGGCGCCGGCCGCAAGGGCCGGTCGGGTGCAGCGGCTATAAGGAACGTCGATGCCAACCGTGGTGATCGCAGCGGGCGGGACCGCCGGCCACGTCGTGCCGGCGCTGGCAGTCGCAGACGAGCTGCGGGCTAGCGGCGCGGACGTCGTCTGGGTCGGCACCCGCGAGCGCGCCGAGGCGCAGCTCGTGCCGGCGGCCGGTTACCCGATCGAGTACCTCTCGGTGAGGGGGCTCGACCGGCGCAATCCCGTGCGCGCGCTGGGCGCGGTCGCGCGCGCCGGCGCGGCGGCCGGGGCGGCGCGCGGCCTGCTGAGCCGCGTGGGCGCAGACGCGGTGCTCGCGGCCGGTGGGTACGTCGCCGGGCCGGTGGGGCTCGCGGCCGCGGCGGGACGCATCCCGCTCGTGCTGGCCGAGGCGGACAGCCACCTCGGGCTCGCGAACCGGATGCTCGTGCCGTTCGCGCGCCGCGTGTGCCTGGCGTTCCCCATCGAGGGCCGCACGGGCGACCGCTATCTGGTCACGGGCCGGCCGGTGCCGCGCTCCGTGGTGGAGGCCGGCCGCGACGCGGCCCGCGGCCGGCTCGGCGTACCGGCGGACGTGCCGTGCGTGGTCGTGTTCGGCGGGAGCATCGGCGCGCGGTCGGTGAACCTCGCCGCGGCCGCGGCGCTGGCCGGCATCCACGTCGTGCACATCACCGGCCGGCGCGACTTCGAAGCGATCCGCGAGCAGGTCGGCGCGCAGCCCGGCTACACGGTCCTCGACTACGTGGACTCGCTCGGCGATCCGCTCGCCGCCGGCGACCTCGTGATCGCCCGGGCGGGCGGCTCGGTGTTCGAGATCGCCGCGGCGGGCAAGCCCGCGATCCTGATCCCGTATCCGCACGCGACGGCCGACCATCAGGCGAAGAACGCCCGCTGGATGGAGCAGGCTGGCGCGGCAGTCGTGATTCCCGACGACGAGCTGGACGCCGCCCGCCTGCGCGCCCAGGTGGACGCCCTGCTCGGCGACCCGGCGCGGCTCGCGCAGATGGCCGCCGCCGCGCGCGGGGTCGCGCGGCCCGACGCCGCCGCGCGGATCGCACACGAGGTGCTGTCCGCGGCGCCCGGCAGCGGTTGGACCTCTTACGCGCCCACGGACCCGGGCGAGCTGCCGTGGCGCGGCCGCCGGATGCATTTCGTCGGCATCGGCGGCGCCGGGATGAGCGGCCTCGCGTTGATCGCCCGCGCGCTGGGCGCCGACGTAAGCGGCTGTGACGCGGCCGAGACTCCGTACTTCGACGAGCTGCGCGCGGCCGGCATCGCGCCGCAGGTGGGGCACGATGCCTCCCATGCCCCGGCGGGGACGGAGTTGGTCGTGTCCACGGCGATCCCGGCCGACCTGCCCGAGGTGGCCGCCGCCGGGCGCGTGCACCACCGCGGCGAGTTGCTCGCCGAGGCCGCCGCGAGGCGCCGCGTGATCGCGGTTGCGGGCACGCACGGCAAGACGACCACGACGGCGATGACCGCGCACGTGCTGGCGGCGTGCGGCGAAGCGGTCGGCTATGCGGTCGGCGCGGAGCTGCCATTACCGGGCGGGGGTCACAAGCCGAACGCCGCGTGGGGCAGCGGCGAGTGGATGGTCGTCGAAGCGGACGAGTCCGACCGCTCCTTCCTCAACTTCAGTCCCGAGGTCGCCGTGCTCACCAACATCGAGCTCGACCACCACTCGACCTACGCGTCCGAGCTCGACGTGCGCAATGCATTCGACTCGTTCCTGGCGACGGTGCCCGGGGGCGGCACGGTGGTCGCCTGGGAGGGAGCCGGCGTCGCGGCCACGACGCTGTACGGCCTCTCGCCGCAGGCCGCGCTGCGCGCGCGTGACGTGCGCGCCAGCGGCACCGGCATGCGGTTCACCCTCGCGGTGGATGGCGAGGATGCCGCCGACGTCACGGTTCCCGTCCCCGGCGAGCACAACGTGTTGAACGCCCTGGCGGCGATCGGTGCTGCGCGCGCCGCCGGCCACGACCCGGCAACCGCCGCGCAGGCGCTCGCCTCCTTCCAGCCCGCCGGGCGGCGCTTCGAGCCGAAGGGCGAGGCCGCCGGCGTGCGCGTGTTCGACGACTATGCCCACCACGCGACCGAGGTGGCCGCGACGCTTGCCGCGGCGCGGGCGCTCGGGCCGCGGCGGCTCGTGGCCGTGTTCCAGCCGCACCTCTACTCGCGCACGGCCCACACGCACGACGACCTCGGCCGCGCACTTGCCGCCGCGGACCTGGTGGTCGTGCTCGACGTGTACCGCGCGCGGGAGCAGCCGGAGGACTATCCGGGAGTCGGCGGTGAGCTGGTCGCGCGTTCCGCGGCCGATCACGCAGGCGGGCGCGAGGTCTGGTGGCTGCCGACGCGCGACGAGGCGGTGGCGGTGCTGGCGCACAAGGTCGCGCCGGGGGACGTCGTCGTGACCCTGGGCGCGGGGGATGTCGACGCCGTCGCGGACGAGCTCGTGGGCCGGCTCGACGGGAGCGGCCGGTGACGGCCGGCGCGCCGCCCGAGCACGTGCAGCGCGACTATCCGCTGGCGCGGCTCACGACGATCCGCACCGGGGGCAACGCCAGCTGGTTCGCCCGCCCGCGCAGGGAGCACGAGCTGGAGGGCCTGTTGGCCTGGGCACAGGCGGAGGGGCTCGACGTAGGAGTCGTCGGCTCGGGATCGAACCTGCTGGTAGCGGACCTCGGTTTCGCAGGACTTGTCTTGAAATTGGACGGATCCCTCGCGGCGATAGAGCACGAAGCCAACCGCCTCCTCTGCGGAGGCGGCGCCCGCCTGCCCCAGGCCGCCGCGCGGGCCGCGGCCCTCGGCCTCTCGGGGATCGAGTTCGGGGTCAGCATCCCCGGCACCGTCGGCGGCGCGATCCGGATGAACGCGAACGCCTATGGCGGAGAGCTGAGCAGCGCGCTCGAGTGGGTGGACGTCTGTACCGCCGCTGGTGTCGACCGGAGGCTGGCCGGCGACCTGGGCTTTGCGTACCGCACCTCCAATCTCGGTCCCGCCGAGATCGTGGCGCGCGCTTCGTTCGCGCTCGAGCCGCGCGATCCCGATGCCGTGAAGGCGACGCTCGCGGACCTCCGCAGCCGCCGGCGCGAGGCGCAGCCCGGCGGAATCAAGACGTTCGGCTCGACCTTCAAGAACCCCGACCCGGAACGGACCGCGGGCCGGCTGCTGGAGGAGGCGGGCTGCAAGGGCCTTCAGGTCGGCGGGGCGCGGTTCAGCCCGAAGCACGCCAACTTCGTCGAGAACCTCGGCGACGCGACGACCGCCGACGTCGTGGCGCTGATCGCCGAGGGGCGCCGCCGCGTCAAGGAGCACTCCGGGGTCGTGCTCGAGCCCGAGGTGCAGCTGCTCGGTGACGTCGACTTCCCCTGGGAGGAGCGGTGACCGCACCGACTGCGCTGGCGCGGCGCGCGCTCGCGACCATCGACGAGTTTCCCGTCGGCCCGCGCTTCGTCGCGGGCTTCGTCGCCCTCGTGGTCGTGGCGCTCGGCTGGCTCGGGTGGGGCTGGCTGCGCGATTCCTCCCTGGTCCGCGTCGACGAGGTGCGGGTCACGGGCCTCACCACACGTGATGCGCCCGCGATCCGGCGCACCCTGCGCCAGGCCGCTCTGCGCATGACGACGCTCAACTACAGCGAGGAGCAGCTGCGCCGCGCCGTCGAGCCGTTCCCGGCCGTGGAGTCGGTGTCGGCCAAGGCCGACCTGCCGCACAAGCTCGTGATCACCGTGCGTGAGCACCGCCCGGTGGCGGCGCTCGTGTCGGGCGACGACCGCCGGGTGGCGGTGGCCAGCGACGGCACCCTGCTGCCCCAGGAGCGCGACTCGGGGCTGCCCGCGGTGAAGGTCGACGCGCTGCCGAACAGCGGCCGGCTCGGGCGGGGCGCGGAGGCGGTGCTAGTCGGCGTGGTCGCCCGCGCGCCGGATGAGCTGCGCCCGCTGCTGGAGCGCGCCTACCGGGCCCGGGACGGCGTGCGCGTGGCGATCGAGGGCGGGCCCACGCTGCGCTTCGGCGCGCCGATCCGGATCCGGGCCAAGTGGACGGCCGCGGCCCGCGTCCTGGCCGACACGCCGGCGGCCGGGGCGGCGTCCCTCGACCTGCGGATCCCCGAGCGCCCCTCCGCCGCGTACGGCGCGGGCGAAACCGGGGAGGAGCAGGCTGCCGCCGCCGCGGAGACAGCGGAGTTGCAGGCCGCCGCCGCCGCGGTCGAGACCCCGCCGCAGACCTTCCAGCCGGCGCCGGCCGAGGCCGGCACCACCGGTGCCGCAGGCGTCGCGCCCGCCGCGCCGACGGCTCCCTGAGGCCCTCCCAGGCCTAAAGAGAAGCTCGAGGGTTGCAAGCCTCCACCCTGGATCGAGGCTGGCGCTCCTGAAGGGCGCCTAGGCGGCCGAAGTCGTGCAGAACATTGCACGCTCCGGGAATTTGACCTATGGTGCCGAATCCAGACGGACCAGGCAGTGCCGGCATATCTCAACTCCTACCTGAGAGTTTGACCGGCCGGGAGGAGTCCTGACACATGGAAAGCTCGAGCTATCTCGCGGTAATCAAGGTCGTAGGCGTGGGCGGCGGCGGCACCAACGCCGTCAACCGCATGGTCGACGCCGGCCTCAAGGGCGTCGAGTTCATCGCGGTGAACACCGACAACCAGGCGCTCCAGATGACGGACGCCGACATCAAGCTGAACATCGGCTCCGAGCTGACCAAGGGCCTCGGGGCAGGCGCCAACCCGGACGTCGGGTTCGCCGCGGCCGAGGAGAGCCATGACGAGATCAAGGAGTCGCTGAAGGGCGCGGACATGGTGTTCGTGACCGCGGGCGAGGGCGGCGGCACCGGGACGGGAGGCGCCCCGGTCGTGGCCGAGATCGCCAAGGACGAGATCGGCGCGCTGACCGTGGGCGTGGTGACGCGGCCGTTCGAGTTCGAAGGTGCGCGCCGGGCCGAGCAGGCCGAGCAGGGCATCCGCCAGCTGCGCGAGAAGGTCGACACCCTGATCACGATCCCGAACGACCGCCTGCTCCAGATGGTCGAGCGGCGCACGAGCATCCTCGACGCCTTCCGCGAGGCCGACAACGTGCTGCGGCAGGGCGTGCAGGGCATCACCGACTTGATCACGGTGCCCGGCCTGATCAACCTCGACTTCGCCGACGTGCGCACGATCATGCGCGACGCCGGCTCCGCCCTGATGGGCATCGGCGTGGCGTCCGGCGAGAGCCGGGCGGCAGAGGCGGCCAAGAACGCGATCTCGTCGCCGCTGCTGGAGGAGTCGGTCGAGGGCGCCACCGGCATCCTGCTGAACATCACCGGCGGGAAGGACCTCGGCCTGTTCGAGGTCAACGAGGCGGCCGAGATGGTCACCTCCGCGGCTGACAAGAACTCCAACATCATCTTCGGTTCGGTGATCGACGAGAGCCTCACCGACGAGGTCCGCGTGACCGTCATCGCGACCGGGTTCGACGGTCCGCCGCGCCGCGGCGGGACGCGCCCGACCAGCGGCCGCCGCGACGTCGTCTACGACGACCGGGTGCGCCGCGAGCTCGAGATCGGGGACGACGAGATCGACATTCCTGAATTCCTCAAGTGAGGAATTCAGGCAGGAAGGCCGGATTTTCGTAAGCACGAAAATCCGGGGGCTCCGGCGGCTCGCGGTCTGCATGCTTCTCTCTTTGTCGCTTGCCTCCTGCGGGGACGGAGATGACGGCGGCAGCCGGGACCTGGCCGTTGGCAAGACCTTCGACGCGGCCGAGCTGCGCGGCTGCCTCAGGGATCAGAATTGGAGGATCGAGCCGCGCGTCACCGATACAGGGATCGACTTCACGACCCGCTCGCGCTCCGGGCTGATCAGCGCGGACGTGGCGGTGGAGCGGACACCCGCGGACGCGCAGCAGCGCGAGGACTCCTGGAAGGAGCTGGCCACCGATGCTGGAGTTGAGAACATCGACGACTACTACTTCCGCTACGGCAACGTGATCGTGGGATTCGAGCGCGTGCCGAGCGCCGCGGACCGGGCGCCGATCGAACGGTGCCTGTCATGAGCCGTTACGTGATGCGCGAGAAGTGGCTCGCGTTCGGTGACGACTTCTGGATCGAGGACGAGTCAGGGGCGCGGGTCTACCGCGTGGACGGCAAGGCGCTGCGCCTGCGCAAGACGCTGAAGCTCGAGGACAGCGACGGTAACGAGCTGTGCAAGATCCAGGAACGCAAGCTGCGGGTCCGCGACACGATGGAGATCGAAACGCCCGACGGCAGCCGCATGGGGCTGATCCAGAAGGCGATGATCACACCGCTGCGGGAGCGCTTCGAGGTCGAGGTGCCGGACGAGCCGGAGCTGAAGGTGAAGGGCAACATCTTCGACCACGAGTACACGATCAAGCGCGACGGCGACAAGGTCGCCGAGGTCTCGAAGAAGTGGTTCCGCGCGCGCGACACGTACGGCATCGAGATCGAGCCGGGCCAGAACGACGTGCTGATCCTCGCCGTGGCCGTCGCGCTCGACGCGCTCGAGCACGACCGCGACGTGGCGCCCGACTAGGCAGTTACTGCAGAGCCGGCGAAGTACTCGAGCGCCGTGCGCGTCTTGGTCTGCTGCTCGCCCGTCACCTCGACGCCCTGGTCCATCAGAAACGTCTTTGCCCGGGCGGCCACGTCGAGGGCCTCCCCCGGGGCGCACTTCGTGGACAGCTCGAGGATCCGGGTGTTGTCGGGATACATCCACATCTCGGCCACCAGTCGCCGATCGAAACCGACCGGTGAGAGCTTCAGCTTCAACACGAAGATGGGTCCGAGGATGGTGAGGTGATCCAGCTCGATTCCCGCCGGCGCGTGCTCGGCGAAGAATGCACGTTGCTCCTTGGAAAACAGCTTGCGTTTACTGCGATCGCCCGTTGCGCAGGCTCTCACGTCGGTCGTGCCCAGCGTGCGCTTCAGGGAGGCGGAGCACACGAAGCCACCTGGCATCGCGTCCACCTCGACCACCATGTTGGGAGATTGCCGCAGATCGTCAGGGAGTTCTGCGGGAACGACGGGACGTAGCTTCACGACCGAGTCGTCCCCCTTTTTCTGCACGCGGCGCGCGCGCGCCACGACCCCGGCCTGGTAGAGCGCCAGGTCCGGCGTGTCGAAGAAGAACACCTGCCGGATCTGAGCATTGAGAGGATCCATCCCGAGCGCCTGAACAGCTGACCGCTGATCGGCCTCCGGCACGGTCAGCTTCAACTCCACGCTGTCGGCGTGGTCGATGAGCGCGAGGAGGCGTCCCATCTCTTCTTGCGAGATCTGGAGGGCCGGCGTTGGAGCCTGCGCAGTCGCCATCGCACCGAACCTACTGGATCGCCATGGCCACGGCCATGGCCTGCTCGGGCTCGACCAGGTGATCGTGGGTGTCTGTCCCGATGTCGAGCCGGACCCATGCGATCTCTCCTTTGAACCGGCCTCGCGAAGCCTCGCTCGAGACGGGCGTCCCGGAGTCGTGGCCCACGTCGGTCGTCTCGTCCGCGGAGAACACGAACGGCTGCGTCAGCTCGACGCGGCCCGCGCCCACCTGCTTCCCGTCGTAGTAGAGGGTGACGTCGCCCCCCTTTGCCAGCCCGCCACCGTCGTAGGCGAACTCCATGCGAACCTGATGCTTGCCGGGGGGGACCGGCTCGGTGGCCTCGACCACGAACTCGTGCAGGCCCAGGACGTTGTAGACGAACTTTGCCCGCCCATCCCTCAGGTGCACACACCAGCCTCCGAAGCGGCCGCCCTGGGTGACGATCACCCCGTCGGCGCCGTCCTCCGGGACGACGACTTCCGCGGTCACCGAGAACGACTTGTTCTTCATGTTGAGGACGCTGTTCTCGGACAGGCGGCCCATGGCGCCGAACAGCGTCTGCGAGGTGCCCCGGATGAGCTGCGGACGGCCGGCGATGTCGGGGTTGAGCCGCTCGCCTGTGCGGTCATCGAGCGGCAACACGTTGTGCTTGGTCGCCTCGATCAGCCACAGCCGCTGTAGCTCTGCGAGCTTCTCGGGCATCTCACCGGACAGGTCGTGGGCCTGGGTCCAGTCACGTGAGCCGTCGTAGAGCTCCCACACGTCGTCGTCGAACGCCGGCAGCTGGACGTTGCCCCACGGCGTGCGGTGCTTTGTCACTGCGCTCCAGCCGTCGTGGTAGATGCCGCGGTTCCCGAACATCTCGAAGTATTGGAGGTCGTGCTGCTCGGGAGCCGCGGCGTCGTCGAAGCTGTAGACCATCGACGTACCTTCGATGGGCAGCTGCAGCACGCCGTTGACCATGGTCGGATGCGGTAGGTTCGCCACCTCGAAGACGGTGGGGGCGACGTCGATCACGTGACTGAACTGGTTGCGGATCTCCCCCTTTGCCTTGATGCCGCCCGGCCAGTGCACGATCGTGCCGTTGCGCGTGCCGCCCCAGTGCGAAGCCACCTGCTTGGTCCACTGATAGGGCGTGTTCATCGCGTGCGCCCAGCCCACGGAGTAGTGGTTGTAGGCCTCTGGCGTTCCCAGCTTGTCGATGTGCTCCGCCAGGAACTCCGGCGTCTCGAGCGCCGCCATGCCGTTGAAGCTCGCCATCTCGTTGAAGGCGCCGTTGACGGTGCCCTCCGCCGAGGCGCCGTTGTCGCCGATGATCACGAACACGAGCGTGTCGTCGAGGGCTCCCACCTCGGCGATCGCATCGACGAGGCGGCCGACGTGGTGGTCGGTGTGCTCGAGGAAGGCCGCATACACCTCCATCTGGCGCGCCAGCACCGGCTTGAGGTCGTCAGGCATGTCCTTCCACGCCGGGATCTCATCGTGCCGTTCCGTCAGCTCGGCGTCCGGCGGGATTACTCCAAGGTCCCGCTGGCGGGCGAAGACCGCCTCGCGCTGCACGTCCCACCCGTCGTCGAACTTCCCCTTGTACTTCTCGATCCACTCTTGCGGGACGTGGTGCGGGGCGTGCGTTGCGCCGGGTGCGAAGTACATGAAAAACGGCTTGTCCGGCATCAGGGCTTTCTGCTGGCGCACCCACGCGCACGCCTTGTCCGCGAGGTCCTCCGTCAGGTGGTAGCCCTCCTCCGGCGTGCGCGGCGGCTCGACCGGCGTTGTCCCCTCGTACAGCGCCGGGCTCCACTGGTTGTCCTCGCCACCGATGAAGCCGTAGAAGTACTCGAAGCCGGATCCCGTGGGCCACTTGTCGAACGGCCCCATCGCGCTCGTCTCCCACACGGGCACCTCATGGCATTTCCCGAACTGGCTGGTGGAGTAGCCGTTGAGCTGCAGTGTCTGCGCCATCGGCGCCTTGGTGTTAGGGCGCACCGATGAGCTGCCCGGCGCCGACGTCGCGGTCTCGGTGATGTTGCCCATGCCGACCGAGTGGTGGTTCCGCCCCGTGAGCATCGCGGCGCGTGTGGGCGCGCACAGTGCAGTCGTGTGGAACCGTGTGTAGCGGAGGCCGTCCTTCGCAAGCCGGTCGAACACCGGCGTGTTGCAGGAACCGCCGAAGGTGCTGGATGCGCCGAACCCCACGTCGTCGATCAGGACGATCAGGACGTTGGGCGCGCCCTGCGGAGGGCGCAGCGGCTCGATCGGGGGAAAGGCGGTGTGCGGGTCCTTTGCGTCGTAGGTCGTGAGTCCGGCCGGCGGGACGTCCGGGATGGGCAGGACCTCGCGCTTGATGTGCCGCTCGTCGGGCATCGAAGCCTCCTGAATTGAAGTCCGCCCATCATCAGCCGCGCAGACGCGCCGGGCAAGGGTGCCGACACCCGTCCGCGCGTCGTATCCGCCCTACCGGCCCGGTACGTCTGGCACAGCGGCAAGCATGCAGCCTGCGCATGCCCGAGGACTCACGTCAAGCGCAGGCCCATGCAGAGGCCGCGACGCGTCGCGTAGAGATCGTCGTCTCCGGAGCAACCGTCTTCAAGGCGGCTCTTGTGGCGCTTGGTGTGTTCGTGCTGATCATCGCGAACGAGGTCTTCCTCACGATCCTGCTGTCGCTGGTGTTCGCGCTCGGGCTCGATCCTTTGGTGGGCTGGTTCACGCGGCGCGGCTGGGGTCGGGGGAGGGCTGCGCTGATGGTGTTCTTCCTGCTCTTCCTGATCGTCAGCGTGATCGTCATCTGGGTTGTCACGCCGCTCTGGAACGAGGTGAAGGGGCTCGTCGACGACATCCCGGGATACATCGACGATCTCAAGGACGAGCCGGCTTTCAAGCAGCTGCACGAGAACACCGACGTGATCAACAAGGCGGAGGCCGTCGCCAAGGACGCGGCCAAGGCGATTCCGGAGGCGGCATCTGCGCTGCTCGGCATCACCGGGTCGCTGGTGGGCACCGCGCTGAGCGCCGTGACGATGGTGTTCCTCACGCTCTTCTTGCTGATCGGCCTGCCCGACTTCAAACGCGCCGCGCTCAACATGCTCCCGCCGCGCGACGCGGAGCGCGTCGGGCGCGTGATCGAAGAGGTGACGCGCACCATCTCCTTCTCGCTCGTGGGCAACCTTGCGATCTCCGTGATCGCGGGCACGGTTGTGGGGGTGACTGCCGTGATCATCGGCGCTCCATTCCCGGTCGTGCTGGCGGTGATCGTGGGACTGTTCGACCTGATTCCCCAGATCGGGTCGATGATCGCCGCAATCATCGTGGTGTCGATCACGCTGGCGGGAGCGGGCGTAGTGCCTGCGGCGATCCTCGCCGCCGTGATCCTGGTCTACCAGCAGGTCGAGAACTACGTGATCCAGCCCGTGGTCTACCGGCAGGCGATCGAGCTGTCGGGCTTCGCGACGATCGCTGTCGTGATGGTGGGCGGTGCGCTGATGGGCGTGATCGGCGCGATTCTCGCCGTCCCCGTGGCCGGCTCGCTGAAGGTCATCTTCCGTGAGGTCACGGCCGCGCACCGGGAACGGATGGAGCGGCTCCGGGCTGAGAGTTCTCCTCCGGAATCGGAGGCGAGCCTTCCATAGCGTCGCGCCGGTACTCGAGCGCGGCGTCGAGCTCGACGCCTGCCAGCAGGGTCAGGTTGGTGAGCCACAGCCATACGAGGCCGGCGATCGTCGTGCCGAGCGCGCCGTACGTGTCGTCGTACGACGCGAAGGCGTTGACGTAGACCTCGAAGCCGACGGAGACGAGGATCCAGGCCGCCACAGCAACCGCGCCGCCGGGCGTGAGTACCCGCCACTGGGTCGCAGATCGCTCGCGGCTCGGCGAGGTTCTGTAGAGCAGCGCCACCAGCAGGGTGACGACAACCAGCAGGGCGGGCCATTTGAGGATGCCGTACAGGTCGAGGACCGCGTCGCCGATCCCGAGCGCGTTGCCGACCGACTCGGCGAGCTGGCCGGTGAAGACGATGATCAGGAGCGCGATGGCGAGCAGGAGCAGGAACACGGCCGTGAGCGCCACCCGCAACGGCCACGCGCGCCACACGGGCCGCCGCTCGACTCCCCAGATCTCGGCCGACGCCCGGAAGAAGCAGCCTATGTAGGCGGACGCCGTCCACAGGACCGCGATCAGGCCAACGCCCAGCAGCGTGCCGGACTGGGTGTCATTGCGGATGAGTGACTCGAGCGAGGACCTCGCCGCCGCGTCGGAGTTCGACGGCCCCACGTCGTCGACGATCTTGATCACGTCGTTGACGGTGCCCTGATCGCCGAACAGGCCGATCACCGAGAACAGCACCAGGGTGCCGGGAATCAGCGAGAGCACCGAGTAGTAGGTCAGGGCGGCGCCCCGGTCGATCAGCTCATGACGCCCGATACGGCGGGCCATCACGACGAGGGGCCCCCAGCGGCCCGACGCCATCGCGGCCTCTTCCATCCGCGCCAGCCTCTCGGCGCCCGCGGCCGCCAGTTTGGAGGAGGTTGTCTTGCTCACGCTCAAGGGGCAGGGGAACCGACGCCGCTGGACACCGTACCGGCATCCCCCACGATGCACATGCGCACCCTCTGGCGAAGCTCCGCCCGCGGGGTGATGATCTCCGGGAAATCCCAATCTGGAGGTACGAACCAATGGTGTTGGCTTCCGACTATCCGTTCCTGGACATCCTGGGGACGATGCTGATCTTCTTCGCGTGGGTGATCTGGTTCTGGATCCTGATCCGCGTGTTCGCCGATGTCTTCCGGCGTCATGACATATCGGGCATGGGCAAAGCAGGCTGGATATTGCTCACCGTCCTCCTGCCGTTTCTCGGGGTGCTGATCTACCTGATCGCGCACGGGCAGGACATGGGCAAGCGGGACATCGAGCAGGTCCGGGCACAGCAGGCGCAGTTCGATCAATACGTCAAATCGGTGGCCGCCTCCGACGGCGGCGCGGCGCAGATCGCGCAGGCGAAGAGCCTGCTCGACAGCGGTGCGATCACGCAGGCCGAGTACGACGCCCTGAAGGCCAAGGCGCTCTCGTAGCCGGCGCAGACCTGACGGGATCCTTCGCCGGGCCCCGCTGGCTGCGGGATGCCGGCGTGACAGCGTGGCTGCTGGTCGGCATCACGCTGCTCCTGGTCGGTGTCGTATGGCTCCTCTCGCTGACGCACACGATCGTGATGCCGGTGATCGCCGCCGGCGTGATCGCAGCGGTGGGGTCGCCGCTGGTCGCCTGGCTTGCACGCCATCGTGTCCCGCGCGGGCTTGGCGCCGCTTTGCTGTTGCTCGCGATCGTCGCTCTCGGCGCGGCCGTGTTCGTCGTGATCGTGGCGGGCATCGCGAGCGAGAGCGGGAGCATCGGCAACCACCTCTCGGATGCGAAGGACACGCTGGCCGGATGGCTGAAGGACCTGGGCGTGGACTCGAGCAAGGCGGAGAGCGCCAAGCAGGATGCGAGCACGGCGACCAGCAGCTCGTTCCACGCGCTGCTCGAAGGTGTCGCGAAGGGCATCGAGGGGCTGGCATCGCTCGTGTTCTTCCTCTCCCTCACCGCACTCAGCCTGTTCTTCTTGCTGAAGGACGGACCGGCGATCCGGTCGTGGGTGGAACGCCACCTCGGGCTTCCCCTTCCGGTTGCCCACATAGCGATGAAGCGCATCCTGCAGTCGCTGCGGGGCTACTTCCTCGGGGTGACGATCGTGGCGGTCTTCAACGCCGTCGTGATCGGCGGCGGCGCACTGCTCTTGGGGGTTCCGCTGGCCGGCACGATCGCCGCCGTCACGTTCATCGGCGCGTACATCCCGTATCTGGGGGCGTGGAGTGCCGGTGCCTTCTCGGTCCTGCTGGCGCTCGGGGGGGCGGGCACGGACGCGGCGATTGCGATGGCGGTGCTCCAGCTGCTCGGTAACGGGATTCTCCAGCAGATGATCCAGCCGTTTGCCTACGGCGCGGCCTTGGGGATCCACCCGCTCGCGGTCCTGGTCGTGACCATCGCGGGAGGCGCGCTGTTCGGCGCCGCGGGACTGATCCTGGCGGCTCCGCTGACCTCGGCGGCGGTGCACATCGCCGCGGACCTGTCCAAACCGGCGACGCCGCCGCCCGCCGCCGCTCCGGGCTGACCGCCCTCTTATATTTGCTGTAAGAGCTGAGGAGAGAATCGCGCGGTAGGCGGCCCGCTGCCATGGGCAGAGGCCGGCCCGGTCCGGGACATCCGTCGCGCGAGGCATTACGTCCATTTGGCGCCGAGGCCATGTGGCGGTAACGTGACGTATCTGCAAGCGTCTTAAAACGCCTGCAAAAGGGGACATCATCAGCGTCGAAGCCGAGCTCCGATCCACTCCGCCGGCACTGCACCGAATTTCGGTGGCAGCGCGATCGCCTGCGATCGGAGCAGTGACCGCTTTGGCAGCCGCTGCAGTCGCAGCGTGCGCGGCGGCGGTCGCTCTGACCCTTTCGGGCAACCAGTCGAGCAACCCCGCGCTGGAGGCTCAGATCCGGGCCGCGATCATCGGAGTCCCGATCGCGGTGGGCTTGTATGCGTGGAACCGCGATCCATGGAAGCGGTTCGCGAGGCTGCTCGTGATCGCCGGGTTCGCGTGGTCGTTGACGACGCTCGCGCAGTCGAGCAGCGACGTCGCCTACAGCGTGGGCCGCGTGTTCGCATGGTTCGTCGAGCCACTCCTCATCTTCCTGGTGCTCGCGTTCCCCACCGGCCGGCTCACCGCGCGCCCCGAGCGCGCGCTCGTCGCGGGCATCCTGTCGCTCGTCGCGGTGCTGTATCTGCCCACGATGTTCCTGGTGGATTCCTTCCCGACGCCTTCCCCGTGGACCAGTTGTGGCGGGGATTGCCCGTCCAACGCGTTCATGGTGCTCGGCTCCGAGCCCGGCTTCGTGGATTCAGTGATCGTGCCCCTGCGCGAGACCGCGACGGTGCTGCTGTTTGCCGGTGTGATCCTGGTGCTGGCGGGGCGGATCCGCAAGGGCACCCCGCTGATGCGAATCACGCTCGTGCCCGTGCTCGCCGTCGCAATCGTGCACGCGCTTGCGATGATCGGTGGCATCGTGGCCCGGCGCCAGTTCCCGGGCGAGCCGGCGGAGGTCCTGGCGTGGGCGATCGCGCTCTCGTTCGCCGGCGTGGCGGTGGGCTTCATGATCGGACTGGGGGCGTGGCGCCTGTTCGAGAACAGAGCGCTCCGGCGCCTGGCGGCCGGCCTCGCGGCGCACCGGCCGGCGCTGAGCCTGTCCGAGACAGCCGAGCTGCTGTCCGAGTCGATGGACCGGTCGCTGGAGATCCTCCACAGACCCCGGGAGAGCGCGCATGGCTGGGTCGACATGCAGGGAAACCCCTCGAGCCTCGCCTCGAGTGACGCGCGCTGCGTGACGGAGATCTCGGGTGACGACGGGCGTGTGGTGGCCGTGGTTCACGATCCTGCCCTTCGAGACGACCCGACGTTCCTCGACGTGGCGCGCGCATCGGTGCTGAAGGCTCTCGAGCTCGAGCGCCTCAGTGCCGAGTTGCGCAGCTCGCTACGCGAGCTCAGCGAGTCCCGCGCACGCATCATGTCCGGTGCGGACAAGGAGCGTCAGCGGATCGAGCGAGACCTTCACGACGGCGCTCAGCAGTCGTTGGTGGCCGTGCGGATCCGGTTGGAGCTGGCGGGGGAGCTGCTGCGGGAAAGCCCGGCGAGTGCCGAGCAGCTGCTGGCCAATCTCGGCAGGGACGTCGACGATGCGCTCGAGCAGGTCAGGTCGCTTGCGCGTGGCGTCTACCCGTCGCTGCTGTCCGATCGCGGCCTGGGGGAAGCGCTGCGGTCCGCTGCCCGGCGCAGCCCGGTTCGGATCACGGTGGACGCGGACGGTGTCGGGCGCCTGAGCCCGATGGTCGAGTCGGCGGTGTACTTCTGCTGTCTCGAGGCGATCCAGAACGCCATGAAGCACGCGGGTGGCGTCGGGGTGATTGCCGTGGCCCTGAACGTGACCGGGGACCTTCAGTTCGAGGTGAGAGACGACGGGAGCGGGTTCGACAAGGATCAGGTGACGGCGAACGCCGGTCTCACGAACATGAGTGATCGGATCGCTGCCGTTGGTGGCGTGCTCGCGATTCAAACCAAACCCGGCCGCGGGACCTGTGTCTCCGGAACCGTTCCGCTGAGTCACAACGGCAACGCCTCGCGATCGGACGGGCCACTCGCGCACCCTGTCGCGCCGCTGGGCTGACGCGGCGCGACAAACGATAGGTCCCGGTCACATGCCGGGCTTACCGGGGGACGGCCCCCTCGTCTTCGCCGAAGACGATGATGCCGTACACCACGTAGACGCACAACGCGAATACGGCGAGCGACCACCACGGGTTGCCCTGGCCGATCGACAACAGGGCGCCGATCGCGCCCAGGCTGCCGGCCACGATGCCGATCACGCGGCCGAAGGTATTGCCCGCGACCAGCGAGAAACCTCCCATGAGCTGGATCGCGCCGAGGACGATCAGCACCCAGCCCAGCGTATTGAGGTCGTCGAGCACGAACCTCGCGTCGTTGACGAAGATGTTGGCGTCGTCCAGGGCGCCAATGCCATAGATGATGTTGATGGTGCCCACAAGGATCAGCAGGATGCCTGCGAACACGACGCGTCCAGCACCTCTCACGTGTTGCTCCTTTCTGACTCGGCCGCTTCGCCGGCCATATGTGCCTAAGGCGGCAGGGTGAGCCTCCCACCCTTCCTGGTGGTGCTCAAGGGAGCGCGCACCACGATGCCAAGAGGCTTGCATCCCCTTCGCAGGGCGAGTGCTCCGGAAACCGGGGCCGCGCCATGTGGCACGATGCTCGAACAGTGGCAATCCGGGTGGTTTTGGCCGAAGACAGCTACCTCGTCCGCGAAGGCCTCGAGCAGGTGCTCGCCGCGGCGCCGGGGATCGAGGTCGTGGCGACCTGTGCCGACCTGGACTCGCTGCTCGCGGCGGTGGACTCAGGTCGTCCTGACGTCGTGGTCACCGACATCCGAATGCCGCCCACGGAGACCGACGAGGGCATCCGTGCGGCCGCCGCGCTGCGGGAGTCTCGCCCCGAGGTGGGCGTGGTCGTGCTGAGCCAGCACGACGATCCCGCCTACGCTTTGGCCCTGCTCGACACCGGCTCGGAAGGCCGCGCCTACCTGCTCAAGGAGCGGGTCCACGCCGGCGGGCAGCTCATCGCCGCGGTCGAGGAGGTGTCGAAGGGTGGGTCCGTGATCGACTCGAAGATCGTCGAGTCACTCGTCCGGGTCAGGTCCGGCCAGCAATCCCCGCTGGCGGAGCTCACGGCCCGTGAGCGTGAGGTGCTCGCCGAGATCGCCCAGGGCAAGTCCAACTCGGCGATTGCGGAATCGCTGGTCCTCACAAAACGGGCGGTCGAAAAGCACATCAATGCCATCTTCATGAAGCTTGGGCTGGCCCAGGCCGACGACGTCAGCAAGCGTGTGAAGGCGACGCTGATCTTCCTCTCGCAAGCCGGCGACGGCTAGCCCCTCCTTTGCCGCCTGGGGGTGCGCGCACACCCCCTCCACACACCGGCAAGCCCCATTGCGAGCGCCGCTCACCGCTGCGAGGGTCCTGCATGGGGGAGGGACAACGGAGACTGAGCTTGACCCAAACTAGAGTCCTGACCGTCGACGACCAGATCGTCTTTCGCGATGCCGCTCGCGACGTGATCGCCGCGACGCCCGGCTTCGAGTCCGTGGGTGTTGCCGCATCGGGAGAGGAGGCGCTGGCCGCGGTCGAGCGCCTGCGGCCCGAGCTGGTCCTGCTCGACGTGCGCATGCCGGGCATGGGTGGTATCGAGGCCGCCCGCAGGATCACCGAGGCCCATCCGGGCATAGTGGTGGTGCTGATCTCGATCGAGGGTTCCGACGAGGTCGCCGAGGACGCGCACGCCTCCGGCGCGGCCGCGCTCGTGCGCAAGCAGGAATTCGGTCCCGCGCTGCTGCGGAGGATATGGGAAGCCCACGGCGCACACGTCTGAACGGACGTGTCCATGACCGAAGCCGACGCGACTCCCGCCGCCGCGGAGCCCACGATCCCGCCCAGGCAGTTCCTCGGGCTGCTCGCGCTGGCCGCCGCGGTCGGGCTGGTTGTGTCGCTTGCGGCATGGTGCTTCCTGCAGCTCGTGCACTACGTGCCGGAGTGGGTCTACGAGGACCTGCCGGACGCCGTTGGTTACGAGCACGGAGCGCCGCTTTGGTGGTACCTCCCGGCGTGCGCGCTCGCGGGACTGGTCGTCGCCTTTGCGATCGTGCGGATGCCGGGCCGCGGAGGACACATCCCCGCCGAAGGCCTGAACGCCGGCCCGACGCAGCCGATCGACCTTCCGGGCGTGATGCTGGCAGCCGTCGCCGCGCTGGGTCTCGGCCTCGTCCTCGGCCCCGAAGCGCCGCTCCTCGCACTCGGCGGCGGGCTCGGGATCCTGGCGCTCCAGCTCGTGCACAGGGACGCGCCCGAAGAGGTGGTGGCGGTGATGGCCGCGTCCGGTGCCTTCGCGGCGATGTCGTTCATCTTCGCGTCGCCGCTGATAGCCGCCGTGATCCTGATCGAGGCAACCGGGATCGGCGGCCCGCGCCTGCCGATGGTGCTCGTTCCCGGCCTGCTCGCTGCGGGCATCGGGTCGCTCATCTCGCTGGGGATGGGGTCGTTCACAGGGCTTGACACGAGCAACTATGCGCTCGAAACGCTGTCCCTCCCCGAATTCGCCCGGCCCGACATCGTCGACTTCGCTTGGACGATCCCGTTCGCGGTGGCGATTGCCATCGCCATGTACGTGATCTTCAGGGCGGCCCGGAGGGTCCACGGCTTCGTCGAGTCCCGTGAGTTCGTGCTGCTGCCGCTCGCCGGGCTGGCCGTGGCAGGATTGGCGATCGCGTTCGAGGCGATCACCGACCATTCCGTCAACGACGTGCTCTTCTCAGGGGAGGCGGCCCTCCCGGGGCTGGTCTCGGGCGCCGGCAGCTGGTCGGTCTCGGCGCTGCTGCTGGTGATCGTCTTCAAGGGACTCGCCTGGACCATCTCGCTCGGAAGCTTTCGCGGCGGTCCGGTATTCCCGGCGCTGTTCCTCGGGGCCGCGGCCGGGCTGGCCGGATCACACCTGGCGGGCTTCCACGAGACGGCTGCGGTGGCCGTCGGCCTGGGCGCCGCCACTGCATCCGCACTGGGCCTGCCGCTGTCGGCCGTCGTGATGGCAACGCTGCTGACCACCGGGACCGGGGCGGGCGCCACTCCACTCGTGATCGTCGGTGTCGTGGCCGCGTACCTCACGACGCGCGTGCTGACGCGGCCGGATCGAGCGGGGCAGCCCGTCAGGACCGCAGGTGCACATGCCTGAGCCGCAGCCCCCGACGCGCGTCGACCGCTGGGTCGACCGCAGGCTCAGCAGCAAGGCCCTGCGCCCGCGGTACGCCGCCCGCCTGATCGCGACCATCTGGCTCATCGCGATCGCGATTTTCGGGGTCGTCGTCCGGATCGTCGATCCGGACACCTTCCCCAGCGTGTGGCTTGCCTTCTGGTGGGCGCTCCAGACCGTCACCACGGTTGGATACGGCGATGTCGTGCCGCAGGACACGGCGGGCAAGATCTTCGGCGCGATCCTGATGCTCGGCGGCCTGTCGCTGCTGTCCATCATCACGGCCACGATCACCAGCGCGTTCATGGCCCGGCGCCAGGCCGATCTGCAGGCCTCCGGCGAGGACCCGGTGATGCGTCAGCTCCAGCAGATCGAGTCGCGGTTGGACGGCATCGACGCGGAGTTGCACCGCCTGCGGCCCCCCGGCCCGCCTACCTGAGACAATCCCGCCCCGATGGCTGCCGACGACTTTCGCATCAAGGTCGAGTTCGAGGACGAGGGCGGCATCCTCCACTTCGGCCGCTCCCTGCGCGAGCGCGAGTTCGCCGAGGAGCTGCGGGAACAGCTGGGCGACGGCGTGATCGTCACGCGTGACGATCACGAGGTTTTTCTCTACGCATCTACTCCGGAGCAGGCCGGCGCGGCGGAAGCAGCGGTGAGAGAGGTGCTGGAGCACCAGCAGGTCACAGCTGACGTCTCGCCGGTCGAGCGCTGGCACCCGGTCGAGGAACGCTGGGAGGACGCTTCGGTCCCGCTGCCCCAGACTCCAGAGGAGGTCGCGGCCGAGACCGCGCGCCAGGAGGCGGCCGAGGCTCAGGAGACCCGCGAGCAGGGCTACGCCGAGTGGCAGGTCCGGGTGGACCTCCCGTCCCACCGGGACGCCGTGGAGATGGCCGAGCGTCTCGAGAGCGAAGGGATCAGCCCGCTGGTCAGGCGCTGGAAGTACATCCTCATCGGAGCGGAGACGGACGACCAGGCGCGCGCGCTCGCCGAGCGGATCCGCGCTGAAGCCCCTGCCGGTGCCGAGGTAAAGGCCGAGCCCAGCGCGGCAATCGGCTGGGAGCTGACGGGCGAGAACTGGTGGGCCACGTTCGGCGGCTTTGGCCCGGGACCGCGCTAGCGCTGGGCAGGCGGGCCTGCCGTAGCAGGGGGAGGATCGGGACCCGCCTCCAGCTCGTCGAAGCGGCGGGTCGGCAGTTTTCGCGTCGCCCAGAACGACGCCAGGACGATGAATGACGCGAACAGCAACGCGGTCTTCAGGGCCTCGAGCTGGGCGTCTTCGTAATTCTCGACGATCGTGTCAATCGTTGCCGCGTCGACACTCGCCTCGGTGGCGCTCGCGCGGACCTGATCGGCGGCGACGAAGCTCACGTCCCCGCCCAGTCTGACCTCGACCTGCTGTTTCACATCGGCGGGGATGCGCGGATCGTCGGCGACGTTGTCGGAGAACGATGCGATCAGGCCGCTGATCACGACGGCGCCGAGCAGCGCAGTGCCGAGCGAGGATCCCAGCTGCTGCGCCGTGTTCTGCAGCCCGCCGGCCTCGCTGCGGTCCGAGTCGCCGACCGACGATTGGACGACGTTCCCGAGCTGGGAGATGACGAGCCCCATGCCGACCCCGAGCACCCCCATCGCCGCGAGGAAGGAGCCCGTGTCGAGGTCCGGCTCGATCACGGCCAGGAGCATGATCGTCGAGGCCAGCGTGACGAGGAGGCCGACGCGCACTATTGGGCGTGGTGCGAAGCGGGCAGCAAGCGACGAGCCGGCCAGCGCTGCGATGAAGAGGCCCACGGACGCCGGGAGCATCCGCACGCCCGTCTCGAGCGCGTCGAGGCCCTGCACGATCTGCAGGTACAGCGGAATCGTGAAGAAGATCCCCATCAGGATCAGGTTCTGCGCGAGCAGCATCACGAGACCGCCGCGCAACCTCGGGATCCCGAAGAGGCGAAAGTGGATCAGCGGATCGCGTCCCTGCTGCTCGCGGCGACGCTCCCAGGCGCGGAACGCGACCAGCACCAGGCCGCCGGCCGCGATCACGAAAGGCGTGAGCGAGAACCCGAACGGCTCGATGGGGGAGTCCAGCGGCTTCAGCCAGCCCCAGTTGCTTGCCTGCAGGACGCCGATCACGATCAGCGAAAGGCCGAGGGCCGTGAGCACCGAGCCGACCCAGTCGAGGCTCGGCACGCGTCCCTCACGCTCAGGCTCGCGGATCAGGCGCGTCCCGATCAGGATCATCGCCGCGACCACGACCTCCCCCACGAACACGATGCGCCAGCTCGCCTCTGTCGTGGCCCACCCGCCCAGGATGGGGCCCACCGCGATCCCCGCCCCCGCGACGCCGCCGAGCACGCCGTACGCGATCGCGCGGTCCTTGCCCTGGTAGTTGCCCGCGACGAGGGCGACGAGCGCCGGCAGCACGAGCGCCGCTCCGATTCCCTCGAGGATCGACCAGCCGAGCATCAGCGAGGGGACGCTCCACGAGGCCGCCGTCAGAGCAGAGCCGGCTGCATAGATCACGAGCCCGATCGAGAATGCGCGGCGCCGCCCCCAGAGGTCGCCCAGCTTGCCGCCGGTGACCATCAGCGCGGCCATCACAAGTGCGTAGAGCGCGATCACGGTCTGGATCGTGGTGACCGTCGTGTCGAAGTCCGCGACCAGCTGCGAGATCGCGACGTTCATGACCGCCTGGTCCAGCACCATCAGAAACTGCGCGGCACCGAGCACCGCCAGCACGCCCCACTTCGACATCAGTCCACGTTACCCGCGCGGTCGGGTGCAGTGGCGGCGGGACGTTGCTTCATCGACGCGAGCTCGTCCTTGAGGACCGTGTCGGGGACCTGGATCATGCCCCGCGTGGGGCGGTCGAGGTCGGCGGTGACGAGGAGCAGGAACGCGACCAGCACCGAAGCGAGCGAGACGGCCAGCACGCCCCTTCCGACGATCGCCAGGTAGGCCGCCAGGAGTCCGAGCGCGAGAGCGGCGCCGATCACCTCGAGCACCAGGACGGCGGTCGGGACCCGGTTGCCGAGCGCGGCGACGCGCGCGGTCTCGGCGTCGAAAGTCTCGTTCAGGCTCTCGACATAGAGGCGTGGCGCGCTTGCGAGCGGCGCCCGGTCGAGTGCCTGTCCCGCGAGGCTCCACAGCTCACGTTCGATCAGTTCCTCCCGCGCGCGCGCCGCGTCGGCTGCAGTGCTCCCCGGGACCTCGTCCGAGATGCGGATTGCGTTCTCCGCATAGTCGGCCAGCAGGTCAAGCGAGCGGCTGCGGACGGGCTCGGCCAGGGTCTGAGCTCGCAGGTGTGTCGTGCCGATCGCAGTGGCCTCGGTGACGACGTTCTCGCGCCGGTCCTCGTAGCGCGAGACGGCCAGGGACAGGCCGAAGGCGAGCAGCAGGCCGACAACGCCCAGGAGCGCCGCTTGCAGGACCCCAAAGGGGTCTTTGAGGTCCTCCGAGAGGTGGCGGACACGGTGTCCGAGGAAGACCCCGAGCGCAGTCGCGCCGAGGACCACCCCGAAGAACAGGAGCCCCAGCTCGAAGCTTGTGAGCTCGAAGAAGAAAATGGCTGAATCGACTAGTAGCCGGTGCCGATTTTCACGCGGTGGCGCTCAGACGGATGCAGCCCACCCTTCTCGTCGAGCGTTGCGCAGGCTTCCGCGATGTCATCCGCGAGGGTGGCGGCGAGCGCGTGGCTGAGGGTCTCCTTCACGAGCGCCCGCATGATCGTCACGTTCTGGGCGTTCGGGGGGAGGGTGTAGGCCGGCACCATCCAGCCACGTTCGGCGGCGAGCTGGGCAGCGACGTCGAATTCGTCGTAGGGGTGCTCGCCCGCGAGCTGGAACGCGACCAGCGGCAGCTGCTCCTCGCCGGTGCCGATCAGCTCGAACTCGCCGATTGCCGCGATTCGCTCCCCGAGGAAGCCGCTGTTGCGCTGCATCATCTCCATGATGTACGTGTAGCCGTCCCGGCCGAAGCGCACGAAGTTGTAGTACTGCGCCAGCACCATCGCCGAGCCGGTGGAGAAGTTCAGCGTGAACGTGGAGTCGGTCTTGCCGAGGTAGTTCTCCACGAAGACGAGCTCCTCGGGTAGGTCGCTGCGCTCCCGGAAGATGATCCAGCCGATGCCCGGGTACACGAGGCCGAACTTGTGCCCGGATGCGTTGATCGAGCGAACTTGTTCGAGGCGGAAGTCCCATGCCGAATCGGGGTAGAGGAACGGCCACACGAACGCCCCGCTGGCGCCGTCGACGTGCAGCGGGACGTCGAGCCCCTTGTCGTTCTTCAGCCCCACCAGGAGGTCGTTGATGCCCACGACGTCGTCGGCGTGCCCTGTGAACGTGGTGCCGACCACGGCCGCAACGCCGATGGTGTTCTCGTCCAAGTGCGGCTCGACATCCCCTGGCCCGATCGTGTACTTGCCCTCCTGGAGGGGCACGATGCGCGGCTCGACGTCGAAGTAGCGGCAGAACTTCTCCCACACGACGTGAACGTCGCCGCCGAACACCAGGTTGGGACGATCAGCCGGCTTTCCGTCGGCCTCGCGGCGTTTCCGCCACTGCCACTTGAGCGCCAGCGCGCCCAGCATGATCGCCTCGGACGATCCCTGCGTACGCGCGCCGGTGGTCTCGCCGGGCGCGTGAAAGAGGTCGGCCAGCATCCGGATGCAGCGCTGCTCGATCTCCGCCGTGCGTGGGTACTCCGCGTGGTCGATGAAGTTGCGGTGCAGGCTTTCGGCGATGATCCGCTGCGCCTCCGGCTCCATCCATGTCGTCACGAAGGTCGCAAGGTTGCGCTGCGGGTCGCCGTCCAGCACCAGCTCCTCCGAGATCAGCCGCATCGCGTCCACGGCCGGCATGCCCGCCTCCGGGAGCTCGTGGTCCGGCACGTCTTCGCAGATGAACCGGTTGCCGAACCGGCTCTCCAGGTCCGCCATCCGCGCGTCCGTTGTCGGATCGGCGGCCAGTCTCAGCCTCCCAGGATCTCGGCCTTCTGGGCCGCGAACTCCTCCTCGGTGAGGATGCCCTGCGCTTTCAGCTCGGCAAGCTCCTTCAGTTGTGCGATTTGCTTGTCGCGGTCCTCTGCGACCGGGGGTGGCGCCGCATATTGCTGCTGCGGCGGGTACTGCGCTTGTTCCTCTTGGGACCAGCGCTCGGCCTGGCGGCGCGACACACGGTTCGAGACCGCCGTCGCCGTACCGGCCACTACAGCTGTGCGGGCCATACCGCGAAGTAACCCGGGCATAACGGATGTCCTTTCGTCAGGATTTTGCTTCGGCGTGCTCGAGGGAGGCAAGGAGCGCCTGCACGGGGATGCGCCCGAAGGCCACGAGCTGGCCGCCCGCTTCACGCATCGCCTTGGCGAACGGCGCCGCCCAGCGGTTCTCGAACACGATCAGCAGGGCAGCGGTGTCCGGCTCCATCGTGTTTCCTGCCTCCTCCCTGTCCTCGTCGCTGAGGAGGCCCGACGATGCACCCTCGAACACCATGAAGTCGGGTGCGCCGTCGCCGTCGATGTCGGCGATCTCCATCGCCGTCGTATTGCCGTCCGCGTCCTTGCTGAGGAACATCAGGTCCAGGATGCGGATCACTCCACGTTCCACCAGGTCCAGCAGCAGCGGAGCCGCCTCGCCTTTCGGCTGTCCGTCCGGGAACTCGATGAGCACGTAATCGACCGGGCCCATGTCCTCCAGGTCGTGACCTGCGGCATCGTCAACAGTCAAGGGAATCCCCCTTTCACTCGTCCTGCGGGTCACCAAGCGTCGCGCCGCGAGGCTGGTCCGGCAATGGCGCTGGCATGCGTGTGCGGGTGGTGCATGCCTCCTTGCTCCGTCACAACGTCGTTGAGAGGCTCGGTACATGCTCAAGCCGTCCACTCGCCGAGCTGCCGTCGTGGGCGTTCTGTTCGTCGTGTTCGTAGCGCTCGCCACGTCGGGCTGCGGTGACGACACGGTCGACGCGAGCAAGGCCGAACAGGGGATCGAGAGCTCGCAGCTGTCGACTTCCACGACTCAGATCACGTCGGCCACCTGTCCGGACGACGTCAAGAAGGAGAAGGGCAAGACTTTCACGTGCGACGTCAAGCTGAGCGGGGGAGGCAAGGCCCAGGTCACGGTGACCCAGCAGAGCGATCACAATACGTTCTCCTATGCCTTCAAGTCAGGCAGCGTCGTGCTTCCGGGCACGACGGTGGACAAGGAGGTCGAGCAGGACTTGGCCAATGCCGGCGTCAAAGACGCGACCGTGAACTGCCCCGACACCGTGCCGGTGAAGCCGGGCACCACGGTCACCTGCCCCATCACCAGCTCCAGCGGAAGAGAGGCGACCGTGACCTTTACCTTCAGCAGCTCATCGGGGACGGTCGACTCCTCGTCTGTCGAGGAGTAGCCACACCTCCGACCCCCTGGAGCACGCCTCCGATCGCGAAGCACAGCGCGCAGCGCATCCTGTCCGGCGAACGCTGTTCAAGGAACGGACGCGGGGGAGGGCGCCGCCGCCGGGGCGGGTGCTCCCTGGAGCACCTGGCGCCAACCTGTCAGCACGCCGTGCACCGCCGCCGCCCCCACCATGGGGTCGTCGGGCACCGTCAATCGCTCGGGATGCAGGATGAACGGGCGCGTCTGCGGGCCGCCGAGGCCGCCGTGGAAGGAGATCAGCTCCTCGAACGCGCAACCCTCGTCCAGGTCGGGGTCGTAGAAGCTGCCCACCATGATGTCGGCCACGTGGTCGAAGCCGTCCGTGCGCAGCAGATGCTGGGGCGCGGTCGGCGAGAAGTGGGCGAGCGGGTCCTGGCCCTCGATCCGGCCCTCCGCGAGGTAGTGCGAACCGTCGGCACCGATCGCGACGGCGCCGCGCGCCGCCGAGCGTACGAGCAGCCAGCCGACGTGCGGATGCGCGCGCAACGCCGGGATCAGGTCCGGGTGGCGCTCCTCGATCTCCTCGAGCGTCAGCCGGCGTTTCTCCTCCATCAGGTAGATCAGGCCTAGGTTCCCCGAGCCGAGCACCACGACGTCGCGGCCGGAAACGTCGTTCTTGGCGGGCTTGCCGGACTTGCGGCCGGTCGCCTCGTTCACTGCCAGTCCGACCATGGCATCCTGCTCGTCTCCGCCCATGTGGTCCTCGACCGCACCTCGGGACAGCGAGCGCTCAACCAGGTCGTCGAGGCCGTAGCCGTTGCGCTGTTTGAACGTCGCACCCTGCGTCTGGCCATGGTCGGAGAGGACGACGATCTCGTATGGCCGCGGGGCATATCGCCGAGCCCGCTCGAGGTTGCCGAACTGCTGGTCGAGCTTTCGCAGGGCCTCGAGCGTATCGGCGCGCTGGAGCCCGGAGTGGTGCGCGACCTCGTCGTAGCTGGCAAAGGTCGCGTAGATCGCCGGCCGCCCGCGCATCATGTCGGTCAGGACCCCGAACACGACCAGATCGCGCACGATCACGCACATCGCTGCGCGCATCAGCGGATAGATCCCGCCGCGGTGGCCGCGCGGCCGCACGTCTCTGCTGGAGGCACGAATCGCGGCGATCCACTCCAGCATCACCTCCCAGAAGAACAGCACGAGCGCCCGCGTGACGTTGAATCCGTTCGCGAAGAAGGCGCGGTACCCGGGGTTCGCCTTCTTCTCCGCCTCGAAGCGGCTGACCGTGAGGATCACCTCGTCGGCCTCGCCCGAGAGCAGGTTGCCGCGGCTCGCACCGCCGTCCACGAGTAGCCCGACCCCTGTTGCGTGGCGCTGTTCGATCTCCGCGCAGTCGTCCGGTGCCGAGCATGCGATCAGCCTGCCGGTCTCCTTCTCGACCCACCGGAACGCCGGGATGTTCTCGTTCGACCCGAGCAGGATGCCCGCCTGGCTGGTGCCCGTCTGCGATGAGAGGTCCGGCTCCCACTCGGCCAGCTGGTAGCCGTCCTCGGACACCCAGCGCGCCATGTTCGGTGCGCTCCCGTCGCGCATCGCCTGGCGCAGGATGGGCAGCGCCAGCCCGTCGATCTCGAGGAACAGGATCCCTGGGGTGTCGGTGCGGTCCTCCGCGCCCTGGCGCCGGGCGACGCGTTTCACGACGCGGACGTTGAACTCGTCGTCGTCGTTCGTGCCCGTGATCGTCTGGAGCAGGATCGACACGGCGGCCATCACGAGGGATGCGAGCAGCGCGTCTCCGAACGAGTTGACCTTGATGAAGTCCGGCAGCAACTCGTCCGCGGCCAACAGCAGGAGCGCGTCGACGACCAGCACGATGATGAAGCCGAGCGCCAGCATGAACGGCAGCCGCAATGCCGCGACGATCGGCGGGACGATCGCGTTGAGGATCGCCACCACCGCCGCAACCGCGAACGCCGCTCCCGGCCGTTCCAGCGTGACCCCGGGTACGAGGATTGCGGCGACATAGAGCGTCGCGGCCGCGATCGCCCACGACACGAGGAGCCGCAGCGGCCGCAGGCGCGGCTTCGTCGGCTCCCACGCAACCGCCTCGCCGTGTCCGGTCTGGGTCAAGGCGTCATCCCATCGAATTCTCGTGCCAGACGCAAGGCGTACACAAGGGCACCCGCATCCGTGGCGGTGTGGTGCTCGTACCCTTGCGGCGTCGGCGCGCTGGTCGTCAGTGAACGAGCACCTTCAGCGCCACGAGCGCAACCCCCAACATCGCGGTCGCGAAACCGGCGCCGATGAACTGCAGCGCGCTTCCCGCGGCCCGATGGCGCAGGATCGCACCCCAGGCGAAGAGCAGGACGGTGTTGGCGGTGATCGCGATCCAGAGGCCCGTGCCTTCGGAGTAGACCCCGAGCGCAGCAAGCCCGAGCGCGAGCAGCGCCGGCGTGACCGCCTCCACCATCGGCCACTCGTGCCGGATGGCGTCCATGACGTGACCGGCGCTCAGCGCCTCGCGGTCGTCGGAGGCGCTGGCGAGGGCTCTCGACCACGCGTGCGCGAGCGCAAAGACGAATGCGGTCACCGCGAGCGCCACCATCATCGCCCCGGCCGTCAGGTCCGTCCCGGCAAGCCCCACGATCACGGACGACACGAGGATCGTGCCGTAGACGCTGGCGGACAGGTTCTCCCGCGGCAGCAGCCGCCACAGGCCGTGTGGCCGGCGCGACGGTCTGTCCGGGGCAGAGATCAGAAGCCCGTGCTGAGAGTCTCGAACTCCGCGTCGGAGACGAGGCCGCGCTCATGCAGCTCGGTCAGGTCCCGGCGTGTCTTGTCCGGGTCCGCGGGTGGCCGAGGCGCGGCCGCCGGCTGCATTCCCGGAAAGGCATCGCGCACCGTCTGTTCGGCCCAGCGCCCGCCTTGCCGCGACGCAAACCACGCATTGAGGTTGTCGGTGCGTCCCGTGATCGCCACGTTGCGGATCATCTGGGAGAGGAGGGCCATGCCGGTCCTATGCGGGCTGGGGAGTCGCAGCAGGGACGGTGCGCTGCCCAGTGTTGTCCGGCAGCATGAGGGAGACCACGAGACCGACAAACGCGAGGGCGGCGAGAACGACCATTGCGATCACGTAGGTCGTATTTCCCGAGGCGAGGTCGGAAACCAGGATCGTGCCGGCGATGGCGGTCCCGAAGGACGAGCCGAGATTGGAGATGCTGCGCGACAAGCCCGAGATCTCACCTTGCTGCTGCTCGGGAAAGCTCGACTGCACGACGTTGACCGAGGGGGTCAGCATCACCCCCAGCCCCAACCCGATCAGCGCCAGTCCGGGTGCGAAGGCAACGGCGCGCGACGATGCCTCGACCAGGGCGAGGAGAACTCCGATCCCCACCGCGGTGACCACGAAGCCCGCCGCGATCAGGCTCTTCTGCGAGTAGCGCTTGGCGAGCCGCTCAGCCGCAAGCGACGAGACCAGGACCCCCAATGTCGCCGCGGTGAAAATCACGCCGGTTTCGATCGCGTTGTAGCCGCGAACGGTCTGAAGGAACACAGCGACCACGAACGACGTCCCCATCAGAAGCAGCCACTGAAGGTTCTGGGTCACAAGGGCGAGATTGGACGTGCGGTTCTTGAAGAGCTTCGTCGACAGCAGCGGCTCCCTGCCGGCTCGCTCCCGAGAGCGGATGTGGACGAAGAACGACGCCAGCAACACGGCTCCGACCGCCAGGAGCACCGCCATCAGCACACCGTCGTTGTCCGCCTGGAGGATTCCGAACACGACGAAGAACATTCCCACTGCGGACAGAACCGCCCCGACTGCGTCGAAGGGCCGCGTCGGGTCCGGTGGTAGTGGATCGACCACACGGCGGCTGAGAAGGATGATCACCACGATGACGGCGGCCTGGAAGATGAACGCCGCCCGCCAGGTGATCGCCTCGGTGATGAGCCCCCCGATCAACGGTCCCGCCGCCGCGCCGATGCCGCCCAGCCCGCTGACGACGCCGAACGCCCGGGCCCGTGAGGTCAGGTCACTGAATGCCATCGTCGTGAGGATGTACACGGGCGGGATCAAGAAGGCCGTGCCGACGCCCTCGAGGACCGAGTTGCCGATGATCAGCACTCCAAGGCTCGGTGAAACTGCGCTCAGGACGGCACCGATCCCGTACAGCACGAGGCCGCCGATGAAGCAACGCTTACGTCCCCAGCGGTCGGTCAGCTTGCTGCAGGGAATCATCAGGATCGCCATGATCAACAAGAACAGAGTGATCGTCACCTGGACGCCTGCCACGGTGGTGTCCAGGTCCTCGCTGATGTCGTTGATCATCACGTTCATGTTCGAGCCCGCGAAGCTGCAGATGAACTGGGCAAGGGCGAGCGGGGCGAGGATTCTGCGCGCCGTAGCGCCGGTTGGCTGAACGCCGGTCGCGCTCACCTGGCAGTCCTTTCGGGGTCGAAGCGGCGGCTAGCTTACCGGAGAGAAATCGGGCGACCGGTATCGTCGCCGGCATGCCTCGGTTTGCGGTGGTCGGGCACGTCGAGTGGGTCGCCTTTCTGACGGTTCCGCGCGTGCCGCTCGCCGGCGAGATCGTGCACGCGGACCAGTGGTGGTCCGAGCCGGCCGGCGGCGGCGCGGTTGCCGCCGTGCAGCTCGCGAAGTTGAACGGAACGGCGACGTTCTTCACGGCCTTCGGCAACGACGACCACGCGCGCCGCGCGGCGGAGGAGCTACGCGGTCACGGCGTCGAGGTCGAGGCGGCGGTCCGGGACCGGCCCCAGCGGCGGGGGGTGGCGCTGCTGGACGCCCGCGGAGAGCGCACGATCGTCGTGCAGGGCGAGCGGCTGGTGCCAACAGGGGATGACGACCTGCCGTGGGAGCGCCTTGCCCAGATGGACGGCGTGTACTTCACCGGCGGCGACACCGGATCGCTTGGCGCCGCGCGCGCGGCGCGGACGCTGGTCGCGACCCCCAGGGCTCACGATGCATTGACGGGCAGCGATGTGTTTCTCGACGCACTCGTCCGCAGCGCCGGCGATGCGGGCGAGCAGGACGACTGGTCGGCAAAGCTGACCGTGTCGACGCGCGGGCCGGACGGAGGCATCTACACGACAGCCGACGGCCGCGCCGGCACGTTCCGGGCTGCGCCGCTCCCCGGCCCCGTCGTGGACGCGTACGGCGCAGGAGATTCCTTCGCGGCCGGCCTGACCTTCGCCCTCGGCTCGGGCATGGACGTGGACTCGGCGCTCGAGCTGGCGGCGCGCTGCGGGGCCGCAAACCTGACCGGCGCCGGCCCCTACGCCGGGCAGCTGACCGCCGCGGCGTGGCAGCGCTAGCTCCATCCGGTGAGCAGTTCGAGATCGCGCTGGGCGATCAGCGCGCGGTCGTGGTCGAAGTGGGCGGTGGGCTGCGGACCTATTCGGCTGCGGACCGCGACGTTCTCGACGGTTATGGGGTCGCGGTAATCTGCCCGTTCGGCCGCGGCCAGGTTCTGAGCCCGTGGCCCAACCGCGTGCAGGACGGACGCTACGAGTTCGACGGGCAACGGCATCAGCTCCCGCTCGACGAGCCCGCGCGCGCCAACGCGATCCATGGGCTCGTGCGCTGGTCGCCGTGGACCGCTGCGGAGCACGAGGCTCACCGAATCGTCATGCAGCACACGCTCCATCCGCGGCCGGGATACCCGTTCGCGTTGGCGCTGCGCATCGAATACTCCCTTTCTCCGAACGGCCTCGAGGTGCGCAACACCGCCACCAACGTGGGCGAGGCGCCGGCCCCTTACGGAACCGGGGCTCACCCCTACCTGCTGACCGGTACGGAACTCGTTGACTCCGCGGCACTGCACTGCCCGGCACGCACCGTGCTGCACGCGGACGAGCGTGCCATCCCGACGGCGGACGTCCAGGTCGCCGGGACGGAGTACGACTTCACGCGGCGACGGCAGATCGGCGCCATGACGCTCGACCACTGCTTCACCGACCTCGAGCGCGACGCGGACGGGCGCGCGCAGGTGGAGCTTCGCGGCCCCGATGGCGCGGTGACCGTCTGGATGGACGAGGCCTATCCCTACGTGATGCTGTTCACGGGAGACACGCTGCCCGACGGAGCCCGGCGGAGCATCGCGGTCGAGCCCATGACCTGCCCGCCAAACGCCCTCCGGACGGGACGCGACCTGATCCGGCTGGAGCCGGGTGAGTGGGCATCGAGCACCTGGGGAATCACCCCACCCGCATAGTGATGCGTGCACCCTTGCCGCTGGGGGCAGGTGGGCGTAATTTCATCCTCTCCGATGGCTACCGCAGTCAAGCCCCGTGCTGCAGGGAGCGCGGCCGGTGGGCAGCATCCCGCCGACGTGCTGGTCGTGTTCGGGATCACCGGTGACCTT
>DASRIA010000091.1:0-5341 GCA_035650255.1 Solirubrobacterales bacterium
GACCGCGATCCAGTTCGCCGACGACGTGCTTGAGAAGCTCCCCTTCCAGGTCCAGCAGATCCAAACAGACAACGGGCCCGAGTTCGGCACCTCGTTCCACTACCACCTGCTCGACAAGGGCGTCGGCCACCGCTACATCAAGCCCCGCACACGGAGGCTCAATGGCAAGGTGGAGAGATCCCACCGCATCGACGCCGAGGAGTTCTACCGGCTCCTCGACGGCGCCGTGATCGACGACGCACAGCTCTTCAACAACAAGCTCCAGGAGTGGGAGGACTACTACAACTTCCACCGACCCCACGGCGCCTCGGCGGCCAAACTCCCTACGAACGCCTACGCCAGAAGACCAAGACCCCGCTGTAACGCCTCTACGTCAGTTGCACACTGCGCCCCCGGTAGGACTCGAACCCACGACCCGCTGCTTAGAAGTAATCCCGCCCCATGCGCTGTGCTGACCTGGGAAAACGCACGTCGGCAGACGAGCGAAACGGGAACGTTATCCGCTGGACCACAGGACCTCCATCGTGGACGCAGGCCCCGGCTACGGAAGCGCTGACCGCCATTCGTCCCACGGTTCACATCGGGCCAGCCTCATGGGATAGCCGGCTCCCTGAGCGTCTCACCGGCCGAGCACGACCGGAGGCTGGCGATTGGCTGCCGACATCCGGCATGTCTGCGGTCAGGCCTCCCCGAGCCGCTTGCGCTCGAAGCCGACCAGGGCGAGGCCGATCTCGCGGCCGGAGCGGGCAGGACCGTTTACGCCGGCATGGCTTCCCGCTAGCGCGTCGGAAGGGCTGTGTGGAGGCCCATTCGCGAGGTGATCCCGAGCTTGGCGAACACATTGCGCAGGTGCCACTCCACGGTGCGCGGGCTGAGGAACAGGCGCGCACCAATCTCAGGGTTGGACAGCCCGTCACGGGCGAGCCGGGCGATCTGCTCCTCCTGGGGAGTGAACTGGTCGCGCGTCTCGTCGATGCGCCGGCGCCTCTTCCCGCCGCTGGCTACCAGCTCTCGTCGGGCGCGCTCGGCGAACGCGTCCATCCCGATCGCGTCGAGCGTGTCGTGTGCCGTGCGCAGCTGCTCGCGCGCGTCGAGGCGGCGGCCCTCCCGGCGCAACCACTCTCCGTAGAGGAGATGCGCCCGGGCCAGGTCCGGACGGACCTGGGTGCGGCTGAGCCGATCGATCGCCTCGCGATAGAGGTCGTCGGCGGCCACACCGTCGCTCAGCAACGCCCGGGAGCGAGCCTCGATACCGAGCGCGACGTCGTTGCCGCAGGGCTGCGTCATCTCCACCAGCCGCTCCAGGGCTTCGCGTGCGAGCTCGGCGTCTCCTCCGCGCGCGGCCGCCTCGACAAGGTCGGGCAGCGCATACATTGACGGGAACGGGTAGACGGTGTCCGAAGTGGCTAGCCGGGCCGCCGACGCCGCCTCCGGGTAGCGGGTGAGGCCGTTGTACAGGATCGCCGCCGCCCAGTTCGCGTAGTCCGCCGCCATCCCTTGCCCTCCGGCCTTGGCAGTCTCGACCGCACTCACTATCGCGGCGGAGGCGTCGGCTTCCCTCCCTTGCAATGCCCGAAGCCTCATCAACGTGTAGGGCGCAATGGGGCTCCCGGTCGCCGCCGCAACGCTTGCTTCCTCGGCGACGAGCGCCTCGGCACCGGCGAAGTCGCCCAACCATTGGCGTGCCATGCCCAACTGGTTGAGATGGAACGACAGGGCCGCAAGCGCGCCGGCGTCGCGGACGAGCTGTACATGCCGGGCACAGATCGCGTGCATGCCCTCGTAGTCCCACACGACGACGCTCGCGCTCGCGGCAAAGTGGCCCCACCGCAGGACGTCCGCGACGGGAATGCTGGTGAGCAACTTCGCCGCACGTTGCAAGATCGGGGTCGCGGCGGCGTGTCCGTCGGTGGTCACCAGGGCGAGGCCGTCGAGTAGCAGGTCGAGGGGACGCGGATCACCCGGCGACGGAGGGAGGGCCCGGATGGCACGGCAGATCTCCAGCAGGACCTGCCGTCCGGCAAGACTCCCCGCCATCCCCGCCGCAGCCCATGCGGTCAGGTAAGTCTCGCGAGCGAGGTCGGGGTCGAAGGCCTCGAGCCGCCTGGCGGCCTCCAGCAGGAGCTGGGGAGCATCGCCGGCAAGGCCCGAGGCGAAGGCGACGTGGGCGCGCACCAGGTCGACACGGGCGCGCTGGGACTCGACGAGCGTCCCGGCGTCCGCCGTGGCCAGGAGGCCGAGCGCCGCGTCGACCGCGCCCGCCTGGAGGCTCGCCTGTGCCGCGGCCAGCGCGCGCTCCGAGCGCCGCGCCGGGTCGAATGTCAGCCCGACGGCGCGCTGCATGAACGCAGCTGCGGCGGCGAGCCCGCCGCGAGCCTGCGCCCGGCCGGCTGAACGCTCGAGCTCAGCGGCGACCTCCTCGGAGGGTCCCGGCGTTGCTCGGGCGCGGTGCCAGGCGCGCCGGTCGGGGTCAGTCTCGGCGTCGGTGGCTTCGGCGAGGGCGCGATGCACGCGGTGGCAGTCTTCGGCGGTAGCCGACGCGTAGGCGGCGGACCGCACGAGCGGGTGCGCGAACTCGACGCGCCCACCGACCGTGAGCAGCCCGGCGTCCATCGCAGGGCCGACCCTGGCGATCTCGATGCCGAGTGTCTGGGCGGCACGGTGGAGCAGCACGGGATCGCCCAGGGGCTCTGCGGCCGCGGCGAGGACGAGCAGCTGGGTATCGGGGGGAAGGTGAACGAGACGGCGTGCGTAGCTCTGTTCGATCTTGCTGACCACCGGGTGGCTGATGGGAAGACCGAATCCGCCCGCGAGAGCTGCGGCGTTCCAGGTGCGCGGCAGCTCGAGGAGCGCAAGCGGGTTGCCATGACTGTCGGCGATGATCTGGTCGCGGACCGCGGCATCGAGAGGGCCGTGCATGTTGTCCAGCAGCAGCGCACGTGCATTGCTGTCGCCGAGCCCTTCAATGGACAACTCGGGCAGCCCGGCGAGGACGTCGTCGCTGATGCCCGTACGCGCCGCTAACAGGAGCGCGATCCGCTCGGCGAGGATGCGGCGACCGACGAAACTGAGGGTCTGGGCGGAGGCCTGATCGAGCCACTGTGCGTCGTCCACAATGCAGACGAGCGGTTGCTCGTCGGCGATCAGGGCGAGCAGTGTCAGCGTTCCGAGCCCCACCAGGAACCGATCCGGCACAGGTCCGGTCGATTGGCCGAACACCGTTGCGAGCGCGTCGCGCTGCGGGGCGGGCAGACCCGCGAGGCGGTCCAGCATCGGCGCGCAGAGCTGATGAAGCCCGCTGTAGGCCAGCTCCATCTCGGACTCGACACCGCCGGCCGTCGCGACCCGCCAGCCGGCGACACGGTCGGACACGTAGCCCAACAGGGCGCTCTTGCCCACGCCGGCCTCCCCGCGCAGCACCGCGACCCGACCTCGACCGGCGAGAGCGTCGGTCAGGAGCCCGTCGAGTGCCTCGCATTCGGCCCGCCGTCCGACGAGGTTCATCGGCGTCCTCCATGCCTGCGAAAACGCTCCGCCAGCGATCGTACTGACCAGGGGCAAACCCAGGGAGTTCCCTGGGGCAAGACAGCGGTCGCAGCGCGAGGGTCTCACAGCGCTCAGGCGGCAGGACCGAGCCCAGCTGAAGTCTCCAAGCAACGGAGGTCATGATGAGCAGCGCTGTCGAAGCCGCTGTCGCAGTCCGCCCCTTCCATTTCGAGGTAAAGCAAGAGGACCTGGACGACCTCCGCCGACGCGTAGCGGCGACACGTTGGCCCGAGAAGGAGACCGTCACAGATCAGTCGCAGGGCGTGCAGCTCGCGACGATCCAGGCACTCGCTCGCTACTGGGGCTCCGAGTACGACTTCGGACGGCTGGAGGCGCGGCTGAAGGATCTCCCTCAATTCGTCACCGAGATCGACGGCCTCGACGTCCACTTCATCCTCGTGAAGTCGACTCACGAGGACGCATTGCCGCTGATCATCACACACGGCTGGCCGGGCTCGTTCATCGAGATGCTGAACGTCATCGGCCCGCTCACCGATCCCACGGCCCACGGCGGCAACGCAGAGGACGCATTCGACGTGGTGATTCCCTCGATGCCGGGCTATGGGTTCTCGGGCAAGCCCACGACGACCGGCTGGGATCCGATCCACATAGCCCGTGCCTGGATCGCGCTGATGAGGCGTCTCGGCTACTCGCGCTATGTGGCGCAAGGCGGTGACTGGGGGGCGCAGATCACGGACGTCATGGGTGCAGAGGCGCCGCCGGAGCTGCTTGGCATCCACTCGAACATGCCCGGCACCGTCCCGCCCGAGATCTCGATGGCGCTTGCATCGAACGTGCTCGGGGCCGGTGACCCTCCGCCGTCGGGTCTCACAGCCGACGAGCAACGCGCATACGACCGGCTGAGCTTCCTCTTCACGAAGGGCATTGGCTACGCACTCGAGATGGGTTTGCGACCGCAGACGTTGTACGGCCTCGCGGACTCGCCCATCGCCCTAGCAGCATGGATGCTCGACCATGACGCGCTCAGCCTCGACGACATCGCGCGGGCCTTCGTCGACGAAGAGTCCGTCGGCAACCTCACCCGAGACGAGGTCCTCGACAACATCACCATGACGTGGTTGACGAACACCGGGGTCTCGTCGGGGCGCCTTTACTGGGAGAACACGCTCGGCTTCTTCGACGTCAAGGGCGCCACCGTCCCGGCCGCCGTGACCGTCTTCCCGAACGAGCTCTACCGGGCTCCACGAAGCTGGACGGAGCGGGCCTACCCCAACCTCATCTACTTCAACGAGGTCGCCGAGGGAAACCACTTCGCCGCCTGGCAAGAGCCCGAGATCTTCACGAACGAACTGCGAGCGGCGTTCAAGTCGCTTCGCTGAAGGGAGTTTCTCATGAGCACCAACGTCGAGATGACAACCGAGATTCGTCCCTTTCAGGTCGACATCTCCGATGAGGCCCTGGAGGACCTCCGCCGTCGCATCGCGGCTACGAACTGGCCCGAGAAGGAGACCGTCGCGGATCAGTCGCAGGGCGTGCCGCTCGCGCTGATTCAAGAGCTTGCACGCTATTGGGCGACGGAGTACGACTGGCGCACGTGCGAGGCGGCACTGCACGCGCTGCCGCAGTTCATCACCGAGATCGACGGATTGGACATTCACTACATCCACGTTCGTTCGAAACATGACAATGCGCTGCCGCTCATCGTCAATCACGGGTGGCCCGGCTCGATCATCGAGCAGCTGAAGATCATCGATCCGCTGGTCAATCCCACGGCCCACGGCGGTAGCGCAGCGGATGCGTTCGACGTGGTGATCCCGTCGATGCCAGGCTACGG
>DASRIA010000092.1:0-43729 GCA_035650255.1 Solirubrobacterales bacterium
CGCGGCGTTGCGCGCCGGCGCGGGCGGGTTCTTGCTGAAGAATGCGCCGCCCGAGCAGCTCGTTGACGCGGTCCGCACGGTGGCTGCCGGCGAAGGCACGCTTTCGTCGGCGGTGACACGCCGGGTGATCGAGGGGTTCGCGCGGGCCTCGCCACCTCCGGAATCGTCTCTCCCGCCTGCGCTCGCCGAACTGACCGAACGCGAGCTGGAGGTGCTGCGGCTCATCGCCCGTGGGCTCTCGAACGCGGAGATCGCGGAGCAGCTCGTGATCACGCCTGGCACGGCAAAGTCCCATGTCAGGAGCATCCTGATGAAGCTCGATCTCCGGGACCGCCTCCAGGCCGCGGTGCTCGCCTACGAGACAGGCCTCGTGTCGCCCGGCGCTTGAGCCCGGGTCTCGCGGGTATCGAGTTCGGCATGGGCTCCGTGTGCCTTCCCGCAACCTCCGGGAAAGCCCCCGGACATCCAGGGAACCGTTGGTACCATCGGTTGTCCGTTGTCGCCCGCCGCTCGACAGCCGCGCGTCGTTTCGTCATCCCGCGTCCCTAGGATTGCGTGATGGAGATCGAGATCGGCAAGGGCAAGAAGGGCCGCCGGGGCTACGGCTTCGACGACATCGCGATCGTCCCGTCCCGCCGCACCCGGGACCCTGACGACGTAGACATCTCCTGGACCCTGGGCCCGTACCGCTTCGAGCTGCCGATGCTTGCGGCCGCCATGGACGGGGTGGTTTCGCCCCGCACGGCAGGCCTCGTGGGCAAGCTGGGTGGCCTCGCGGTCCTCAACCTGGAGGGCATCTGGACCCGCTACGAGGATGCGGACGCGCAACTCGAGCGCATCGCCAAGCTGCCGCCGGACCAGGCCACGCGCGAGATGCAGCGGATCTACAGCGAGCCCGTGAAGCCGGAGCTGATCGCCCAGCGCGTGCGTGAGATCAAGGCCGAGGGTGTGGTGGCCTCCGGCTCGTTCACCCCGCAGCGGGTCCGCGACCACTGCGACCTGGCGCTCGAGGCGGGCCTCGACGTGATGGTGATCCAGGGCACGGTGATCTCCGCCGAGCACGTCTCCTCCTCGGTCGAGCCCCTCAACTTGAAGGAGTTCATCGCCGAGCTGCCGATCCCGTGCATCGTGGGCGGCTGCGCCAGCTACTCGACCGGCCTCCACCTGATGCGCACCGGAGCGGTGGGCGTGCTGGTCGGTGTCGGCCCCGGCGCGGCGTGCACGACGCGCGGCGTGCTCGGCATCGGCGTCCCGCAGGCGACCGCGATCGCCGACGTGCAGGGCGCCCGCTCGCAGCACATGCTCGAGACCGGCACCTACGTGAACGTGATCGCCGACGGCGGCATGCGGAACGGCGGCGACATCGCCAAGGCCTTCGCATGCGGCGCCGACGCCGTGATGATCGGCTCGCCGCTTGCCCGCGCGCACGAGGCGCCCGGCGGCGGCTTCCACTGGGGCATGGCCACGTTCCACTCCTCGCTGCCTCGCGGTGCGCGCGTCGCCACGAAGCAGAACGCATCGCTCGAGGAGATCCTGCTCGGCCCCGCGTACGAGAACGACGGCACCTTCAACCTCTTTGGCGCGCTCCGGACCTCGATGGCCACGTGCGGCTACGCCGACGTGCCGTCCTTCCACCGGGCCGAGGTGATGATCGCCCCGTCGCTGCAGACCGAAGGGAAGCAGCTCCAGCGGGAGCAGCACATCGGCATGGGGTCGAACGGCAAGAGTCACGCGACGGCGGCGGTCCCGGCTCTGGATGACCAGTAGCGCGGGCGTCCAGCCGGCGCCGTCCGCGACGGACGGGACTACGCCCCGCGCGGCCACCGAGGAAGTCCTCGTACTCGACTTCGGTGGGCAGTACTCGCAGCTGATCGCACGCCGGATCCGCGAGTGCGGCGTGTTCTCGGAGCTGTTGCCTCACGACGCGCCGCTGTCGGAGCTGCGGGCGCGCAATCCGAGGGGCCTGGTGCTGTCCGGCGGCCCCGCGTCCGTCTACTCGGACGACGCCCCGCCCCTGCGCCAGGAGCTGCTCGAGCTCGGCATCCCCGTGCTCGGCATCTGTTACGGCATGCAGGCGATGGCGCTGGGGCTCGGCGGCCAGGTCGAGGCGGCTGAGGTGGCGGAGTTCGGCCGCACCGATCTCCACGTGCGCGACTCCGGCCGTCTGCTGGCCGGCCTGCCCGAGGAACAGACCTGCTGGATGAGCCACCGCGACACGGTCTTCGCACCGCCCGCCGGCTTCACGGCGCTGGCCTCGTCGCCGGCCTCCCCGGTCGCGGCTTTCGAGTCGGTGGAGCGCGCGCTGTACGGCATCCAGTTCCACCCCGAGGTCGTGCACACGCCGTACGGCACCGCCGTGCTGCGCACCTTCCTGCGCGACGTCTGTGGCTGCGAGCAAGAGTGGACCCCCGTGTCGGTCGTCGACGAGCAGGTCGCCCTGATCCGCGAGCAGGTGGGGGAGGGCCGTGCGATCTGCGGGCTCTCGGGCGGCGTCGACTCCTCGGTGGCAGCGCTGATCGTGCACCGCGCGCTCGGCGAGCGGCTCGTATGCGTGCTCGTGGACCACGGCCTGTTGCGCAAGAACGAGGCAGAGCAGGTCGTGAAGACGTTCCGGGACCACTTCGAGGTGCCGCTCGTGCACGTCGACGCGCGCGAGCGCTTCCTCGCGCGCCTCGCGGGCGTCACCGATCCCGAGCAGAAGCGCCGCATCATCGGCGAGGAGTTCATCCGCGTGTTCGAGGAGGAGGCGGCGAAGCTCGGCGACGTGAAGTACCTCGTCCAGGGCACGCTCTACTCCGACGTGATCGAGTCCGGCGGCGGCGCCAGCGGCGACGCGGCGAAGATCAAGTCGCACCACAACGTGGGCGGCCTGCCGGAGCGCTTCGACTTCGACCTGATCGAGCCGCTGCGCTCCCTGTTCAAGGACGAGGTGCGTGCCGTCGGGTCGGAACTGGGGCTGCCGGAGCGGTCCGTGTGGCGCCAGCCGTTCCCGGGACCGGGCCTCGCGATCCGCGTGATCGGCGGCGAGGTGACGCAGGAGCGGCTCGACATCCTGCGCGACGCGGACGCGATCCTGCAGGACGAGATCCGCGCCGCCGGCCTTTACCGCGAGCTGTGGCAGTCGTTCACCGTGCTGCCCGCGGTGCGCTCCGTCGGCGTGCAGGGTGACGAGCGCACGTACGCGTACCCGATCGTGATCCGCGCCGTCACCTCAGACGACGCGATGACCGCCGACTGGGCCCGGCTGCCCTACGACCTCCTGGAGAGGGTCTCGAGCCGGATCATCAACGAGATCCCGCACGTGAACCGCGTGGCGCTCGACATCTCGTCGAAGCCGCCCAGCACCATCGAGTGGGAGTGATTCCGGGCGGAGCGCCCGCCTAGCTGGTCCGGTCCCAGCGCTTCAGGTCGGGCAGCGGATCCACCGGCCGCCCGCCGTCGTACCAGCCGGGTGACGTCCACTCCTCGAAGTGCAGGTGGCAGCCGCGGGCGTTGCCGGAATCGCCGACCGCGCCCAGCTCCTGTCCGGTGTACACGCGGTCACCGACCATCACGTCGGCCTTCTCGCGCAGGTGCATGTAGGCGTAGTCGGCGCCCGTCCCGGCGCCGTCGATCACGACGTAGTAGCCGGCCGCGGAGTGGAAGCCGGCGAACTGCACCTTGCCTCCGCGGGCTGCCACGAGCGGAGTGCCGCAGGCGGCGAACACGTCCTGCCCCTGATGCGAGTGGCCGGCCCGGCCGGAGCCGAAGTCCGCTCCGGCGCCGCCGAAGTCGTGGGCGCCCTGCACGGGGAACATGTGGTCGTAGACGGTCACCGACTCAGCCGGCTGCGTTTCGGCCGCGCGCACGGTCGCGGCTGTCGCGCCGCCCGCCGACAGCACGAACGTGTACTTGCCCATGCGCGGCACGCGGCCCTTCACGGCACCGGTCCAGCGCACCCGGTTGAGCGTGCCGGGAGCGACGCCCGGCCGCTGCCAGGCACGCACGACCACGTTGTCGGTGAGCCGCACGAGGTTGACCTGCAGGTCCATCGGCTGTGTCCCGAGCGAGCGGTACGTGAAGACGGCACGCTGCGGGCCGGCATAGAAAAGGGTGCGGGGGTTCGACAGCGCGGCCTCGACCGGCTGTGGCGCACCGGCCGGCCGGACGGTGCCGAGAGCCGGCTGCAGGCCTTCGACCATCAGGCCGGTCCAGCGGAGCGAGCGCCTTCCGGACAGGTCGATCAGGGCGACGGGGCCGCTTTGTGCACCCTGCGGCACAGAGGTGAGCGCGCGGGTGGCGGTGGCGGGGGAGGCAGGTGCCGTGACGTCGTCCCGCGGGCCGCGGGCGCCGTAGAAGACGACCAGCGCGGCCGCGCCGAGGTTGCGGCCGCTCAGGCGCAGGCTGGCGCCGGGAGCCGCGCGGTGGCTGTCCACGCAGGGACCGCCCGGGTTGCCCTGGCAGCGCACGTCCAGCAGGACGGGGCCTGCGCCGCGCGGTGCCGGGCTCGGCTTGCCCGCCGCCGGAGACGGGGCGACGCCCGCGCCGCCGCTGCCTGCGAACGCAGGCGACGCGCCCGCGAGCAGCAGGCACGCGCACGCGATCAATGCGCGCGACGCGGAAACGCGTGCGCAGCACATGGAAGTGTTGGCGGCTACAGCGCGGGACAGCGACCCGCGGCGAGCCGTTTCTGACGACGGCGACGGCAAACAAGCCTCTCTTTCGACGGCCTACGGAGTTAGCTGACGGGCTCGCGCTGAAAGAGCAGCGCTACGGTCTCGGTCGCGTCATCCGACGCGTTCCCGGCCGATTCGCCCCGCGGACGCCACAGTCGCGCCCGAGCGGTTCCCCCGTTTCCAGCCCGTGTTGCCCGGACTGGAATTCGGCTGGCCTATTTGAAGGGCGGCAATATACACACCGAGCCGGATCGGCACGGTGTGTCCCGCAGTGTCCTTCGCAGGCTAGAGACAGGCGTCACAAGGTCCGCGGCCGCCACGCCCAAAGGCATTCCGGCGGCCGTTCCGGGCTTCGCCTCCACCGCCGGGACTCCTGCCCCGGCCCGGAAAGCCACCCGCAAGCGGCTATCATTCGCCGGTCTCGCGGCCCCGCCGCGATCCAGCTTCCGATCCTGCTTCTGACTGTGAAGACCTACGTGGCGAAACCTTCGACCCGCCAGCGCGACTGGGTGCTCGTCGACGCCAACGGGAAGACGCTCGGCCGGCTCGCGACCCAGATCGCGGACATGCTGCGCGGCAAGCGCAAGCCGGAGTACACGCCCCACGTCGACACGGGAGATTTCGTGATCGTCGTGAACGCCGAGAAGGTTCACGTGACCGGGGACAAGCGCCAGGCCAAGATGTACCGGCACCATTCGGGTTACCCGGGCGGCCTGCGCACGCGGTCCCTGAACGACATGCTCGAGCGCCGGCCCGAGGAGGTCATCCGGATTGCGGTGAAAGGCATGCTGCCCCGCAACCGGCTGGCCCGCCAGCAGTTGCGCAAGCTGAAGGTGTACGCCGGGCCCGAGCATCCGCACGAGGCCCAGAAGCCCACGGCCGTCGAGATGGAGAAAGTGTGATCGAACGCGAAGAGCCGGACCAGGTAGAGGAGTCCCAGCCCGAGGCCGAGCAGGCCGCGGTGACCGCCGAGGCGCCCGAGGCGACCGAGCCCGCAGCGCCCGCGGAGCCTGCGGCGGAAGCGCGCGCCGCAGAGGCGGCTCCCGAGGCGGAGGCGGCTCCCGCCGCGGAGGCGGCGCCGGCGCCAACGGCAGAGCCCGCTCCGGAGCCCGAGGCAGCGCCCGAGCCCGAGGCCGCAGCGGAGCCGGAGACCGAGCCCGCCGCACCCGCGGACAGCGAAGAGGCACCGGCCCCCCGGACGCTCACCGAGCTTGCCGCAGGCGCGCGGTACTTCGCGACCGGCAAGCGCAAGAGCTCCGTCGCGCGCGTGATCATCCGGCCTGGCAGCGGCCAGTTCAGCCTGAACGGGCGCGGCCTCGCGGAGTACTTCCCGCGGCGAACCCATCAGGTGGTCGTGCGGCAGCCGCTGGAGGTGGCCGGTTACGGCGATCGCATCGACGTGCGGGCCCGCATCCACGGCGGCGGCATTTCGGGGCAGGCCGACGCGGTGCGCCACGGGATCGCCAAGGCGCTGATCGAAGCAGATCCCGCACTCCGCCCCGAGCTGAAGCGCAGGCAGCTGCTGACCCGCGACCCGCGGGAGAAGGAGCGCCGCAAGGCCGGCCTCAAGAAGGCACGTAAGCGGCCGCAGTTCTCCAAGCGCTGACGGCCCCATGGCGGTCGCGCCGGGTACCAGGCTGTTCGGCACCGACGGTGTCCGGGGGCTAGCGGGCGAGTTCCTGAGCGCCGAGCTGGCGTTCTCGCTCGGCCGTGCCGCGGCGGCGGTGTGCGACACGCCCTCCCCGCAGGTGCTGGTCGTGCGCGACACGCGCGTGTCGGGCGAGATGCTCGAAGCCGCCCTGTGTGCCGGCATCGCGGCGGCCGGGGGCCAGGCGCTGCTGGGCGGCGTGCTGCCGACTCCGGCGGCCTCGATCCTCGTGCGGCGGTACGGGTTCGACATGGGAGCGGTGATCTCGGCGTCCCACAACCCGTTCCACGACAACGGGATCAAGTTCTTCGACTCGCGGGGGCGCAAGCTCTCCGACGAGTCGGAGGCGGCGATCGAGGCGCACGTACACGCCGGCGGGGCGCGTGCCCCTGGCGCGGGCGCGACCACGTGCGGACGCGTGCGAGCTCTCAACGGTGCGGTCGATGACTACCTCAGGGAGCTGGAAACCCGCTTCGAGCTCGACCTGTCGGGCAAGAAGGTCCTGCTCGATTGCGCGAACGGCGCCACCTATCGCGCCGCGCCCCGGCTCTTCGACCGCCTCGGCGCGGACGTCGAGTGCATCGCCGCGCAGCCGGACGGCATCAACATCAACGCCGGCTGCGGTTCCACGCACATGGGCCTGATCTCCGAGCGCATCGAGGCCGGCGGCCACGACGTCGGATTCGCGTTCGACGGCGACGGCGACCGCGTGCTCGCAGTGGCGGCCGACGGCACGGTCGTCGACGGAGACGAGATGATTGCCGCGATCGGCAAGGACCTGAAGCGCCGCGGCGAGCTGACGGGAAACGGCGTGGCAGTCACCGTGATGACGAACTTCGCGTTCCACCAGACGATGGGCGACGCCGGCATCGAGGTCGCCACCACCGACGTCGGCGACCGCCACGTGGTCGAGGAGCTCTTCCGCCGCGACTGGGTCCTGGGGGGTGAGCAGTCCGGCCACATCGTCGACATGCGCCTCACGCCTTCGGGCGACGGCATCGCGGCGGCCCTGCTGATGCTGCGCGCGCTCGGGGACGGGCCGCTCGTCGCGGGAGAGGCGATGCGCAAGCTGCCGCAGGTGCTGGTGAACGTGCGGGTCGAGGACCGCGAAGCGCTTGCGACCGCGAGCGGTGTGTGGGAGGCCGTCGAGTCGGAGTCGAATGCGCTCGAAGGCGAGGGCCGCATACTCGTGCGTCCCTCCGGCACCGAGCCCGTGGTGCGCGTGATGGTCGAAGCGCCCAGCCACGAGTGGTGCGAGACCGTCGCCGCGCGCGTGGTCGAGGCCGTCGAGCGAGAGCTCGGCCCCCGCGGCTGAGTCCTGGCCGCCCTGTCAGCTAGACGCTCTTTCGGCGCCGATTCCGCATGGGAATGGGCTGCGCGGGGTACAACGAACGTCTAAATAGCGGAATCTTCCGTGGCGTGCAGGCGTTTTTGCTTGGTACCATCTTTATCTCTTCCGGTGGTGGGCAAAGGAGCCGCAGGTGGCGGCTCTTTTTCAGTTGGAGGAGAAACCCGACCCGGAAGTAAAGGAGAGCGATATGTGCGGCATCGTCGGATATGTAGGCGAGCGCTCGTGCCGCGAGCTCTTGATGCACGGACTGGAGCGCCTCGAGTACCGGGGCTACGACTCCGCGGGTCTGTCCCTCGTCGTCGACGGCCGGCTCGAGTCGGTGCGCGCGGTAGGAAACCTCAGCCGCCTTCGTGAGGCGGTCGACGCGAGCGAGGCGAACGGCAGCGCGGCGGTCGCGTTGCAGGCCTCCGAGGCGACGACGGGAATCGGCCACACGCGCTGGGCCACGCACGGCAAGCCCTCCGAGCGCAACGCGCACCCGCACCCCGATTGCACCGACCGCGTGCACATCGTCCTCAACGGCATCATCGAGAACTACGTCGAGCTGCGCGCGCAGCTCGAAGCCGAGGGACACCACTTCTCTTCCGAGACCGACGCAGAGGCGGTCGCGCACCTGATCGAGAAGCATCTCGAGGTGCTCGGCGGCGCCGGCAACCTCACCGAGGCGACGCGGCTCGCGTACCTCGAGCTGCGCGGGCACTACGCGTTCGTCGCCGTATCGGCCGACGACCCCGACACGATCGTCGGAGCGCGCAAGGACTGCCCGCTCGTGATCGGTGTCGGCGAGGGCGAGCACTTCGTCGCATCCGCCATCCCTGCGTTCCTGCGCGAGACCCGCAACGTGCAACTCGTCAACGACGACGAGATCGTGACGGTGCGGCGCGGCGCGGCCGAGTTCCGCAGCGCCGCCGGCCAGGAGGTCTCACGTGAGATCGAGGAGATCACGTGGGACGAGGAGGCCGCCGAGAAGGCCGGCTACCCGACCTTCATGCTGAAGGAGATCCACGAGCAGTCCGACGCGGTCGCGGAGACGATCGCGGACCGGCTGGCGCACGACTACACGGTCGACCTCAGCGACGTAGGCATCAGCGACGACGAGCTGGCCACGTGCCGCCGCATCGTGATCCTCGCTTGCGGCACCTCGTACCACGCCGGTCTGGTGGGCCGCTACGCGATCGAGAAGTGGGCCCGCGTGCCGGTCGAGATGGACATCGCATCCGAGTACCGCTACCGCGACCCGGTGATCGGTCCCGACGACCTCGTGATCGGGATCTCGCAGTCCGGCGAGACCGCCGACACGCTTGCCGCCATGCGCCTCGCGCGCAGCCGCGGCGCGCGCGTGCTCGCGGTCACGAACATCCTCGGCAGCCAGGCGACGCGGGACGCGGACGGCGTGCTGTACACGCGAGCCGGCCTCGAGATCGGCGTCGCCGCGACCAAGACCTTCGTGGCGCAGGTCGCCGCCATGTATCTGCTGGGACTGAAGCTCGCGGAGCTGCGCCACACGATGGAGCCGGCCGAGCTCCACGGCCTGATCAGCGACCTGAAGGGGATCCCGCACCGCATCGAGATGCTGGTGAAGCAGTGCGAGCAGCAGATTCGCGCGATCGCGCGGACGCACTCGGAGCGCGACTTCTTCCTCTACCTCGGGCGTCACATCGGCCTTCCGATCGCACTCGAGGGCGCGTTGAAGCTGAAAGAGATCTCCTACATCCCGACCGAGGCATACGCCGCCGGCGAGATGAAGCACGGCCCGATCGCGCTGCTCGACAGCTCGACGCCGGTCGTGTGCGTCGCCACGGACAGCCCCGTGCTCGACAAGGTGCTCTCCAACGTCGCCGAGGTCAAGGCGCGCGGCGCCGAGGTGATCGCGGTCGCGACCGAGGGCTCCGGCCACGTCGCGGCGGCTGCCGACCAGACGGTGTTCATCCCCCGCACGGACTGGATCCTCCAGCCGATCCTGGCGGTGGTCCCGCTCCAGCTACTGGCGTACCACATCGCTCGCCTGCGCGGATTGAACGTGGACCAGCCGCGCAACCTGGCGAAGACCGTCACCGTCGAATAAGACGCGTCAGACCTGCCTCGGCACGTTGCCGCTGAGGGTGAAGACGACGCGCATCGCCTTGTGCCCGAAGTCGGCGGTGGGGCCGAACATGCACGGGCAGCCGCCGTCGATCACAGCGATGCCCCGCTGCCGGCCGTAGTCGGCCGCCGCCTCGGAGACGCTCCCGGCGCCGGGCCCCCGGTGCATCCACACGTGCTTGATGCCGAGGTCGGCGCACTCGCGCATCGTCTCCTCGGCGATCTCGGGCCTGGTTGCGATCACGACTGCATCGACGCCGCCCGGGATCGCGCCCAGATCGTGATAGCACGGATCTTCTTCGATCTCATCCGCGTTCGGATTGACGGCGAAGACCTGGTAGCCGCGGTCCCGAAGGCGCCGGTACACGACGTTGCTTCCGTGATCCTTCGGCTGCCTGGAGACGCCCGTGACCGCCACCCGCTTGTGGGCCAGGAACTCCGCGGCGGCTTCTTTGATCTTCGGCATGCCGACACCTCCTTCGTCCAAAGCTCTGCACGGGCCGCAGGTCAGATGCGCGGCCAGCCAGACCGTACGGCGGCGGGCACCGCGCGGCATCGGGGGCGCGCACCGATCCGCTGTGCGGCGAACTACGAGTCATACTTCTGCTCCCGACGGCGACTCGCGCGGTCGGCCAACGAGAGGGGGGACGATGCCGCTCTATCTATCGAGGTTCAGCTACACGCCGGAGACTTGGGCCAAACTGATCGGCAACCCGGAGGACCGCCGGAAGGCCGCCCAGTCGTACATCGAGTCGGTCGGCGGGAAGCTCCACGGGTTCTGGTACGCCTTCGGCACACACGACGGCTACACCCTCTGGGAGGCCCCGGACAACGTGTCGATGGCCGCGGTTGCCCTGGCGATCGGTGGGGGCGGTGCGCTGAGTGCGTTGGAGACGACAGTCCTCCTGACCGTCGAAGAGACGATGGATGCACTGCGCAAGGCCCAGCAGGTCCAGTACCGACCGCCCGGCGCGTAGCGGCTCAACGCAACGTCGGAGCTGATTGGCTAAGCCAGCGTCCGGCGTAACCCGTTGACGGCCTGTTCTGCCCAGCGCTTGATGACCCAGCGCCCGACCGTCTTGTCGAAGAATCCGTATCGGAATACCGGCGGGTCGATTCCCATCTCCATGTCCACGAACGTCCCGCCCTGGGCCTCGGTCAGTAACCAGTGCTGAAAGCCACCGGTCGTCGGGCAGTGCCATTTCAGCTCCTTGAGCTCCTCGCGACGCTCGATGATCCGGCTGTACTCCAACCGTCTTCCGGCCACCCCGACCACTTGCGTGAATGGATCGCCAACCTCGAACTTCTCGCCCCGGATCTCCACTGCAGCCGGCCACCATTCGGGATAGGTGGCGGGGTTGCCGACCAGTGCCCAGACGTCTTCCAGCGGCGCATCGATGTGGGCCTGCGTGCGGTAGGCGGACATGGCGCCATTCTCTCAGCCCCGTCCTGCGATGCGCACCGGCCGCACCGGTGCTTACCCTCGCGGTCGTGACCCCGCCGACAGGAGGCATCCATGCCTGCCAAGGGCATTCACCACGTCGACCTTGCGGTCGCTGAGCTCGAGCGTTCGCTGGCGTTCTATCTCATGGTCCTGGAGCCGCTGGGCTGGCGCGAGGAGGTCCGCTACCCCACTTACCGCGGCACGGAAGAGGTCGTCTACCTGCGGGACGCGAACACCGGGTCGATGCTGGGGCTACGCCCCGCCGACGGCGGCGAGCATCGGTACTACGGTGTCGGGATCGAGCACCTGGCCTTCGAGGTCGAGAGTCGGGCCGAGGTCGACGCCGCCCATGAGCGCTGCATCGGCGCCGGGGCCAGGGTCCACTTCCCGCCCGAAGAGGACCGTGATGTAGCGGGCTACTACGCGGTTTTCGTCTTCGACCCGGACGGGATGCGGATCGAGGTCTTCAGCTGGCCGCGCGACGAGCTCTGATCGCCCGGCCCCTCTTTGCTTCCAAGGCCTCGCGCGCGTAGGCTTGGCGTGATGACCGACGGCGGCGAGCAGCCCTCGAGCTCGAGCAGCGCCGCGAGCCCGGCTGGGCCGCGATCGAACTGGACCGCGGGCCGCGTGATCGGGATGGTCTTCACCAGCATCGGCGGACTGATCGGCCTGGCCTTGCTGGTCGGCGGCATCGCGGTGCTGGCGGCGTACGCCTTCGGCCGCGATGACGACGGCTACTTCAAGTCCGATCGCAAGCAGCTCGACAGTGCCACATACGCGATCACCACGGAGGACATCGACCTCGGCGTGGACGAGGCAGACTGGGCGCCGGACGAGGTCCTGGGCACCGTCCGGGTCCGCGTCGAGGGTGACAGGCCGGTCTTCGTCGGCATCGGGCCCGACGCCGACGTCGATCGCTACCTCGGTGACGTCGCCCGCGACGAGCTGATCGACTTCCACGGTGACGATCCCGAACTTGCGCTGCACGAGGGCAGGGCGCCGCGCACGCCACCCGCCGAACAGGACTTCTGGGTCGCCGAGGCCGAGGGCCCCGGAGAGCAGGCCCTCGAGTGGGATGCCGAGTTCGGGAAGTGGACCGCGGTCGTGATGAATGCCGATGCGGCTCGAGGCATCGCCGTCGAGGCCGATGCCGGGGTCAAGCTGGGTTGGGCGATCTGGGCCGGCCTGGGGATGCTCCTGGTGGGTCTTGTGATGACCGTCGGCGCCGTGATCGTGATCCTGCTGATCGGACGGAGCGCGAGCCGGGACTCGGCGACGGGCTGACTGAGGGAGCTCGGCCGCAGGCCGAGGGTGTCGATCAGTCGCCGGCAGCCGCGGGCGTCGAAGCCGCCGCGAACTCCATCGCTGCCTCGAGGTTCGGGAAGAACTGGCAGCGGACGATCTTGTTGTCGGCTTCGCGGACCGTGTAGAGGGACGCGAACCGCTGATCCACCTCCGCGCCGCTGCGTCTCCCCTTGCCCCACAAGCGCACGTCCACGACGAAGCGCAGGCGGTCGATGGCGAAGACCTCGAGCGACTCCAACCGCACCCCTTCCCATGCGCTCCAGAACTCGCCCAAATGGCGGCGCAGGCCTTCATGGCCGCGGATCACCGCCATGTCCGTGAAGACGGCGGAGAGGTCGAGCTCGCCGTCCTCGGCGTACTCGTCCACCATCAGCTGGGGCTCGCCCCCGTTCCACCACTCGAAGTTCTCCTGGACGCGCGCAAGGATTTCCGGTGAGGCTGCGTCAGGCACGCTCGGATCCTAACCCCGGACCCGAGGATTCCCTGACCACGCTCACGCGGGGGTGGGCGACGGGCCGCCGTCGCGACCTAGGCCGGGTCCGGACCCCTGCACAAGCACACAACTAAATAGTTGTGCTATTGTAGGCGCATGCCTACACGAGACGCCGTACCTCATCCGCTTCCCGACCCGCTGATCGACCTGATCGCATACCGCTTTCGGGTGCTGAGCGAACCGATGCGAATCAAGCTGCTCGACCGGCTGCGGGAGGGCCCGGCGACGGTGCAGGAGCTCCAGGAGGCGACAGGCTCCTCGCAGCAGAACGTCTCCAAGCACCTCGGCGTGCTGGCCCAGGCGGGCCTGGTCGCGCGGCAGCGCGCGGGCAACTTCGTCCGCTACGAGATCGCCGACGACAGCGTCTTCAAGCTCTGCGAGGAAGTCTGCGGCGGGCTGCGCCGCCAGGTCGCGGAGCTCGATCTCCTCCTCGAAGGAGGTGTGACGCGATGAAGACGGCTCCCGTTTGCGGGCAGCGTTCGGGGTGGCCGCTGGAGCGAGTCCTGTTCGCGATGGCGGGCACGGTCACGCTCGTGAGCGCGCTGCTGGCTGCCGCGGTCTCACCCTGGTTCCTGTTGTTGACCGCCTTTGCCGGCATCAACCAATGGCTGTACGTCTTGGTCGGTGCGTGCCCGGCATCGCTGGTGATTGCGCGAGTCTTCGGGCTGCGGTCCGCGATGTACGGCGATGACGCGAGGACGACGTGAGCAGCATCGGGCCCATCGGGCGGCTCGGGCGCTGGACGGCGACGCACTTCCGCGCGGTCGCCGTGATCTGGCTCGTGATTGCGGTGGCCTTCGGCGTGTTCGCCCCGCGGGCGGAGCACGCGCTCTCCGGTGCGGGCTGGGAGACCACGGGCTCGGAATCGGTGCGTGCGCGGGACTCGATCGACCGCAGCTTCAACGGCCTGTCGAGCTACGCGCTGATGGTCGTGGTGCACTCGGATGACAGAACGATCGCCGACCCCTCCTTCAAAGCGACGGTCGCGCGCGCCCAGCGAGAGCTGCGCGCCAGCGACGCCGTGCGGTCGGTGGTCCCGCCGCGGGCCGGTGTCTCCGTCTCACGCGACGGCCGCACCGCGGTGATCCGAGCGGGCGCCGCGAAGAGCTCCAATGACATGGTCCGCGCCGCGGACGACCTCAAGGGCCGGCTCTCCAGCCTCGGCGCGCGGGACGTCGAAGTTCACCTCACGGGCGCGCCCGGCATGTGGTCGGACTTCAACGAGGCAAACAAGAGCGCGATGCTGAAGTCCGAGGTGATCTCCTGGCCGGTGACGCTCGCGATCCTCGTGCTCGCCTTCGGCTCGCTGGTCGCCGCCGGGCTGCCGCTGATGCTCACGATCCTGGGCCTCGTGGCGGCAGCCGGGTCGCTGTACCTCGGCGCCCAGCTGTTCGACATCTCGATCTGGGCGATGAACTTCGCCCTGATGTTCGCGCTGGCGCTGGGGATCGACTACGCCCTGTTCATCGTGATGCGATTTCGCTCGGCCTTGTTCGGAAGCGGACTTTCCCCCGAGGATGCGACGGCCGTGACCATGGACACCGCCGGCAAGGCCGTCCTCTTCTCCGGCGTGACGGTGCTCATCTCGCTGTCGGCCGTGATGCTGGTTCCGAGCCCGGCCTTTCGCTCGATGAGCCTCGGGATCATGCTGTCGGTGATCTTCGTCCTGGCGGCGACGCTCACGCTGCTGCCGGCGGTGCTCGCGAAGCTCGGCCCGCGGGTCGACCGGCTCTCGCTCGGATGGGTCCGTTCCGGCGAGCACCGCTCTGCGCGGTTCGCCCGCTGGGGTGAGCGTCTCTGGCGACGTCCCGTCGCGTACGGCGCGTCGGCGGTCGTCGTCCTGGTGGCGCTCGCGATCCCGGTCATGCAGCTCGACACGGCGATGCCCTCCATCAAGGTGGTCCCGGGCGGCGACGGCTCGCGACAGGGTTATGAGCGCGTGCAAGCCGCCTTCGGCGCGGGTGCGCCCGGGGCGCTCGCGATCGTTGCGCCGGCGGATGCGGGCGATCGGGCCGCCTCGACCGCGCGCCGCGATCCGGGCATCGCGCAGGTCACGCCGCCCCAGGCTTCGGAGGACGGGCGCCGCGTGCTCCTGGAGGCGATCCCGAAGCAGGACCCGTCGGACCCGGCGGTGGGCGACACTATCGACCGGCTGCGCGCGGCGCTGCCGGCCGCGGCCCTGCTCGGTGGCGCGGCCGCCGAGAACCACGACCTCGAGCGCGCCCTTTCCGCGAAGACCGCACTCGTGATCGGCGTGGTGCTGGGGCTCGGGTTCCTGCTGCTGCTCTTCGCGCTCCAGGCGCCGCTGATCGCGGCGGCGGGCGTGGCGACGAACCTGCTCGCGACGGGCGCGGCATTCGGGGTCGCGAAATGGATCTTCCAGGACGGGCGGGGCGAGTCGCTGCTGGGCTTCCAGTCGCAGGGCTTCCTCGATGCGTGGGGGCCGGTCTTCTTCTTCGCCATGATCTTCGCCATCTCGATGGACTACACGGTCTTCCTGCTCTCCTCCGCCAAGGAGCACTGGGACCGGACCGGCGACGCGCACGAGGCAATGGTGGGCGCGCTGGCGCATTCCGGGCGGGTCGTGTTCGCGGCCGCCGGCGTGATGGTGGCGGTGTTCTTCACCTTCGCTCTCTCCGGCCCGCTGCCGCCCAAGGAGATGGGCGTGATCCTGGGGATCGCCGTGCTGCTCGACGCTGCGCTCGTCCGCCTGATCCTGGTCCCCGTCCTGTTGCGGCTGATGGGAGCGCGCGCCTGGTGGCTGCCGCGCCCGCTCGATCGGATCCTGCCGGACGTGCGCTTCGGGCACGCCTCCTAGCCGGCGTCCTGTTTCGCCGGCAGGCTCGACGCGAACGACTCGGCGCGATCGACCCAGGCCGCCAGGTCTTCGTCCTCGGCCACGGCATCCGGGCCGACGAACAGCCAGCCGCGCATCGGCCGGCCGGTGACGTCGAATTCGCGCACGCCGCGCTCCGAGCCGAGCAGCTCGGCTGCCGTGTCGCGGTCCAGCCGCACGATCAGATCGTCGCCCAGCACGCCGCAGCACATGTTGCCCGCGACCAGGAAGGCGATCCCGCCGAACATCCTGCGCTCGGTCACGTCGGGCTGTCCCTCCAGCAGGGTGCGGACCCGGTGCGCGAGTGACTCGTCGAACGCCATCGCTATTCGCCGGGCTGGTCGCGCCGCGCAGCCGCCGGGCCGGTGCTCACGAAGATCGCCGCCGCCAGCGTGACGCCGAGCAACAGCAGCCCGCCGATCAGGAATCCCTCCGCTTCCAGCGGCTGCAAGTCGATCCCGAGGTCGTCGGGAAAGGTCGTCCAGAGGGCCGCCAGCACCACCAGCCCGAACAGCACCACGGAGACGGCATCCGACAGGCGCACCATCAGCTGCGCTGCTTGGAGCCGGCCGCGGCGCGCGACGAGCAGCACCGACCAGACGAAGCCGAAGGCTCCGAACAGCGCGAAGTTCGCGCGCCAGATCCACGGTTCCTCGACCGCGAGCAGCGATCCGAGGCTCATCATGCCCGGGAGCAGGAAGTACAGCGAGACGTCGTAGACGCTGCGCCGGTACGCGGTGTCGTTGAACCACTCGTCGTGGCGGATCTGGAGCAGCACCCACCACAGGGCCAGCAGGGTGAAAGACGCCTGCGCGACCGTCGTGTAGAAGGTGTCGAGCATCGCGGGTGTTCTACCGGATGCGCTCCTCCGGGGCGGGCTAATCTCGGAAGGGATGCCGCAGCACAGGACATGGGTGCTCGACACGGGCACGAAGGGGACCGGTGCCGAGATGGTGCCGCTCGACAAGGTGCTGCAGGAGCCGGGCCCCGGCCGGGCGCCGGCCGTGCGGTCCTCGCAGCGGCGCCCTCGCCCTGCGCAGGAGCCGGAGCCCCGGCAACCGCGGCGGTTCAAGGTCGTGGACGTGATGACCGGGCGCGTGCTCGGCGAGGACGTGGATGCCCGGGCCGCGCTCGACGTCCTGACCGGCGTCCCCGCGGTGGTCGACGTGCGCGTCTACGTCTGGCAGCCGCGCGCCGGGCGGTGGCGCCTCCTGACCCTGGGCGAGCAGAAGGCCATGTGGGGCCGGCGCAACGACATCCGCGGGCCCGGCGGCTATCCTTGAGCGCGCAACAATGGCGGTTCGGGCCACCACACATCCCGAGCAGGTGCTCCAGTCTTGGATATGCCTGCACCGCGGGCACGCTGCCGTCAAGCGCTCGGTTGCGGCGCAGCTGCAGGTGTCGCACCAGCTGACGGTCAACGACTACGAGGCGCTGACCCTCCTGGCCCGGGCCGACGGGGGCCAGATGCGCCGCGTCGACCTCGCGCGCGAGCTGCAGCTCACGGCCTCGGGCGTGACCCGCCTCCTCGACGGGCTGGAGGAGCAGGGACTCGTGAAGAAGAAGGCATGCGCCACCGACGCACGGGTGTCCTACGCACAGCTCACCGAGCGCGGCCGCAGGCGCCTGGAGCAGGCGTCGGACGTGCACCTGACGACGATCAGGGCCCTGTTCGAGGAGTGCTACTCGGCCCGGGAGCTGGCTCTCCTGTCCGAGCTGCTCGCGCGGCTGCCGCGCGCCGGCGCCACCATTTAGTTGCGCCCGCAAGTTGTGCTATAGTTGACGGCGCAATTAACTCCTCCCGGGGCCGAGAGTGGATCGGTGGGGGGTGCTTTTGTGCGCCCCGGGACAGAAAGGGACCGAATGGCAAGAACCGATACCAAGGCCAGAAGCCGTGCGCGCGGTGAGCACCGCGATGCCACGACCCGGTCGGCTCCGCGCCGGCCCGCCGCGCCGGCGGGCGAGCGCTCGGCCCGGCGGGCAGCTGGCCACCCCAACGCTGCCGAGGAGGCGGCGGTCGAGCCCATGCAGCGCTTTTTCGCGCAGGCGGGCCGCTACCCGCTGCTCACTGCGGCAGAGGAGGTCGAGCTCGCAAAGCGGATCGAGCGCGGCGACCTGGCCGCCAAGGAGCGCATGATCCACTCGAACCTGCGGCTCGTGATCTCGATCGCCCGCAAGCACCAGAACCTCGGGCTGCCCCTGGGCGACCTGATCCAGGAGGGCATCGTCGGCCTGATCCGCGCCAGCGAGAAGTTCGACTGGCGCCGCGGGTTCAAGTTCTCGACCTACGCGACTCTCTGGATCCGCCAGTCGATGCAGCGTGCCCTGTCGAACACGTCGCGGACGATCCGCGTGCCGGTGCACATCGAGCAGCGGCAGCGCAAGCTCGCCCGGGCGGAGCGCGACCTGACCAACAAGCTGGGCCGCGACCCGACCGACGAGGAGCTGGCGCAGGCCGCCGAGATGGAGCTCGACGAGGTGCTCGAGCTGCGCGAGGCGCCGCAGGCCGTGACTAGCCTGGACCGCCCGGTGGGCGACGACGGCGAGACCGAGCTGGGCGACCTGCTCCCGAGCGACCAGATCGACCCGGGCGAGGAGCTCCTCGAAGGCGAGCGCATGGAGTCGCTTGCCGGAGCGCTCGACGAGCTGCCGGACACGGAACGGCGGGTGATCGAGCTGCGCTTCGGGCTCACGGACGGCCAGGAGAAGACGGTGGCGGCGATCGCCCGGGAGCTCGGCGTCACCAAGGAGCAGGCGAACCGCATCGAGAATGCGGCGCTTGCGCGCCTGCGCCACGCGGACGACCTGCGCGACGCGGCGTAGCCGCAACGGCGCGGGTAGGCTCCGCGCCCGGATGAGCGAGCCACCGCGATGAGCCGGCTGCCGGGCTGGCTCGAGCCCCTCTACACGGCCGAGGAGATGCGCGCTCTCGACGCCTGGGCGATCCAGGACGAGGGCGTGCCCTCCCTCCAGCTGATGGAGCGTGCAGGCGCGGAGGTCACGCGCGTCGTGACGGGGCTGGCGCCGGACGGGCCGGTCCGCATCGTGTGCGGCAAGGGCAACAACGGCGGCGACGGCTTCGTCGTCGCGCGGCTCCTTGCCGAGGGCGGGCTTGACGCCGAGGCGCTGCTGCTGGCCGACCCCGAAGAGCTGCGCGGCGATGCCCGCGCGAGCTTCGAGCGGCTGGCGGCCTCGGCCGCGCGCTGGCACCACGCACGCCCGGATGCGCTGACCGAAGCGCTCGCGAAATCGGGCGTGATCGTCGACGCGATGCTCGGCACGGGGTTCGAAGGTGCTCCGCGGCCGCCGCTCGACGGCGCGATCGAGGCCGTCAACGCGGCCGGCGCGCCGGTGGTCGCGATCGACGTCCCTTCGGGCGTCAACGCCGCCACGGGCGAGATCGAGGGCGCCTGTGTCAGAGCCGGCGTGACCGTGACGTTCCACGGCGCGAAGGTCGGCCTGTGCGTCGACCCGGGCAAGACCACGTCCGGCCGGGTGGTGGTGGTCGAGATCGGGATCCCCCCGGCCCGGTATGGAGCGCCGCTGCCGGCGACGGCGGGTTCGATCTCTCCGCACGCGCGCGACGCATTGCCGTCACGCGCTGCCGCCTCCACGAAGTTCTCGTCCGGCTCGGTGCTCGTCGTGGGAGGCTCGACCGGTCTCACCGGGGCGGTCTGCCTCGCGTGCGAGGCGGCGATGCGCGCGGGTGCAGGGTGGGTGCGCGCGGGCGTGCCCGAGTCGCTCAACGCGGTGTTCGAAGTGAAGCTCACCGAGGTGATGTCGCTGCCGCTTCCCGATGCGCAGGGCGCGCTCGTGGCGGGCGCAGCCGCAGCGGTGCTGGACGCGGTGGAGCGCGCCGATGCCGTGGCGCTCGGGCCGGGGCTCGGGCGCGCCGAAGGCTCGTTCGCACTCGCTGTCGATCTGATCGAGCGCATCGAGCGCCCGCTGCTCGTGGATGCCGACGGGCTGAACGCGCTGGCGGACGCGGGCCTCGAGCGCGCGGCCGGCCGGAGCGCGCCGACCGTCCTGACGCCGCATGCCGGGGAGCTGGGGCGGCTGCTCGGGGTGCCGTCCCGGGAGATCGGCGAGCATCGCCTGGCGTCCGCGCGCGAGGCGGCGGAGCGGTCGGGCGCCGTGGTGGTGCTGAAAGGCGACGACACACTGGTCGCGCAGCCCGGGGGTGCGCCGCTCGGCATCAGCCGGGGCGGCGCAGGCGCCCTCGCGACCGCGGGCACGGGTGACGTGTTGAGCGGTATCGCGACGGCCTTCCTCGCGCGGGGCCTCGATGCCTTCCGGGGGGCGTGCGCCGCGGTCGAGACGCACCAGGAGGCCGGCCGGGTGGCGGCCCGGCGGATGGGTGCGGAGTCCGTCGTGGCCGGCGATGTGATCGCAGCGCTGCCGGCCGCCCTCCAGGGCGGGTCCGGACGGCCTGCCTAGTACGCTCATGCGCATGGCCGACCTGACCGTTGCGGAGGTGATGGACTCCGATCCGGTGACGATCGACGTCGACACGATCTCCCCGCAGGCGGGCGTGCACGAGGCTGCGCGCAAGATCAGCCACTCGGGCCACAACCGGCTGCCCATGGTGGACGACGAGGGGCACCCGGTCGGGGTCGTGACCCGCGTGGACACCCTCGCTGCGCTGACGCGCGAGTAGGCCGCGGTGGCCGCGCCCGTGCGTGCCGGCGGGGGGACTCGGGCCGCAGGCGCCGAGCACGTGCGGGCACTCGCGCACGTCGACCTGGGCGCGGTCGCGCGCAACTGCGCGACGCTCAAGCAGCAGCTCGGCGACGCGGCCCTGTGCGCCGTGGTGAAGGCCGACGGCTACGGGCACGGCGTGACGCCGTGCGCGCGCGCGGCGCTCGCGGGAGGCGCGACCTGGCTGGCGGTCGCGACCGCGACCGAGGCGGCCGCGCTGCGGGCCGACGGGATCGAGGGCCCACTGCTCGTGATGGGCGCGCTGACCGAAGCAGAGCTCGGCGTCGCGCTCGACGCCGGGGCGGACGTCGTCGCCTGGCGTGAGGAGTTCGTGCGCTCCGTCCACGCGGCCTCCGCCGACCGCCTCGCGCGCGTGCACGTGAAGCTCGACACCGGGATGGGACGGCTGGGAGCGAAGGACCCCGCTCGGGCACGTTCGGTGGCGAGCGCCGTGGACGCTTCGGCGCGCATGGAGCTGGCCGGCGTGATGACGCACTTCGCCACCGCCGACGACGAGGAGTCGGACTTCTTCGACGCGCAGCTGCGCCGCTTCCGCCCGTTTGCCGAGGAGCTGAAGCGCTCCCATCCGGAATGCGTCGTGCACGCCGCGAACAGCGCCGGAGTGCTGCGCAGTCGCGATGCGCACTTCGACATGGCACGGTGCGGCATCGCGGTGTACGGCATGGACCCGTTCGGCGACGACCCCGCGGCCAGGAACCTCGAGCCGGCGCTCACGCTCCAGTCCTATGTCGCGGACGTGAAGCCGGTCGCGGCCGGCGAGTCGGTCGGCTACGGGCGCACCTGGACGGCTCCCTCCGACACGAAGGTGGCGGTGCTCCCGATCGGCTACGGCGACGGCTACCGGCGCGGGCTCTCGAACACGTCCGAGGTGCTGTTGCGCGGGCGGCGCTTTGCGGTCGTCGGGACCATCAGCATGGACAACCTCACGGTGGAGGTGGGGGATGCCGCGGTCGAGGTCGGGGATCCCGCCACGCTGATCGGCGCCGACGGTGGCGACCGCGTGACCGCCGAGGAGCTGGCCCGCAAGCTCGGCACGATCAACTACGAGATCACGTGCGGCGTCTCCGCGCGCGTGCCGCGCGTGCATCTGGCGCCGTGACCGCGCTCGCCGAGCGGCTCGAGCGCTCGGCAGCCGTGCGCGCCGTCCTGGAGGGTGTCCAAGGCGCCGAGGCGTGGCTGGTGGGCGGCACCGTGCGCGATGCGCTGCGGGGCGACGGAGCGCTGGACGAGCCCGACCTGGTCGTCAGCGGGGATGCCGAGCGGGCGGCCCGGGCGATCGCGGACCGCGCCGGGGCGTTCGTGTTCCCGCTGTCGGAGCGTTTTGGTGCGTGGCGCGTGATCGCCCGTGACCGCACGTGGCAGTCCGACGTCGCCGCGGTGCGCGGCACGATCGAGGAGGACCTCGCGCTGCGCGACTTCACGATCAACGCGATGGCGGTCCCGGCCGGGGATCCCGGCCGGTTGATCGATTCTCACGGCGGGGAGCAGGACCTGGGCGCCCGCATGATTCGCGCGGTGGGCCCGCGGTCGTTCGCCGACGACCCGCTGCGCGCGTTGCGCATGGTGCGGTTCGCCTGCGACCTCGACTTCGAGGTCGAGCCCGAGACGGGTGCGCTGGCGGCGGCCGCGGCAGCCGGGCTCCAGGACGTCGCGCCGGAGCGGTCGTTCTACGAGCTGCGGCGCCTGGTCGCCGGCCCCGCGCCGCGCCGCGGCATCGAACTGATGGACTCCACCGGCCTCGTGGCGGTGCTGCTCCCCGAGCTCGACGCGCTGAAGGGCGTGGAGCAGAATCCCTACCACCACCTCGACGTGTGGGGCCACACGCTTGCGGTGCTCGACCAGGTCGTCGACGTCACGGCCGACCTCGGTGCCGCGCTGGGGGAATCAGGGGAGGGAATCGCGCGCGAGCTGGCCGAGCCGCTCGGCGACGAGCTCACCCGCGGGCAGGCGCTGCGCTTCGGCGCGCTGCTGCACGACGTCGGCAAGCCGGCAACACGTGCGGTCACCGATGAAGGGCGCGTGCTGTTCTGGGGCCACGACTCCGTCGGTGCCGACATGTCGCGTGCGTTCGGGCGGCGCATGCACACCAGCAGCGCGCTGGCGGAGTACACGGCCGCCCTCGCCCAGCATCACCTGCACCTCGGGTTTCTCGTGCACGAACAGCCGCTGTCGCGGCGCCACGTCTACCGGTACATGCGCAAGTGCGAGCCGGTGGAGGTCGAGGTGACGGTCCTGTCGGTGGCCGACCGGCTCGCGACTCTCGGCCCGCGCACGCGGGAGGAGGCCGTCGAGAGCCATCTGTCGCTCGCGCGCGAACTCGCCGGCGAGGCGCTCGCGTGGCGCACCGGACAGCGGCCGCACGCGCCCGTGGGCGGCGACGACGTGATCGCGGAGCTGGGGATCCAGCCCGGTCCCGAGGTGGGCCGCCTGCTGGAGGCCATCGACGAGGCTGCCTTCGCGGGCGAGGTGCAGACCCGCGACGACGCACTGGCGCTGGCGCGACGCGAGGCCGCGTCGCGCACCTGACCGTCCGTTAGATCCAGCGCTCGTCGAGCCGTCGCACGACGCCTTCGCACAGCCGCACACCGTCGGCGAACGTGTCGTAGTGCACGTTGTCCGGTGTGTCGGTGCTCCAGTGGTAATTCGACGGCGCCTTGTAGTCCGTCACCGAACCCAGGCAGGCGCAGGGGTAGCCCTGCTTCAGCGCGTGCAGGCCGTCGGTCGCGTTGCGCAACCGCAGGTTGGGGAACAGCCAGATGCCGAGGTCCGCGGCCACGGAGTCGACCAGGTCGAGACCCGCCCGCGGGTACTCGTTCATGTACAGCATGCCCTCGCCGCGGATTGCGGTGAGGTGGGGCGAGCCGATCGTGTCGACGGCGAGGAAGAACGTGTCGTCGCGCGGCAGGGAGGGGGCGTGACGGCGCATGAACGCCTGCATGCCCTCCATGAACGACTCCTCGGAGCCCGACGACACGAGCAGCACCCGCACCGACGCTGTCGGTTGCGCGGCCAGGCGCCGCGCAAGCTCGACCAGCGCGACGACGCCGGTGCCGTTGTCGTTTGCCCCCGGGACGGTGCGGGTGGAGCCGATCTGCGCGAACACTGCCGCCGAGCCGGCGGACACGACAGCTCCCGCGCGGCGCAGCGGGTTCACGCCGCTGAGCGCCCCGGCCGCCGCGAGCGCCGGGCCCGCGAACACGGGCCACATCAGCGGGGGGCTGGTGTCGCTGGCCTCGATCAGCTTCGGGAACCGGCGCCATGCGAATGCCGGGATGCCGGGGTGGAAGATCAGCCCGGACTTCGCGGCGTCGTGGTGGGCGACGAGCACGACCGTGCGGCGCGCGTCGCCCGGGCCCAGCTCGGCGACCACGTTGAACGTCTCCTTTCGCGGCAGCACGCGGCGCAGGTGGTGCGGCCCGCCGGTGATGTCGTCCCAGACGCCGGCCGCGGCCAGGGCGGACAGCGCCCCGCCGGCAAGCCGGCGGCGGCGGCCGAGCAGCGCTCCCGCCGCGCCTGCCGCGCTCAGCAGCGCGAGCGGGCCCCAATAGCCGCCGTGCGCGCCCTCGGTCTCGATCCGCCCGCGGGCACCGTGCTCGACCAGGCGTGCCAGCACCCAGTCGGCGGCGCGGCGCTCGCCGGGCGAGGCGGAGGGCCGGTCGATCGCCGCCAGCTCGGAGAGCTGTGTGCGCAGGCGGTCTGCGGGCGGTGAGGGGATCTGCGCGCTGAGGGTGACGGTCATCGCTTGATCGCGTATCCCGCGTACAGGAGGGAGCGGTCGCGCTGCTCGCGCATCGGGTTGCGCAGCCCGAACTCCGAGTACGACATGTCCCCGCGGGCCCGCTTGCGCATGTCGCGCAACATCGACAGCGGGTTGCCGGCCGGGCCGAGCCCCTGCAGGTCGCGGTTGTCGAGCCCGGCGCGGTCCAGCCCCGCGACGAGCTCGGCGGGCTTGATGAACATGTCCCAGTCGTGCAGGTTCGGCTCCATCAGCGCAGTCGACTTCCACTCCTGGAAGAGCTTGATCATCACCAGCTTGCTGCGTCGGGTGCGGTTGATCGTGTCGTACATGTAGACGCCGCCCGGCTTCAGCACCCGCGCGGTCTCGTCGAGCGTGCGCTGGAGGTCGTTCACGTGCTCGAGCACGTCGCAGCAGTAGGCGATGTCGAAGCTCCCGTCCTCGAAGGGCAGGTTCTCCCCGCTGCTCTCGACGTACCGGATGTCGAGGCCGCCTGCGGCCGCGTGGCCGCGCGCGGTCTCGAGCGACTCCGATGACGGGTCCACCCCCGTCACGCGGCAGCCGAGGCGGGCGAACTCCTCGGCCAGCAGGCCGCCGCCGCAGCCCACGTCGAGCGCCGCCTTGTCCTGCGGGTCCATGCCGAGCTCGCTCGTCAGGATCCGGCGCATGTATCCGAAGCGCCCCGGATTGAGGCTCGTGCGGAGCAGGCCGAGCAGGGCGTCGTCGTCCCACCAGGTGCCCGCAAGGCGGTCGTAGAGCTGGTTGTCGACGGGCATGAGGCCGCGCAGCATAATCAAGCGGCTGCCGGGTTCGGCTGGGGGCGGCTATAAGCTTTCGCGCTCGTGCCTCAGGAGCAATGCATCTTCTGCAAGGTCATCGCCGGGGAGATCCCCGGCGAGGTGGTCGACTCCGACGACCACACCCTGACCGTGATGGACATCAATCCCGCGACGCGCGGCCACGTCGTCGTGATGACGCGCACGCACGCCGAGAACCTGCTCGAGCTGAGCGACGAGGATCTGATGGCGGCGATGACGACCGTGCGGCGTGTCGTGCACAGGATGCGCGACACGCTCGATCCCGATGGCTTCAACATCCTGCACAACATCGGGCGGGCCGCGTGGCAGTCGATCTTCCACTTCCACGTGCATGTGATCCCGCGTTACAAGGACGATCCGCTGCAGCTTCCCTGGCTGCCGCAGCCGGCCGACCCAGAGGAGCTGAAGCGGGTCGCGGCCGAGATCCGGGGTTGAGCCGGGGAAGCCACCACTCTCCCTAGTACTCTTTTCGCCGCATGGGCAAGGAAGAGAAAATCGAGATGGAGGGCGAGATCGTCGAGGCCCTCCCGAACACGATGTTCCGAGTCAAGCTCGACAACGAGCACATGGTGCTCGGCCACATCTCCGGCAAGATGCGCCGCCACTACATCCGCATCCTTCCGGGAGACCGCGTCAAGATCGAGCTCTCGCCCTACGACCTCGAGCGCGGCCGCATCACCTACCGGTACAAGTAGCGCCGGATCGTCGCCCACCGCGGATTTCCCACTGAGGAGATCCCGGTGTTACGAGACGGCCGTCGCGTGGGCGAGCGGCGGGACTGCGTCCACGTAACGGCGCTCCGTCGCCTGCTCCAGCAGCTCGGCGACATCCAGCAGGCGCTCGTCCTCGCCCCAGTGCGCGAGCAGGTGGAGGGCGATCGGCAGTCCCGTGCGGGTGAAGCCGCACGGTGCGGACAGCGCGGGCACGCCGGACAGGTTGGCGATCCCGCCCTGGCGCACGTTGCCGTAGTCGGCCGGCACCTCGCCCGAGGGCAGCTGCACGCGCGGATCGGCGATCGGCGGCGGCGGCGCCGGGACCATCGGCCAGGCGAGCACGTCGACGTGCCCGAACGCCCGGGCCAGGGAGCGGCGCAGCTGCGCCCGCACCAGGTCGGTCCGGACCACGGCGGTGGCGGGGGCGAGGCTGAGGTACTTCGCGAGCGCGCGGCCGACTGGGGAGACTTCGCCTTGGATCTCCTCCCAGATCTCCGGCTTCACGTACGGGTCGCCCTCGAGGCCGAGCCGCAGGACCGTCGCGATGCGCACGAACTCCGTGCCGTCCAGCTCGACCTCGGCAACGGTCAGGCCGCTTTCCCGCAACCGCTCGACCGCCAGGTCGCAGTGCTCGTGGACCTCGGGGTCGATGTTCTCCCAGAAGGTCCGCACGACGCCGACGCGGAGGTTCGTGGCGCGCTGCTCGGGCAGCGGGCGGGCGGCGAGCGCCTCGCCCAGCAGGCGCGCGTCGGCCGCGTCCCGGCACATCGGCCCGGGTGCGCCCAGGGACGCGTGACCGTGCGTGTATCCGTCGGGCGGCACGGTGCCCCACGTGAGCTTCAGGCCCGTGATGCCGCAATACGCCGAGGGGTAGCGGATCGAGCCGCCGCCGTCGGTGCCGACCGCTCCGGCGACGAGCCGTGCGGCCACCGCCGCGCCCGACCCTCCGGAAGATCCGCCGGCGCAGCGCGTCGTGTCCCACGGCGTCGCGCACGGGCCGTAGACCGAGAGGTGCCCGGTGGAGCCGGCGCCGAACTCGTGCATGTTCGTGACGGCCACGATCACAGCGCCGGCATCGCGCAGCCGCCGGTAGACGGCAGACTCCCCGGGGCCGAAGCCCTGCAGGTTGCGCGGGGCGCCGTCGCGCGGCGCGCGCCACGGCAGCGTGAACATGTCCTTGACGGCGATCGGGACGCCGTGCAGCGGTCCCTCGGGCGCCTCGTTCAGCATGCGCGCGGACTCGGACGCGAAGGTGTCCACGATGGAGTTGACCGGCCCGTCGCGCTCCTCGATGCGGCGCAGCGTCGCGTCGAGCAGCTCGGTGGCGTCCAGCTCGCCGGCGGCCACCGCGCGGGCCTGCTCGCGGAGCGTCAGATCCTGCGGGTGATCGGAGCCGGCGTTCATCTCTCCGCCCCGGCATCGCTGGGGGCCCGGGACGGGTCCAGGTCGTGCTCGTAGGGAACCTGGCTGAAGTCGGCCGCCATCAGAGCCTCCCGCTCGGGGCCGTAGACGCTCTCGGCCACGCTCATCACCGCCAGGTCGACGTCGTCCACCTCGATGCCCTCGCGGAGCAGCGCCAGTCGCGCGTACTCGCGGAAATCCTCGCCCGCCATCGCGGGCACCCTATCGCGGGTACCGTGAAAGGGAGGCGATCGCGCCCGCCGGCGCGGGCAGGCCCGGGCGCTCCGACCGCGAAACACTGTCCGGGAGTGCGGAACTTGCGGCTCAAACACGTGTTAGGGCGCCTGATGCCACCCAGAATCCTCAAGCGCGGCCTGGTCGCGATCGCAGCCCTGTGCGTGTTTGCCGCCACGGCGCTGGCCGCCGACCACAGCCAGCACGCTGCCCAGTCGATCGTGCTCGGGAAGACCCCCGAGTACCCGGAGTCGGGCTGCCCCGCGCCGGACAAGTGCGAGGTGGTGGCCCGCGTGACCGGGATCCAGATGAAGGCCTCCGGAGTCGAGCACCCGTTCAGAGCGCCGGTCGACGGCGAGCTGGCCGCTTACTGGCTGAAGCTGCCGAAGCTCCGCAGCACTCAGATCAGGACCTTCAACGGCCTGTTCGGCGGTGAGCCCACGGCCCGCATCGCGGTCCTGCGGCGCGGGAAGGAGGGACGTTTCCGCCTGATCCGCCAGAGCGAGAACCAGCCGCTGCGCGGGGATCTGGGGGGCCGGGGACGCGTTCGCTATCGCCTTGCCCAGCCGCTGCGCGTGAAGGCCGGCGACTACATCGGCCTCACGGCGGTCACGTGGCTGCCCGCGTTCGCGGTCAACCTCGACGCCGCCGGCAACTCCTGGCTGGCGAGCCGGAACAAGCGCCGCTGCGCGACGCCGGCGAGCACGCGGCCGAAGCAGTTCGAGAGGTACTACAAGCGCAACGACGCCCAGCTGCAGACGAGCACCGTGAAGCAGTACGACTGTTCTTATGAGACCGCGCGGCTGCTGTACTGGGCGCGGATCGTGCCGCTCACGCAGGCTCCTGCCGGCACGTCCTAGCGGGCGCTTAGGGGAAGAACAGCCCGTCGCTGACGAACAACGTGTTGTCGGCTGTGCTCGCGGCGCTCCCATCGGGACCGCCGTCGGAGATGCTGACGCCGTCCACGTCCCAGATCGCGCGCCTTCCCTCGGTGATGGCACTCGTCCCGCCGAGGATCGCGTCGAAGGAAGTCGCGACGGAGCACGTGCTGCCCTGAGTGGTGGAGGCGGTGGTCGCGCAGCCGATCAGGACGCCCAGCGGGACGTCCTGCACGGTTGCCGCGCCGGTGGAACCGGTGCTGTTGCGGTCGGTGATGCGCACCGACATGTCAAGTCGCAGGTTCCCGGAGTAGTCCGAGAGCGCCCCGTTCGAGCAGCCTCCGCTGATCGCCCGGCAGCGCACATCGGTCTGGCTGATCGTGATGCCGCCGTCTAGCTGGTCGCCGGCGGTCGTCGAGCAGGGAGGGCCCTCGCCCGATGCACCGCCGTTACAGAAGGCCCTGAAGGTTACGGACCCCGTCGCATTCGCGGGCGCGCCGTTGAAGTCCGGCGTGCCGACCGTGAGGGTGCTGGAGGCCGCGCTTGGAGGATTGCACGAGGGAGTCGGGATCACGCCCCTGTGTTGCGCATTCGGCCGCGGCGCGTTGCATTCCTTGTAGGCCGGCACCAGCGCCAGCTTGATCGGAGTGGCCGCTGCCGGGCGGGCGTAGTTTCGAGGTAGGGGTTGCCAATCAGGAGATCGCTCGGCGCCGAAACCGGCGGTTATCGGCTGGACGTCAGGGGAGCCGGTCGTCGCCATGGTCACGATCTCCCAGTTGCTCGTGTTGTACTGCTTTGAGAATGCGAGCTTGGTGTTGTCGGGCGAGTAGGTGGGCTCTATCTCACGCTCGCCGCCACTGAGACCTCTCCAATAGCGGTAGGCGCACTCTGACGGGAAACAGACGGACGCGGGCTGATGGGCCAAGGGCCCCTCGTATTGGAATGCGATCTCGGACCCGTCCGGCGACCATGAGGGCTCGAACTCGGGGTTCGATCCGTTGGCCACGGCCTCGGGGGTCGAACCGTTGGCGTTCATCACGTAGATGTCGTAGTTGCCGTCCCGGTTGGTCACGAACGCGATCTTGGCGCCGTTGGGCGACCAGGCGGCCTGGCCGTCGGTGGCCGCGTTGTTGGTGATCCGGGTCTGGCTCGTGCCATTGCTGTTCATCGTGTAGATCTCGCCGTTGCCGTCGCGCGTCGTGCCGAAGGCGATCTTGGTGCCGTCGGGCGACCATGCCGGCCCGACGTCCGCCGCGGCGTTATTGGTGATCCGGGTGACGCCCGTCCCGTCGGCGTTCATCGTGTAGATCTCGTAGTTGCCGTCGCGGCTGCTGGTGAAGGCGATCTTCGTGCCGTCTGCCGACCAAGCGGGGCTGACGTCCTCGGCCGCGTTGAAGGTGAGCCGGGCCGACCCTCCCGAACCGTCGGAATTGATGGTGTAGATCTCCGAGTTGCCGTCGAGGTTGGTATGGAACGCGATCTTGCCGTTCAGGCCCGGGAACGTCGCGAGGGCCGGGGGGGTGGCGAGAGCCAAGACGGCGAGGCAACCTGCAACAGCGGCCACTGCCGTCGTGGAGATCAGCCGTGATCGAGCAATTCCGGTTCCCATGAACCCAAGCCTGGGCCCGGCCGGTTACCGGCCGGTTACCGGACGGTTTCAGAAACCAGGGACGGCTGGAGGCCTAACAGGCGCCCGGGTTTTCCTGGCAGAACTGCTCGAAGCGCTCCGCGGGGCTGCCACTCGGCGGTGGCGTGTCGTTTTGCTCCGTGTCCGCCGGTGGTGACGCGCCGCCGCCGGAGTCCGGCGCGGCCGGCGTCTGCGGCGCCGGCTCCGCCGCTCCACCCGACTGATCCTGAGGCGTGGTCTCGTCGGTCGTGGTGCGGTCGCGGTTCGTGCGCGTGTTCGTGTCGTCCAGGGAGGAGCCCTCGGGCGGCGTCAACTCGGGCACGGATTGCGGCTCGCTTCCGCCACCACCGTCGTCACCGCCGCCGGCGATCACGACCCCTGCGATCACTCCCGTGAGGACGGCTGCGACCGCGATCAACGCGAACTTGCGGGCGGTGGGCGTCATGGCGGTCTAGGGACGGCGCGGGAGCGGCGGCATGCGCCTGCCGCAGTACGGGCAGTCGCTCAGATCACGTCCGGCGAGCTGTTCGCAGTGCGGGCAGATCCGGAGGTTCTCGGGCGACCGCGGCAGGTTCGAAGGGCTGCTCGCCGTGGGGACGAGCTTGCCCACGACCTCCAGCCGCTCGCCGGTGACCCTGTCGTAGTAGCCGATGTCGTCGCCGTCGCCGGTCATGGCGGCTTTGCCGTCGAGGGCGACCACCGATTCCCGCCCGGATGCCGGCGCGCGCAACCTGTATCGCTCGGGGCGCTTCACCGCGCGCAAGATAGCAAGGGACCGGGACCCGGCCCACCCGGCTAGCCGGACACCATGTCGACCGCGGTGCCGTCCTGCCAGCGCGCCATCAGGTCGCCGTCCTGCCATGGAGCGCCGTCGGCGGAGCGCGCGACCTCCTCGGCGTAGGCGCCCAGCGCGCGCCGCGCGGCAGGGGTCGAGGCCGCCGCCATGAACCCGGCGCGCTCCACGTGGAGCCCCTGCGGCAGTGGCTTGGAGGCCCCTTCGTAGACCGCCTCCTTCAGCGCCTTCACGGCCACCGGGGAGCGGCGCGCGAGCCGCGCGGCGGTCTCCATGGCCTCGTCCAGCAGCCGGTCCGGCTCGGCCGTGCGATGGACGAGTCCGGCCTCGACGGCCTCGTCCGGTGTCAGGACGCGGCCCTCGAGCATCATCTCGAGCGCGCGCGTCTGCCCGAGCGCCCGGACCAGGCGCTGGGTGCCGCCGGCGCCCGGGATGATGCCCAGGGTCACCTCGGGCAGCCCGATCCGGTGGTCTCCGCGCGCCATGATCCGGATGTCGCAGGCCAGCGCCAGCTCGCAGCCGCCTCCCAGCGCGAGCCCGTTGATCGCGGCCACGAAGACCTTGTCGAGCCGGTTCATGCGCAGGAACAGGTCGTGGATCTGCAGCAGCGCGGACATGCCGCCGACCGGGCTGCGCTCGAGCAGGCCGCGGGCGCCGGGGATGCGCTGGGCGGCCCCCACGGCGCGCAGGCCCCCGCCCGCCTGGGTGGACGAGACGGTCGCGCCGACACGTTGCGTCCCGCGGCGGATCTCCTCGACGTCGAAGTGGGTGATGAACACGTCCGGCGGTGCGCCGGTGAGGACCACCGCACCCACCGAGCGGTCGTGCTCGAGGTCGTGGACGAGCGCTTCGAGCTCGCCCACCATTGCGGTGGTCATGAAGTTGCGCGGAGGGTTGTCCAGCCGCGCGACCAGCACGCGGCCGCTGCGCTCGATCTGAACGGTTCGGTTGGCCATCGTCAGCTCCCCGGTCGGTTTGCGGCCCAGACTAACCGGCACCGGGCCGCGGCTGCCGGTCCGTTATCTAGACTCGCCACGCCCTTGCGCCTCCTGATCTTTCACGGCTACCTGCTGCGCGGCACCGGGTCGAACGTCTACAACGCCGAGCTCGCGGAGGCGCTCGCGCGGCTTGGCCACGAGGTCCACCTGCTGTCGCAGGAGCCCAATCCCGAGCAGCTGGGCTGCGTGGACTCGGTCGGCGACTGGGAGGGAGGACAGCTCACGGTCCGCCAGGTGCGGCGCCCGCCGTTCGCCGGCAGCGTGACGGTGTACCGGCCCGACATCCACGGCCTCCTGCCGGTGTACGTCTACGACGACTACGAGGGCTTCGAAGTGCGTACGTTCGACCGCCTCGACGACGCAGAGCTGGAGCGCTACGTGAATGCCAACGCGCAGGCGGTGCGCGACGTGGCGGAGGCGGCCGACGTCGAAGCCGGGTTCGCGAACCACGTGCTGATGGGGCCGGCGATCCTGGCGCGCGGTTTGGGCGACCGCCCGTACGCGGCGAAGATCCACGGCTCGGCGCTCGAGTACACGCTCAAGCCGAACTACAAGCGGTTCGCCCCGTACGCGAGCGAGGGGCTCGTGCCTGCCAAGGCCGTGATGGTCGGCTCGCGCCACACGGCCGAGAGCCTGTGGGCAGCGATGCCGCTCGAAGGGCTGCGGGAGCGAACGTTCCTGGGGCCGCCGGGGGTCGACATCCATACCTTCGTGCCGCGCGACAAGGCCGCCGCGACCGCCGAGCTCGATGGGCTCGTGCGGTGGCTCGACAACGCGGAGCGCACGGGATTCGGCCCGGACGCGGCGGCGGCGATCGACCTGCTCTGCCACCCGCGGCGCGACAAGCCGCCGGACCCGGAGGAGCTGGCGGCCGTGCGCGCGACCTACGACGTGACCGGCATCGACGTGGCGGCGCCCGACGGGCTCGCAGCGCTCGACCCCGAACGGGAGCCGATCGTCTGCTTCGTGGGCAAGCTGATCGTGTCCAAGGGCGTCGACCTGCTGCTGGCGGCCTGGCCGCGCGTGCTCGCGCGCGAGCCGCGGGCGAAGCTCGTGATCGTCGGATTCGGGACGTACCGCGAGGGCCTCGAGGTGCTGCTGCGCGGGCTCGAGCGCGCCGACGAGCAGCTCCTGATGCACGTGTGCCGCCAGGGCCGCGCACTCGAGGGCGGGCCGCGCGACCAGCTCACCTACCTCCGCTCGTTCCTGGAGGCGCTCGCCGGGCGCCACGAGCGGTATTTCGCGGCCGCGAAGAAGATGCGGGAGAGCATCGTCTTCACCGGCCGGCTCGATCACGGCGAACTCGCACGCGTGCTGCCGTGCGCCGAGGAGATCATCGTGCCGAGCATGTTCCCCGAGGCGTTCGGGATGGTCGCCGCGGAGGGCGCGGCGTGCGGCGTGCTGCCGATCTGCGCGGCGCACTCCGGCCTCGCCGAGGTGACGTCCATCTTGGGCGAGAAGCTGCCGCCCCAGGTCCGTCAGCTGCTGACGTTCGAGCGGGGCATGCACGCCGTCGAGGACCTCGCCGCCGCGATGACCGGCTGGCTCGACCTCGACGAGCGGTTGCGCGTCTCCGGCCGGACCGGGCTCGCGGACACTGCGGCGGGCCGCTTCGGGTGGGAATCGGTCGCCGAGAGCGTCGTGAACGCGGCCCGGGGGCGGACCGCCGTGCTCGAGCCGGTCCCCGGCGAGGTGCCGTTCTCCGCCGAACATGCGTCCTGAGCTCGGGGCCGCCCGGCGCTTTGCAGGAGCTTTGACCGCGCCTTCCGGCGCGCGCGGTTGTTTACTAGTCTTGCATCAATAGTCACGAGTCCAGGAGGCTGCGCATGCAGGTGCGGGATGGGATGTCGAGCGTGGTGTTGACGGTCGGGCCGGGCCACACGTTGCACGAGGCCGCGCGCCTGATGGCCGAGCGCAACGTCGGTGCGGCGATCGTGGTCGACCCCGACAGCCCAGGGCCGGGCATCCTCACCGAGCGCGACATCCTCCGGTCGGTCGCGGCCGGTCAGAGCCCCACCGACGAGCGCGTGGGCGACCACCTCACCGATGAGCTGATCTGCGCAGCGCCGGACTGGAGCCTCGAGCAGGCCGCCGAGGCGATGCTGGACGGCGGCTTCCGTCACCTGCTGGTCGTGAACGGCGCCGAGCTCGAAGGCATCCTCAGCGTGCGGGACATCGTGCGCTGCTGGGCGCAGGACCGCGTCGCGGGCTAGCGCCCCGGGGCAGCGACCCCGCGGCCAACCCTTGTACCTCCCTGCTGATGCAGGCGGGCATCCGGGGTCCCTCACCGGAGACTCAAAACGGTTTTAGGTCTCCGGGGAGGGACCCCGGAGGACCGCCCAGCCGCCCTAGCGCTCGCGGGGGAGGTGCTCGTACTCTTCGCGCGCGACCTTGATCCAGCGCCAGGTCGTGAGGAGCGTGATCACGCCCCCGGCGATCACGAATCCCCATGACAGGATCAGGCCCACCAGCATCACCGTGATGCCGATCGCGGCGAACAGCGGCAGCAGGCTCGGGCCCGGCAGGTGGATCTGCTCGGCGTAGTCGCCGTTCTTGCGCGGCCGGTACGCCATCAGTTCAGGTAGAGGTTCGCGATCAGGAACGTGAGCCCGAAGATCATCACCGACAGGGACGCGGCCACGAGGCCGGTGACGAGGTTCTTGCGGGCGAGCTTGCGGTCCATCGAAGCCGGGATCCTAGCGGCCGCGTCTCACAGGACGCGGTCGACTGCCATCGCGCAGAACAGCAGCGCCAGGTACAGGAGCGAATAGTGGAACAGCAGCGCGGCCGAGCGGCGGTCGGCGCGCCTGTACAGGCGGATGCAGAGCCCCAGGAAGACCGCTCCCAGCACGGCGGCGGAGACGCCGTAGACGGCGCCGAACAGGCCGCCCGCCAGGGGCAGCGCGGTGATGGCGAGCAGCAGCCAGCCGTAGAGCAGGATCTGGCGCCGCGTCTCCGGCTCGCCGTCGACGACGGGCAGCATGGGGATCCCGGTGCGTGCGTACTCGTCCTTGATCAGCAACGCGAGCGCCCAGAAGTGCGGCGGCGTCCAGTAGAAGACGATCGCGAACAGGTAGAACGCGGACGGGTCGAGCCCGCCGCTGGCGGCGGCCCAGCCGACCAGGGGAGGCACCGCGCCGGCAGCGCCGCCGATCACGATGTTCTGCGTCGTGCGCGGCTTCAGCCACAGCGTGTACACGAACACGTAGCCCAGCAGCCCCGCCATCGCGAGCAGCGCCGCCGTCATGTTGACGGCCACCGCGAACAGCAGGAACGACACCGCTCCCAGTGCGATGCCGAACCACAGCGCGGCGCGCGGTTCGATGCGGCCGGACGGCAGCGGGCGCCGCGAGGTGCGCGACATGCGCGCGTCGATGTCGCGCTCCACGTAGTGGTTGATCGCCCCCGCTCCGCCGGCGGCGAGATAGCCACCCACGAGCGTCGCGAGCAGCACGCCGATCGGCGGGGAGGGATCTGCCACGAACATCGTCGCGGCGGTGGTCACCAGCAGCAGGGAGATCACGCGCGGCTTGGTCAGCGCGACGTAGTCGGCGACCAGCTCGCGCGCGGCGAACAGCCATGACGCCTGTGCGGGGCGTGCGCCCGTGCCGGCCTCCATCAGGCAGTCACCGCCTCGACGCCCTTGCGGCGCGCTGCGCCGGCGGGCGCCGCCTCGGGGACGGCCGTCAGCTGGATCGCGAACATGACCAGCGCGACCCACAGGAGGGCGCCGCCCGCCAGGTGGGCGACGATCAGCCAAGCGTGCTCACCGGCCCACACGTTCACGGCTCCCAGCAAGACCTGGATCAGCATCACGCCGATGATGCCAAGGCCGAGGCGGGTGAGGGCCGCAGCGGACGCCGGGTCGAGCCGCCGGCGCTGGCGCATCACCGTCGCGAACAGCACGAGCAGCACGGTGACGGCCACGTACATCAGCGCGCGATGGGTGAGGTGGATGTCGAGCGCCTCGCTGCGCCCGAACGGGAGGAACTCGCCGCCGCACGACGGGAACTCGTCACCGCACGCCATGTGCGCGTCGACGGAGCGGTGCTCCTTCCCCGTGCCGTGCAGCTCGCTCGCCGACATGTACCCGCCGGCGACGATGGTCGCCAGGAGCGTGGCGAGGGCAACGGGAGTCAGGATGCGCATCGCCCGCGTTCCGCCGGGCCGCAGGGATGGCGCGGGGTCGGGGCCGCCGAGGCGCCCCATCAGCAACACCAGCCCGATCTGCAGCATGGCCACGCCGAGGTGCGTCGCGACCAGCACCTCCTCGAGCCCCTTCTCGACCGTCGCGCCGCCGAGGGCCGCCTGGAACAGGATCAGCGCGAACGCCGCGACGCTGACGCGCACGAGCAGCCGCTCGGTGCGCCGCCGCCGGTACGCGATCCACGCGAGGTATGCGATCACGAGCGCCACGATCCCGGCCAGCACGCGGTGCGTGTACTCGACGATCATGTTCGTGTCGATCGCCGGGACGAGGCCGCCGCCGCACAGAGGCCAGCCTTCGGTGCCGCTGCCCGCCGGGCCGCAGCCCAGGCCGGAGTCGCTGATCCGCACCACGCCGCCCACGATGATCAGCGCGAACACCAGCGCCGCCGTCAGGTAAGCCAGGTTGCGAAAGCGGCGCGCGTCTCGGTCGGTGACGGCGCTCAAAGCGGTTCGGGCTGCTTGCCCGGCGGTTCGGAGACGTGCGGTCCGGCACCGTTGCCGTTGGTGCCCGCGGCGAGCGCGGCCTCGCGCTGCTCCACCGCGCGGCGGATGTCCTTCATCGGCTCGGCGCTCCGCACCGTCGGGATGACGTCGAAGTTGTGCTCGGGCGGCGGGGAGGGCGTGAACCACTCGAGGGTGTTCGCCTGCCAGGGGTCAGGGCCGGCAGGGCGGCCGTTGCGGATGCTCGCGAACACGTTGTAGACGGTCACGAGCACGCCCAGCGCGAGGATGAAGGCGCCGATCGTGGAGATCACGTTGTATTCGGTCAACCCGCTGCTGTTGTACTCGGCGACGCGGCGCGGCATCCCCGAGAGCCCGGCCGAATACTGCGGCAGGAACGTCGCGTTGAAGCCGATCACCATCAGCCAGAAGGAGAGCTTGCCCAGGCCCTCCGACATCATGCGCCCGGACATCTTCGGGAACCAGTAGTAGAGGCCGGCCATGATCCCGAAGGCGATCCCGCCGAACAGCACGTGGTGCATGTGCGCGACGATGAAGTAGGTGTCGGTGAGCTGCCAGTCGAGCGGGAACACGGCCAGCATCACGCCGGTCATCCCGCCGAGCGCGAACTGCGCCACCAGCCCCACCGCGAACAGCAGGGGCACGCGGAACTCGATGTTGCCGCGCCACAGCGTCGCGACCCAGTTGAAGATCTTGATGCCGGTCGGCACGGCGACGGCGAACGACGTGATCATGAAGAAGCCGAGCACCCCGGTCGCCATCGGGACGGCAAACATGTGGTGCGCCCACACCATCACGCTCAAGAAGGCGATCGCGGCAGTCGAGGCGGCGATCGCCTTGTAGCCGAAGATCGGCTTGCGGGCGAAGACGGGAATGATCTCGCTCACCATGCCGAACCCGGGCAGGGCCATGATGTAGACCTCCGGGTGGCCCATGAACCAGAACAGGTGCTGCCACAGCACCGGGTCGCCGCCCGCGTTCGTGTCGAAGAACGTGCCGTCGAACTGGCGGTCCACCAGCAGCATCGCGAGCGTCGCCGCGAACGACGACAGCGCGATGATGATCAGGTACGAGTAGACCAGGATCGTCCAGACGAACAGCGGAATGCGGCTGAGGCTCATGCCGGGTGCGCGCATGTTGTGGATCGTCACGACGAAGTTGATCGCGCCGAGGATCGACGAGATCCCGACCAGGTGGAGGCCGAGGATCCAGGCGTCGATGCCGCTGCCCGGGAGAAAGCCGGAGCTCGACAGCGGTGGGTAGGAGGTCCACCCGGCCTGCGGCGCCTCCCAGAAGATCGAGCCGTAGAGCACCGCGCCGCCCGCGACCAGCAGCCACCAGGACAGCATGTTGAGCCGCGGGAACGCCATGTCGCGCGCGCCGATCATCAGCGGCACGAGGAAGTTCCCGAACCCGGCCGCGATCGGGACCACGACCATGAAGATCATCGTCGTGCCGTGCAGCGTGAAGAGCTGGTTGTAGGTCGTGGGGTCGAGGAAGGTGTTGTCCGGCGAGCCGAGCTGGATCCGCATCAGCAGCGCCTCGACCCCGCCCACGAGGAAGAAGAACGCAGTCGTGAACAGGTAGAGGATCCCGATCTTCTTGTGATCGGTGGTGGTGACCCAGTCGATCCAGCCGGAGCGGCGCTCGGGCAGGCCGCCGACGATGATCTCGGGTGTCTTGCCCGTCTTTGCGGTGGGGGCGGCGGTCGTCACTGGGCCAGCTCCGCTTCGATCTGCCGGCGCTGCTCCTGCGCGAGGCGCTGGCCTTCCTCGAACTCTTCCTTCTGGTTCTCCACCCAGGCCTGGTACGCGGCCGGCTCCACGACGGTGACCTTCGCCGTCATCGCGTAGTGGCCCGCGCCGCACAGCTCTGCGCACTGGCCCTCGAACGTCCCGGTCTCGGTCGCCTTGAACCAGGTCTTGTTCTCATAGCCGGGAACGGCGTCCAGCTTGCCGCCCAGCTCCGGTATCCACCACGAGTGGATCACGTCGTTGGCCTTCAGGGTCAGCGTCACCGTGGTGTCGCGCGGAACGACCATCTCGTGGAAGGAGACGGCCTGGTTGGGGTACTGGTAGCGCCACAGGAACTGCTGGCCCGACACCTGGATGTCGAGCGACTTGTCGCCCGGGGGCGGCGGCTGGTTGATGGTCGCGAACTGATCGCGCGCCTCGGCCACGGCCTCCGGGCCCGAGGCCACCGGGTGCGTGATGTCGTCCAGGTAGATGTAGGTGATGACCGTGATCACGGCCACGATCGCCGCGGCCGCGGCGGTCCAGCCCAGCTCGAGCGACGCGTTGCCCGAGATCTGCGGCGCCTCGCGCCCGCGCCGCGCGCGGAAGCGGAACAGGGAGTAGAAGAGGAACGCCCAGACCGTCCCGATCACGGCGAGGCCGATGTAGAGGACGATCTTGTAGAGCTCGTTGATCTTCTCGGCGTTCGGCGAGGGTCCGGCCTCGGGCGTCAGCACGTTCGCCCCTGCCGCTCCGGGCAGCCAGAAAAATCCCGCCGTAGTCAGCGTGGCGGTCGCAACGAGCAGCGCGACAGTGGCGGCCCGGGGCTTGGCTCGACCTCGCATCCGGCGCGCGATTCTATAGGGCGGGGGAGCGGGCGCCGGGGCCGGCGAACCCGCTAGTTACCGGTGAAACGAGGCTCCCGCTTCTGGATGAAGGCCGTAACCCCCTCGATGAAGTCCGCGCTGGTCACCATCTCACCCTGGATGTCGGCCTCCAGGTCGAGCTGCTCGTCCATGGTCTTGAGCAGGGAGTTGTTCAGGGCCCGCTTGGACTGGGCGTACGAGCGGGTCGGGCCCTGGGCCAGCCTGCCCGCCAGGGCGCGCGCCTCGGTCATCAGCTCGCCGTCCGGCACGACGCGGTTGATCAGGCCCCAGTCGAGCGCGGTCTCGGCCGGGATGGGATCGCCGAGCAGCGCCATCTCCAGCGCCCGCGCCTTCCCCGCCGCGATCGGGACGAGGAACGTCGAGCCGCCGTCGGGCACGAGCCCGATGTTCACGAACGCGAGCCCGAACACGGCCGACTCCGCCGCCCAGATGAGGTCGGCCGCCAGCGCGAGCGAGCAGCCGATCCCGACCGCCGGCCCGTTGACCGCCGCCACCACCGGCTTCGGCAGCTCGCGGATGCCCTTGATGATCGGGTGGTATCGCGTCCGCAGCATGTCGCCGACGTCGGGAACCTCCGCCCCGGACGCACGCTGCTCGAGCATCTCCTTCAGGTCCGCGCCCGACGAGAAGCCCCGTCCCGCGCCCGTGATCAGCACAGCGCGCACCTCCGGCGCCGCCGCGTCGGTGAGGATCGCCTCGCGCAGCTCGTCGCCGAACTGCGCGGTCCACGCGTTCAGCCGCTCGGGGCGATTGAGCGTGATCTCTGCGACGCCGTTCTCGATCTTCAGGTCGACCGTCTCGTAGGGCATGGGAGCTCCTTGTTGGGTTGGCGCCGGAAACCTATTGGAGGGCTACCGTGTGCGGCATGGGGAAGCCGGGGGCAGCGCTGGACAACGTCGAATGGCTGGGGCACGCCGGCTTTCGGATCAAGACCACCGCCGGCTGGTTCTACATCGACCCGTATCGTGCACCGGACGGGCCGCCCGCGGCCGCGATTCTCGTCACACACGATCACTTCGACCACTTCTCGCGCGACGACGTGGTGCGGATCGCCGGGGAGGGAACGGTGTTCGTGGGACCAGCCACCGTGACCGAGCAGCTGCGCGGCAACACACACACCGTGACGCCGGGTGACGCGGTCGACATCGGCAACGTGGAGGTCCTCGCCGTGGCCGCGTACAACACGAACAAGCTCGACACCGAGGGACGGCCGTTCCATTCCCGCGACGCGGGCTGGCTGGGCTACGTCGTGCGCGACTCCACGCGGCGCATCTACCACTCCGGGGACACTGACGTGATCCCGGAGATGGACCAGGCCGCGGGCGTCGACGTGGCGCTGCTGCCGGTCAGCGGGACCTACGTGATGACTCCTTCCGAGGCGGCCGAGGCAGCCCGCCGGATCGACCCCGGTGTGGCCGTCCCGATGCACTGGGGGACCGTGATCGGCGAGCGCGCCGACGCGGAGGCCTTCGTGGCGGCGGCGTCCGTCGCGGCCCGCATCCTCGAGCCGGCCGGATAGCGGGCTCCCGGGTGCCCCGGCGCCGCGCCGGATTCGGGCGAGGCCAAATCTATACTCGCCGCCCGTGAGGGCTCCCGGCTTCCGGCGGCGCACACGGGGTCGGTCCCGGCGCGGCCGCGCGCTGCAGCTGGCGGCCTGGACGGCCGTCTGCGTAGGCGTCACGCTGCCGCTCGCGCGGCGGCGGCTCGGCGTGCCGGCACCGGTCACGGCGCTGACCGCGATCGCGGCCCCGTTCGGTCTCGCGATCGCCGTGCCGCGCTCAAAAAAGCGCGACGCGGCGGTCTATGCACTGCAGATGTGGGCTTACATCGTGATCCACGAGCTGCCGTACGACGACCCGGCGCGGCTCGAGCGCCGCGTGAAGGTGGACTACCCCATCGCGGTGGACCGCGTGCTCTTCGGGCGCGCCCCGACGCCGGTGCTGCAGCGGGCGCTGGCGCGCGGCGATGCGCCCACCGCGCTCGATCACGCGCTGGTCTACGCGCACTGGGCCTGGTTCCTCCAGCCGCACGCCGCCGCTGCCTACATACTCTGGAGGCACCCCCAGCGGTTCCCCAGGTCGGCGGTGCTCATGTGTGCCGTGTTCGACCTCGGGCTCGCCGGGTACTTCCTGGTGCCGACCGCGCCTCCGTGGTGGGCCGCGGAGCACGGACGCATCCAGGGAATGCGCAGGATCATGGTTGACGTTGGTCAACAGGTCTGGGGCCGGTTTTGGTCGCCGTTGTACGGATTTCTGGGAGGGAATCCCCTGGCGGCCATGCCGTCGCTGCACTTTGCGACGTCGCTGATGGCGGCGCACGTGCTGGCCGAGACCGGCCCGGCGGCCGGCGCAGCGGGCTGGGCCTATGCCGGCACGCTGGGCTTCGCGCTCGTGTACCTCGGCGAGCACTACGTTGCGGACCTGCTCGCCGGCGCGGCCCTCACCGAGGGCATCCGCGTCGCGGGCCCGCGCGCGACGCCGGCCCTGCGGTCGGTGGTGCGCACCGTGCAGGCGCTCGAGCGCAGGGCGGCCGCATGAGGGCCTTCCGGCGGGGCGACCCGCGCCCGGACGCCGGGGCTCCACCGCCCGGCGCGGACATGGACGACACGCAGAACGGCACCCCGTTCGGCGAGCCCGTCACCGAAGAGGTCGAGTCCGGCATGACGTTCGACCGGTCGCGGCTGATCACGTACGCGCTGGTCGTGCTGGTGATCCTGGTCGCGCTCTACTTCGTGCTGCCCGAGCTCACGGGCCTGGAGGACTCGCTGCGGAGGATCGAGGACGCCGACCCGGTCTGGATCGCGGTTGCGCTGGGGTTCAACGTGCTGTCGTTCGCGTCGTACATCGCGCTCTTCCGGGGCATCCTGGGTGGCGGCCGCGCGATGTCGCCGAAGCTGCGCGAGCGCATCGACTGGCGCAGCTCGTACCAGATCACGCTCGCCGGGCTCGCGGCCACGCGGCTCTTCTCCGCCGGCGGGGCCGGCGGCATCGCGCTGACTTACTGGGCGCTGCGCCGCGCGGGGATGGTGGCGCGGCAGGCGGCCGGCCGGATGGTGGCGTTCCTCGTGTTGCTGTACACGGTGTATCTGCTGGCGCTCGTGATCTGCGGGATCTTCCTGCGGGTCGGGCTGTTCCCGGGCCCCAGCCCGGTGGGGATGACGATCGTGCCGGCCGCGCTCGCCGGAGCGGCCCTCATCATCCTGTTCCTGCTCTCGCTGATCCCGCTCGACCTCGACCGGATCGTGGCGCGCTGGGCGCAGGGGCATCGCCGCGTGCGCATGGCGCGGCGCATCGCGACGGTTCCGGCCACGATCGCGGCGGGGACGCGCGAGGCGCTCACGCTGCTGCGCCATCCCAGCAGCGGTCTGCTCGCCGTGATCGGCGCCGTCGGTTTCTGGGCGACCAACATCGCGGTGCTGTGGGCCTGCTTCCACGCGTTCGGCGAGGACGTGCCGAAGGCCGTGCTCGTGCAGGGTTTCTTCGTTGGCATGACCGCCAACCTGCTGCCGTTCTTCCCCGGCGGCGTGGGCTCGGTGGACGCCGGGATGATCGCCGCCTTCCTGGCGTTCGGCGAGCCCAGCTCGACGGTCTTCGTCTCCGTGCTGGCCTACCGCGTGATCGCCTTCTGGCTGCCGATCCCGCCGGGGATCCTGGCCTACCTGCAGCTGCGCCGCACGGTGGCGCGGTGGCGCGAGGAGGATGCGCCGCGCCGCGCGGCGGCGGCGCGGGCCGGCCCCTCGCCCGAGCCGGCCACCTGAGGCTGCCGGGCCGGATGAGGCTCTAAGCTAGCCGGGTCGCCGAGGCAGGGAGGGCGACGCTAAACTTCAAAAAGTGAAGTAACGATAAGACTCCTGTACGGAGCGTCCGCGCGGAGGGGAATTGGCGAACGAGAACGGCACACAGCAGGCCTACGAGATCATCATCGTCGGAGCCGGCCCGGCCGGCCAGACCGCCGCTCTGTATGGCGGCCGCTCCCGGATCCCGACGCTCGTCCTGGAGCGCGGCATCCCCGGCGGGCAGCTCTGGAACACGGCCGAGGTGGAGGATTACCCCGGCTTCGAGCACATCATGGGCCCCGACCTCGCGGACCGGATCCAGAAGCACGCCGAGAAGTTCGGCGCCACCTTCGAGACCGGTGCCGAGGTCGTCTCGGTCTCGGCCGAAGGCGACGACCGCGTCGTGCGGACGGCCGACGGGCGCGAGTTCCGTGCGCCGGCGGTGATCATCACGGCCGGCGGTGAGGCGCGCAAGCTCGGCGTGCCGGGCGAGGAGGAGCTGGCCGGCAAGGGCGTCTCCTACTGCGCGGTCTGTGACGGCGCGTTCTTCGAGGGCGCCGACATCGCGGTCGTGGGTGGCGGCGACTCGGCTGTCGAGGAAGGCACCTTCCTCACGCGCTACGGCAACAAGGTCTCCGTGATCCACCGGCGCGACGCCTGGCGGGCACAGCCGATCCTGGTCGAGCAGATGCGCGCGACCGGCAAGGTCGATGAGGTCATGAACACCGTGGTGGACGAGATCCACGGCACGGACGGCCGCGTGTCACACCTGACCGTGCGCAACGTCGAGACCGACGAGCAGTCCGAGCTGCCGGTGACCGCCATCTTCCCCTTCGTCGGGTTCACGCCGCACTCCGACATCTTCGACCCGGACCTGGCCGTGCAGATCGAGCTCGACGAGTCGGGCCACATCGTCACCGACCAGGCGATGC
>DASRIA010000093.1:0-10814 GCA_035650255.1 Solirubrobacterales bacterium
AATTGCGGCGCGACCTGCTGGAGCTCCTTTGGTGCCGGCACCGTCGTCACGTTGACGGCCATCCCGTCCGCCACCGCCACGTTCACCGGCTGGAGCGGCGGTGGCTGCTCCGGCACCGGCACCTGTACCGTTACGCTGAACGGCGCGAGGACCGTCAACGCCAATTTCGATCTGAGGACGTCGACTGAGACGCCGGCATCAGTGCCACACTGACTGCTATGCTGGCCGCCATCGCCACGTTTACGGGTTGGAGCGGCGGCGGCTTCGGCGCCGGCGTCCGCAACGCTCAGCGCACTGCCCTAGGGACCACGCGCGACCGCCGGTTTTCTTGACTCGCTCGGCGGGACAGCGCTAGTTTGAAATCCTGGCCATGCGCGGCTTCCTCTACTACCTGTATGGGCGGCGACTCCTACGTCAGGTCCGCGGCCACGACGTCCCGCGACATCTAGGGATCATCCTCGACGGCAACCGCCGCTACGCGCTCGCGCGCGGGGTGCCGGACCTCAGAGCGGCATACGCCCTCGGCGCCGAAAAGCTCGACGACGTCCTGGAGTGGTGCGCCGAGATCGGGATCCGTGCCGTCAGCCTCTGGGTGTTCTCGACCGACAATTTCCAGCGGCCGCCGACCGAGGTCTCCGGAATCCTTTCGGCGATCGAGTCAAAGCTCACGAGGCTCGCACGGCACCCGAGCTCGCATCGCCTGGGTCTTCGCGTCCGGGCCGTGGGTAAGCTCGATCTGCTTCCCGATTCGACCATCGCGGCGATTCGTGCCGCCGAGGAAGCGACCGCGGGCAATCACGCGATGGATCTGACGTTCGCAGTCGCTTACGGCGGTCGTCAGGAGATCATCGACGCCGTGCAGGCGATGCTCCGTGAGAAGAACAAGCAAGGCGAGGATCTCCAGACGATCATCGACGGCGTCAACGAGGAGACGATCGCCCAGTACCTCTACGCGCCCGATCTCCCGGACCCGGATCTGATCATCCGCACGAGCGGCGAGATCCGACTGTCCGGGTTCCTCCTGTGGCAAAGCGCGTACAGCGAGTTCTACTTCTGCGACGCGCACTGGCCGGCCTTCCGCAAGGTCGATTTCCTCCGCGCCGTCAGGGCGTATCAGCAGCGCGACCGCCGCTTCGGCGGCTGAGTCTCTCCATCGACCGACGCCGGCGTCACGCCGCGCCCCGAGCGTAGTGGACAGTTCTGCGCTAAGCTTGCCGCCATGAGACTTGCCGGCAAGGTCGCGTTGATCAGCGGCGGCGCGCGCGGAATGGGCGCCGCCGAGGCACGGTTGTTCGCGCGCGAAGGCGCGCAGGTCGTCATCGGCGACGTGCTCGAGGCCGAAGGGCGCGAGGTCGAAGCCGACATCAAAGCAAAAGGCGGCGAGGCGGTCTCCACGCGCCTCGACGTCACGAGCGAGCCCGACTGGCAGAAGGCGGTCGGTCTCGCCCAGAGCCGCTTCGGGAGGCTGAACGTCCTCGTCAACAACGCCGGCATCGGCGGCGGGAGTCGGATCGAGGACACCACGGTCGAGGACTGGGACCGCATGATGGCGATCAACGCCAAGGGCGTATTCCTCGGAACCAAGAGCGTCATCGCTGCCATGCGCCGGGCCGGCGGCGGCTCCGTCATCAACATCTCGTCGCAGCTCGGCCTGGTTGGGACGGACAACAGCAGCCCGCAGTACCAGGCTTCGAAGGGCGCGGTGCGACTGCTGACGAAGGCGACGGCGATTCAGTACGCGCGCGAGGGCATTCGCGCCAACTCCGTGCATCCCGGGCCGATCGTGACGGCGATGACCGAGCGCCGGAGAGCCGATCCCGCTCAGCGACAGCTGATGATCTCGCGCATTCCCCTGGGCCGGTACGGCGAGCCGGACGAGGTCGCCAACGGCGTCCTCTATCTAGCCTCCGACGAAGCTGCCTTCGTCACCGGCAGCGAGCTGGTCATCGACGGAGGCTGGACTGCTCAGTAGCTCACGCTCGGCCGCGCGGGATGGCCGGCGATGAGCATTGCCGGCGTGACAGTCCTGGTTGTGGACGACGAGCCGGCCGTGCTGGACACCGTCCGCGACGGCCTCGTGGCGCACGGCTATCAGGTGCTGACAGCCGCAGGCCCAGACCAAGCGATCCAGGTCGCGCAGGCACACGCGGGAACGATCGCGCTGGCGCTGATCGACGTCGTCATGCCCGGGATGAGCGGCCCCGAGGTCGCGCGGCGTCTACACGAGAGCAGGCCCGATCTGAAGGTGCTCTTCATGTCCGGCTTTTCGACGGAAGTCGTCGTGGTACACGGCCTCACCGAGGGTAACCCTCTGCTCGTCAAACCGTTCAGCCTCGCGACGCTCGGCAGGAAGGTGCACGAGGTGCTCGACTATCGCTCGCCGTTCTCGCGCCCACCGCAGCCTCCTCGCTGAATAGCTCCGCGTTTTCCAGTATTTTACCGCTCATCGCCGGACGTCGCGCGAGGTGCCTTCGATTACTTGACAACTCTCCGCGAGCGCAGCAAAGTGCTAGTCCCAGGAGGGCGGCGGCGTGTCAGCGCAAGGCGACCGGTTACTGGCGGCGATCGAAGCCGAGATCAAGAACATCTCGAAGCTCGAGCACACACTGGCGCGGACCAAGCTGGTCCTCCAGGAGCAGGCAAGCCGACTGCGGCTGGGTACGAACCCTGAGCTCGTCATGACGTCGCTCCGGCTCAGTGTCCCGCACGAGACGACGCTCGCCCTCATCGAGCGCGTCGACCCCGTTCTCTCCACTCCGGCCGAGCTGCCTCCAAAATCGTCGTAGGTCGGGCTACCGACCGGCCGCAGTAGCGGCGGATCATCCGCCTCGAGCGGGAGCCTGCGTCCTTACCGACTTCGGGACTTCAGGAGCAGTCGATCAGCGAGGCTTCAGCAGCCAGTCGATCACCGCGCGCGAATCTTCCGGGTCCGGCGCACCGGGCGGCTGTGTGGCCGGCGCCGGCTGGGTCTGACCCGGTTCGCGACGCTCCGACCTTGCCGCCGGCGGCGGCGTTTGCGTCGATGACGACGGAGCCGGTCGCGGCGGCGCCGCCACAGCGGGAGATGGCGGCGGGGCTGACGGCGTCACGGCGGGCGACGGCGATGTCGCAGCCGGTGGCGCTGGTGCCGGCCGCGTCGGCGCCGCCACAGCGGGAGATGGCGGCGGGGCTGACGGCGTCACGGCGGGCGACGGCGATGTCGCAGCCGGTGGCGCTGGTGCCGGCCGCGCCGGCGCCGCAACGGCCGGCGGCGGTGGCGTCACTGACGGAGTCGATGGCGTCACAGCGGTAGCCGGCGGTGTGGCAGCCTGCGGAACCGGCGCTGGCCGCGGCGGTGTCGCGACGGCCGGCGGCGTCACAGCGGGCGCGGGCACAGCGGGAGTCGGCCGCGTCACCGCGGGCGCCGGCGACGTAGCTGCTGGCGCTGGCGATGTGGCTGGTGGCGCCGGCGGTGGTGTTGTCCTCGGCGGAGCTGCCGGCGTGCGCTCAACCGGCGGCGTCGCCACCGTCGGCGCACTCTTCGCCGGCGGGGTGACCACGCTGGGTTCCGGAGTGCGCACGGCGGGCTCGGGCATGCGCACGGTCGGTGCCGACGACTCGACGGAAGGCCGTCCGGTTTCGGTCGGAGTGTTGGTCGCCGGTGCGGGCGGTCGCCGCGTCTCTATCGACGGCGGCGGCGGCGCCGGTGCGCTCGCGGGAATCGCCTCCCGCACGCTCCGCTGCGACGTCGGAGACGCGGGTGTCCGCAGGGACAGCGCCCCCCAGATCACCGCGGCGACGGCAGCCGTCGCGAGTACCGCGCCACCCGCGATGACCGCGGCGCGCGTGCGCCGCGGCGCCGGACCATGCGCGCCGGTCCACAAGAGATTGAGGACGTCGCCCATCAACGGGCGCGCCTCGGGCTGCTTGTAGAGCGCGAGCGTGACCGCGCGCGACACCGAAGCCGGCACGCCGTCGCGGAGCTTCTGAATGGGGGTCGGCGCCTCTTTCAGATGCTTGGCGAAGATCGCCTCACGCGTCGCGCCCTGGAACGGCGGAGCTCCACTCAGAAGCTCGTGCAGAACCACACCGAACGCGTAGATGTCGGTCTTCTCGGTGTTCGGCGCCTTCTGGATCTGTTCGGGCGAGAGGTACTCGGCCGGCGGCTCCACGTTGATCAGCGCCTGCACCTCGCGTGCGTCGCGCAAACCCGACAGCTCGAGGTCGAGCAGCTTGAGATGACCGTCTTCGAGCACGATCACGTTGCGCGGAGCGATGGCGCCGTGGACGAATCCCATGTTGTGCAAGGTCTCGATGGCTCCACCCAGCTCGAGCGCCAGTCGTAGCGCCGCGTGGATGTCGAGCGCAGGGCGGGCCGCGATGACCTGGTCGAGTCGCCGGCCTTCGACGAGCTCCGTCACGGTGAACGGACGACCCATGTCGAGCTCGCCGAACTCCAGCACGCGGGCCATCGCGGGATGAGAGCCGGAGGCCGCGATGATCGAGCGGCCCATCCGAATCACGGCCTGCGCGGCCTGTGGCGTCGAGGCGAAGTTGCGCGGCAGGAACCGGATCGCAACCCGGTGGCCGGTCGACTCGTCCTCGCCGAGGCATACGGTCCCGAACGCGCCCGCGCCAATCTCGCTGACGACGCGGTAGCGTCCGCGAATGCGCAGCCCGCTCGGGAAGCGCTCACCGAGCTGAGCGGGAACCGCGGCAGGACCTGCCTGGGACTCTCTCGCCACTACCGGGACCTCCTCGCGAACGTCGCGACTATTCATACAACATAGGTGGAGGACCTGCGTCAAGTCCGGTGGTTCCCCTCTCCCGACGCCGCGAGGTGGGATAATCGGCCCTGCGATGAGCCTCCGCAGCGCCCTCGCGATGCTCCTTTGCGCCCTGGCAACGACCCTCAGCCCCCGGCCCGTGACCGCCCAGGGAACGGAAGCACCCCGGGTCAGGGTCGAGCTCGTTAGTGAAGTCGCGGGGATCGCTCCCGGCCAGACCTTCTGGGTGGCTTTACAGCAGCGGATCGCTCCCGGCTGGCACACCTACTGGATGAACCCAGGAGACTCGGGCGAGGCGCCCCGAATCGAGTGGAGCTTGCCTCCCGGCTTCACGGTAGGGGAGTTCGCCTGGCCGCTGCCCGATCGCATCCGGGTCGGATCGGCCATGACGTACGGATACTCCGAGTCGGTCGTCCTGCCGATTTCGGTGACACCGCCGGCCGACCTCGTGCCGGGGACCCGGGTGACCCTGAAAGGACAGGCAGGCTGGCTCGTCTGCGAAGAGATCTGCATCCCGGAGGAAGCGCCGCTCGCCCTCACCTTGCCGGTTGTCAGGGGCGCGCCGGCGGTCGACGCCCGAGGGGCGGCATTGATCGAGGCGGCGCGCCGGAGCATTCCAACCCAGAGCCCGTGGCGCGCCTCGTTCGCAGCGACGCCCCAGGATGTCACTTTGATGGTCGACGCCCCGGGCCTGGCCGCCGACAGAATCTCCGAGGTGTGGTTCTACCCGGCGCGCTGGGGAGCCATCGACCTGACGGCCCCGCAGCGGGTGCGCGTCGACGCCGCCGGTATCACGATCGACGTCGCGCGTGGACGTCTGACCGAGGCGGCCGCGGCCCCGATCGAGGGCGTGCTGGCAGTGGCGGAGCGACTCGATGGCGGGACGGTTCGCCACGGCTTCTCGATGACGGCATCACCGACCGGGCTCGGGGTGACGAAACCGACGAGCCTGGCATCACTGCTCAGCGCGCTGGGGCTCGCGCTCGCCGGCGGGCTCGTGCTGAACCTCATGCCGTGCGTCCTGCCCGTGCTCTCGATCAAGGCGCTCGGTCTGGTCCAGCTCGCGGGAGCGCGAGCGGCCACGCTCGCGCGCCACGGGCTGGCGTACACGGCAGGCGTGCTGGTCTCGTTCGCGATCGTCGCCGGGGCGCTCATCGCGCTGCGCGCCACCGGTGAACGCCTGGGCTGGGGCTTTCAGCTCCAGTCGCCGGCCTTCGTCACGCTCCTCGCCTGGCTGTTCTTCACTATGGCGCTGAGCCTGTCTGGAGCGATCGTGGTCAGCACCCGCTTTACCGGCGCGGGACAGGCGCTGGCGGCGCGCCCCGGCCACGTCGGGTCGTTTGCGACCGGAGCGCTCGCCACGGTCGCCGCCACGCCGTGCACGGCGCCATTCATGGGCGCAGCCGTCGGCTTCGCGCTCGCTCAGCCGTGGCCCACAGCGCTGCTCGTCTTCGAGGCGCTCGGCCTCGGGCTGGCGCTTCCGTACCTGCTCCTGACGCTGGTCCCGGCGTGCCGTCGGCTTCTACCGAAGCCTGGCCCCTGGATGACGCGCCTGAAGCAGCTCCTCGCGTTTCCGCTCTACGCCTCGGCCGCGTGGCTCGTGTGGGTCGTGAGCCAGCAGGCCGGCCCGCACGGCGTCGGCGCGGCGCTCGCCGGAGTCGTGCTGATCGCCTTCGCGTCGTGGCTCCATCAGTCGCTCGGTGGCGTGCAAGCGCTCTGGCGGCGCGTGGCGACCGTCGCGGTGGTGGCCGTGCTCCCGGCGCTGATCGTCGGGATGGTCGCGCTGGCTCCGCTCGGCGCCGGCGCCCGCTCGGCGGCGCCCGCCGACGAGGGTCTCGGCTGGGAGCCCTTCAGTCCCGAACGGCTCGCGGCGGCGCGGGCATCAGGCAAACCGGTCTTCGTCAACTTCACCGCCGCCTGGTGCGTCACCTGTCTGGTCAACGAGCGCGTCGCGCTGCGTTCCTCGGCGGTCGCCGACGCGTTCGCGAAGAAAGGTGTCGTGGCCCTCAAGGCCGACTGGACCGCGCGCGATCCGATGATCAGCCGGATCCTCGGCTCGCTCGGGCGCAGCGGGGTGCCGCTCTATGCCCTGTATCCGCCCGGTTCGCCGAGCACGGCGCCGACCTTGCTCCCGCAGCTCCTGACCGAAGGTACGGTCATCGAGGCGATCGACAAGATATGATCGTCGGCAGACGAAAAGGAGAGCGTATGTCCACGCACGACTCGACCCGTCGCACGTTTCTCGCGGGCACGACGCTCGCGGGGCTCGCCGCCCTCTCTATCCGGGGCCTCACACCGCCCGCGTGGGCCGCGGCCGTCGCCAAGGTCGGCGAGGCGGCGCCGGCGTTCGCCATCGACGCCACGACCGGCAAGGGCGTGAGTCTCGCCGATCAGCGCGGCAAGCTGGTCGTCCTCGAGTGGACGAACCACGACTGTCCCTATGTGCGCAAGCACTACGAGACCGGCAACATGCAGGCGCTCCAGAAGGAGACCACCGCGCAGGGCGTGGTCTGGCTGACCGTCATCTCGTCCTCGCCGGGCACGCAGGGCTACGTCACGGCGAAGCAGGCCGACGAGCTCACGACGTCGCGCAAGGCGAGCCCGACCTCGGTGTTGCTCGATCCGACCGGAGTCGCCGGCAAGGCGTACGGCGCGACCAACACGCCGCACATGTACCTGATCGACAAGAACGGGCTCCTCGTCTACGCCGGCGCGATCGACGATCGGCCCACGACCCGCCGGGCCGACGTCCAGGGCGCGCAGAACTACGTGCGCGCGGCGCTCGAGGACGTGGCGGCGGGACGCGCGGTGCGGACGCCCGCGACACGAGCGTACGGCTGCACGGTCAAGTACGCGTAGAGCTCGCCGGCGCGTGACGGTCTCACGCCCGCGGCCGGTGGTGCGTCTGTCCGGACTCCTGGCGCTCGCGATCTGCGTCGCGACCGGCTCGGCCTGGCACCTCGTCGCGACGGCGGTCGGCGCCGACAAGCCGCGCGCCGAGCGCCCGACCTACCAGGTCGGCGACAAGTGGATCAGGACCGACGGTATCTACGTGCTCGTCCGGATCGACAAGGACATCTACGTCTTCTCCGCCGGCGGCGGCAAGGAGGTTCACCTCAGCAAAGACCTCGGCTTCACGAAGATCATTCTCGAGGGCCGTACCGAGCTCGACCTCGAGCCGGCGCCGCGTTTCAACTGGCCGCTCGAGGTCGGGAAGTGGGGCACGGTCCGCCTCTTGTGGCGCTCGCCGCTGCCGCAGCCTCTGCCGAACTTCACGGGCACCGTCGGCGTGATCTGGCAGGTCGAGGCGCACGAAGAGGTCGCCACGCCGGCGGGAAGCTTCCGCGCCTTCCGCATCACTCAGAAGATCGAGACGGTCGCGGGCTCGTACGGCGGCAGCGGCCAGCAGTTCGGACAGGTGATGCTGTGGTACGCGCCGGACGTCCAGCGATTCGTGAAAGCCCAGGGCAACCTCAAGGGCTTCAACTGGGAGCTGAACCGCTCGGCGACGCCTCCGCCGCCGGTGATCGCGACGCCCGCGCCACAGCAGGCGGAGCCGCCGCGGCCGCCCGTCGAGCCGCCACGGCGCGAACCCGCGCCGCCGACACCGGCGACTCCGACGCCCACGCCCCCGGGACCCGCCTCGCCGCCGGCTCCGGTGCCTCCCGCACCGCGCGCCGATCCGCGAAAGGGCGATACCGAAGCGCCGAAGATCACGATCAATCAGCCGGCCGCCGACGCGAAGCTGACCGACGACAAGGTGCTCGTCACCGGCCTGGTCCACGACAACGTCGAGGTCGCCCGTGTGCAGGTGCTCGTCAACGGCGTCGAGGCGCCGTCGTTGCTCGACATCGGCGTGGTCGGCCGCGGCGTGCCGGTGGGCGCGCTGGCCGAGCTCAAGCCGGGACCGAACGTGATCGAGGTCACCGCCACGGACAAGGCGGGCAACGTCGCCCAGGTCGTTCGCAACGTGACGCGGATCACCGCCGCAGGCGCGGCCGCGGCGCTTGGTCCGAAGATCGCGAATCGCTGGGCCGTCATCATCGGCGTCGGCGACTACGAGAGCAAGAGCGTGCCCAAGCCGCGGTTCGCCGACTCCGACGCTGACGCGATGTATCGCCTGCTCACGGCGCGAGGCGGCTATCCGCGAGAGAACGTGGTGCTGCTGACCGACAAGGCGCCCGAGAAGCCGACGCTCCAGAACATCCGCCTGGCGCTCGGCGATTTCCTTGCTCGCAAGACCGCGCGTGAGGACATGGTGCTCATCTATTACGCGGGGCTCGGCGCACCCGAGGCCGACACGGCGACCAAAGAGAAGGACGGGCTCGTGAAGTATCTGATCCCGCGCAACGTGCAGCCGGACACGCTCAAGACCACGGCGTTCCCGATGGACGAGGTGCAGCGGATCCTCGGCCGCATCGCCGCCGAGCGTGTGGTGCTGCTGCTCGACACTTCCTACAGCGGACTCACCGGCGGCCGCAGCTTCGCGCCCTCGAACGCACGGCCGCGGACCTTGAGCGAGGGGTTCCTCGAGCGCCTCGCGCAGGGCCGCGGACGCCTGGTCATGACCGCGAGCGGGGCCAACGAGGTCGCGCTCGAGCCGGCCGACCTCGGCCACGGTCTCTTCACCTACTACGTGCTCGAGGGGCTCTCGGGAAAGGCGGATCGAAACGGCGACGGCGTCGTGACGGTGTCCGAGCTCTACCCGTACGTCGAGGATCAGGTCGAGCGCAGATCGCGGGCCGCCGGCGGCCGGCAGCGGCCCCTCATGAAGGGCGATATCGAGGGCACGCTACCGCTGTCGCAGCTCGGTCGATAGTTGACGCGGCTCCTCTCGGTCGATGCGCTGCGCGGCCTCACCGTCGCGGCGATGGTGCTCGTCAACAATCCCGGGACGTGGCGCGCGGTCTACCCAGCGCTTCGTCACGCGACCTGGCATGGCTGGACGCTGACGGACGTGATCTTCCCCTTCTTCGTCTTCATCGTCGGCGTGGCGATTCCGCTCGCGCTCGAGCCGCGGCTGGCTGACGCCGGACGCGCTGCGGTCGTCCCCAAGATAGTCCGGCGATCGCTGGTGATCTTCCTGCTCGGCATCGTGCTCAACGGATTCCCCTGGTATACGTGGGCGACCCTACGGATTCCGGGCGTCCTGCAGCGGATCGCCGTGTGTTACTTCGTCGCGGCCCTGATCTATCTGTGGACGAGCACGCGCGCGCAGGCCCTGATCATGTCGGCGCTCCTCGTCGGGTACTGGCTTGCGATGATCTGGATTCCGGTCCCGGGGTACGGCGCTGGCGATCTGAGCCCGGCGGGCAACCTGGCCGCGTACCTCGACCGCACGATCCTCGGCCCGCACATCTGGCAGGCCGCGAAGGTCTACGATCCGGAGGGCATCCTCAGCACGATCCCCGCTGTGGGCACGGCGCTCCTGGGTGTCCTGACGGGCACGTGGCTGCGCCACAAACACCCCTCCGGCTCGATCGCCCTACGGCTCGCCGCGGCCGGGATCGCCGGCGTTGCCGCCGGGGAGCTCTGGGGGATCTGGTTTCCGATCAACAAGTCGCTGTGGACGAGCTCTTACGTCCTGCTCACGGCCGGGCTCGCCATGGTCGCGCTAGCGGTGTTCTACGGGCTAGTCGAGGTTCGCGGCTGGCGCCGCTGGGCCACCCCGCTGGCGGCTCTGGGCGTGAACGCCCTCATCCTTTATTTCCTCTCGAGTCTGGTAGCCCGGCTGATGTCGATCGTCCGGGTCGGGGCCGACGGACGAAGCGTTCAGGCGGAGCTCTTCGAGCGGCTGTTCGCCCCGATGGCCGCACCGATCAACGCCTCGCTGGCGTTCGCGGCGGTCTACGTCGTCGCGTGGTGGGCGATTCTCTGGGCTCTCTACCGCTGGAATGTCCGAATTCGGGTGTGACGGCGTCGTCACGGTGCAATATATATCTCTTGTAATTTCCGGCGGTTATATGACGAAATGCACGGCGATTCATCGGTCGCCCTTTGGACAACCATGAAGCCAACTACCGAAGATTGCCCCCGAGTGATCACCGG
>DASRIA010000094.1:0-25898 GCA_035650255.1 Solirubrobacterales bacterium
TAGTTGCCGCCCGACTCGCACATCACGATCGCCTTGGGGATCGCGAACCCGTCGAACCACTGGTCCACGCTGCCGGCGGGGCCGCCCGTCGCCCGCTGGAGCGCGTCCAGCTGCGACTGCCAGCCGGCCATCCGCGAGCGCAGAGTCGACAGCGCGGCCTGCTGGGCCGCCCGGGCGCGCGCGTACCGCGCGGCGCGGGCCGCCGCAGCGGCGCGGATGCGGGCGATCTCGTCCCGCGCCGCGGCCACTCGCTCGACGTGCGCGGCGGCCACGGCGCGAGCGACCCGCACGCGCGCGAGCGCGGCGCGCACGTCGTTGCGCAGCTCCTGCACGCGGTCGACGAGCGCGATGTCAGCCTCGTTGATCTCCTGGAGGTACGCGGTGCGCGTGAGCAGGTCGCTGAACCCGTCCGACTCGAGCAGCACGGTCGCGAGGTCCGGCGTGTCGCTCTTGTAGATCGCCACCAGGCGGTTGGCCAGCATGCGCTGCATCCGGTGGAAGCGCGCCTGTGCCTTTGCAAGCCGCTCCTGGGCGGCGGTCACCCGCGCCTCGAGCGCCCGCGCGCGGGCGACGCTCTGCGCCAGCTCCGCTTCGAGCACCTGCTGGCGCCGGCCGGCGGCTGCGGCCTCGCCCTGGGCCGCCTCGAGCTCCGCCGTGCGCATCTGCACCGCGGACGCGAGGCCACGCGCCTCGGCCTTGGCGTTGTCGACGCGCGCCTGAAGGGTCGCGATGTCCGCCGCGCCGGCGCGGGGCGCCATGGCGAGCACGGCCAGCAGCGCCAGGCTCACCAGCCAGGCGAGGCGCGGCCATGCCGCTGCGGGGTGTCCGGGAACCCGATCCATGCTCCTTCTGTCGCCTGCGGGGTTAGCTGTCGGGCTCGCACCGAAGGAGTGGCGCTACGCGCTGCCGCGCGATTCGCCCCGGACGGCCGGCGGCCGCCGCCTGGGTCCCCCGCCCCTGGCGCCTGGCGGCGGCAGGGTTCGGCGGCGCGGGACTCTACCAATTTCCCCGCAATTTGCGGCCTCCCCCAGCCAGCTGGCAGCCCTTGACCGCGATATAGACGGTCGAGAGCTGCCACCCGGGCGGGGTTGGGCGGCGGTAGGCTCAATCCGTGGCGACCACCCTTCCCCACCTGGGTTTTTCAAGTGATTACGAGCGTTTCGAGCGGGCTACGGAGGGCCTCGAGGCGCCCTTCGCGCTCGTCGACCTCGATGCGATGTGGGCCAACTCCGACGACATGCTGCGTCGCGCGGCGGGCAAGCCGATCCGGGTGGCCTCCAAGTCGGTGCGCTCGCGGCCCATTCTGGAGCGGATCCTCGCCCATGACCCCGGGTATCGCGGCCTCCTGACCTACACCCTGCCGGAGTCGCTGTGGCTCGCCGAGCACGGCTTCGACGACCTCGTGCTCGCCTATCCGACCGCCGACCGCACCGCGATCGCCGAGCTGGCGCGGCTCACAGAGGAACGCCCCGCGGCCGCGCCGGTGCTGATGACCGACTCGCCCGCGCACCTCGACCTGATCGAGGCCGCCGCCGGCCCGGGCTCGCATCCGATCCGCGTCGCGATCGAGCTCGACGTCAACTGGTGGGCGCTCGGCGGACGCGTGAAGATCGGGCCCAAGCGCTCGGCGATCCGCACGCCGCAGCAGGCGGTCGAGTTCGCGCGCGAGATCCTCCGCCGCCCCCGCCTGAAGCTGGCGGGCCTGATGGCCTACGAGGGCCACATCGCCGGCCTCGGGGACCGGCCGCCGGGCAAGCGTCTCCAGGGACGCGTGATCGAGTGGATGCAGCACCGCTCCGCCGCGGAGATCGCCGAGCGGCGCGGCGCCGTCGTGTCGGCGATCGCGGAACTGGCCGACCTCGAGTTCGTCAACGGGGGCGGCACCGGCAGCCTGCAAGGGACGGCGGCCGAGCCGGCGGTCACCGAGCTGGCGGCCGGGTCCGGGTTCTTCGCGCCCACCCTGTTCGACACGTACAGCGCTTTCAAGCTGCGCCCCGCGGCGATGTTCGCGATGCCGGTGGTGCGCAAGCCGTCGGCGTCGATCGCCACGGTCCTGGGCGGCGGCTACCTCGCGTCCGGGCCGGGCGAGCCCAGCCGCGTGCCGTCACCCCACCTGCCGGGGGGCCTGCGCCTCGACCGCTTCGAAGGCGCGGGCGAGGTGCAGACACCGGTGATCGGCGAAGCCGCTCGCCGCCTCTCGATCGGCGACCGCGTCTACTTCCGCCACACCAAGGCCGGGGAGCTGTGCGAACGCTTCGACAGCCTGCACCTCGTGTCCGGCGACGCGGTCGTGGACGAGGTGCCGACCTACCGCGGCGAGGGCCGCAACTTCCTCTGAGCCGTCAGGCCGTCTGACGCGCCGCGGCCAGCTCACGGAGCTGTTCCACGATCTGCGGCGAAGCCTTGCTGGTCGAGCCCGAGTCGAACGGCGGCTGCGGGTCGTACTCGATCAGCAGCTGGATCGTCTGGGCGAACTCGTCGCCGGAGATCTTCGCGAGCAGCGTCAGCGCCATGTCGATGCCCGAGGACACGCCCGCCGACGTGATCACCTTGCCCTGCTGGACGACGCGCCGCTCCGTCGGCTCCGCGCCCATTTCGCGCAGCGTCTCGAGCTCCAGCCAGTGCGACGTCGCCTCGAGCCCGTCCAGGATCCCGGCGGCGCCCAGCAGCAGGGACCCGGTGCAGACCGAAGTCGTCCACTGGGTGGTCTCGTGGACGTCGCGGATCCAGCCCACCAGGCGCTCGTCCGACATCGCGTCGCGCGTGCCCCATCCGCCGGGAACGCACAGGATGTCGGGGCGCGGCATGTCGTCGAGCGAGCCCTCGGCGAGGATCGTGAGCATGCCGTTGTCGGTCTTGTACGGGCCGGCCTCCTTGCCGAGGAACTTCAGCTCGGCGCCCGGGATGCGTGAGAGCACCTCGTAGGGCCCGATCGCGTCGAGGGCGGTGAAACGGTCGTACAGCGGGATGGCGATCTGCATCGGTCCTCCTTTGTGGGGCGTCAGGCGGCTTGGGTCGATCTGAAACGGGCGCGGTAGTCGGCGGGGCCGACTCCGATGCGGCGGTGGAAGGCGCGGCGCATCGTCTCGACCGTGCCGAAGCCGTTGCTGCGGGCGACGACCTCGACCGGCGTGCCGGTCGACTCGAGCGCGATCCTCGCAGCCTCGACGCGCGCGGTCTCGACGTACGCCGCGGGCGTCATGCCCAGCTCCTTGCGGAAGGCGCGCGCGAAGTTGCGCTCGCTCATGTGGGCGCGAGCCGCGAGGGCGGGCACCGACAGGTCGGCTGCGAGGTTCCCGGCGATCCAGTCCTGGAGCTCACGCAGCGGCTCGCGGGCCGCGGTCTGCGCGGCGAGCTGGGCGCTGAACTGCGACTGCCCGCCGGGCCGCTTCACGAACACGACCAGCCAGCGCGCGACCTCGAGCGCCGTTGCCCGGCCGAGGTCCTCCTCCACCAGCGCGAGCGCGAGGTCCATGCCGGCGGTCACGCCCGCAGAGGTCCACAGGTCGCCGTCGTTCACGTAGATCTGGTCCGGCTCGATCGTCGCCGACGGGTACTGCTCGGCAAGCAGGTCGCAGCTGGCCCAGTGGGTCGTTGCGCGCCGTCCCTCCAGCAGGCCGGCCGCGCCCAGTACGAACGTGCCGGTGCAGACCGAGCACACGCGCCGAGATCGTTGCGCCGCGCGGCGCAGCCACGAGATCAGGCGCTTGTCCTCGCGCGCCCTGAGTGTGCCGCGGCCGCCCGCGACGACCAGGGTGTCGATCGGCCCCCGGCAGCCGGCCAGGGTGCGGTCCACGCCCAGGCGCACCGTGCTCGATTGCACGGTGCCCGGGTTCGTAGCCACCAGCTCGACTTCGTAGCCCGGAGAGTGGAGGCGACTCGCGGTGCGGAACACCTCCGCCGGGCCGATCGCGTCGAGCGGCTGGACGCCGGGGAAGATCACGATCACAACGCGCCGCGGCTTGCTCATGGGCGCATCATGGCGCGTCCATGGCTTGGCAGCAAGGCCAAAGACCGGACAGATCCTGCCACCCTGGCCGAGACGCACGGCGGACGGCCTTTTCCGGTATGCATGCGGCGTGCTCGTGTTGGCGCTGAACTCCGGCCACGACGGCGCCTTCACGGCGGTGAAGGACGGCCGCATGCTGTTCTGTCACGAGGCGGAGAAGGACTCCTTCCAGCGGCACCGCGCGCTGACGAGCACCTCGATCATGAACGCCATCGAGCATCTCGGCGAGGCGCCGCAGGTGATCGCGCATGCCGGAGGCTGGGGCGAGGGCATCGGGTACCTCGGCGCCAACCGGTTCGAGCAACGCCCGATGAACATCCTCGGGCGGGAAGGAACCCTCGTGTCCACCACCCACGAGCGGGCGCACATCATGTCCTCCATCGCCCTCAGCCCACCTGACGACGCCGGCCTGCGCGCGGCGCTGGTCTGGGAAGGCCTGATCGGGAAGCTCTACCTGGTCGACGGCGAGCACCGGGTGACGAAAGAGGTCGAGGTGCTGGACACGCCGGGTAGCCGCTGGGCGCTCCTGTTCGCGCTGGCCGACCCCAGCTTCGCGGACTCGGGCGAGGTGCCACGCGACACAGACGCCGGCAAGCTCATGGCGCTGGCGGCGTACGGTGACCCCGCCGACGCCGGGCCGATGGTCACGGACATCGTGGACCGGGTCCTCGGATTGCCCAAGTCGGACGTGTTTCCCGCCGCCAAGTGGCGGTTCGCGGACTCGCCGATCTACAACGCCGGCGTCGAGGCCGACATCACCAAGGCGGCCGCCGCGCTGCTCAGCGACCGGCTGTTCGGCATGTTCTCGCGGGCCGCGATGGACGAGCTGCCGCCCGGCCTGCCGCTGCACATCTCCGGCGGATGCGGGCTCAACTGCGACTGGAACCGGATGTGGCGGGACCTGGGTCACTTCTCGTCGGTGTTCGTGCCCCCGTGCGCAAACGACTCCGGCGAGGCGATCGGGGCGGCGGCCGAGGCGCTCGCAGTCATGACCGGCGACTCGTACACGGACTGGGACGTGTACGCCGGGCTCGAGTTCGAGTGGGATCAGGACCCGGACCCCGCCCTGTGGCGGCGGGTCCCGGCCGACGACCGGGCGATCGCCGACGCGCTGGCCCGCGGCCATGTCTTCGCGTGGGCACAGGGACGCGCCGAGCTGGGCCCGCGCGCGCTCGGCAACAGATCCCTCCTGGCCGGGCCCTCCGACGCGGCCATGCGCGAGCGGTTGAACGAGATCAAGGAGCGCGAGGATTACCGGCCGATCGCTCCCTGCTGCCGTGTCGAGGACCTCGACAAGGTGTTCGACACCGACTTCGAGGACCCGTACATGCTCTATTTCCGGATGGTCACCTCCGACCGGCTCGCCGCGGCGACGCACGTCGACGGAACCGCTCGCTGCCAGACCGTGAGCCGGAGCACCAACCCACGCCTGCACGAGCTCCTCGGCGCGGTGGCCGAGCGGACGGGCATCGGCGCCCTTTGCAACACATCCCTGAACCGGAAGGGCCTCGGCTTCCTGAACAAGCTGTCCGACCTGGAGCGCTACTGCACCCGGCGCGGGGTCGACGACATGGTCGTCCACGACGCCTGGTTCCAGCGCACGAAGCCGCTACGCCGCGACAGGTGACCGGACGGGGCCGAGCACGCGCCGCGCGTACTCGTTCTGGAAGACGCCGCCGGGGTCGAGGCGCGCACGGGCGGCCTGGAAGCGGTCCCACTCGGGGTAGCGCGGCGCCAGCGTCGCGGCCTTCTGGAAGTGTCGCTTGCCCCAGTGGGGCCGGCCGCCGTAGTCGTCCATGATCGCCTCCACGGCGCGGAAGTAGGGCTCCCACACCATGCCGCGGTACATGTGCACCGCGATGTACACGGTGTCGCGCTCGTGCGCCGTGCTGAGGTAGGCGTCGTCGCCCGCCACGACGCGGTACTCGATCGGGAAAGGCACCGCGAAGCCGCGCCGGTCGATCACGTCGAGCACGCGGCGCAGCGCCTCGGGGCCGTCGGCGCGCGGGATTGCGTACTCCATCTCGGTGAACCGCACCTGGCGCGTCGTGGAGAACACCCTGTAGCTCGCGTCCGTCTTCACCGAGCCGCCCAGCGCCCGCACGATCAGGTGGTTGATCTGCGGGATGCGCGACGGGAACCGCTTGCCCACCTGGCACAGGAGCGCGAGCGCGTTGTTCTCGAGCAGGTTCTCCAGCAGGTACTCGGTCACGCGCCCGCGCGGCTCGGGCGGCCCGTCGACGTGCTTGGACTCGCGGCACAGCGCGACGCGCGTATGCGGGAACACGTAGAACTCGAAGTGGTCGTTGCGCGCAGCCAGCTCGTCGATGCTCGAGAGCGCCTCGTCGAGCGGCAGCTGATGGTCGTGGCGGCGGATCGTGAAGGCGGGCACCACGCGGAACGTGAGCGCGGAGATCGCGCCCAGGCTGCCGAGCCCCACGCGCGCGGCGCGCCACAGGTCGGGGTCCGACTCGCGGGAGCACTCGACGACCGAGCCGTCCGCCGTCACCAGCTCGACCGACTCCACCTGGCTGGAGATGTTCGCGAAGCGCTCGCCCGTGCCGTGAGTCGCCGTCGAGATCGCGCCGGACACCGTCTGCACGTCGATGTCGCCGAGGTTCTCGAGCGCCAGCCCCTCGGCGGCAAGCCGCTCGCTCAGGGCGCGGATCACGATGCCGCCCTCCACCCGCGCGAGCCCGGCCGCGCGATCGACGTCGAGCAGGCGGTTCATCCGGTCCAGCCGGATCATGGTCCCGTCGGTGCAGGCGATGTCGGTGAACGAGTGGCCGGAAGCGGTGACGCGCACCTCGCGGCCGGCGCCCGCCGCACGGCCGACCGCGGCACGCAGCTCGTCCAGCGATCCGGGGCGTTCCACCGCCGCGGGCATACATTGCTGGTCGCCCGTCCAGTTGCGCCACATGCGGCGAACGATATATGGCTCCAAACGCCCAGGTGAGAGCGTTTGGGGTCGTACTACGACCTCAGGTGCTGTCACCTCGACGTCGCGCGCCGGACGGCGACCGTTCCCGGTGCGCCGGCGTGACCTGCGCCCGCGTGGCGGCCGCTACTCGTCGCCGCCGCGCGTGGCGACGTAGATCGCGGCGATCGCCGCGACGACGGTGAGCGCCGCGGCCGGCTTGCGGACGCGGCCGTAGCGCTCGCGCAAGTACTTCAGCGCCAGCTTCCACACCACCAATCCGAGGGCTCTGTAGAACATCGTTTCTTTAGTTCCCCGATTCCCGGTTCCTCACACGGTGGGCCATGCGGCTCTGTAAGGACCACAACTCGATGAAGCCGGGGCTCGCCTGCTGGCTGAACAGGCCGCCCGACTCGGAAAATCCCGCCAGCGCCGCGTCGTAGAGCGCATGGGGGGACGAGCGCGCCACCGCCACGGCGCGGCCCTTGTAGAGCCGCATCGTGATCGTCCCCGTGACCCAGCGGTTGACCGAGTCCATGAACGCGTTGAGGTCGCCGAGCAGCGGCTCGTACCAAAGGCCGGCGTACACCAGATATGCCCAGTGCCGGTCGAGGTCGGGCTTGAAGTTGTTCTGGTGGATCGTGCCGACCAGCTTCTCCAGCTCCTTGTGCGCCGTCAGGATGATCTCCGCCGCGGGCACCTCGTAGATGTCGCGCACCTTCAAGCCGACGATGCGATCCTCGATGTGGTCCACGATGCCGACGCCGTGGCGGCCGCCGATCTCCGCGCAGCGCTCGATCAGCTCCACGAGGCCCAGGCGCTCGCCGTCGAGCGACACGGGGCAGCCCTCCTCGAACCCGATCTCGATCGTCTCCGCCTCGTCGGGCGCCCGCTCCGGCGGCGTGACGATCGCCCACACGTCGTCGCGAGGCGGCTCGGAGAGGTCCTCGATCGGCCCGCCCTCGGACGAGCGGCCCCAGATGTTGTCGTCCACCGAGTACGGCGGAGCCTCCGTGCCTCCCTTTATCGGGATGCCGTGCTCGCGCGCGTACGCGACCTCCTCCTCGCGGCCCATCTGCCAGCTGCGCACCGGCGCGATCGTCTTCAGCTCCGGGTCCAGCGACGCGACCGTCGCCTCGATGCGCACCTGGTCGTTGCCCTTGCCCGTGCAGCCGTGCGCGATGGTGTCGCAGCCCGTCTCGCGCGCCTTCTCGACCGCGAGCTTCGCGATCAACGGGCGCCCGAGCGCCGTGAACAGCGGATAGCCGCCGCCGTACAGCGCGTTGGCCTTGATCGCGGGCAGCACGTAGTCGCGCGCGAACTCCTCCTTTGCGTCCACCACCAGGCAGTCCAGAGCCCCGAGGCGCAAAGCCTTGTCGCGCACGACGTCGAAGTCCTCGCCGGGCTGGCCGAGGTCCACGGTCAGCGCGACGATCTCGGCGCCGTAGCGGTCCTGGATCCACTTCAGCATCACCGACGTGTCGAGGCCGCCCGAATACAGCAGCAACACGCGGCCGACCTGCTCCGGGTCGGCTTCGTAGGAGGCGATCGGCCGCGGCAGGGGGTCGTTCAAAGGGTCTCCTCCAGGAACTCGAGCACGCGATCGATCTCGTGCTCTCCGGCGATCAGGGGTGGCAGGAAGCGCAGGGTCGACGGGCCGGTCGCGTTCAGCACGAAGCCGGCGTCGAGGCCCGCGCTCACGACGTCGGGTGCCGTATCGGACGTCAGGTCCGCGCCCACCATCAGCCCGCGCCCGCGCACGTCCGTGAGGCGGCCCTGCTCGCGCAGCGCCTCGAGCCCCACCCGCAGGCGGTCGCCGAGCACGCGGACGCGCGCCTGCAGGCGGTCGTCGTCGAGCACGTCGAGCGTGGCCAGCGCCGCGCTCGCGACCAGCGGCCCGCCGCCGAAAGTGGCGCCGTGGTCGCCGGGCTGGAGCACCTCGGCAGCGTCGCCGCCCGCGATCACCGCTCCCACCGGCAGCCCGCTGGCGAGTGCCTTGGCGCTCGTCAGCACGTCAGGGCGCACGGGCGTCAGCTCGAACGCCCACAGCGTCCCGGTTCTGCTCATGCCGCATTGGATCTCGTCGAACAGGAGCAGCGCACCGGAGCGGTCGCAGGCCGCCCGTGCCGCCAGCAGCATGCGCTCGGAGATCGGCCAGATGCCGGTCTCGCCCTGGATCGGCTCGAGCATCACGGCGGCCGTGCGCTCGCTGACAGCGGCCTCGAGCGCGCCGGGGTCGTCGCGCGGAACCACCACGAAGCCCGGCACGAGCGGCGCGAACGGCTCCTGCTTGTCCGGCTGCGGCGTCGCGGACAGCGCACCCATCGTGCGGCCGTGGAACGCGCCCTCCAGCACCACGATCTCTCCACCGCGCCGGCGCTTCCGCGCCAGCTTGATCATCGCCTCGTTGGCCTCCGTCCCGGAGTTGCACAGGAAGACGCGGGCACCGGGCGCGAAGCTCTCCGCCAGCCGCTGCGCGAGCCGCGCCGCAAGCTCGTTGTAGTAGAGGTTGGAGACCTGCGCCAGCTGTCCCGCCTGCTCGCGGACGGCGTGGACCACGTGCTGGTGGCAGTGGCCCGTGTTCAGGACGGAGATACCCGCGAGGAAGTCGAGGTACTGCCGGCCCTCCGCGTCGTACAGATGGCAGCCCTCGCCCATCACGAATGTCACGGGCAGCCGCTTGTACGTCTGCATCATGTACTTCGCCTCGAGCTCCATGGCGGGTGTCCGCGCGCCCTGCGCCCTCATCGCTGTCCCCTGACCTTGGTGCCGATGCCGGCGTCGGTGAACAGCTCCAGCAGCAGCGAATGGGGCTCCCGGCCGTCCACGATGTGCGCCGAGCGCACGCCGCGCTCGACCGCTTCCACGCACGCTTGGAGCTTCGGGAGCATGCCGCCCGCGACCTCGCCGTCCTGGATGCTCTCCTTGATCGTCTCCACGTCGGTCTCGGAGATGATGCTGCCGGGGTCCTGCGGGTCGGCCAGCCAGCCCTCGACGTCGGTCAGGAAGATCACCTTGTATGCGCCCATCGCTGCCGCGACGGCGCCCGCGGCTTCGTCGGCGTTGACGTTGTAGGAGTGGCCTTCGACGTCCGCGCCGACGGATGCGACCACCGGGATGTAGTCCTCCGCGATGTGATTCAGCACGTCCACGTCGACACGCTTGATGGACCCGACGAAGCCGAGGTCCACCTCCTCGCCGGCGGAGTTCGAGACCCGGCGCTTGGCGACCTGGAACAGGCGCCCGTCGTCCCCGCACAGGCCCACGGCCGCCTGCCCGTGGCGGTTCAGGTGCAGCACGATGTCCTTGTTCAGCTTGCCGACCAGCACCATCTTCGCGACCTCGACCGTCTCCGCGTCCGACACGCGCAGTCCCTGTACGAACTCCACCTCCAGCCCCAGGCGCTTCATGTAGTCGGTGATCTCCGGGCCGCCGCCGTGCACGATCACCGGGTTCATGCCGACGTACTTGAGCAGCACCACGTCGCGCGCGAACGCCTCGCGCAGCTCCTCCTGCGCCATCGCCGCGCCGCCGTACTTGATCACGATCGTGCGGCCGAAGAACTCCCGGATGTAGGGGAGCGACTCCAGCAGCATCTCGATCCGCCCGCTGCTGCGGGCCAGGTCGCGGCGCTCGTCGGTCACGTCGTGTACTCCGAGTTGAACGACACGTAACCGTGCCCGAGGTCGCAGAAGAAGATCTCCGCCTCCTCGCCGGCGGCCGCGAGGTCGAGGCGCATCTCGACCTCGTCCCCGGCCATTCCCGCCTCCAGCCGGCGCAATGCCTCGTCCGGCAGCGGCATCGCGCCGCCCGCGTTCGCGACGTGGATCCCCTCGATGAAGAGGCTCAGTTGCGAGAGGTCCGCGTCCGGCACCGCCTGGCCCGCGGCCTGCAGGATCCGGCCCCAGTTCGGGTCCTTGCCATGCAACGCACACTTCACGAGCGGTGAGTTGGCGACGGCGCGGGCGACCGGGTCCACCGCCTCCACCGCCCCGCGCACGACGAGGCGCGCGACCCGCTCCGCGCCCTCCCCGTCGGCGACCATCTCCACGGCGAGCTGGCGCAGGAGCGCGTCGAGCGCGGCGGCGAAGACACGCTCGTCCTCGGTGCCGGCGGCCACACTCACGCCGGAGCGCCCGCCGGCGATCGCGAACACGGAGTCGTTCGTGGAGAGCTGCCCGTCCACCGAGACGCGCTCGAACGAGCGCTCCACCGCGGCGCGCAGCAGCCGGTCCAGCGTGGTCGCGTCGACGGCCGCATCGGTCTGCACGAAGCACAGCATGGTCGCGAAGCTGGGCGAGATCATGCCGGCGCCCTTCGCCTGCGCGCTGAGGCGGACCGGCCCGGCGGAGAGCTGCACCTCCAGGCTGGCGCGCTTGGGCCAGCGGTCGCTGGTCAGGATCGCCTCGGAGAAGGCCTCGCCGCCCGACTCCGACAACTCCGCGGCGGCGCGGCGGGCGCCCTCCGCCACGACGGCGAGGTCCATCGGCACGCCGATCACGCCCGTCGACGCCACGCCCACGCGGGCGCCGTCGATCCCCAGCTCCTCCGCCACCGCGGCGATCATCGCGCGCGCGACCTCGCGGCCCTGCTCTTCCGTGGCCACGTTCGCGTTGCCGCTGTTCACGACCACCGCGCGCAGCCGGTCGAGGGCGGCCTCGCGCGACAGCTCGACCGCCGCGGCGACCAGCGCGTTGCGCGTGAAGAGCGCAGCCGAGGTCGCAGCGTCGTCGTCGCATGCGACCACGCCGATGTCGAGGCGCCGGGAGGGCTTGATGCCGCACGCCAGGCCCGCGGCGCGGAACCCGGCCGGCAGCGCGCCCGCGTCCAGCTCCCGGACGCCCCGCGGCGCATCGACCCAGCGCGAGCGGAAGAAGGTGCCGTTGGGCCCGCTCACCGCAGTCCCTCCCCCTCGTCGAGGCCCAGCATCGCGTTCAGGTTCTGCACCGCCTGGCCGGCGGCACCCTTCCAGAGGTTGTCGATCGCGGCGAACACGAGCACGCGCCCGTCGGGCGCGGTCGTGGCGTGGATGCGGCAGAGGTTCGTCTCGCGCACGTCGCGCACGCCCGGCGGCGCGCCGGCCAGCTCGACGAACCGCTCGTCCCCGTAGGCGTCGTCGTACAGGCCGGCGACCTCGTCGGCGCGCAGCTCCCGGGTGGGCGTCACGTAGCAGCTCGCCAGCAGCCCCTGGTCGAGCGGCAGCAGGTGCGGGACGAACGTCACGGGCCGCCCCAGGCCGAGCGCACCGAGCTCCTGGTCGATCTCGGGTGCGTGGCGGTGGCCGTCGACCGCATATGCGCTGACGTTCTCGTCGACGGACACGAAGTGCGTGCGGTCGCTGGCCTCGCGGCCCGCGCCCGACACGCCGCTCTTGGCATCGACCACGGCGTCGGCGACGAGCCCTTCGCGGACGAGCGGCGCGAGCGCGAGGATCGCAGCCGTCGAGTAGCAGCCCGGGTTCGCGACCAGCGCGGCCGACGCGATCTCGTCGCGATGCAGCTCCGTCAGGCCGAACACGGACTCGGCGCGCAGCTCAGGCGCCCCGTGCTCCCCGTACCAGCGCTCGTGCGCGGCCGGGTCGTGCAGCCGGAAGTCGGCGGAGAGGTCCACGATGCGCATCCCGTGCGCGCGCAGCTGCGCGACGGCAGGAGCCGCGGCGCCGTGCGGGTAGGACACGAACGCGACCCCGGCCACCTCGCCCAGCCCGTCGGCGTCGAACGACTCCAGCTCCAGCGGCACGCGGTGGCGCGGGTACAGGTCGTCGAGCCGCCGTCCCGCGTCGGTGCGCGCGGTGATCGCCTCCAGCGAAACGCGCGGGTGCTCCCACAGCAGGGCGGCCGCAAGCGCGCCGGCAAAGCCCGAGGCGCCCACCACGCAGGCCCGGGCCAGGGGCTCGCCGGCCAGCGGCTGCGGGCGCGTGGCGGTGGTGGACCGGGGCCTACTCACGCAGCGACCCTCCGGTGTCGTGGGCGAGCTGCTCCTTGATCCGGGCGCGTGCCGCGGCGACCTCCTCGTCGGTCAGCGTGCGCTCCTCCGAGCGGAACTCCAGGCGCAGGGCGAGCGACTTCCGGCCGGCGCCCACCTGCTCCCCGCGATACAGGTCGAACACCTGCACGTCGCGCAGCTCCGGGCCGGCGGCCGCCCGCACGCTGTCGACGATCGTCTGCGCCTCGACGGGCTCGTCGACGACCACGGCGAGGTCCTGGAACACGGCGGGATAGCTGATCAGATCGGTGTAACGCCGCTGCTCGCGCGCGGCGACCGGCAGCACCACGTCGAGGTCCAGCTCCAGGACCACGGGCGGATGGCCGAGGCCGCCGAGGCCGAAGTCCGCGGCCACCGCGGGGTGCAGCTCGCCCAGGCATCCCGCCTCGCGAGCGTCCACGACCACCTCCGCCGCGCGCCCGGGATGGAGGAACCGCGGCCCGCCGTCGATCAGCCGCCAGCGCACGCCCAGCAGGTCGAGCAGGCCGACCAGCAGCCCCTTCACGACGTAGAAGTCGGCGGGAGCGGGCTCCCGGCGCCAGGTGCGGGGCGCGAAGTCCCCCGTCAGGGCGATCGCCAGGTGCAGCCGCTCGTCGGGCAGCTCGTACGGGCCCTTCGAGTAGAAGACGCGGCCGGTCTCGAACAGGCGCAGGTCCTCGAGGTCGCGCGCCACGTTGTGCCGCGCCACGTGCAGCAGCCCGGGCAGCAGCGACGTGCGCATCACCGACTGGTCCTCGCTCAACGGGTTCGCGAGCGGCAGCACGCGGCTGCGCGTCGCGTCCTCGTCGAGCCGCAGGCAGCGCACCGCCTCCGGCGAGATGAAGCTGAAGGTGACCGTCTCGCTGAGCCCGCGGTCGCGCAGGTAGTCCTCGGTCGTGCGCCGCAGGTGCTGCACCGGGGTGAGGCCGCCGACCGCCTCCCGGCGCGCGGGCAGCGTGACCGGGAGCTGCTGCAGCCCGTGCACGCGCGCGACCTCCTCGATCACGTCGGCCTCGCGGCTGACGTCGTAGTGGCGCCAGTACGGCACCTGCACCTCGACGTCGCCGTTCGGCGCCTGCGTGGCAAAGCCGAGCCGCTCCAGGATCTCCCTGGACTCCGCGGGCTCGATGCGCTCGCCGAGCAGGCCCTGCAGGCGGGCGCTGCGCATGACGATCCTGTGCGGCTCGGGCTCCGGCGCGGCCACGTCGACCGTCCCCTCCGCCATGCGCGCGCCGCACAGCTCGACCATCAGCCGCGCCGCCAGGCGCTGCGCCTGCAGCGCGAGGCGCGGATGCAGCTGTTTCTCGAAGCGCGTGCTGGCCTCCGTGCGCAGGCCGAGCTTCTTGGAGGTCTGGAGGATGTTGGTTCCGTTCCAGGTGGCGGCCTCCATCGCCACGCGGGTCGTGTCGTCGGACACCTCGCTGGTCGCGCCGCCCATGATGCCCCCGATGCCCGTGGGCCCGCTGGCGTCGCAGACCAGCACCGCATCGCTGTCGAAGACGCGCTGTTCGCCGTCGAGCGTGGTGAGCCGCTCGCCCTCGCGCGCCGCGCGCACGTGCAGGGCAGGTCCCGCGACCCGGTCGAGGTCGTAGGCGTGCATCGGCTGGCCGAGCGCGAGCATCACGTAGTTCGTGATGTCGACGACGTTGCTGATCGGCCGCTGGCCGGCGGCCATCAGGCGTGCCTTCAGCCACAGGGGCGAGGGACCCACCTGCACGTCCGTGAACACCCGCACGCTGAAGCGGGGGCACAGGTCGAAATCTTCGATTTCGACCGAAATCAGCCGGTCGGCAGCTTCGCCGCCTCCCGCCGCGGCGGGATCCACGTCCCGATCTCCCGGATCCGGGGCAAGCGGCGCCTTCGTGACCGCGTGCACCTCGCGCGCCACCCCGTACACCGCCAGGCAGTCGGGGCGGTTCGGCGTCACCTCGAGCTCGAGCACGTCGTCGCCGACCGGCAGGTAGCGCAGCGCCTCCTCCCCGGCCTCGTACGAGTCGGGGAGCACCATGATCCCCTGGCTGTCCGAGCCCAGCTCGACCTCGGTCTCGGACAGGATCATCCCCTCCGACTCGACGCCCCGCAGCTTCGCCTTGCCGAGGCGCGTGCCGTCCGGGAGCACCGCGCCGGGCAGCGCGACCATCACGGCCTGGCCGGCGGACACGTTGGGCGCCCCGCACACGATCGTGCGCTCGTCCGAGCCGCTGAGGCGCACGGTGCACACGCTCAGCCGGTCCGCATCGGGATGCGGTGCGACCTCGAGCACGCGCCCGATCCGGAACAGGCCGCCGTTGCCGTCCGTGCGCGGCACCCCGACGCTCGACACGCGCTCCACCTCGGTGCCGCTCAGCGCGAGCGTGTTCGCGAGCCGGTCCGCGTCGTGCCCGGGGTCGCAGTACTCCTTCAGCCACGAGACGGGGATCCTCATCGCGTCACCAGGTGAGCCACTAGAACTGCTCCAGCAGGCGGAGGTCGTTCTCGAACAGGAGCCGCAGGTCCGGCACGCCGTGCTTCAGCATCGCCATGCGGTCGATGCCGAGGCCGAACGCAAAGCCCTGCACGTACTCGGGGTCGTAGCCGTGCTTCTGCACGAAGCCGAACACGTTCGGGTCCACCATGCCGGCGCCGCCGCCCTCGATCCACCCCGTGCCCTTGCACAGCGGGTCGCGGCTGCCGTCGCGCAGCCGGCCGGAGCCGCCGCACGAGAAGCACGAGACGTCGAACTCGACGCTCGGCTCGGTGAACGGGAAGTAGTGCGGGCGCAGGCGGACGCGGCGGTCCCCGCCGAAGAACTCGCGCGCGACCTGGTGAAGCGTTCCCTGCAGGTCGGCGAGCGTGATGTCCTCGTCCACCGCGAGGCCCTCCAGCTGGTGGAACATCGGCGTATGCGTGGCGTCGGAGTCGCGCCGGTAGACCTTGCCGGGGACGACGATGAAGATCGGGGGCTGCTGGAGCTCCATCGAACGCACCTGCATCGGGGAGGTGTGCGTGCGCAGCAGGACGTCGTCCGAGAAGTAGAACGTGTCCTGGAGCATGCGCGCCGGGTGGCCGGGCGGATGGTTGAGCGCCGTGAAGTTGTAGTAGTCGAGCTCCACCTCGGGCCCCTCGACGACGCGGTAGCCGAGCCCCACGAAGATGTCCTCCAGCTCCCGCCGCGTCGTGGTCAGCAGGTGCAGGTGGCCCGCGCCCAGCGGCTCGCCCGGGAGCGTGACGTCGATCGCCTCCCCGCGCAGGCGGCCCTCCAGCTCGCCCGCGGCGAGGCTGTGCGAGCGCTCCTCGAGCAGCGCCTCCAGCGCCCGGCGGGCCTCGTTGCCGCTCTTGCCGAGCCGCGCGCGCCACTCCTCCGGCAGGGACGGGATCGAACGCAGGATCTGGGTCAGCTCGGCCTTGCGCCCGAGGTAGTGGATCCGCAGCTCCTCGAGCTCGGCCGGGGTGCGCGCCTCGAGCACGGCGCGTTCACCCTCCTCCGCCAGGCGGCCGAGTCGCTCCATCGCCTGCTGGGGGTCGAGCGGCGCGTCAGGCATCGGAACGTGCACGATATCTAGGGCTTCGCCCGCCTAAAGTCATGTGCTTCGCGCCTCCGCCGCTCGCAGGGAATATTCGTAGAGGCAGAGCGTCGCGGTCATCGCGACGTTGAGCGAGTCCGCGCTCCCGACCGGGACATGGGCCGTCCGGTCGCAGGCCGCGACGATCTCGGCGGGGAGGCCCGTGCGCTCGGCTCCCAGGACGAACATCGGGGCGCGGTCGAGCGGCAGCTCCCGCAGGGCGGCGCCCTCCCGCGGCACCAGCGCCACCGCGAGACCGGCGGCGGCGCGCGCCTGCTCCCAGGAGGCCCGCACGACCGGCTGGCCGAAGATGGCGCCCATCGCGGCCCGGACGGCCTTGGGGCCGAACGGGTCCGCCGTTTGCGGGCTGAGCACCACCTGGCCCGCGCCGAACGCCTGGGCCGCGCGGATGATCGTGCCGACGTTGCCCGGGTCCGCGACGTCGTGGAGGTAGACCGACGGCACGTCCAGCTCGGACCAGACCTGCCGCCAAACGCCGACGACCCGCGAGCCGCTCCCCAGCGTGCCGGCCGCGTCCAGCGCCTCGCGCTCGACGGCGACCTGCTCCACGTCGTGCGGCAGCGCGGGCGCCGCCGCAGCGTCGAAGTAGACCGTCTCGGGCACGTGGCCGTGATTCAGCGCGGCGGCCAGCATGTCCTCCCCCTCGGCGAGGAACAGGCCCGTGTGATCGCGGTGCTTGCGTTCGTGCAGCTTCCGCAGCTCCTTCAGGCGGGGATTGCTCTTGCTTGTGATCGGTTCTGTCATTGGCTCATGAACGAAAAAGGGCGGCTGACCTGCCGGTCGCCGCCCTGGGGGTCTGCCTTCGTCCGAGGTGGATCAAGATCCGGCCGCGGACACCTCCAGGGCCTGCTTGGCTCGCTCGGCAAATCGCCGGAATGTCTCGGGGTCGTGCACGGCGACGTCCGCCAGCATCTTGCGGTTGACGTCCACCTCGGCCATGCGCAGGCCGGCCATCATGCGGCTGTAGGTGAGGCCCTCGCGCCGGGCGGCGGCGTTGATGCGCACGATCCACAGCCCGCGGAAGTCGCGCTTGCGGTTGCGCCGGTCGCGGTACGCGTACGCGTCCGACTTCATCACCTGCTCCTTGGCGCGGCGGTAGCTGGAGTGCTTCTCGCCGCGGTAGCCCTTGGCCCGCTCGAGAGTCGCGCGCCGCTTCTTGCGCGCGTTGACGGAGCGCTTGACGCGGGTCATTGCGCGCCCTTCCCGCCGGCCAGCAGCTTCTTCACCTCGCCGCTGTCGGCGTCGGTGATGTGAACCGGCCGCCCCAGGTGGCGCTTGCGCTTCGCCGGCTTCTTGCCCATGTTGTGGGACGTGAAGGAGTGACGGGCCAGGATCTTGCCCGTGGCCGTCTTGCGAAAGCGCTTTTTCGCGCCCGAATGTGTCTTCATCTTGGGCATCGAGACCTCGCTATTGAAGCAGATGGGCAAAAGTGCCTGGAACGTCTGGGGCTTCGCCCACCCGAAGCCCTCTGCTTCGCGCCTGCGGCGGCTCGCCGGAACAACCGGCACATCGGTCGGGCGCCGTGGCTATGTTGGCCCCGTTCAATCAGCGAGGAGGATCGCGACGATGAGGCTGACTACGCTCAGCATTGCGCTGGCCGTGACCGTCATGGTGACGATGTCCGTGGCGCTGGCGGCAAGCATACGCGGCACCAACCGCGGTGAGCGGCTGGTCGGGACCGACGGGTCCGACTACATCAAGGCGCGCAGCGGGAACGACAGCGTCCGGGCCCAGGGCGGCGACGACATCGTGTCGGCGGGCCGGGGCCGCGACCGCGCGAGCGGCGGCAGCGGAGACGACAAGATCACCGGAGGGCGCGGATCCGACGCCGACCGGCTGTACGGAGGGTCCGGCAACGACAAGCTGCGCGGCAACTCGGGCGACGACTTCATCAGCGCCGGCACGGGGCGCGACTTCGTGTACGGGAACCCGGGCAACGACGTGATCAACGGGTGGACGGGCAAGGACTTCATCGCCGGCAACGCGGGCGACGACACGCTCAGCGGAGGCGACGAGAACGCCGACGAGGTATACGCCGGCCCCGGCAACGACACCGTCAAGGGCGGCGGGGGCAGCGACCGCCTGCACGGCGGCGACGGCAACGACCGCATGCAGGGCGACAACCTCACCGACCTCATGTCGGGCGGGCTGGGGGACGACACGCAGATCGGCGGCGCGGGCTCCGACACGATCTTCGCCAACCGCGGCGTGGACGAGTCGTTCGGCGGCTCCGGCAACGACAAGCTGTGGGCGCTCGCGAGCGCCGACGTGCCACTGGCGGGCGTCGACACGCTCCACGGCGAGGACGGCAACGACACGTTCTACACGCGCGACGGCGAGCCGGACAACGTCGACTGCGGGACCGGCACCAAGGACCGCGCCGTGCTGGACGGCGTGGACGTGATCGTGGACGCGACCGCCGCGAACCCGAAGGGCTCCTGCGAAACCGTCACCCGCGCCGCGCCGAAGGCGAAGGAAGACGCGCAGGAGAACAACCGCGAGTCACCGGCCGACGACCGCGAAGAGGGCTGACGGCGAGGTGGCAGCTCTCGACCGCGCCATAGGCGGTCGAGAGCTGCCACTACGGCTGGGTGGCGTCGCGGCGCCAGACCGCGAACTCGGTCAGCGCGCCCTTGAACTCCCGCAGCTCGCGGCGGCGCTCCGCGTAGCCGGCGCGCCGGGCAACCCCGGCGGACGGGGCGTTGTCGGGGGAGATCACGACCTCCACGTACGGAAGCGACAACTCCTCGAGGCCCAGATGCGTGATCAGCTCGAGCGCGCGGGCGGCGACTCCGCCCCGCCGCGCGTCGGGCGCCACGTAATAGCCCGCGTCGCCGTACGGCTCCGGCCCGCCGCGGACGCGCAGCGCCGCCGATCCGACCACTCGGTCCTCCGCCTCACGCACCACCACCAGGTGCAGGCCCGTGCCGCGCGCGCGCTCGACGGCGGCCAGCGCGATCCAGGCGTGCGCATCCTCCAGCGTGTAGGGGGAAGGCACGTTCGTCCAGCGCGCGATCTCGGGATCCGCGCAGATCTCGGCGATGCGCCTGGCATCCCGCTCCTGCGGCGGCCGTAGCCGGATCACGCCGTCCGTAAGACCGTCCGGCGGCAGCGCCAGCGCCGTGGAGCTACCCCGTCTTGGAGGACTGCTCGGGCGCGACCTCGGCCGGCGGGGCCTCGGCCTCTGGCGCAGGCGTCTCTGCCGCAGGCGCTTCTGCCGCAGGCTCTGGCGCAGGCGTGTTGGCCGCAGGCGCCTCGGCAGCCGCGGGCGCAGCCTCCCCCTCCGCGGGGCGGTCCGGCTTGCGCACCGGGGCCTTGACGGGCGCCAGGATCATGATCATGTTGCGCCCCTCCTGGTTGGGCCGCTGCTCGATCGTGCCGAACTCGGCCAGCTCGTCGGCGACCTTGCGCAGCAGTGCCTCGCCGCGCTCCGGGTGCGCCATCTCACGGCCGCGGAACATGATCGTGACCTTCACCTTCTGGCCGTGCTTGAGGAACCGCAGGATGTGGCCCTTCTTGGTCTCGTAGTCGTGCGTCGCGATCTTGGGACGCAGCTTCATCTCGCGCACCGTCACCTGCTGCTGGTGCTTGCGGGCCGCCTTCTTCTTCTGCTCCTGCTCGTACTTGTACTTCGAGTAGTCGAGCACGCGGCAGACGGGCGGGCGCGCCTCGGGTGCGATCTCGACCAGGTCGAGGTCGCGCTCGCGCGCGTAGTTGAGGGCGTCGTCCACCTTCATGACGCCGATCTGCTCGCCCTTCTCGTCAACGAGCCGCACCTCGGGGACACGGATGCGCTCGTTGATCCGGGTCGTGTCCCGCTCCGGCGGGCGCCGGTCGAACCTGCGCGGGATCGGCACTAGCTAGTCACTGAGAAAAAAACCGCCCGTCCGTAAGCGGACGGCCGGGTCAGGAGAGGGATGGGCACGCGCAGGAGCGCTACCGCTGCGGTTTGAAAGTGCCAATCAATGGATGCGAGTATAGCGGCGGCAGGACCGTCAAAGTGATTCACCGCGGATTCGATCGGCAGCGGCGGAAAGCGGCATTAGCCCCAGATCTCCCTCCCCATGGCGGCGTACGGACGCGCCCGCCTGCTCCAGCTCCTTGTCGCCCACCACCAGCATGTACGGGACCTTCGCGAGCTCCGCGTCGCGAATCTTCCGCCCGACCGACTCCGAGCGGTCGTCGAGCTCCACGCGGACACCGGCGTCGTGCAGCTCGCGCTCGACCCGCTGCGCGTACTCGACGTGGCGATCGGCGATCGGGAGCACCTTCGCCTGGACCGGTGCAAGCCACACCGGGAACTCGCCGCCGTGGTGCTCGATCAGGATGCCGAGGAAGCGCTCCATCGACCCGAGCAGCGCGCGGTGGATCATCACCGGGGTGCGCTGCGTGTCCTCCGCGTCCGTGTAGGTGAGGCCGAACCGCTCCGGCATGAAGAAGTCCACCTGGCAGGTTCCGCACTGCCAGCTGCGGCCGAGCGCGTCGGTGATGTGGAAGTCGACCTTGGGGCCGTAGAACGCGCCGTCGCCGGGGTTGACCTGATACTCGCGGCCCATCTCATCGAGTGCCTGCGCGAGCGCGCGCTCCGCCGCATCCCACTGCTCGGCCGTGCCGATTGACTTCTCCGGCCGCGTCGACAGCTCGACGCGCACGTCCTCGAACCCGAACAGCGCGTACAGCTCGTCGATCGCCTCGGTGATCGCGCGCGTCTCGGGGACGATCTGCTCCTCGGTGCAGAACACGTGCCCGTCGTCCTGCGTGAACGCGCGCACGCGCAGCAGCCCGTGCAGCACGCCCTCGCGCTCGTTGCGGGTGCAGAGCCCGAACTCCGCCAGCCGCATGGGCAGCTCGCGGTACGAGTGGCGGCCGGCCGAGTAGACCAGGCAGGCGCCCGGGCAGTTCATCGGCTTGAGGGCGAACTCGCGCGCGTCTTCGTCGCCCGAGCGCGTGAAGAACATGTTCTCGCGGTAGTTGTCGAAGTGGCCCGAGCGCTTCCACAGGTCGACGTCGAGCACGTGCGGCGTGCGGATCTCGCCGTAGCCGCCACGACCGACGTGCTCACGCAGCACGCGCTGGATCTCGTTCACGAGGACCGTCCCGTTGGGCAGGTAGAACGGCATGCCCGGCGCCTCGTCGCGCAGCAGGAACAGCCCCAGCTGCGGGCCCAGCCGGCGGTGGTCGCGGGCCCTTGCCTGTTCCAGCATCTCGAGGTGCCGTTCCAGGTCCTGCTTGGACAGGAACGCGGTGCCGTAGATGCGGGTCAGCATCTTGTTGCGCTCGTCGCCGCGCCAGTACGCGCCGGCCACCGACAGCAGCTTGAAGGCCTTGATGCGACCGGTCGAGGGCGCATGAGGGCCGCGGCACAGGTCGGTGAAGGGCCCGTTGCGGTACAGCGAGACCGTCTCGACGCCCTCGTTCGCGACCAGGTCCCGGATCAGCTCCACCTTGTAGTCCTGACCCTCGGCCTCGAACCGCTGCAGCGCCTCGTCCGCGGGCACGTCGGTGCGCTCGAACGCCTCGTCCGCGGCCACGTGCTCGCGCATGCGCTCCTCGATCCCCGCGAGGTCCTCGTCGGAGACCTTCACCCCCTCCGGGAACTCGAAGTCGTAGTAGAAGCCGTTCTCGATCGGCGGTCCGATCGAGATCTTGGTGCCCGGATAGAGCTCCATCACGGCGGTCGCCATCACGTGGGCCGCGTCGTGGCGGATCAGCTCGAGGGCGTCGGGGCTGCGATCCGTCACGACCTCGACCTGCTCGCCGTCGGGGAGCGGCGCCGTGAGGTCCGCGACGTGACCGTCCACCCTCACCGCGAGCGCGGCCTTGGCCAGTCCGGGGCCGATCTCACGGGCGAGATCCGCGCCGGTGGCGCCGTCCGGCAGCTCCTTCGAGGTGTTGTCGGGGAGGGTGACCTTCATCTCGCGTGATGCTAACGGGAGGTCTCCGCGTCACCGGAGGGGGCCGCGGGGACCGACTTCCGGCGCCGGGGCCCCGAACTTCCCGCGCCGGGTGCGAGGGGTGCACGCGACGGCACATCGTTCGCACGCGCACCCGCTCCGGCCGCCGGCAAACCACCGCTTTCGCCCGAATCCACCCCCGCGGCGTGGTGGGTCAGGGATCAGTGACCAATGTCACGGAGCGGTCCCGCCGTCGCAACTTCCCCGGACTGAGAGGGTTCCTGGCCCCGGTGCGCCGCGCTCCGGCGCCAACCGGCCCGGTCAATTTCGTGACAACCCGCACGAGCAACTGACGGATCGTCAAGGAATGCTGCTACGGTCTCGATTGACTTATCAGTCAACCGGGTAGCAAGCACCGGGAAACCGAAAAAGGAGACCGGCCTGCCTCGGTCGGACCGCCATGGTGGCGGCCGCCGCGGGCCGGAATGAGAACCAACGACGCGGCAACGCCTTTGGGCGAGCGTCGATCGCGGGCCGGCAGTTCGCCCGCGCGGTCCCGACAGCGGCCTCGGACAGGCCGCGGGCGGGACTGGACGCAGCGTCCATCAGCACGCCGCAATGAAGGAGGTGGCTGCCGGGACGAACGCTGCGTGTGAGGGAGAGAGGCCGACCACTGACCACGACATGAGGAGGACCATTGAGGGCCCCCCTGATTGCCGTTCTCAGCGTCGGCGTCGCAGCAGCGGTACCAGCAGTTGCGATCTCGGCGGCTACGCCGAATGACGTGAAGGCAATTGACAAGACAGTGACTACGACCACCAAGACAACGACACCCGATGCGAACGAGCTGCTGCACCAGCGCAGGCTGGCGAAGCGGTTCCTGAAGCTCCGGAAGCGGCTCAACCGCCTCGTCGCAGAGCGCGACGGACGCAAGGTCCGCAAGGTGCGCGCCCCGGTCCAGCTGCGCTGGTCCGACCGCGCCCTCGTGCGCGCGAACCGGAAGCTCGGCAAGCGCATCCGGAGCGTTCGCGCGGACCTGCGCGACAAGCGCGCCGGCCTGACGCCGGGCGTGCGCGCCACGCTGGAGCGCATCGCCGCCTGCGAGTCGCACGGCAACCCGCGCGCGATCGGCGGCGGCGGCGCCTACCGCGGCAAGTACCAGTTCTCGTTCGGGACCTGGGCAAGCGTCGGCGGCAAGGGCGACCCGGCCCGCGCCTCGGAGGCCGAGCAGGACCGGCGCGCCGCGATGCTGCTGAAGCACGGCGGCCGCGGCCACTGGCCCGTCTGCGGCTAGCGCCGGAGTAGGCGCGAACGTGAGGGCCGTGCCTGGAGGCGCGGCCCTTTCTCGTTCAGGACTCCTGGCCGCGGGCGCCCGCCGGATCCGTGACGCCGGTGATGTCGCTGATGTAGGAAGCCGCGATCTCGGGGCGCGACACCGCACCGTCCTCGACCAGGTGCACGTGCGCCTCGGGGAGCAACTCGGCGGTGCGGCGCGTCGTCTCCAGGAACCACGGGTTGCTGCCGTCCTCGAGGATCCACAGGCGATCGCCGAGCGACCGCGTGCGCTCCAGCGCATCGTCCTCGATCCATGAGCGCATCCGGGGCGCCGCCGCCTCCTGCGGGCACCGCTCGACGCCCGAGTTGACGCGGCTGCGGACGGACTCCTCGTCCAAGTCCGGGTTGGCGGTCGAGATCATCGTCCGCAGGGCGCCACGGTAGTCCGTGTCCATCATCGAAAGCAGCGCCTCGATCACCGAGTCGGAAGCGGCCAGCCCCTCCCCACCCTCGATCGCCGTGCGGCTGACCGGGTTCCCGGCCACGCACACGATCGCGCGCACCAGCCCGGGCCGCTCGGCCGCCGTCCGCACGGCGCGATTGGAGCCGTCGGCCATGCTCACGACGACGGCCGGCTCATCGCAAGCCGACTCGATCAGGACGGCCAGGTCGGCGGCATCCGTGGCGAGGTCGTAGGGGCCCTGCCGCGTGGAGAGCCCGATGCCCCGCGGGTCATAGGTGATCACGCGGTGGTGCTCCGCGAGCAGATCGATCAGCCCGCCGAACACGTCCGGGGACGAGAAGAACTGGTTCGCGATCACGACGGTCGGGCCGTCGCCGCGGGCCTCCCAGTGCAGGTCGACGCCGTCCGGGGTGCGTGCTGAAGGCATGCCCAAAAGTCTGGCAGAGGGCCTGAGGGCGCTTCAGACCACGGACTTCGCGTACTCGGCCAGGTGCGCGACGCCGAGGCGCTCGAACTCGGCCGCCGCGCGCTCGAGCGCCTCGCGCCCGTCCCCGTTGCCGCAGTCGGCCAGCACGTGGCCCAGCAGGAGGTCCGCGATCGCGGCGTCGAGCGGGCGGCCGATGCTGTCCCACAGGTCCTTCGCCTCGCCCATCATGCGCGTGGCCTGCTCCGGGTCGCACTCCGTCGTCCCCATCGCCATCAGGGCGGCGGCGCTGCCCACCGGGTAGTGCAGGCGGTCGGCAAGGTGGCTCGCCTCCTCGGCGGTCTCGCGGCCCTGCTCCTTCTTGCCCGCGATCACGAGCGTCACGGCGCGCGCGGACATCGCCTCGATCGACTGGGCGATCAGGCCCGCGCGCTCGCACACGTCGAGGGCGCGGTCGAGCTCCGTGATGGCGCCGGTGTAGTCGCCGCTGTCGCGCAGCGCGCGCGCCAGCCAGTAGAGCGCGGCGAAGGAGACCTCGGACCAGCCCACCTGCTCAGCCAGCTCGTGCGCGCGGCGGCACCATTGCTCCGCGTCGTCCCAGCGGCCCTCGCGCCACGCCAGCACGCCGCGCAGCACGCACGGGTAGCAGAGCTTGCCGACCAGGCCCTCGCGCTCGGCCAGGTCCGCGCTCGCCTCGGCTGCCACCTCGACCTCGTCCCACGCGGCGCGGTAGGCGGCCACCTGGGCGATCGAGGACTGGAGCTCGACCTGGGCCGGCAGGTCACCGACCTGCTGCGCCAGCGCCAGCGCCTCGCCGTACGCCTGGCCGGCACCGTCGTAGTCGGCCTCCGAGACCTCGAGGTGGTGCCCGAGCGTGAGCAGCGCGCGGATCGTCTCGCCGTCGTCGGAGTCGCGGGCGAGCTCGACGGAGCGCTCGAGGTTCTCGCGCGCCTTCGCCGTGTCGCCGATGCGGCCGAACACGCGGCCGAAGATCCCGTGCGCGCGGCTCGCGACGCGCGTCTCCTGCAGCTTCTCCGCGAGTCGCAGCGCCTTCTCCGAAGCGTAGATCGCAAGCATGTTGTCGCCGGCGTGCATGTAGAGCGATGCGGCCTCCTCGTACAGGTGCACGAGCTCGAGGCACGGCGGGCCGTCCTTCAGCAGGTTGATGCCCTTCTGGTAGCGCTCGATCGCCAGCTTGCGCTCACCCCGGTTCCAGAGCCCCGCACCGATCTTGCGGTGCAGGTCAGCGACGCGCGTGAGGTCCTCCTGCTGGCGATGGAACTCGAGCGCCTTCTCCCACAGGTCGACCGCGTTGCCGACACGGCCCATGCGGAACGCGACGTCGGCCTGCTTCTCGAACACGCGCGCAACGGCACCCGGATCGTGCGG
>DASRIA010000095.1:0-41448 GCA_035650255.1 Solirubrobacterales bacterium
AAAGGACGGCGTCGACTCGCTGCAGGGCATGGATGCGATCCTCGTCCCCGGCGGGTTTGGCAAGCGCGGCGTGGAAGGCAAGATCAAGGCCGTGCGCCTCGCGCGCGAGCAGGGCATCCCGTATCTCGGCATCTGCCTCGGCATGCAGATCGCCGTCTGCGAGTTCGCCCGCAACGTCGCGGGCATGGAGGGCGCGAACTCCACCGAGTTCGACCACGAGACCGAGTGGCCGGTCATCGACCTGCTGCCTGAGCAGCGTGACGTCGCCGACCTCGGCGGCACGATGCGCCTCGGCGCCGACCCGGTGAAGCTGCACGACTCCACGGGCGCCCGCGCGGCCTACGACGAGCCGGTCATCTACCAGCGCCACCGCCACCGTTACGAGGTCAACAACCTCCTGCGCCGGCGCCTGGAGGACCACGGCCTGGTCTTCAGCGGGACGTCCCCCGACGACCGCCTGGTCGAAGTCGTCGAGCTGCCCGACCATCCCTTCTTCATGGCGTCGCAGTACCACCCGGAGTTCAAGTCGCGCCCGAACCGGCCCGAGCCGATGTTCCGCGAGTTCGTCGCGGCGGCGCTCGAGCGCGGCCGGGAGCGCGGCAGCGCGGCGGGCGAGCGCGCGGCGGAGCCGGAGGAGATCCGCGCCGAGCGCGCGACCGACGCGGAGCGGGCCGAGCGCGGCAGCTGGTGAGCTCGGCCGAGGCGGCTCCCCGGTCGCTCGGGGTGGACCGCCTGGGCGAGACGTTCGTGCGCCTGTGCGAGATCCCGAGCCCGAGCGGGAGCGAGGCGCATGTCGCCGGGTACGTGGCGGGAGAGCTGCGCGGCCTCGGCCTCGAGGTGACCGAGGACGCGACGGCCGAGGAGACCGGCGCGGGATGCGGCAACCTCCTGGCGCGCATCCCGGGACCGCCCGGTGGGCGCTCGGTGATGCTGTGCGCGCACCTCGACACGGTCCCCGTCCTGGACCGAATCGAGGTCGAGCTGGAGGACGGCTTCTACCGCAACCGCCACGACGCGATCCTCGGCGCGGACGACAAGGCGGGCGTCGCTGTCCTGCTCGAGCTTGCGCGCCGCCTTGCCGAGCAGGGGCCGCCGATCACCTGCGAGCTCGTGTTCACCGTCGGGGAGGAGGTCGGGCTGCGTGGCGCGCACGCGTTCGACGTGGCGGCGCTCGACTCGGAGTTCGGTTTCGTGCTCGACCACGCGGCGCCCCTCGGCCGCATGGTCGTGGCCGCTCCGACCTACTACCACGTGCAGGCCGAGTTCCTCGGCCGTGCGGCACATGCCGGCATCAGTCCCGAGGAGGGACGCAGCGCGATCGCGGCGGCCGCGGCCGCGATCGGCGCGATGCAGCTCGGGCGGACCGACGACGAGACGACGGCGAACGTGGGGGCGATCCACGGCGGGACCGCCGCGAACGTCGTGCCGGAGGGTTGCGTGATCGAGGCGGAGGTGCGCAGCCTGGACGACGCGAAGGCGTCCGAGGGCGTGCGGCGCATGGTGGACGCGATCACCTACGCGGCCAGCGCCTCCGAGGTGGACGTCGACACCACGGTGCAGGAGCAGTTCCGGGCCTATCGCATCGCGGAGGACGACCCGGCCGTGACGCTGGCCGGTGCCGCGCTGCGCGACTGCGGGATCGACCCGGTTCCGACGTCGACCGGGGGCGGCAGCGACGCCAGTGCCTTCGCGGCCAAGGGGTTTCGCTGCGTCAACCTCGCGATCGGCGTGGAGCTCAATCACACGCCCGCCGAGCGGGTCAGCCGCCGGGCGCTCGAGTCCACGCTCGACGTCGCGACACGCCTCGTCCAGCGCGCCGCTGCGTGAGCGGCCGGTGCTGAAGCTGCGCAGAGGGCGGGTGGCCTCGGTCGCGGAGTCCGGCGTGCGGGTCGCGCGCCTGACGGTGACGCTCGAGGGCTCCGGCGAGGAGCGCGACGCGCTCGCCTATCCGGGCCTCACGGGTCCCGTCGAGGCGGGGGACGAGGTGGTGGTGAACGTGGAGGCGCGCGACCTCGAGCTGGGCAGCGGCGGCTTCGACATCGTGCACTGCAACCTGACGCGTGGGCTCGCGGGCGAAGGCGGCGACGCACACGTGATGAAGCTGAACTACACGTCGCTGCAACACGCGGTCCTGCCGGTGGAAGAGGGCCTCGAGCATGCCCCGGAGCGGGCCGGCATCCCGGTGGCGGTGCTCGCCCTGCACGGCCAGCTTCCGTGCGTCGCGTTCGCCCTTGCGCACCTGCGGCCCGGCACGCGCGCCGGCTTCCTGCAGACGCCGGGCGGTGCGCTGCCGGGTGGCCTGTCGGACACCGTCGCCGACCTGCTGCACCGCGGGCTGCTCGCCGGGCACGTCACCGCGGGCGCCTGTCACGGCGGGGCCGAGGAGGCGATCACCGTCGAGGGCGGGCTCGACGCAGCGGTGCGCAGGCTGGATTGGGATTGCGTCATCGCCGGCCCGGGCCCGGGCATCCTGGGCTCCAGCTCCTCCCTGGGCCACGGCGGGCTGGCAGCGCTCGCCAACGCGCACGCCGCGCTCTCGCTGGGCTGCCCGGTGGTGCTGGTGCCGCGCATGTCGAGTGGAGACGAGCGCGAACGCCACCGCGGCCTCAGCCACCACACAGAGACCGTGCTCTCGATGCTGCTGCGCCCGGTGCGCGTGGCTGCGCCTGCGGGAGTATCGCTGCCGGCCGGCGCCGGCCTCGAGCGCGCGATCGCGCACGGCACGCAGCACGAGGGAGTGCACGTCGACGTGTCAGCGCTCGTGGAGCCATATGTTTCGAGCGGCCTGCCGGCCCGCACGATGGGGCGCTCGCTGGACGAGGACCGCGACTTCTTCCTCGCCGCGCTGGCGGGCGGAGCGGTGCTCGCGGACATGACCGATGACAAGCGAGAGGGACTGACATGACATTCGAGCGAGTGGGCGGCGAGATCGTCTACGAGGGCCGGATCGGGAAGGTCCGGGTCGAGCGGTTCCGCCACGACGACGGCGAGGAGGTGCTGCGCGAGGTCGTGGACCATCCCGGCGCCTCGGTGATGCTGCCGCTCGACGGCGACCGCATCTGGCTGGTGCGCCAGCCGCGCGAAGTCGTGGGGGAGCAGTCGCTGCTCGAGCTGCCGGCCGGCAAGCTGAACGGGGTCGAGCCGCTCGAGACCGCCAAGCGCGAGCTGCGCGAGGAGATCGGCAAGTCGGCCGCGACATGGGAGCACATGCACACGTTCTACGCGAGTCCGGGCTTCACCGACGAGCGCATCTACGCCTACCTGGCGACAGACCTCTCCGACGACCCGCTCGAGGCAGAGGAAGAGGAGCGCATCGAGATCGTGTCCGAGCCCCTGTCGCGGATCGACGAGGTGATCCGCGAGTGCGAGGACGCCAAGAGCATCGTGACGCTCCTGTGGTTCCGCGCGTTCCACATGTAGATGTGTGATCCGGATGCCTGACGTACGAGTCGCTGCGCTGGTGAACGCGCCCCCCGCGGAGGTGTGGGCGGCGCACCTCGACGGTCCCGGGATCGCGGAGTGGTTCCCGGGCGCGAAGTCGGTGGGCGGCTTCAGCGGCCCGCTCGACCGGCCGGGGACGACCTACACGCTGCACTTCAACCCGCTCGTGCGCAGCCGAGTGGAGGTGACCGAGGTCGAGGCGCCCGTGATGCACACGCGCGAGTGGAACGCGCGCCCCTTTGGCGGCCGCGGGCGCGCCACGGTCTTCATGCATCCCGAGGACGGCGGCACGCGCGTCGACCTCGACGTCAGGTACCGGCTGCCGTTCGGCCCGCTGGGACGGCTGCTGGAGGGCTTCTCGTGGGTGAGGCACCGCGCCGCACGCGACATCCGCCGCGAGCTGCAGGCCTTCGCCGAGTTTGCCGAGCGGCGCGCCTGAACGCCGCATTCTTGTAACACTCCTGGCTGAGCTTCCTTGTCCCTCGAATCGAAGGAGGCACAGCATGAGCGCTGCCGGATATGACGCGATCGTCGTCGGAGCGCGCTGCGCGGGGTCGCCCACCGCGATGCTCCTGGCACGCAGGGGGTATCGCGTGCTGTTGCTCGACAAGGCGACCTTTCCGAGCGACACGATGTCCACGCATCTCGTGCACCCGCCCGGCGTCGCTGCGCTCGAGCGGTGGGGCCTGCTGGAGCGGCTGGTGGCGACCGGGTGCCCGCCCGTGGAGACGTATTCATTCGACTTCGGGCCGCTGACGATCGCCGGGTCTCCACGGCCCGTCGACGGGATCGCCCGCGCTTACTGCCCGCGTCGCACCGTCCTCGACGAACTCCTGGTCGAGGCGGCGGTCGAGGCCGGCGCGGAGCTGCGCGAGGGCTTCACGGTCGATGAGATCTCGAGCGACAACGGGACCGTGACCGGCATCCGCGGTCACGCAACGGAGGGTGGGGCGGTCACCGAGCGGGCTCGTGTCGTGATCGGCGCCGACGGCAAGCACTCCCTGGTGGCGAAGACGGTCAAGCCCGACGAGTACAACGAGCGGCGGTCGCACCAAGCGATGTACTACGCCTACTGGAGCAACCTGCCGAGCGGCGGCTTCGAGACCACCATCCGGACCGACGATCGCCGCGGATGGGCGGCGGTACCCACGCACGACGATCTCACCGTGCTCCCGTTCGGCTGGCCCATCGAGGAGTTCCACGCGAACCGAAAGGACATCGAGGGCAACTTCTTCGCGGCCATGGACCTCGTGCCCGAGTTCGCCGAGCGCGTGCGCGCGGCCACGCGGGAGTCGAAGTTCGTCGGCTCGGCGGAGTTGCCCGGTTACTTTCGCAAGCCGTTCGGGCCGGGCTGGGCGCTCCTCGGGGACGCCGGCTACCACAAGAACCCGATCACGGCGATGGGCATCAACGACGCCTTCCGCGACGCCGAGCTCGTGGCGGGGGCTCTCGACGACGCCTTCTCGGGCCGCCGCTCCTACGAGGAGGGGATGAGTGAGTACCAGGAGATCCGCGACCGGGCGGCGATGCCGATCTACGAGTTCACCGACGAGTTCGCCCAGCTCCAGCCGCCGCCACCGGAGATGCAGCAGCTGATCGGCGCGATGCACGGGAACCAGCAGGCCATGGACGACTTCGTCAGCGTGCAGGCGGCCACGCTTCCGGCGCCGGAGTTCTTCGCCCCGGAAAACGTCGGGCGGATCATGGCGGAGGCGGGGATGGCGGCTCGGGATGGCTGAGGCCCCGACCCTGTTCGTCTGCCACGGCGACGACGGCGGCCCGCGGATTCATCCGTGTCGCCGCGTACAGGAGGCCCTGCGGGCGAAGGGCATCGAATACGAAAAGGTGATCGCCGCCCACGGGAGCCCGATTCCCTTCCTGCGCAAGGGCTCGCGCGACGAGCTGCGCCGGGCCACCGGATCGACGAAGCTGCCCGCGCTGAAGCTGCCAGACGGAACGGTCATCACCCATTCGCGCGCGATCCTCTCGTGGGTCGAGCAGCAGGGTTGAGACACCGCACGAGCGGACTCCGCGAGTACGGCTAGCCGCATCCCAAGACGCCTGCCATCCGCACCCGCGGCGCCGAGCAGGTCTGGAAAGCTCGCGGTCATGCTCTCGATCCCACAGGTTGCCAACGACCTCGCAGGCGGGGTGATCGCCCCGGACGACCCGCAATACGACCAGGCGCGCACCGTCTTTCCCGGCGGGATCGACCGGCGCCCCGCTCTGATCGTCCGAGTCGCCGACGCGACCGACGTGTCGCGCGTGATCGCACTGGCGCGGGACACCGGGCTCGAGCTCGCGGTTCGCAGCGGCGGCCACAGCGCCGCGGGTCATGGCACCTCGGACGGCGGGATCGTGCTCGACCTCTCGGGGCTGCGGTCGCTCGACATCGATGCGCAGCGCCACACCGCGTGGGCCGGAACGGGCTTGACCGCGGGCGACTACACGGCCGCGGCCGCGGCCCATGGCCTTGCGACCGGGTTCGGCGACATGGGATCGGTCGGGATCGGTGGGATCACGCTGAGCGGAGGCTTCGGCCTCCTCCTGCGCAAGCATGGCTTGACGATCGACGACGTCCTGGCCGCCGAGGTCGTGACCGCGGACGGCGAGCTCGTCCGCGCAGACAGCGAGAGCCGTCCGGACCTGTTCTGGGCGATCCGGGGCGGGGGCGGCAACTTCGGCGTCGTGACCCGCTTTCAGTTTCGCCTGCACGAGGTGGACACGATCGTGGGCGGCATGCTGATCCTGCCCGCGACTCCCGAAGTGATCGCGTCGTTCATCGCCGCGGCGGACGCGGCACCCGAGGAGCTGTCGACGATCGCGAACGTGATGACCGCTCCGCCGCTGCCATTCCTGGCGCCCGAGCATCACGGCCGTGTGGTCGTGATGGCCACGCTGGCCTATGCGGGCGGGATCGAGGAAGGACAGCGTGCGATCGCTCCCTTCCGGGCGCTGGCGGCGCCGATCGCGGACATGGTGCGGCCGATGCCCTACCGGGAGATCTTCCCGCCGCACGACGAGGACTACCACCCGGTTGCGGTGGGGCGCACGGGCTTCGCCGACGCCATCGATCGGGCGGCAGCAGAGGCGATCGTCGAGCAACTCGAGGCCCGGACCGCACCGATGGCGGTCGTGCAGCTGCGGGTGCTCGGGGGAGCGATGGCGCGGGTGCCCGCGGACGCCACGGCGTTTGCCCACCGGCAGAGCCGGATCATGACCAACGTGGCCGCCGTGTTCGAACGAGTGGAAGAGCGGCCGGTGCACGAGCCCTGGGTTGCCGGTCTCGCCGCGCAGCTCAGCCGCCCGGGCGCGGGAGCGTATGTGGGCTTCCTCGCCGACGAGGGCGAGGACCGGGTGCGCGCCGCCTATCCGGGCGCCACCTGGGAACGGCTTGCCGGGATCAAGGCCCGCTACGACCCGGACAACCTCTTCCGGCTCAACCAGAACGTCCCGCCGGCCAATGGGTAGCGGCGAGGGAGTGCCTGGACGCTTGTCCGAGTAGGCAAGGCCGCGACTCGCGCCTACGCTGATTACACCTCCCCTCCACATGTAGCTCCCTCCCCCCGACGCCCCGCTCCCCCAGCGGGGCGTCTGCACGTCCGCGGGGCGCAGCCGGCCTTCCCGCGATGAGTTCCGTGACCCACCCCGGTCTTAGAGATGAATCCCAATCATCCGGAAAGGAGCACAACATGGGCCAGCCAGTCGTTCACTTCGAGGTCATCGGCAAGGACGGGGAGCAGCTGCGCACCTACTACTCCCAGCTGTTCGGCTGGGACTTCGGCGAGACGGTCGGGCCGACGAACTACGCCGTGGTCCCGCGTGACGGCAACACGAACGCCGACGGCGTCGGCGTCGGGGGTGGAGTCGGCACTGCGCCCGAGGGATACGACGGCCACGTCACGTTCTACGTCGAGGTCCCCGACGTCGAGGCCGCGCTCGCGAAGGCCGAGAGCCTCGGCGGGACGCGGATGATGGGGCCGGACAAGGTGCCGGAGGTGAACATCGAGATCGGCCTCTTCACCGATCCCGAGGGCCACGTGATCGGCGTGGTGAAGTAGCGCGGCAGCCGACGGACCCAGGGCACCTCCGACTGGGATACTGGCCGCGGTGTCGCGGGACAACGAGATCGCGGGGGCCGGCACCTTCCGCACCTCCGCGGAGGCGTACGACCGGCACATCGGCCGCTACGGACCTGAGCTGGCGGCCGCGCTGATCTCCGCGGCCGCCGTGCAGCCGGGGCAGCAGGTGCTCGACGTCGGGTGCGGCCCCGGAGCGCTGACGGCGGCACTTGCCGGGGTCGTCGGAGCGAAACGCGTTGCGGCCGTCGATCCGTCTGAGCCCTTTGCCGAGGCTTGTGCAACCCGGGTGCCCGGTGCGCACGTGGAGGTCGCGGCCGCGGAGGAGCTGCCGTTCGCAGACGACTCGTTCGACGCCTCTCTGTCCCAGCTGGCCCTGAACTTCATGGGCGATGCCGGGGCGGGCGTGCGCGAGATGCGGCGGGTCACCCGCCCAGGCGGGACAGTGGCAGCCGCAGTCTGGGACTACGCGGGTGACATGACGCTCCTGCGCCGGTTCTGGGACGCGGCAGCGGCGCTCGATCCGGCGGCCGCCGATCTCGACGAGGGGCGCTCGATGCGCCACTGCCGCCCGGACGAGCTGGAGGCGCTGTGGCGCGACGCGGGGCTGCACGCCGTGGAGACCGCGGCCCTGTCCGCCGCCGCCGACTACGAGGACTTCGAGGACCTGTGGCGGCCGCTCGAGAGCGGTGTCGGGCCGTCGGGCGCCTACGTCGCCGCGCTGCCGCCGCAGCGCCGCGCGCTGCTGCGCAGCGAGCTGCGGGGCCGGCTCGACGTCGGCGCAGGCCCGTTCAGGCTCGCCGCCCGCGCCTGGTGCGTTACCGGGCGGGTGCCCTGACCCGGCGGCAACCTCGCTTGCGCGCCAAGGAGGCCGGGGCGCCCGCACGAAAGAGTCGGGCATGGCGACGAAGGCGGGGACCGTGCAGGGGCGATTCGAGGAGCTGGTCCTCGACTTCCTCGCGCATCTCGAGCTCGAGCGCGGGATGGCCCGCAACACGCTGCAGTCGTATCGCTCCGACCTGCTCCAGTTCGGCGCGTTCCTGACGCGGCGCGGCCGCGGGGCCGAGGACGCAGAGGCGGCCGACGTGGCGGACTTCCTGACCGAGCTGGCGCGCGGCAACGGCCGCCCGCCCGCGACCACGTCGACGATCCAACGAAAGGCCGCGGCGCTGCGCTCCTTCTACCGGCATCTGCGCCGCGAGGGCGTGCGCGAGTCGGACCCGACCGCGCAGCTCACGCCGCCGCGCAAGAGTCGCAAGCTGCCCCGCGTGCTGGGCCGCGCCGAGGTGCAACGCCTGCTCGAGCAGCCCAAGGGCACGGACCCGATCGCGCTGCGTGACCGCGCGCTGCTGGAGCTGATGTACGCGTGCGGGCTGCGCGCGTCGGAGACGATCGACCTGGAGATGACGCAGGTCGATCTCGTCGACCACGTGGTGCTCGCGCGGGGGAAGGGATCGAAGGAGCGGCTCGTGCCCGTCGGGCGCACCGCGGCGCGCGCCGTGGCCGACTACCTGCGCCGCGGGCGCCCTCATCTGGTGGGCGAGCGCACGGAGGCGCGGCTGTTCGTGAACTTCCGCGGCGGGCCGCTCACGCGCCAGGGCCTCTACAAGATCATCGGCCGCCACGCGCAGACAGCGGGGCTGGCGGACAAGATGAGCCCGCACACGCTGCGCCACACTTTCGCGACGCACCTCCTGTCGGGCGGCTGCGACCTGCGCTCGGTGCAGGAGATGCTGGGCCACGCAGACGTGTCGACCACGCAGCTCTACACGCACCTTTCGAACCAGCACATCAAGGACGCCTACTTCAAGGCGCACCCCCGCGCGCGCCGCGGCTGACGCACGGCCGCGTCTACGCTTAAGGCGTGCCCGAGCTACCCGAGGTCGAGACGATCCGGCGCCAGCTGGCGGAACGCGTGGCGGGCCGCACGATCGTCGACGCCCAGGTCCTCGACCCCCTGTGGACTGCGCCGGTGGCGCCCGCAGAGGTCGAGACAGCCCTGCGCGGCCGGGCCGTCGAGCGCCTGCGCCGCCGGGGCAAGTACCTGATCGCCGACCTCGACGAGGACCGGTACCTGGTCATGCATCTGCGGATGACGGGCAATCTGCTCTGGGTCGCCGCGGGCGACGACGGGGCTGATCGCGCACACCTGCGGGTGCGACTCGTGCTGGACGACGGCAACCGGCTGGTGTTCACCGATCAGCGCCGCTTCGGCACCGGCGTCGTGATCGACGGCAGGGAGCTGCTCGAGCGCTATCTCGATGCACGGCTTGGCCCTGAGCCGCTCGATCCCGGCTTCACCCCCGACGTGCTGCGCGCCGCCGCGCACGGGCGCCGGGCGCCGGTGAAGGCCTTCCTGCTGGACCAGCGGCGCGTCGCCGGCATCGGGAACATCTATGCGGACGAGGCGCTGTTCCGGGCCGGGATCCACCCGCTGAAGCCCGTCGGCCGGCTGCGCCGCGCCGACTTCGAGCGCCTGCACGCGGGCATCGTTGCCGCGCTCGAAAAAGGGCTCGCGCACCAGGGCGCCTCGATCGACGACTACCGCGACGCCAACGGCGAGCAGGGATCGATGCAGAACGAGTTCCTGATCCACCTGCGCGCCGGGCAGCCGTGCCCTCGCTGCGGCGGACCGGTGACGAAGCTAGTCGCGGCCGGCCGCGGCACCTACGTGTGCCGCAACTGCCAGCGCGCGCCGCGCCGCAGGCGGGTGCCGGCGCCGTGAGCGAGCCGGCGCTGCCGGCCGGGTTCGAGGCCGGCCACTGGAGCGACCCCGCGGCGGCCACGGGCTGCACCGTGGTGCTCGCGCCACCGGACGGCGCCGTCGCGTCGGCCGACGTGCGGGGCGGCGGGCCCAGTACGCGCGAGATCGAGTTGCTGAACCCGATTGCGAACGCGTCCCGGATCCATGCCGTGCTGTTGGCGGGCGGCAGCGCGTTCGGCCTGGCCGCAGCGGACGGCGTCGTGGACTGGCTCGAGCGCAACGGCCGCGGCTACGACACGCCGGGCGGCCTCGTCCCGCTCGTGCCGGCGGCGGTCGTGTACGACCTGGTGACCGGCGATCCGCGCGGCAGGCCCGGCCCGGCGGACGGCTTCGCGGCATGCGAGGCGGCCACGGGCGACCCGGCGCTCGGGACCGTGGGGGCCGGGACCGGAACGGCGGTCGGAAAGCTGCGCGGCCGTGAGTTCGCCGTCAAGAGCGGAGTGGGCATGGCGAAGCAGCACCTCCCGCCAGGCGGCAAGATCGTCGCAATCGCGGTCGTGAACGCCTTCGGAGACGTCCTCGGCGAGGACGGCCGGGTGCTGGCGGGCACGCGCGCCGACGACGGCAGCTTCGCCGGCTCCACGAAGATGATCCGCACCCGGCCGATCGAGCCGCCGAGCTTCCGGAAGGGAGAGCCGCTAGAGAACACCACGCTGGTGTGCCTGATGACGAACGCCGAGCTGACGAAGAGCGAGTGCGGGATCGTGGCGAAGATGGCGCAGGCCGGGATGGCGCGCGCGGTGGACCCCGTGCACTCGCAGTTCGACGGCGACGTCGTGTTCGCGATGGCCAGCGGCACCGCACCGCGGGTCGAGCCGTTCGTGGTCGGCGTCGTGGCCGCGGCGCTGACGGCCGAGGCGATCAGGGACGCGTGCCTGCAGGCAACGGGGTTGCACGGCATCCCGGCGCTGTCCGAGCTGGGTCAGGCGGGATAGGGCAGAGGCGCGCGGAGCATCACGGACGGCGACGTCGGATCGTCGGCGTCCGCAACCAGCAGGATCACGGGCCCGTCACCGTCGTCGTGGGCCTCGATGCCCTCCACCTTGAAGGCCGGGTCGAGCTGCTCCCACGACACGACGTCCCCGGCGGCGTCGAGCATCCCGATCCCCGCTCCCACGCACTCGCCGTCGTGATAGGTGTCCTCGCCGCCCTCCGCGACGGCGGTGAAGAGGACGCGGCCGTCCCGTAGTGCGGTGGCGTCCGAGAAGCAGAAGCGCACCCCGTCGATCTCTCCGAGGTCGTGGCGCCTCACGTCCAACACCGCCCGCGCGTCGATGCGGCCCTCCGCGATCGCGTCGCGCACGCCTGCGAGCACGAGCGTGACCACGGCGTTGACGCCGCCGGGGCCGTTGCCGCGCTGGAACAGCAGCAGGTCCGCGCCTGCCACGGTCGCGCCCTCGATGTTCAGGTCCGGGATGTCGCGCTCGAGCGCCTCGTACAGGGGTCGGAGGTCCAGGCGCCGCGGGTCGCCGGCCAGCGCTCCGCGCTTGTCGAGGTTCCACAGGACGCCGCCGCGGCGCTCGGGCCGCGAGCCCGATTCGAGCGCCAGGAGGGCTCCCGGCAGCAGGGCGAGCGCCTCCATGTCCGGCTTGTGGCGCTTGCGCTCCTCGCGGTCGGCGGGCAGGTCGCCCGGGAGGAACCGCGCCAGGCGGCCGGGCGCGTCGCCCCGTGACGGGAACACTCCGAGCTCGCGCTCGTCGTCGGCGACGACATATATGTGCTCGCCGGTGTGCGCCAGGCCGCTGGCGGCGGAGATGTAGCGGCCGGCCTCGATCGTGAGCTCGCGGATGGGCCGCGGCCGGATCACTCGACCAGCTAGGCCGCCAGGCTCCCGAGCCGCCCGGCCTCGTCGGCCTCGAGCAGCTCCTGGAAGCCGCCCAGCGGCTCGCCGTCGATCACGATCTGCGGGAAGGTCATGCGCCCGGTGAACGCCGCCAGCTCGCGACGGCCGACCGGGTCCTTCGCGAGGTTGATCTCCACGAAGGCAAGCGCGTGCTTTGCCAGCAGCTCCTTCGCGCGGATGCAGCGCGCGCACGGGTCCGTCGTGTAGACGGTGATCTCGGGTTTTCCGTTGCGCGAGGTTTCCATCCGATGCCGCGGTCAGAGTGTAGAAGTCGCAGGGGCTGCTTTCCCCTGCCGGTAAGGCGGCAAACACGGAGCGAAAGGCGCGCGGAGTGCCCTACTACAAGGCGGAAGGGATCGTGCTTCGGTCCATGCGCCTGCGCGAGGCCGACCGCATCGTCCACATGTACACCGGCACGCGGGGCAAGGTGGGCGCCGTGGTGAAGGGCGTGCGCCGCACGAAGTCGCGCTTCGGCGGCCGGCTCGAGCCCTTCTCCCGTGTGAGCCTCGTGTTGTACGAGGGACGCGGCGACCTGCACACCGTCACGCAGGCGCAGTGCGTCGAGTGGTACCCGCGGCTGCGCGAGCACGGTGGTGCGATCCAGTGCGCCGGCTCCGCGTGCGAGTCGGTGCTGCGGCTGTTCGGCGAGGGCGAGGGCAACTCCGCCACGTACAACCTGCTCTGCCACGAGCTCCAGCTGCTCGACTCGGATCCCGGCGTCGCGGGCGGCGTGAACCTGCTGGCGTTCCGGATGAAGCTGATGCTCGCGGCCGGGTTCATGCCCGAGCTCTCCGACTGCGCGCGATGCGGGGGGCCGGCCGGCGGTGGCTCGTTGCGTTTCTCGGCTGCCGCGGGCGGCGTCGTGTGCCACGACTGCGGAGCGGGTGACGGTTTCACCCTCGACCAGTCCGCGCGCGCGTTCATGCTGGGCGCGCTGGCCGCGCCGCTGAAGGACGCACCCCGCGCCGGCGGGCCGACCCTCACGCAGGTCGAGCGGGCGCTGTCGGGCACGGTCGAGTACCACGCCCACGTGCGGCTGCGCAGCGTCGCCTGACAGGCGGGCGCCCCGCGTCAATAGAATCGCCCGGCTCGTGGACAAGTGGGTGTACGACTTCTCCGAGGGTTCCCGCGAAATGCGCGAGCTGCTCGGGGGCAAGGGAGCGAACATCGCCGAGATGAAGCGGATCGGCGGGCCCGTTCGCGTGCCCGACGGCTTCACGATCACGACCGCGGCATGCGTCGCCTACATGAAGTCCGGGGGCGAGGTCCCGGACGGCCTCGAGGAGCAGGTCGACGAGGCGCTGGCGCGCCTCGAGGGGCAGACCGGCAAGCGGCTCGGTGATCCCCGGGATCCGCTCCTGGTCTCGGTGCGCTCCGGCGCCCGCGACTCGATGCCCGGCATGCTGGACACCGTCCTCAACCTGGGCCTGAACGACGAGTCGGTGCGCGGCCTCATCGGCCGGACGAGCAACGATCGCTTCGGCTGGGACTCCTACCGGCGGTTCGTGCAGATGTTCGGCAACGTCGTCCGCGGCATCGACGGCGAGCTCTTCGAGCGCGCCATCAAAGCGAAGAAGGAACAGGCTGGGGCCACGCTCGACACCGACCTGGACGCGCCGGCCCTCGAGCAGCTGACGGGCGAGTTCAAGCAGATCTTCAGAGCCGAGACCGGCGAGGAGTTCCCCGAGGAGCCGCGCGAGCAGCTGCGCCAGGGGATCCTCGCCATCTTCGAGTCGTGGAACGGCGCGCGCGCGGTCGAGTATCGCCGCCTGAACCGCATCCCCGACGACTGGGGCACCGCCGTCAATGTGCAGCAGATGGTGTTCGGCAACACCGGGGACAACTCCGCGTCCGGCGTTGCCTTCAGCCGCGACGAGACCACGGGCGCGCCCGAGCCGTCGGGCGACTTCCTCCAGAACGCGCAGGGGGAGGACGTCGTGGCCGGCGTCCGGAACACGCAGGACCTCTCGGAGCTGAAGAGCCTCTTCCCCGAGCTGCACGGGCAGCTCCTCGACATCATGCGCACGCTCGAGCGCCACTACGGCGACATGCAGGACGTCGAGTTCACGATCGAGGACGGGACTCTCTACATGCTGCAGACGCGCTCCGCCAAGCGACCGGCCCAGGCGGCCGTGCGGGTTGCCGTGGACATGGTCGAGGAGGGCCTGCTGACACGCGAGGAGGCGCTGCTGCGCATCGATGCCGAGAAGCTCGACGAGCTCCTGCACCCGACCTTCGACCCGAGCTACTCGTACACGCCCCTGGCGCGCGGTGTCCCGGCCTCGCCGGGCGCGGCGAAGGGGGAGATCGTCTTCACCGCCTCGGAGGCGGTCCAGCAGAACGAGGGAGGCAGGGACGTGATCCTGGTGCGGCCCTTCACCGAGGCGGAGGACGTCGCGGGCTTCCACGCCGCAAAGGGCATCGTCACCTCGGAGGGCGGCAAGGCCTCGCACGCGGCCCTGGTGGCGCGCGGGATGGGCCGGCCGTGCGTGGCAGGCGCCTCGGCGCTGAAGATCGACCTCGACAGCGGCACCGTGAACGTGAACGGCACCCGGCTCGAGGCCGGCGACATGATCGCCATCGACGGCACGCGCGGTGTCGTGACCGTCGAGGACGTGCCGCTGGTCGCGCCCGAGCTCAGCGACCATTTCGACACGGTGCTCGAGTGGGCCGACGAGGTGCGGCGTCTCGGCGTCCGCGCGAATGCGGACACGCCGGCGGATGCCCGGCGCGCACGCGAGTTCGGCGCGGCGGGAATCGGCCTCTGCCGCACCGAGCACATGTTCATGCAGGCCGATCGCCAGCCGAAGATGCGGGCCATGATCATGGCGGACACCCTGGAGGAGCGGCGGGCGGCGCTCGCGGAGCTGGTGCCGCTGCAGCGGGCCGACTTCGAGGGGATCTTCGAGGCGATGACGGGCTACCCGGTGACGATCCGGCTGCTCGACCCGCCCTTGCACGAGTTCCTTCCCAGCAAGTCGGAGCTGCTCGTCGAGCGCGCCCGCCTGCACCGCGCCGACGACGCCGGCCGGATCGCGGAGCTGGAGCATCTCCTCGACCGCGTCAAGCACCTGGAGGAGGTGAACCCGATGCTCGGCACCCGGGGCTGTCGGCTGGGCATCGTCCATCCCGAGGTGTACGAGATGCAGGTGCGAGCGATCGTGATGGCCGCGCTCGCGGTGCGCAAGCGAACGGGATCGCAGCCCGACGTCGAGATCATGATCCCCCTCGTGAGCTACGAGCAGGAGCTCGAGTACGTGCGGGAGCTGGTCGAGCGGACGACCGCGCAGACGATCGAGGATGAGGGCGAGGAACCGCTGCGGGTCTCGGTGGGCACGATGATCGAGCTGCCGCGGGCCTGCACGATCGCCGACCTGATCGCGAATCACGCCGACTTCTTCAGCTTCGGGACCAACGACCTCACGCAGACCGTCCTCGGCTTCTCGCGCGACGACGCGGAGGGCGGCTTCCTGGCCCACTACCTGGAGCAGAAGATCGTCCCGCGCAGCCCGTTCGAGACACTCGACCCGGTGGGCGTCGGAAGCCTCGTGCGCGCCGCTGCCGCGGGCGGGCGCATCTCGAACCCGGGCCTGGGACTCGGGATCTGCGGTGAGCACGGCGGCGACCCGGACAGCATCGACTTCTTCGACGAATCGGGGCTCGACTACGTGAGCTGCTCGCCGTTCCGGGTGCCGATCGCCCGGGTGGCCGCCGCGCAGGCGGCGCTCCGCCACCGTTCCTCCTAGTGGGCCGCCGATAGTGCGCGTCGCCGTCGTCGCGGAGTACTACCCGCGGCCGCGGGATCCGGCCTGGGGCATCTGGGCCCACCGCCAGGCCACGGCTGTGCGCGAGCAGGGGGTGGAGGTACGCGTGGTGGCCCTCGAGCGGCCGCTGCCCAGTCTCGGGGACTTGCGCTCCGGGCGGCTGGCGGGCTGGGCGGCACGTGTGCTGAACCCGCCTCGCCACACAGTCATGGACGGCGTCCCCGTGCGCTATGTGAGGTTCGTCTCGCCGCCGCGGCCGCTGAGCTACCCCGCTTGGGGGCGCTGGGCGGCGCGGGGCGTGCGGCGCGCCCTCGATCAGGGGCCGCGGCCCGGCCTCGTCCACGCGCACTACGCCGTGCCCGCGGGGGACGCGGTGCTGCGCTGGATCGACCGCGGCAACGACGTGCCGCTGGTGGTCTCCGTCCACGGCGGTGACCTGTCCTACACGGCGGCGCGCAGCAACCGCGGGCGGGAGGTCGTGTCACGCGTGCTGCGCGCCGCGGACGCCGTGATCGCCAACAGCGAGGTGACGCGACGCGGGATCGAGCAGCTGACCGGCCCGCTCCCCCTGCTCGAAGTCGTCCACCCGGGCGCCGACATCCCCGCCGCGCCGCCGCCGCGCGCGCCGCAGCCGACGCTCGTGACCGTCGCCCACCTCGAGCCACACAAGAACCAGGCCGCTGTGATCCGCGCGGTCGCGGCCTTGAAGGATCGCCATCCGGAGCTGCGTTACGTGCTGATCGGCAAGGGGCCGGACCGCGACCGGCTCGCGCAGCTCGCCGCCCGGCTCGGGGTCGGGGAGCGCGTTTCGTTTGCCGGTCCCATGGATCACGCAGCCGCGCTGCAGCACATGGCACGCGGCTGGCTGCACGTGATGCCGAGCGTCCACGACGCGTTCGGCGTGGCGCACGTCGAGGCGATGGCGGCCGGGCTGCCGGCGATCGGCGGCACCGGCACCGGCGCGGAGGACATCGCCGCCGCCGGCGACGGCATGGTGCTCGTGCCGTCCGGGGACGAGGGCACCCTGGCGCGGTCGATCGACCGCATCGTGAGCGATCCCGGCGAGCGCGATAGGCTCGGGGCTGCAGCCCGCCGCACTGTCGCCGAGCACTTCACCTGGGAACGCAACGGCGAGCTCACCGCCGCCGTCTATCGCAGGGTCACCGAGAGGAGCCGCCCATGAGTCACGAGGCATTCAGGACCGCCGTCGAAGCGCAGGACCTCGACCGGATGGTCGACGCGCTCGCCGAGGACGTGGTGTTCCACAGCCCGATCACCTTCAAGCCGTTCGAGGGACGTGAGGCGGTCGCGATGCTCCTGGGCGTCGTATCTCGCACCTTCGAGGACTTTCGTTACACGGACGAGCTCGACGGCGACGAGGTCAAGGCGCTTGTCTTCAAGGCCCGCGTCGGCGACAAGGAAGTCGAGGGGCTCGACCTCCTGCGCTTCGACGGTGCAGGCAAGATCGCCGACTTCACGGTGATGGTGCGACCCCTGTCGGCGGCCATGGCGCTGGGGGAGGCGGTGGGCAAGGGCCTCGAAGAGGCCGCCGCCAAGACCGCCTAGCCGGCTGACACAATCGTCGACGTGGAGGCCCACGCCGCCGACATCGATGCTGTGCTCGCAGACGCCCCCGTCGCGGGGTCGTTCGAGGCCCGGGTCAGGGACCTGGAGGAGGAGCAGCTGGCGCCGCTCGCGACCCGCTCCTACCCGCCGAATCGGGCCGTGGAGGAGCCGGCGTGCCGCCTGCGCACCCCGTTCCAGCGCGACCGCGACCGGATCGTCCACAGCAAGAGCTTCCGCAGGCTGAAGCACAAGACGCAGGTGTTCGTGGATCCCGAGGGCGACCACTACCGCACCCGCCTCACCCATACCCTCGAGGCCTGCGGGATCTCACGCACCGTGGCGCGGGCGCTGCGGCTGAACGAGGACCTGACCGAGGCGATCGGCCTGGGCCACGACCTCGGCCACCCGGCCTTCGGGCACGCTGGGGAGGAGGCGCTCGATCGTGCGCTCCAGGAACGCTGCGACCGCCGCTTCCGCCACAACGAGCACTCGCTGCGGGTGGTGGACGTGCTGGAGCGCGACGGGCGCGGGCTCAACCTCTCGCAGGCCGTGCGCGACGGCATCCTGCATCACACGGGCCCGGGGACGCCCGCCACGCTCGAGGGCCGGATCGTGCGGCTGGTCGACCGTGTCGCGTACATCAACCACGACATCGACGACGCCCTGCGTGCCGGCGTGCTGGCCGAGGGGGACCTCCCGCAGGAGGAGATCGCGATCCTCGGCGAGACAGGCTCCGAGCGCATCGACCTGCTCGTGCACGATCTCGTCGAGGCGTCCGAGCGCGCGGGGGACATCGTCCAGGGCGAGCGAGTCGGCGGCGCGATGAGCCGGCTGCGCAAGTTCATGTTCGACCACGTGTACTTCGGGCCGGCGGCGCGGCGCGAGCAGGAGCGCGTGACCCAGGTCGTGCACGCCCTCTTCGATCACTACATCGAGCATCCGGAAGCGCTGCCCGTGCTCGACCCCAGCCCGGACACCGACGCGGTGACTCGCGTGACCGACTATCTCGCCGGCATGACCGATCGATTCTGCATCCGCGAGTTCGAGCGCCTCACGGTCCCGCGCGCCTTCACGTGAGCCGGGTCACGCCAGAGTCGATCGAACGGGTCCGGCTGGCCGCCGACATGGTGGAGGTCGTGTCGGCCCACACGGAGCTGCGCCGGCGCGGAGCCCGCTACCTCGGGCTGTGCCCGTTCCACGACGAGCGCACGCCGTCCTTTTCCGTCGACCCGGCGGAGAAGCTCTATTACTGCTTCGGCTGCCAGGCCGGTGGCAACATCTTCACGTTCCTCGAGGAGAAGGAGGGCCTCGACTTCCGCGACGCGGTGGAGCAACTCGCCGACCGCTACGGCGTGGAGCTCGAGTTCGAGCAGGGCGGCCGCGACGACGAGCGCCGCCGGGCGCGCGAGCGGCTGCTCGAGCTGCTGTCCAAGACCGCGACCTTCTACGCGCGCTACCTCTGGGACTCGGCCGAGGCGGCGGGCGCGCGCAAGTACCTCGAGGGCCGCGGTCTGGGGCGCGAGGTGCTGGAGGAGTTCGGCGTGGGCTACGCGCCGAGCGCCTGGGACCGGGTGCTGGTGAATGCGCAGAAGGCGGGGTTCACCGAGCAGGAGTTGCAGGTCGCCGGGCTTGCGCAGCGCGGGCGCCAGGGGGGCCTATACGACCGCTTTCGCGCCCGGATCATGTTCCCACTGCGCGACGGGCGAGGGAGGGTGCTCGGGTTTGGCGCGCGGGCGACCCGCGACAACCAGCAGCCGAAGTACGTCAACACCTCGGAGAGCCCCGTCTATCGCAAGGGCCGTCAGCTGTTCGGGCTCGACCTGGCCCGCTCCCACATCACCAAGCAGGGCCGGGCCCTGGTCGTCGAGGGCTACACCGACGTGCTGGCCCTGCACCAGGCGGGCTTTCCCAACGCGGTCGCCGCCATGGGCACGGCGCTCACGGAGGAGCAGCTGGGGGAGCTGGCGCGCCTCGCGCCGGAGGTGCTGCTCGCCTTCGACGCCGATCGCTCGGGCCAGGAGGCCATGCTGAGGGCCCAGCGGGCCGCCGCAGGACGGGGCCTGATTCTCAAGGTGGTGCGGCTGCCGGACGATAAGGACCCCTGTGACCTCCTCATGGAGGCAGGCCCGGACAGCTTCAAGACCAGAGTGGGGGCAGCAATTCCTTTCTTGGAATTCCAGGTGACGAGCGCGCTAGGCGATGCCGACGCGCTCTCGGCAGCGGACAAGGACAGGGTCGTGGCAGAGCTCGCGCCCGTGTTCTCGGCCGTGCGCCCCTCGGCCGAGCGGGACGAGCAGATCCGCCACGTGGCAGATCGGCTCGACCTCTCGGAGCACCTGCTCGCCCCGCTCCTGGCAAGGCCCACCGAGGGTCCTCCCGTCCGCACCACCCGGCTCGGCGACCGTGCCGGCGCGTCTCGCGTCGAGCGCAACGAGCGCATGTTCCTCGCGATCTGCGTCTCGAGCGGCGACCGTGGGCGGGCGTACCTGGAGCGGCTCGTGGACGAGCACCTCTCGTCCGACGTGCTGCGCAGGGCGCGCGCGTGGATCTTGGAGCACTTCGACTCACCGACGGCCGGACTCGGACCACACGACGAGGCGCTGATGAATGCTGTCAGCGAGATCGTCGTGCGGGCTTCGAGCGCGCCGGCCAGCGAGCACGCGCTCGAGTTCGGATTCCTCGAACTCGAGAAGTACCGGCTCGAACGTGAGATCAGGGCGGCGACGGCGGCACAGGACTTCGACCGTCACCGCAGGCTGTCCGTGGAACGCAGCAGGGTCACAGAGGCAAAGGCCAGGCTGATGGGAAGCGAGGAGATCTCGCCTCCGACCACGGAGCCAGCGCGTGAGCACGGCTGAGCACGCCTTCCGGTTCGACGAGCCGGTAGTCGAGGAGCGCGAGTCGGGCGGCGCGGAAGCGCCCGACCCCGTTCGCACCTACCTGAAGGAGATCGGCGGCGTATCGCTTCTGAGCGCCAAGGACGAGGTGCGGCTCGCAAAGCTGATCGAGAAGGGCGACGTGGACGCGAAGAACGCCTTGATCGAGGCCAACCTCCGCCTCGTCGTCTCCGTCGCCAAGCGCTACATGGGTCGCGGGCTGAACCTGCTCGACCTGATCCAGGAGGGCAACCTTGGTCTGATCCGGGCGGTCGAGAAGTTCGACTACCGCAAGGGCTTCAAGTTCTCCACATATGCGACGTGGTGGATCCGCCAGGCGGTCTCGCGGGCGATCGCCGACCAGGCGCGCACGATCCGGATCCCGGTCCACATGGTCGACGCGATCAACCGCGTCACGCGCACGCAGCGTTCGCTGGTGCAGGACCTGGGCCGTCAGCCGACTGCCGAGGAGATCGGCAAGGAGCTTGACCTGCCGCCGGACAAGGTCGAGGAGCTGCTGGAGCTGGCGCGCGAGACGGTCTCGCTGGAGGCGCCGATGGGGGAGACCGACGCGTCGCTGGCAGACTTCATCGAGGACGACCACACCCACCAGCCCGACCAGGTCGCGGCGCGCAAGATGATGCGCGAGGACCTGATGAAGACCCTGGCGGGCCTGCCCGACCGGGAGCGGCGGATCATCGAGCTGCGCTACGGGCTGAACGGCAACGAGCCCATGACGCTCGAGCAGGTGGGCCAGGATTTCGGCGTCACGCGAGAGCGGATCCGCCAGATGGAGATCCGCACGCTGCGGCGGCTGCAGAAGTTCCGCATGGCGCGGGCGCTGCAGGACGCCACCTCCGATTAAGCCCCGCGGCGGGCCTCTCTAGTATTGGGGCGCGCCCCCTCGGGGGCGCTGTATCCAGAGAGAGGGAAGCCGCCCCCGTGGCCGAACCTCTCCCACGACATTCCGGGGTAGCTCAATCGGCAGAGCGGCGGACTGTTAATCCGTAGGTTGTGGGTTCGAGTCCCACCCCCGGAGCTTTGGGAAGCCCTGCTACGGCGGGGCTTCTGTGATTAGGAACGAGGACACCGGGCGCCCGCGCAGGATGCCCGCAGGCTCAAGAGCCGGCGTGAGCGTCTTGCTCCGACAGCCCCACGGCTTCGAGTGCGTCGGCGTGGTTCCAGAAGTACTCGATCATGATCGCCCTGCCCCTGCGAAGCGTCACGACGTTGGACACGTCGATTCTCGCGTCCGGTCCGCGACCCACGCCGTGCAACACGTAGTGCCCGACGACCCGGTCGCCGGCTTCGGTCAGGCTGATGGTCTCCAATTCATTGATGTCCCAGGTGGCGCGGAGCTGCTCGAAGAACCGCAAGACCGCATCCCGGCCGAAGTGTGGTCCGGCCTCCGGCCATTCGTCGACCGTTCTCATGACGACATCCGGGTCGTACGTATCCCGAAGGCCGTCCCAGTCCCCCCTGCTCCACGCCTCGTTCGCGGCCCGAACGATCTCCACGTTCTCGTGCGACATCGCCCGCGCAGTATCCCGCATGCTCAGGAGCCGGCGTGAGCGTCTTGCTCCGACAGCCCCACGGCTTCGAGTGCCCTCGTGTGATCGAGGTAATCCCGACGCTCGATGACCTGGCCACCCTCAAACCTGTACACCGATCCGAGTCTCAGCTCGACCGAGACACCACTTCTTCTGCCCTGCCCGAACTCGTGGAGGAGTACGACGACCCGGTCGTCTCCCGCGTCGATGATCTTCTCCACCTGGAGACTCCACTCCCCGAACTCCGCGTCCCATCCGCGCAGGAACTTCATGAAGCCCTCGCGGCCGACGTAAGTCTCCTTCCCTGGGACCTCCTCCGCCGGGGTGAACGTCGAGTCAGGCGCGAGCAATCCCTCGTCGTAGGTGGCAGCTACCGCGGCTGGCGTGCCCTGCGCGTAGAGCTCCCAGATGCGCCGCACGACCTGAACGTTCTCCTGTGACATCGCCCGCGCAGTATCGCGCCTAGACGTGCAAACGCCCCGCCGGGGCAAGCGGGGCGTCGGAGTGTGGAGTGCGGCCAGGGAGTCAGTGGGAGGGGTTGTCTATTCAGCGTAGGCTCCGGCGTCGGACTTGCCTATCTGCGAAGCCTGGGCACCAGGTGGCGGCGAATCTCTCCGCGCTTCCTATGGCACGAAGAGACCCTGCTTCATGAACAGGGTGTTCGGGGCCGTGGAGGGGATGCCGTCCGGCCCGCCGTCGCTGACCACGATCTGACCGACGTCGATTACCGATCTCTTCCCGTCCCTCATGGCCTGGGGCACGATCGCGTTGAAGGTGGTGTTCGAGGTACACGTCGCACCGATCGCATCGTCGGCGGTGCCCGCGCAGCCGAAGGCCATCGGGAATGGGAAGTCCACGACCGTCGCTGCATCCGCTCCGCCTCCCGCTGACGACGCACTCCAGCGATCGGTGATGCGGATCGTGGCGGATCCCTGCAGATCCCCGGTGTAGTCCGCGCCGTCCGCGGCGTTCGGGTTGCCGCAGGGACTCGTGGTACTCGGCAGGCAGCGCACGTCGGTGATCGACCCTGCCACGATCACGTCACTGTCGTCGGGCGGGCCCGGAACGGCGGGGTCGGCTGTAAGCGTCACGCTTCCGACGGAATTCTCGCCGGCCCCGTTCGCCTCTTCCGTTCCGACGGTGATGGCGGTTGAGCCCGGGACCGGCGGGTTGCACGACGGGAAGGCAAGCGGAGGCCCGTGCTGGCGATTCGGGCTGGTGCAGGCGTTGAAGGCCGGCACGAGCGACACCTTGATCCGAGGTGCGCTCTTGGGCCGCACGAACACGCCCGAGGGCGGCGAGTTGAACTCGTCGGTGTCGGAGGCGGAAAAGCATCCGGGGTCGGCCGGATAGTCGATCTTCTCGTCACCGTCGTTGTCGAGCCCGTCATTGCACTGGGGCGCCGCAGGATCCGCTTCGTTGTCGTCCGAGCTCGACGTGCACCCGGGATCGTCCGGATAGTCGATCTTCGTGTCCCCGTCGTTGTCCACCCCATCGTTGCATGCGACCGGAGGCGGATTGAACTCGCTGTTGTCCGCGGCCGACGTGCACCCGGGATCGGCCGGATAGTCGATCTTCGTGTCCCCGTCGTTGTCGACCCCGTCGTTACACGCGGGATTGGTTTCGTTGGTGTCGGTGAGCGACGTGCAGCCGGCGTCATCCGGATAGTCGATCTTCGTGTCCCCGTCGTTGTCGATGCCGTCGCTGCAAGCGGGGTTGGTTTCGTCGTTGTCCGCGGTCGACGTGCATCCGGGATCGTTGGGGTAGTCGATCTGCGTATCCCCGTCGTTGTCCAGCCCGTCCTGGCATGCCGCCGGTGGCACACGCTGCCAATCCGGTTGCGTCTCGGACGCCGGGAGGTACGTGATCGGGAAGGGGTACTGCCCCGTGGAGGCGATGTTGACGATGTTGTCGTTGCCGTTCGTGCGACGCGTGAATGCGATCCGCGTGGCGTCGGGTGACCACGCCGGGTCGCGGTCGGCGTCGGGGTGGTTGGTGATGTTGGTGTCACCGGTGCCGTCCGCATTCATGACGTGGATGTCGTAATTCGACCCGAGGGCGCTCGCGTAGGTGATGCGCGCGTTGCGCGGTGACCAGTTCGGCTCGCGGTCGTCGTCGTTTGGGGTGTTGGTGAGGTTCGTCAGTCCGGTCCCGTCGGGCAGGATCGTGAAGATGTCGCGCTGCGCCGCACCGGGCGCGAAGGCCGAGAACACGATCCGGGTGCCGTTCGGAGCCCAGTTCGGCTCGACCTCGCCAGACACCGACGCCAAGGCCGTCAGCGGCGTCGTCGTACCGCTTCCGTCCGCGGCGATGATCACCAGGTCGGTGTCCCCGCCGGCGACTTCGCGCACGATCACGAGTTGCGTGCCGTCTGGAGCCCAGGCAGGCGACTCGTCGGCGACCCCGTTGAAGGTCAGCTGCGTCGCGGTGGCCGAAGCGGACGGCGGCTTCCTGTAGATCTCGAAGTCGCCGGCGTTCGAACCCGCGCCAGGCCGGTTGCTGGCGAAGGCAAGCTCGGAGCCGCTCGCGTTCCACGCGGGCGAGCTTTCGGTCGCGGGATGGGTGGTAACCCGGATATGCGGGTCCCCGCCGAACGCGGGAATGGTGTAGATCTCAGGATTGCCGTCCTTCAGGGTGGTGATGGCAATCCTTCCGTTTCCTCCCGCGAAGGTCGCGTGCGCCGTGGGCGCAAGTGCGGCGGCGGCGAGCGCGGCCGCGAGGATCGAACCGGCCAGACGAACGCGCAGCAGGGCGTCGCGCTTCATTGAACCCCTCCCAGATCGAGCTGAGCGGATCCTAACCCGTCAGCGCACGGCTGCCAAGGGCGGGTTGACCTTTCGGCGGCAGGCTACGGAGCGAACACGCCGGTCGAAGGCCGCGTACGAGGATCGCAGGATGTCCAGGTCTTGCTGGGACACGGCGGCGCGCCGCGCGCGGCGATCAGTTCGCGATACCGGCGGGAACGTCCCGTGGAGCGCGCTGGTCGACCACTGTGACCTCGTCCCTCGCGACCGGCGCGAGGTCGGGGCGCAGGTTGCGGCGCAGGTGCGAGTACATCAGAAGGGCGAGGCCGGCGGCTATGCACATCCCGCTCAAGAGCTCCAGGTACTTCTCCGCACTCGTGGCGCCGGCGATGTCCGCCCCGGTGCCCAGCGCGAACAGGCCGAGGCCGCCGGCCAGGGCCGCAGCCGCGCCCCGGTGGCTCAACAGGATGTCCCGGAAGACGAACGCAAACGCGGCGGCGGGAATCAGGTACGCCGCGATCACCAGGTCGTCCGGCCGCGTTACGCCGGGGAGGTCGGCGAGGAACTGGAGGTTGTGCCCGATGCTCTCGTGGATCGCGAAGAGCTCGTCCATGCCCGCATACCCGAGCCCCGCCGCGATCAGCAGGTAGAACGCGATCAGCCTCCCGCGGCGGCCCGCGATGCGCAGCGCGGCGGCGGTCATGAACGCGGCCGTCGCCAGCGCGATCAGGCCGATGCCGCCGATCACGCTCGGACCGGGCTTCGGCTCCCCATCGACGTAGAGGGTGACCGAGTCGAGGACGCGCACCTCCTTCACGGTGCCGGCCTTGTAGGGCACGTCCGCTTCGCCGCGCACGTCGTAGGGACGCCCGCCACCGGCTGCGAGCAGCGCGACGACCGCCAGGAAGGAGGCGGCAGCGACGGCGGCGGCGGCGATGACTCTCCGGGGTCTCATTTCTCGGCGGCCCTGCCGGTGGCTGGATAACAGCATGTTTCCACGTTGTTATCGCGCCGTGATCGGATGTAAACGCGAATCCGGGGCCCGACCCTATCGCGCCCGGGCCGAATGAGGTGCGGTTTCCGCGCGGTAAAGACGGGAAAACGACCCCCGCTACGGGGCCGGGCAGTTCCGGCGTCCGAGGAACACCTCGCCGGAGCCGCGGCGGTCGTCCTCCCACACGACGTAGCAGCGCCCGTCGGACCACGCCATGCTGGGCCGGCTCTGCTCGCTGTGGCCGGGGCCGGTGTCGTCGACACGCTCGGACGCCGCGAACGTCGCCCCGCCGTCGCCGCTGGAGGAGAAGAAGATGTCGTTGTTGCCGAGGCGGTTGTCCTGCCAGGCCGCGAACAGGCCGCCGCCGGCGGCCACGAGCGCGGGATGCCACTGGTTGCTGGGCGTATCGCGATCAGGGTCGAATCCGGCCTTCGAGTCGTCCAGCTGGCGGTTCGCGGAGAACGTCGCGCCGCCGTTGTCGCTGCGGGAGTAATAGATGTTCGTGTCGGGCTCACGGGCGCGGAGGTCGGTCCATGCCGCGTGCACGCGGCCGCCCGGGTCGATCGCGAGTGACACACGCTCGTTCAGCCGCTCGAAGCCCTGGAAGTCGTCGATGCGGACGTTGGGGCCGAACGTCAGCCCGCCGTCGTCGCTGCGCGCGAAGTACACGTCCCAGTTGTAGTCGCGGAAGTCCGACCAGGCGACGAAGACCTTGCCTTGGGACACGGTGATCGTGGGACTCCACTTGTTGTCGAGGTGCGCGGCCAGCGGGACCGGCGCGCCGGCGTCCACCCGCACGTTGGGCCCGAAGCCGCCCCCGGCGGTGCCGCGGGCCGCGTACACGCGCTCGAGCGGGAGGTCCTGAAGGCCGCGGTCGCGCTCGTCGATCCACGCGACCACGGGCACGGCGCCGTCCAGCGCCAACTGCGGCAGCCACTTGCCGCCTTCGTCGGTGTCGTCGACGCGCACGTCCGCGCCGCGCTTGCGTCCCCGCGTGTCGAGCCGCGCGAGCATCACGCGTCCGCGGTCGTCGCTGCGCCCGTCGGCCAGCTCCTGCCACGCGACGACCACTTCTCCGGGACGCGCCGCGACCGTCGGGAACATCTCCGCCACCGCGCCGCGGCGGTTGTCGCTGACGCGCACCGGGTCGCGGAAGTGCTTGCCGCGATCGCGGCTCACGGCCAGGTACACGTTGTCGAGGCCGTGTCGCGCCTCGTGCCACGTCACGTACACGTGCTCGCCCTGGGCCGCCACCTTCGGCGCGTGCTTCGTCGCATCACCGCGACGCCAGTGGTGATCGTCATCGTCGTCGTCATGGTCGTCGTGGTGCACGGCCACGCTGCGCCCGAAGACCGGAGGCGCCGCGCGCCTGCGGTCGGGCCGTGCCGGCCGGCCGAGCGTCACGTCCTCGTGGATCACCGTCTCGCGGTACCCGTTCAGGCACGGTCCCACGGTCAGGGACGTGGCGCAGGGCGGGCCGGAGAGCAGCTTCACCCCGTCGGCGGCGAGCTGCTGGCGGCGCTGCGCCAGCGTCAGCGCCGGGTCGGCGATGCCCGGGTCCGGTGCGATCCAGGGCCCCATCTCCAGAAACGCCGTTTCCGGGTTCTGGCCCACCCACGCGTTCTGCGGGCCGAGTGGACCGGGGGCGACCTTCCGCTTGCGGCCGATGATCGCGCTCTGACCGTCGAACGGGGTGTCGAAGAAGTTCCCGGTCAGGCTGGCGGTCACGTTGACCTGCCAGGCGGGGTACTTCTGGAGGTTCGCGAAGCCGCCCTCCTTGAAGATGTCGGGCTCCCATGGGGTGGTCTGGAACGCCCAGCCGCTGAACGCCTCCGGTTGGAGGATCACGTTCGCTCCCTTGGCCTCGAAGCGGTCGTTGACGTCGACCATCCACGCGTCCTTCGAGATCACGGTCGCCAGGCGGCCGACCGGCGTGTCCAGCACCTCGAGGTCGCGGACGGCGCCGAACCCGAGCGCGAGGCCGAAGAACTCCCCGGGCGGCGGCTGCTCGACCGGCGTGAGGTAGGCCTTCACGGTCGACCCGCGGATCACTCCGTCCGTCTGCGACGGGCTGTCGAGCGTGCGGCCCTGGCCGTCGGGCACGAGCACCTCGCCGTCGGGCGCGAACACGTATGTGGTGTTGGCGGGATATGGCGACGCCGCCTCGTACGCGTATGTGCGCTGTGGCTCGTCGGGATCGCGCAGGAGCGCGACCAGCGCCGGGTCCTCGGCCTGCGTCACGCGCCGCGCCGGCGCCGCGTTGATCGCCGCCGCGATGTATACGCCGTGCTCGATCGCAAGCGCGCGGTAGGTCTCGTAGAAGCTGCGGTAGAAGGTGTCGGTGAGCGCGGTGAACAGCGTGCGCAATGCAGGTTGTCCCGGGTACTTCGCCGAGTAGTGGGCGACCTGCGGCGCGTAGGGCTCGAACAGCGAAGGGATTGCGCCCAGTGCGCTGGTCTGTTGCCGTGCGGCGGCCCCGCGCGTGCCGATCAGCGCCGTGATCAGCCCGGCATCCTCCGGGAACACGACCAGCGCCTTGCGCGGTGCGCGCCGGTCGGCGGGCCGGATGTGGCTCGCGACGTCGTCGACGCCCTCCTGCACGTAGGCGCCGCGGCCCGGGAAGCCGCGGTCCATCAGCGCCGCCATCTTGTTGTGGAAGTCCGCATAAGTGACGGCGTCCGCGATGCGGTGCTTGTTGCCGACCGCGAACATGCGCACCTCGTCCGGCGCGCGCCGGTCGTGCGCGGTCGCGACGGCCGGCGTGAGTGCCAGCAGCGCAGCGATTGCGACCAGGGCACGGGACAACACGACTGCAACGCTATCCGCGCTCCGGCCCGCGCGTCCAGGGTGCGGCGGCCGCGGCGTCGGTGATACTGGCGGCGTGTCAGGCGCCAAGCTGCTCGCGGTGGCACTTGCGATCGCGTTCGTGGCCGGCTGCGGGGACGACTCGTCGCCCGCGCCGGCGACCACTCCGGATGCGCCGCTCACGGTGCGGGAGCGACGCGCCGTGGACCGCTCGGTGACGGCGATCCGCGCGTATTGCCGTGAGGTTGCGCGCTACCTCGCACGCGGTGGCCGGGCTCCGGCCCAGGACGCGGCACTCGCCGCGGCGCGCCGGATCGCGGCGATCGCGCGGCGCCGGCCGGAGGCCGCCTACGAGGGAAGTCAGACAGCCCGCGGCCTGGCCGGGGCCCTCGCCGAGGACCTCGAAGGTACGAACTGCTCGGGGCTGCTCGTGGCGGAGCTGGAGCGCGGTCTCTAGAGCGAACGGCTCTCATTTCCGCGTCGCGCCTGAGTGATAGCCTGCCAACCCTGCTCTGGGGAGGGCGGCGAATTGAGCGGAACGTCAACGGAGGGCACGCGTCGGCGCGGGTGGTGGTCCGCGGGCATTGCGGTCGTGGTCCTGCTGACCTTCGGCGCCACGGCCCAGGCAGGTCACCTCTTCTCCGACGTCGCCGGCCACACGACGCTCGAGCGTGAGATCACGGGCGCCGATCCGTCGAGCGGCTACGCGACGCTCTCCAGCCAGGCCACGAGCGAGTCGCACGTGGTCCGCGACGGGACCGCCGAGGGGACGCCGCTGATCCCCGACGCTCAGTCCGGGCGCGCGGACCGGCGCCGCTCGCTCGCATATGTGGGCCAGCTGACCGACTTCCAGCTCGCCGACGAGGAGTCGCCCGCCCGCGTGGAGTTCCTCGATCAGGAGCCGACCGGCTTTGCGGCTTCCGCGTGGCGGCCCCAAGAGGCGCTCCAGCCGTTCGTCATCGACTGGTCGATCCGCCAGATGAACCTGTTCTCGGGCGCGAGCCCGGTGGAGCAGAGCGGCGGCGACCGGGCGGCGATGGACTTCGCTCTGATCACCGGGGACCAGGCCGACAACATGCAGCGCAACGAGATGCTCTGGGTGCGCGACCTGCTCGAGGGCGGCACGCAGATCGATCCGAACAGCGGCAGCCAGAACCCCGCGGACTGGAGCCCCCTGCTGCACCCCAGCTGCGCCGCCTACCCGGCGAACGCGGCCAACCTGGCCGAGGCGGCCAAGTACACCGGCGTCCAGGATTACGACGACTACGACGAGGGCACCAACCCGTACTTCTACGACCCGGACAGCCCGCAGGCCGCCTGGGCCGACTGGCCCGCCTACCCCGGGCTCATGGACCGCGCGCAGCTCCCGTTCACGCCCGCCGGCCTGAACGTCCCGAGCTACGTCACCAACGGCAACCACGACGGGCTGGTGCAGGGCAACCAGGCGGGGAACGCCGCCTTCGAGGACATCGCGACCGGCTGCTTCAAGGCGCTGGGCACGACGGCTTCGTTCAGCGGGCTGGACCCGTCGGTCCTGTTGTCGCCCTCCTCCGCGGCGATGCTCGTGCCGCCCGACCCGTTGCGGCGGTTCGTGGACAAGCGGCAGACGAAGCAGATCTACGCCGACAACGGCGAGGACAACGCGCACGGCTACGAGTTCGTCGACGAGGTCGAGCAGACCGACTCGGCCGGCAGCGCGTCGTACTACTCATGGGACCCGCCCGAGGCGCCCGGCATGCGGTTCATCTCGATCGACACCCTCTCCGAGGGCGGGATCGTCGAGCAGTCGTCGAACGGCAACGTCGACGAGCCCCAGTTCCGCTGGCTCGAGCAGCAGCTGGAGTTCGCGCAGGGCCTCGACAAGGTCGTCGTGGTGTTCGGCCACCACCCGATCCGCTCGCTGAACTCGAACGCCCCGGACGAGGCGGCCGGGTCGTGCGCGGGCGCGGCGCACTCGCACGGCGACGTGCCGGAGCATGACCTCAACCCGGGCTGCGACATCGATCCGCGCGTGTCCACGCCGATCCACTACGGCGAGCCCAGCCAGCGGCCGCCGGGCAGCGAGGACGAGACCATCTCGGAGCTGTTCGGCCGCTTCCCCAACGTGGTCGCCTACGTCGCCGGCCACACCCACGAGAACAACGTCCAGCCGTTCACCCGTCCGAGCGGCGGAGTGTGGTGGGGGATCGAGACCGCGGCGACGGCCGACTGGCCGGTCCAGCACCGCCTGATCGAGGTGATGGACAACCGCGACGGCACGCTGTCGCTCTTCGGCACGGTGCTCGACGCGGCAGCGTCCGGCACGGCGCCGGCGCCGGGATCCGCAATCGCCTTCGACGAGGAGATGCTCGCCTCGGTGGGCCGCGAGTTCGCCTACAACGACCCGCAGGCCGGCCTCGGCTCGGGCGAGGGCGACGCCAACGACCAGAACGTCGAGTTGCTGGTGAAGGACCCGCGGCGCGCGGACCTCGAGATCGTCAAGACGGACAGCCCGGACCCGGTCGAGGTGGGGGAGACCCTGGCCTACCACCTGGACGTGCGCAACTTCGGTCCGTCGGGAGCTTCGAGCGTGACGGTCACCGACATGCTGCCGCCCAGCGCGTCGTTCGTATCGGCGACCGCGAGCCAGGGCACATGCATGCAGGCGGCCGGCACGGTCACCTGCGACCTGGGATACATGCCCGACGGCGCGGTGGCGACCGTCACGATCCACGTCACGCCGACGACGACGGGGTCGATCATCAACACCGCGAGCGTCGACGCGGACCAGGCCGACAGCCGTCCTCAGAACGACTCGGACGTCGAGGGCACGTTCGTGGTGCCCGCACTCACCGGCGGCTACGTGCGGCCGAAGGCCGCCAACCGGTTGCAGCTGGGGCTGGTCCCTGCCTACCAGCAATGCGTCTCGCCCAACCGGACCCACGGGCCGCCGCTGGCGTTCCCGTCGTGCAACCCGCCCACGCGGTCGTCGACCGCCCTCACGGTCGGGACGGCCGACTCGAACGGCCGGCCGACGCAGTCGGAGGGCTCGCTCGTGGTGAGCGTCGTGCCCGGCGACTTCCTGACGACGGCCGACGAGGCGGACGTCTCGGTCAGCCTCGGCATCACGGACGTCCGCCGCGCATCCGACCTGGCCGACTACACGGGCGGATTGCAGGTCTCGGCGGACCTGCGGATCACCGACCGCTGGAACGGGGTCGTGGCCGGAGGCGGCACGCAGGGGGCGACGGTCGTCGACATCCCGTTCCCGTTCCCCTCGGGGTGCGCGGCGACCTCCGATCCCGGCATCGGAAGCACGTGCGCCCTGAACACGAGTTTCGACGCGGCGGTCCCGGGCGCGGTGCAGGAGCGCCAGCGGGCGGTCTGGCAGTTCGGCCAGTTCCGGGTCGAGGACGGCGGGGCGGACGGGAACGTCAGCACCGTGCCGAACGGGGTCTTCGCCCGCCAGGGCGTCTTCGTTCCGTAAGCGCTCGCCCATCTTGACGCCCTGTCAGCGGCTTGCCCCGCTTGGCGTCCGGGTACCTCATTAGCGTCGGCGACGGTCAATCGGGCCGGACGCCGGCCCACGAGCAAGGAGAAGACATGCCCGAGGGCTACTGCGTCAAGGAAAAGAAGAAGGTCGAGATCAAGGACCCGAAGCAGGTCACGATGAAGAACGGCCGCCCTGCGATCCAGGGCACGTGCCCCGACTGCGGGACGAAGATCTTCAAGATCGGCAAGCTCGACTAGCCGTCACTGCGACCGGCGGCGAAGCGCTCGACCAGCTTCGCGGCCTCCGTCGCGCCATCGTGGGTTCGTGCCCATCCGGCGAGCTCGCGTGCGCGCGTCCTCAGTCCCGGGCGCTCCAGCGCCTGCTGGACCACCCACCGCAGCGTGACCGGCGACAGGAAGCGGCCCGGCAGGTTCAGGCCCGCGCCCGCCCACTGCGCTCGCGCCCCGTTCTCCGCCATGTCGCCCGCGGCGGGGACGGTCACCACGGGTGCGCCCCATGCGAGCGCCGTCGCCAGCGTCCCGTGCCCGGCGTGGCACACGACCACGTCGGCGCGCGGCATGGCCTCCTCGTAGCTGACCCATTCCACCACCCGGGCATTCGACGCATGCGGCAGGCCGGTCGTGCCCCGGCGCCGGACGGCGAGCACCCTCAGCGGCAGCCCCGCGAGGCCGCGCAGCGCCGCGCGCAGCAGCGTCTGGCCCTGGTCCTGCGCGGTGCTGGGCGCGACCAGCACACGCGGCCCGTCCCCGGGCGGCCACTCGGAGTCGCCGCCGGGCGGCTGCCAGATGAGCGGGCCGGTGACGTGCACCCCCGGGGGCCATGTGCGCGGGTACTCGAGCTGCGGGAACGTGCCGACGAGGCAGAGCTGTTCGCTGATCCCGCCGTAGTGGCGGTCCAGCGCCGGTAGGCCGACGCGGCGCCGGGTCTCGTTCAGCTCCCGCCGGCCGCGCTCGACCCCGCGGCTCATCTGCTGCGCGGTGGCACGCCAGAAGCCGCGCCCCACCGGGGTGCGCGCCGCCATCGCGCCCAGCCCGTAGGGCGGCACCCCGTCCGCGGTGGGCGGATAGAAGTGCGGCACGAGCGTCGCGAGCGGGACTCCCTCGCGCTCCGCGGCCAGCGCGGGCGCCAGGGTCAGGATGTCGTTGACCACTGCGTCCGGGCGGAAGTCGCGCAGCGCCGGCGCGGTCTCGTCCACCGCCCGGACCACGGCTTCGTACGGCTTCAGCGGCCGGTCGCGGGTGGGGAAGACCTGGTATTCCGGAGCGGGGTAGAAGCGCATGCCCTCGGACTCCACGTGCTCCTGCCAGCGCGTCCACGTCTCGAGCGCGACTTCGTGCCCACGCCGCACGAGCCCGCGCCCGAGCGCGATCGCAGGGAACGCATGGCCCGCGTCGCCAAAGGCACCGATGAATATCCGGTGGGGTCGCGTGGTCAGGCGGCGATCTCGGCCAGGTCCCGCATCATGCGGATGCGATCCTCGTGCGTGGCGGCGGCGGGCGTGACCAGCAGCGTCTCGACCCCGGCGTCGCGGTAGGCGGCGAGGCGTTCCCTGACCCGCTCCTTGGGACCGACGAGCGCGACCTTGTCGATCAGGTCGTCCGGGATCCTTGCCATCGCGTCCGCCTGCTTGCCGGAGAGGTACAGGTCCTGGATCTCCGCGGCCGCGTCGCCGTAGCCGTAGCGCGTGACGAGCTTGCTGTAGAAGTTCTTCTCCCTGGCGCCCATGCCACCGATGTAGAGGGCGAGGTACGGGCGCATGAAGTTGCGGGCGTGCTCGATGTCGTCGTAGATCGCCATCGAGGTCTGCGGCGTGATGTCCAGGTCGTCCAGCGAGCGCCCGCCGCGTGCCGCGCCCTCCTCGAGCGCGGGGCGGAACTCGTCGAAGTGCTCGGGAGCGAACAGCGTCGGCAGCCAGCCGTCCGCGATCTCCGCCGCGAGCGCCGTGTTCTTCGGCCCGATCGCCGCGAGGTAGATGGGGATGCGCTCCTGGACGGGCCTGATGATCAGCTTCAGCGGCTTGCCGAGCCCGGTTCCGTTCGGCAGCGGCAGCTTGTAGAAGTCACCGTCGTAGGTGAGGGTCTCGCGCGCCAGCGCCTTGCGCACGATGTCCACGTACTCCCGCGTGCGTGTCAACGGCTTCGCGAAGGGCTGGCCGTGCCAGCCTTCCGCGACCTGGGGCCCGGAGACGCCGAGGCCGAGGATGAACCGCCCGCCCGAGATGTTGTCGAGCGTGGCGGCGGTCATGGCGGTCATCGCCGGAGTGCGGGCGGGTATCTGGAAGATGCCCGACGCGATCCGCGCGTTCTGGGTGTTGGCCGCCAGCCACGCGAGCACCGTGGCGGCATCGTTCCCGTACGCCTCGGCCGCCCAGACCGAGTCATAGCCGAGGCGGTCGGCCTCCTGTGCCATCTCGAGCTGCTCGGCGCCGGTGATGCCCATTCCCCAGTAGCCCGCGAAGAGTCCCAGTTTCATTTTTTCTCGACGCTCCTTTGAACAGCGGGTGGCAGTTTCTGGTCCCCGCTATTGAAATGTCGCCGCGCTTCGATAAAAAGGGTGAGGCGGGCGGGGGCGCTAGCTTATTCCAAGCCCGGATCCAGATGACCGCGATCGGCGATACGACCGGATGACACTGCGAAGAACGCACCGCAGGGAGGCCCAGCGCCTGAGGCGCGTGGTCGACTGCCTTCCCTACGAGACGCGGATGGCCATGCTCGACGGCCTGCGCCAGTACGACCGCATCATCGTGGGCGCATACACGGACCGCACGGGCGGCGTGTGCCCGATGCTGGCCGCGCACCGCTGCGGCGGGCGCACGGACTTCCGCAGCTTTGCCCGTGCGTGGGACCGGTTCACAGGGGCCGGAAAGCGGGCCCGCAAGGCGACCGAGCGGGAGGTCCGCACGCTCACGACCCAGCTCGAGGCCAGCATCTGGGCCGAGGACGAGCATCGCCTGCAGACGCTGCGGCCCGCGCCGCCGCCGCGCCCGCGCCCGCAGCCGCGGCGCCGGTGGCTGGGCCCGTTCCGTCAGTGGGACGGCTATCGCGACGCCGTGCGCGGCGCGCTCGGCGACGAACCGAAGCCGCAGCGCGAGCGCCCGCGCGAGACCGCGGACGTCTAGCGGCCCGTCTTACGGCCCGGCGGCGGAGCTCAGGTCCGCGGGCCGGATCATCATCACCTCGGGGATCATGCACGCCGGTGAGAGGCGGAGCAGGCAGCGCACGACCTCGGCAACGTCCTCGGGGCGGATCATGTCCGCCTGCGCGACCTGGCCGCGGATCCATTCGGTCATCGGCGTGTCGACGAACCCGGGGCAGATCGACGTGCAGCGCACACCGTCGTTTGCGATCTCCTTCGCGGTCGCCTCTGTGAGCGCGATCACGCCGGCCTTCGTCGCGGAGTAGGCCGCCAGCCAGCCCTGCGGCTGCTTGCCTGCGATCGAGGCGGTGTTCACGATCATCGCGCCACCGTTCGCACCTGCCTCCTTCAGCTTCGGCGTCGCCTCGCGCGTCACGAGGTATACGGCGCGGAGGTTGACGGAGATCTGCATGTCGAGCTTCTTGGTCTCCATGTCGGCGATCGCGCCGCCGATCCCGAGCCCGGCGTTGTTCATCAGGAAGTCCATCCGGCCCCAGTGCTGGTTGTGCTCCGCCACCATGCGCTTGATGTCGTCCTCGTCGGCCATGTTGGCGGCGATCGAGAGGACGTCGAGGCCGTCCTTGCGCAGCTCTTCCGCGGCCGCCTCCAGCTTGTCGGGCCGTCGCGCCGAGACGGTGATCCCGTATCCGTCTTCGCCAAGTGCCCGGGCCACCGCCAGCCCGATGCCACTGGAGCCTCCCGTGATCAACGCCGCCTTGTCCGCCAACTCGAACCTCCTCCTCCGCCCGGCCGTCAGCCGGTCGGGCGTAGTTCTCGCCTGAGCACCTTTCCGAGCGCATTGCGCGGCAGCTCGTCGCGCAGATGCACCTCTCGTGGCACCTTGAAGCGCGCGAGGTTATCGCGCGCGAAGCCGATCACGGTCTCGCCGGTGAGCTCGCTGCCCGGGCGCGGCACGACATAGGCGATCAGCCGCTGCCCGAAGCGCTCGTCCTCGACGCCCATGACGACCGCGTCGTCGACGTCGGGATGGGTGCGCAGCACCTCCTCCACCTGCCCGGGGTACACGTTCTCGCCGCCCGAGATGATCATGTCGTCCACGCGGGAATCGACGAACAGGCGGCCCTCCTCGTCGACGTGGCCGAGGTCGCCGGGAGTCATCATGCCGTCGACCACGCGCCTGCTCTGGGAAGGATCGGTGTAGCCCTCGAACAGCATCTCGTGCCCGACGAATATGTGGCCCGTCTCGCCCGCCGGCCGGGGGCGCCCGTCGTCGTCCAGGATCTCGAGCCGCGTGTGCTGAGGAGGCCGGCCGACCGTGCCGGGGGCTTCGCGCAGGTCGCGCGGGGTCGCGATCGTGGCCCACGCCACCTCTGTGGACCCGTACAGGTTGTAGAGCACGTCGCCGAACTGGTCCATGAAGTCGTGGGCGAGCTGGCCCGGCAGCGCGGAGCCGCTGCAGACCACGACGCGCAGCGTGCTGGTGTCGTAGCGCCCGCGCTCCGCGGGGTCGAGGTCCATGATGCGCTGCAGCATCGTGGGCACGACCGTCAGGACCCGCACGCGGTGGCGCTCGATCAGCGCCAGCGTCTCCAGCGGGTCGAAGCGCCGCGGCAACACGACCGTGCAGCCGATGCCCGTGGCGATGATCGTCTGGCCGAGCCCGTGCGCGTGGTACAGCGGCGCGGGCTCGAGGCAAACCGATCCCGCGTCGATCGGCACGCGCCCCAGGAACCACGCCAGCGGCTCGAGGTTCTCGGCCCGCCGCACCTGCGCGCCCTTCGGTGCGCCGGTCGTGCCCGACGTGAGGATGACGGTCCGGCCCTCCTCCGGCGGGGGGTCGAGCGGTGACGGGTCGCCGCCGCGCAAGTCCGCGAGCGTGGGGGTCCCGGCACCGGCGCCGTCGTTCTCGGCGACCACCCGGGCCACGGGCCCCGCGTCGGCCTCGGTGACGATGTCCGTGAACTCGCCGTCGTGCACGAGCACCTTGGGCTGCTCGCGCCGCAGCACCGCGCCCAGCTCCGGCGCGGACAGGGAGGTGTTCAGAAGCAGCGCGTCCGCGCCGACCTTCGAGGTCGCGACCATCGTCTCTATGAAGCTCGCCTCGTTGCGGCACAGGATGCCCAGGCGGTCTCCCGCTGTGAGCCCGTTGGCCTGCAACCCGCGCGCGATCGCATTCGTGCGGGACTCGATCTCGCCGTAGGTGACGGACTCGTGGTCGTCGATCAGCGCCGGCTGATCGGCGCGCGTGATCGCGTTGACGGTGAACGAGCCGGCCAGCGTGGGCCCCCATCGATGCAGCGCCACGCCGGCGCGCGCAAGACGATCGGGCCGGATCGGTCGCACCATGCCCCTGCGCACGAGCACCGCGAGCATCTCGGCGCGAGTCTGAAGCGGCAGCCGCACGCCGGGAACCATATCCATGCGCCTGCGCCGCCATGCAAGCGGCATCGCCGCCCGCATGGTCCGATACCGTGAAACCGTGATGCGCAGAACGCGCTTGGGCGTGACAGCCACGCTGCTCGTCGCTGCGTGCCTGGTCGCCGGAGGCTGCGGAGACGACGGCACGGGCTCCGCGGGCACCCAGGACGGGGAGGACATCGGTCAGGCGACCGACGCCCACTTCCCGCGCCCGTCCGGGCGCAGCATGCGCGTGCTGATCGAGGGGATGAACCAGGGGCCGGAGCTTGCGCCTGCAGCCTTCGTCTTCGAGCCCGGCCGCAACCGCTTCCCGTTTGCGCTGTTCGATCGCGGCAATCGCCAGATCGGCGGCCTCGACGTGCGGGTCTACGTGTCACGCGGGCTCGACGAGACCGCGCGGGGCCCGTACGCGGCCCGCTACCACGCGATCGAGGTGAAGCCCCAGTTCCGCAGCCAGAACAGCGTCGAGGACCCGGACTCGGCGCGTTCGATATACGTCGCCGAGACCCCGCTGTCGAGCCGCGGCAACCATGTCGTCGCCGCGGTCGCGAGGCTGAACGGCCGGCTGGTCGCCGGGATCACGCAGGTGATGGTCGAAAGCAGCGACATCCCGGGCCCCGGGGACCGCGCGATCCGCGTGCACACTCCGACGGTGTCGTCGGCGGGAGGCAACATCAAGGACATCGAGACCCGCGTGCCCCCGGACACCATGCACGAGGTGGACCTGGCCGACGCGCTCGACCGCCGCCGGCCGGCCGTGTTGCTGTTCGCCACTCCCGCGCTGTGTGAGAGCCGCATCTGCGGGCCGGTCACCGACGTCACCGAGCAGGTCAAGTCGGAGTTCGACGGCGACGCGGAGTTCATCCACATGGAGATCTACAACGACAACAATCTGAAGAAAGGCGCGCGGCCGCAGTTCCGCGCGTGGCACCTGAGCCAGGAGCCGGTGCTCTTCACCATCGGCCGCGACGGCCGCGTCGTCGACCGGATCCAGGGCGCGTTCTCCGTGGACGAGCTGCGCGCGGCGGTGCGCAGGGCGATCCGCTGAGCGGCTACGAGCGCGGCGTCGTCGCGGCGGTCGTCGCAGTGCTGGCGATCGCGCTCGTCCTGGAGCGCGAGGCCGATCCGCAGCCGGCGGCGGCAAGCTTCTCCGAGGCGGACGTCGCGCGGGTCGCCAAACGCGTCGAGCGCCTGCGCGGGTTGCGGTTCGAGCGGCGGGTGCAACCGCGGTTCCTCGACCGCGACGAGGCGCTCGAGATCGCGCAGAGGATCACGCGGGCCGACTACCCGGAGCGCGAGCGGCGCATCGACGGCGAGGGCCTGAAGCTCCTCGGCATGCTCCGCCCGTCCACCGACCTCGACGCTGCGATCGACTCGGTCGACGAGGAGCAGCTGCTCGGGTACTACGACGACCGGTCCGGGCGCCTCGTGGTGATCCGCGAGGCAGGCGCAACCAGGCCGCTGCTCGAGATCACGCTTGCCCACGAGCTGGTGCACGCGCTCGAGGACCAGCGGTTCGGGCTCGACAGCGCCGAGGGGCTGCCGAACGACTCCGCGCTCGCGGACGCGGCCCTGGCCGAGGGCTCCGCCACGGCGCTGATGGTCGACTACGCCGATCGCTACCTGAGCCTGCGCGACGTGCTCGGGCTCGTGAACCTGCCCGAGGGCGGTGAGCTCCCGCCGTTCCTCGAGAAGCTGCTCCTGTTCCCATACGTCGAGGGCGAGAAGTTCGTCACCGAGTTCCGGGGGGAGGGGGGCGGCTGGGAGGCGATCGACGCCATCTACAAGCTTCGCCGCCCGCGCTCCGCGGAGCAGATCCTCCACCCGCGCCGGTACGCGCTGGACGAGCGCCCCGAGCGCGTGCCGCCACCGGCGCTCTCGGGCGTGCTCGGGGGTTGGCAGAGGCTGCGGTCGACTGCCTTGGGCGAGTACGACCTGCGGCTGCTGTTCGACCTCGGCGGCGGAACGCGGCCGGCCGGCGGCGCCGAGGGTTGGGCCGGGGGCCGCTACGAGCTGTGGCGCCGGGGGCCGCTCGACGGCGGGTGTGCCGCGCCGTGCGTGGAGCGCGACCTGGCGTTCGTCCGCGTGCGCTGGGACACGGCGCGGGATCGCGCGGAGGGCGAGCGGGAGCTCGTGCGGGTCTGGGAGCAGGGGCTGCGCGGAAAGCGCCATGGCGGTCGCCGTGACGTGGGCGCATGGGCAAGTCGCGGCGGCGCGATCGTGATGCGCGGGCGCGGGCGCGAGACGACGGCCGTGCTGGCCCCCGACGCGGCGCTCGCCGCGCGGGTGCTCGCTACCGCTCGCTGATCCCCGCGACCGCCAGCGCCTCGGCGGGGTCCTGGAACCACGACACGCTGATCGCGCGCTCGTCGCGCAGCTCGAGCACGTGCCCGAACGGAGTCGACACCGGCACGCCGCCGGTCACGCCGCGGCCGGTGAAGAAGCCGATCACGACGTACACGTCGCCGTCCTCGACGATGCGCTCGACCTCGTAGCGCGTGTCCTCGATCACCTCCCAGCCCCGCTCCAGCGCTCTGATGAACTCGGCGCGGCCGTGCCGGATCCCGGTCTCCATGGCGTAATCCGGATTGCGGAACTCGACGTCGGGGTCCAGCAGGTCCGCGAGGCCGTGCACGTCACGGCGGGAGAGCGCCTCGTAGGCGGCCCGGATCCGCTGGGCGTTGGTTTCCGGCATGGCGCAACGATACGTCAGCGCCGGTCATGGACATGACCCGTCGGGCGTGCGAACCGGCACCGGCTTTCCCGCTCTGTGGCACTATCGGCAACTCGGCAGCGCCGACATCGGCGCGCCTAGGGGGAGGCAACGGGGAAGCGGGTATCCGCCCGGGGCGGGGCGGGTTCCCGCTTGCTCTCAAAGGGGCCCCGGATGTCGGCCAGCACGTGCTCTAGGCTGGAAATCGAGCACGCCGGGCCGGTAGCTCAGCGGTCAGAGCAGCGGACTCATAATCCGTCGGTCGGAGGTTCGAATCCTCCCCGGCCCATAGCTCTCCGGACCGTCATGCGGGGCTGCAACGACCGATTTGACGCAATCCACACAAGCCCATTAGGGTCGGTCGGGAGGTGTCATCGGCAGCGTCGATCCGCAGCGCACGCAGGCGCACCTGCATCGGGTGCCTGGCCGCCGTCTCGCTGCTCGCGCTGGCGCTGCCGGTGCCCGCATCGGCGGAGACCTTCCTTGGCTCGTTCAACCTGCCGCTCGACGGCTCCAAGCTCTACAGCGCCCCGCTTGTCGCCGGCGGCGTCTATCGCATCGCCGCGTCCGGCACCTACACCCAGAGCGGGGGACCAGCGAGCCCCGTCGAGCGGGACGCCCTCTACTGCTTCAACTATGTTGCCTCCCCTCCCGCCGGGTGCTCGCCGTCGATGCCGGTCCGCCAATACCCGGTCGCCGTCCTTTACGAGGGCAACACCTCACCCACAGCCGACCTCGACGCGCTGAATCCTGCGACGACGCTTGCCTACAACCCGCTGCACACCTATCAGGAGACCTTTACCGCGGCGAGCTCGACCCGGCTCGAGATCTCTTGCAGGATGTGCAACCCGTTCTACAGCTTCTCGGGCGGGATCAGGCTGGACCTCTACCTCGTATCGTTGCCGCCTGCCCCGGGGGCGGGTGGTGGCGGCAGTGGTGGCGGCCGTGTGCGGAAGATCCTGAAGCCCGCGGTGGCGTGGGGGAACCCAAGCCCCGAGACGGCGATTGCGCCGGGGGACTGGGTGACCGTCTCCTCCCCGTCCATCGGACCGCGGCAGCGCGAGGCTACCGTGATCGTCCGCGGCGCCCGTCCGAACGAGATCGCCGTCTCCGCCAGGACGAGGGCCCGTCAATGCGTGACCGCGTTCCTCGAATCGTTCGAGGCTCAGAACGTCTATTCGGTCGGCCGCGTGACAGGCACGCTGACCATCACCAACCTGAACAAGAATCCAGACGCCGTCCTTCCGCTCTTGGAGTTCTTGGCCTGCATCGAGGCGCTCGCGGAGGCAGACGCCCGGCCTG
>DASRIA010000096.1:0-17817 GCA_035650255.1 Solirubrobacterales bacterium
GCTCCCTCGGGAGCGACGACCGTGAGACGCGCGGTGGCGTTCTCGCGGTCGTGCATCCAGCCCTGCACCCAGACGGCGCGCTCGTCGAGCTTCAAGACGATGTCCACGTGCGCTGCATATGGGTCGTCCCTGCTACGGAACAGCTGCGGCAGGTGCGGTCGGAACTCCTGGTTCATCTCTGCGAGGAGCTGTGCGAGCGGGAAGGTTCCACCACGGTCGAGGCTCGGGGAGATCGCCGTCCACAGAAACTGAAGGGCTTCCTTGCGCCAGACGGGCCCGAGCTTCGTGAGTTCCTCTCGCAGCATGGCGGTGCTCTCCATCCGCTGCGTTGCGTCCAGCGAGATCGCGGTGTCGGACTCGCCGAGCGTGAGAGTCAGCCCCGGCGTGGACCCGTTGAGCGCGCGGCCGAAGCGACTCACCGCGATCAGACGGGTTTCGCCGCCGCTGCCATTCGGGATCGCGAGTACCTGCGTCACGACCTCCAGCGGCCGATCGCCAATCGCGGCGACGGACCCCTCTATCTTGCGCTTGTCATCCTCCGACCCGGCCCCTGCGAGTAACAACAGGTCGCCGGACAGCCAGGCGGTGCGCTCGACCACGGCCTAGCTGACGAGCGCCCGCTCGCCGGGCATCCTCTGCCTCAGCAGCTCGGCATACAGCTCGCTGAGGCTCGCGATGTGCTCGTCCATGCCGTACACAGGCTGCGCTCCGGCGCGCAGCTCGTCCCACAGTCCGGGCGTGGTCACCGCGCGCTCGAGCGTCGCGGCCAGGCTCGCGCGGTCGCCCGCGTGGAAGTGCAGTCCGTCGACGCCGTCGGCGACCTTCTCGGCCATGCCGCCGATGTCCGCGCAGATCACGGGCCGGCCGTGCAGGAACGCCTCCTGGATCACGAGCGGGGAGTTCTCCCACCAGCGGGAGGGCACGACCACCCAATCGGTCTCCGCCATCAGGTCCGGCAGGTCGCGCGGGTCGTAGGTGCCGCGCATCGCGACGTTGTGGCCGGTGCGCTGCGTCGCTTCCAGCAGCTCCTCGAACTCCTGCCGGAACTCGGGCGTCTGGAGATGCAGGTTGGCGCCGTGGAGCGAGAGCTTCGCGTCGACGCCGCGCTCGTTCAGCAAGCCCATCGCGCCGAGCAGGATGTCGATGCCCTTGTAGTGGTTGAGCTGGCCGAAGAACGCGATGCGGTTGCGTGTCTCGCCGGGCGCAAGCGGCCGGACGGGCGCCGGCACGCGCGCGACGCGGCCGTAGTCCTCGAAGCGGATGCGCTCCCGCGGGATGCCCCAGTCGACGTAGCGCTCGAGCAGGAACCTGCTCGGCGCGAGGAACATGTCCACGTCCTTCACGTGCGTCTTGATGAAGCGCTCGCGCAGGAAGAAGTCGGCGGCGGGGATGTCCGGGAAGCACTCGTGGCAGCGGCGCGGCGATGCGTACTTGCACAGCTCGCCGGTGCGGCGCAGCATCTGGCCGTCGCGGTGGCAGATCGACAGGTACTCGTGCAGGGTGAAGACGATCGGGACGTCCGGCAGCACGCGCCGGGTGTGCGACACCGCGTCCCAGCCGATGCTGTGGATGTGCTGGAAGTGGACGACGTCGGGACGGTGGATGCGCAGGAAGTCGGCCAGGTGCGTGGCGTAGAGGCGCTTGTCGCGCGAGGTCATCTGGAACCACTCGTACTTCTCCCAGTCCGTGTAGAGGAAGAACTGGTTGGGATCGCCCGGCGTGACCGCGCTGAAGGGCGCATCCGCGTGCGGCTCGCGCTTCATGTCAGGACTCGACCCGATCCGTGCGACCAGCAGCGGGTCGATCTGGTCCGACGCACGCACCGCCTCGTACAGCTCGTAGGCGTAGGCCTCCGCGCCGCCTGGATGGACAGCGGGATGGTTGTGCATCACGTACAGAACTTTTTGCTTCCCCATCACCCCGACCGACGCCAGCGCCTCGCTAACAATCCACCCTCGTCTCACATTAGCGGAATAACGAGGCTTGGGTGGTGGTCAGCCCTCGCTCACCGGCGGGCACCCGGGCTGCGTTTGTCCGCAATCGTCCCGGGTAGCCCTACCCCAGTCCGAGGTCCCTGCGAAGGAGGTCAAATTGGCACGCGCGATCTGGAGCGGCTCGATCAGCTTCGGACTGATCAACGTTCCCGTAAAGCTCTACGCCGCCGTCTCGCGCAAGACGGTCAGGTTCCACCAGTTGCACGACAAGGACGGGGTGCCCATCCGCCAGAAGCGCGTCTGCCCGAAGGACAAGAAGGAGGTCCCCTACGAGCACATCGTGAAGGGCTACGAGATCGCGAAGGACAAGTACGTCGTGATCACGCCGGAGGAGCTCGAGGCGATCGATCCGAAGAAGACCCGCACGATCGACATCCAGGATTTCGTGGACCTGGAGCAGATCGATCCCGTGTACTACGACCACAGCTACTACCTGGCGCCCGACAAGAGCGCCGCGAAGGCGTACCGGCTGCTCCAGAAGGCGATGGAGGACGCGGGAAAGGTGGCGATCGCGCGCGTGGTGATCAGGACCAAGGAGTACCTGGCGGCGATCCGGCCGGCCGAGGGGGCGCTGATGATGACGACGATGGTCTTCGGTGACGAGGTCGTGCCGGTCAAGAAGATCGACGAGCTGCCCGCCAAGAACGGCCGCGCGAGCGCCAAGGAGGTCGAGATGGCTCGCCGCCTGATCGAGTCTCTGTCGGTCGACTTCGATCCGGGCCGCTACGAGGACGAATACAGGGAGCGAGTTCTCGAGCTGATCGAGAAGAAGGCCGCCGGAGAGGAGATCTCGATCCCGGAGCCCGAAGCGGATGAGGGAGCCCCGCCCGACCTGATGGCCGCGCTCGAAGCCAGCCTGGCCGAGGCGCGGGGCGGCAGCTCGAGCTCGAACGGCCGCGGCACGAGGCGGTCCGCGAAGAAGCCCGCCCGCAAGGCGGCCCCGCGCAAGGCGGGCGCCCGCAAGTCGCGGCCCAAGGCCAAGGCCCGGTCGTGACCGGCGCCGTGCTCGTGCGCGCGTACCTGGTGTGCTCAGACGAGGGGTGCGACGCGGAGCTGGAGGTCATCGGGACGCCGGAGGAAGTCGAGGCAATCGTGTGCGATTGCGGACTCGGTTTTCATGTAATCGGGTGGCCCGAGCCGGTCGACCCCTGAGGCGGGAGCCGGCTTTCGGCGGGTGGGCGGTCCCTCAAGGGGGCGGCCCGGCCGGTCGAACTATGGAAGAGATGGTTTCCCAGCACGACGAGCAGCTCCTGATGCGGTTCTACGATGCCCTCAACGGCGGGCATTTCGAGGAGGCCATGGACCTCTGCAAGCAGGAGGTCGAGGTCTACCAGCCGCCCGAGGTGGTCGCCGCGATGCCGCCCCGCGGCCATCGCGAGGTGAGCCGGTACCTGCGTGAGTTCTTCGCCTCCTGGCACATGTACGAACCCGAGCCGGAGGGCTTCATGGCGGACGGCGACAAGGTGGTCGCCCTCGTGCATCTGCGGGCTCGCGGCCTCGGCAGCCGCTTCGACATCGAAGAGGAGATTGCCGACGTGTTCGAGGTCGACGACGGCAAGATCTCCAAGCTGCGCCTCTACGTGACGCGCGACGCCGCGGTGCCGCGCGCCTCGAACGACTGACCCTTCCGCGCGGCTCTTGCCGTACGACGGCGGGTCTAGCATGGGCCCGTCCAGCGAGGAGGAGGTCCACTGTGAGCTTTGCGTTCGATCGGAGCCCGGATCTGTCGCGGCAGGTACTCAGCGCGCTCGAGGACGAGGCCGCGCAGCCGCTGAACGAGATTCAGCGGCACGCCCCGGAGGGATGCGACTACTTCTCCGAGCTGGAGGCCAGCCTCGGGGAGTGGAGCTTCGGCTACGGCGTGGCCTGGGCGCTGGCGCGCGCGAGCGACCCGATGCTCTCCTCGTCCGGGGCCGCCCGGATCGCGGAGGATGCGGTCAACGACGCGTGGCGGCTGTTCAACACCGACCAGGGGTGGACGTCGCTGATGGCCGAGGACCGCGTGCAGCGCGGGCCGGTCGACGGTGAGGCGTCCGCGGCCGGCGAGGCGTCGGACCTCGGGCAGTTCATGGAGAAGGTCGCCCGCACCCGCACGGGCAGGCAGTTGCGGGGCACCGGCACCGACGGATAGCCCTCCCGGGACCCCGGGAGGGGAGATCCCGGTGTCTCGCTAACCCCTACCTACACAAAGACCGCAACCTTTGGCTAGGCTAGCGGTTGCTAGTGAGAGGGCGGCCGGCCCGACGGTTCTGTGCGCCGGTGACAAAGCCCCGTTGCCCTGCAAACCCGGAGGAGGAGCGCAATTGCGTAAGAAGCTCGTAGCCGTGCTCGGCGTCGGTGCTATGTGTGCCCTGCTGGCATCGATGGCGTACGCCGTCGTTGGGGTCACCTTCAAGGCCGAGGTCAAGCCGAACAAGGCGAAGTCGCCGGCGGGTCTCAATGTGAGGTTCGAGGCGTCCGACCCAGCCGCTGAGCAGCCCCCGATCATGAACCGCATCGTGATCAAGCTGAACGAAGGCGGCCAGTACAACTCGAACAAGTTCCCGCGCTGCCAGCTCGCCAAGCTGCAGGCGCGTGGTCCGAACGGTTGTCCGTCCAAGTCGAAGATCGGCTCCGGCCGCGGCGTCGGTTACGCCAAGCCGGTTGTGACGGACCCCGTGAACGCGAAGCTGACGATCTTCAACGGTGCGAAGGTCGGCGGCAAGGACACGATCCTCGTGTACGTGTTCCCGGACCTGGGTCCGACGTTCGTGTCGGTCGGCAAGATCACGAAGAAGCGGTCTGGTGGTTTCGACTACAACCTCGACTTCAACATCCCGCCGATCAAGACGCTGCCGAGCGCGCCTGACGCCTCGACCGCACTCGTCGACACGAAGACCCCGAAGAAGACCATCAAGAAGGGCAAGCGGAAGTTCTCCCTGATCGTCACGCCCAAGAAGTGCACGGGCAAGTGGAAGGCGCAGGGCGAGTTCTTCTTCACGACTGGCGAGAAGGTGACGACCCCCTTCGAGTCCAGCTGCAAGAAGTAACGACGTAGCAAGCCCTTCACAGGGTTTCTCTGGAAGGCCGGTCCGCATCGCGGGCCGGCCTTCTTCTATCGTGGGCCAATGGCCCGAAAGCAGATCGAGATTCCCGAAAACGTCGCGGATCTCGTCGGACGCACCCCGATGGTCAGCTTCACGCGGCTGGCCGCGGACCTCGACGCGGAGGTCATCGGCAAGCTCGAGGCCTACAACCCCGCGGGCTCCGTCAAGGACAGGATCGGCGTTGCGATGATCGCTGCCGCCGAGGCGGAGGGGCGCATCCAGCCGGGCGTGACGACGGTGATCGAGCCGACCTCGGGCAACACCGGCATCGCACTCGCTTTCGTATGCGCGGCCAAGGGGTACCGCTGCATCCTCACGATGCCGCAGGGGATGAGCCGCGAACGCGAGGCGCTGGTGCGCTTGTACGGCGCCGAGCCGATCGTGACCGAGTCGATGGGGGGCATGCACGAAGCGGTCGACGAGGCGAAGCGGCTGGCGCGCGAGATCGACGACTCGTTCGTGCCGCAGCAGTTCGAGAACCCGGCCAACCCGGAGATGCACCGGCGCACCACGGCCGAGGAGATCTGGTCCGACCTCGACGGACGCGTGGACGTGTTCGTCGCGGCGGTCGGCACGGGAGGCACCATCACCGGAGTGGGGGAGGTGCTGAAGGAGCGCAACCCCGATGTGCGCGTCGTCGCGGTGGAGCCGGCCGGCTCGGCCGTGCTGTCCGGCGGGCAGCCCGGGCCCCACCGGATCCAGGGCATCGGCGCGGGCTTCATCCCGCCGATCCTGAACCGTGACGTGATCGACGAGATCGTGCCCGTGACCGACGATGACGCGATCCAGACGGCTCATGACCTGGCCCGGCGCGAAGGTGTCTCGGCCGGGATCTCGGCGGGTGCTGCGACCTGGACCGCGCTCCAGATCGCTGCGCGGCCCGAGTCGAAGGGCCAGCGGATCGTGACCGTGATCCCCGACGCCGGCGAGCGCTACATCTCGGCGCCGTTCTTCGTGCCCTGACGGCTTTGGGTCGTCCTGCGACCGAAAGTCATCACGGTGGATCGGGTGGGGTAACAGGTATGCGACGTATCGCCCGGTTCGGTCACGGCGGTTCCGTGACTACCGGCGGTTCGACCAGGTTGGTGGGACGGCAGGTGTACGTCACGACGCGTGCGAGTTTCGTGCGGCCTGTGCCCTCTCCCGTACCTCACCGGTTTTGACTTGATGGCTTTGGGTCGTCCTGCGACCTAAAGCCATCACGACGGCTCGCGGACGAACCCCGGGGGCGCCGGCGGCACTGCATGATGCGCGGCCGGCGGGAGTCGCCCGGCTAGCTCTTCTCCATCTGGTAGGTCTCGAGGCGGCGGATCTTGTCGCCCTCGAAGTAGAAGACGTCGGCAAACACCGCCCGCAAGGTCTCGCCATCCTTCCGTGCAGCCTCCACGGCGCCGACGGCGACCACCACGTCGTCCTCTTCGACCAGCCGTTCGATCGTCAGCTGCGGCAGGCCTTCGAAGGCGTCGTGCTCGATCTCCTTGTCGAACGCGTCCTTGCCCCGGATGTCGATGAACCCGGGCATCTCCCAGGTCACGTCATCCGTGAGCAGCGCCAGGATCGCCTCGTGGTCGCCGGTCCGGAATCCGTCGATGTAGGCGCGTACGGCCCGTTTCCTGGCTGACTCTCCGTTGCCCATGGAGCGGCAATCGTGCCACGGGACCGGCGGGACCGTCGCGTACCCTTAGAGGCGTGGCCGTCGAGCTGTCCGAATCCGAGCTGGAGCGCTACGCCGAGCAGGTGGAGCGCATCGGCGTCGACGCCCAGGCGCGGCTGAAGTCGGCCCGCGCGATCGTGGTCGGCGCCGGTCCCGCCGGGGCGGCCGCGGCGGCGGAGCTCGTCTCGCGGGGCGTCGGGTACGTGGCGATCGTGGACGGCGCAACGACGGCCCTGGGCGACCTCTGCGGCAACGCCGGCCTGTACACGCCCGACGTGGGGACCAACCGCGCGGAGGCCGTGGCCGCAAAGCTCGGCGTGCTCAATCCGAACGTCCAGACCGAGCCTTATCCCGTCGACCTCGATGACGCGAACGCTGCCGCGATCGTGCTGGGACACGACATCGTGCTCGACTTCTCGGGGGCGCCCGCCCTGCCCGCTGCATGCGCGGAGCACGGCGCCGAGCTCGTCCTGGCCGAGGGCACGGGGACGGTCGCCGGGGCGCTCGCCGCGGAGGCCGCTCTGACCCACCTGACCTCCCAGGTCCCCTCGGCGGAGGGCGTCTGATGCTGGGCCTGCGATCGGCCGCCCGCGTCGCGCGCGAGCTGCGCAAGGACGTGGCCGCAGCCCGCGACCGCGACCCGGCCGCCCGCACGGTCGGCACGCTGGAGATCCTGCTCACCTACCCCGGGGTGCACGCGATCCTCGCGCACCGGATCTCGCATGCGATGCACGCCGCCGAGATCCCGCTCCTGCCCCGCCTGGTCGCCAATGCGAGCCGCGTCGTAACCGGCATCGAGATCCACCCGGCCGCGAAGATCGGCGAGGACCTGTTCGTCGACCACGGCACCGGCGTGGTGATCGGCGAGACCGCGGAGATCGGCGACCGCGTCACGCTGCTCCAGGGCGTCACCCTGGGCGGCACCGGCTTTGCGGCGGGCAAGCGGCATCCCACGCTCGAGGACAACGTCACGGTCGGCGCCGGCGCGAAGCTGCTCGGCCCGATCACCGTCGGCCACGGGGCGAAGGTCGGCGCCAACTCGGTGGTGATCCACGACGTGCCGCCCAACACCACCGTGGTCGGCATCCCCGGCCATCCGGTGCGGGTGGAGGGGCGCAAGCCCGAGGGCCCCGACACGGACTGGCTCCACCTGCCGGACCCGGTCGCCGACGCGCTGCGCGGCCTCGCCGAGCGGATCGGCAAGCTCGAGCGGGCGATCGCGGAGCTCACCGGGCAGGAGCAGCAGCCCGCCCAGGTCCGCCCGCTGCGCCGGGAAAAGGGCCAGAACCCGGTCGGCGGATAGGGCGGCCGTGCCTTCCGAAGCGCCCGCCAAGCGCGGGGCAGTCGAACGCGAGCAGACGACCGACCGCGCAGAGCGGCTGCTCGAGCACCTGAACCCGCCGCAGCGGGAGGCCGTCGTGCACGGCCAGGGCCCGCTGCTCGTGCTGGCCGGGGCCGGCTCCGGCAAGACACGGGTGCTGACGCATCGCGTAGCCCACCTCGTGGCGACGGGGCAGGCCAAGCCGTCGGAGATCCTCGCGATCACCTTCACCAACAAGGCGGCGGGGGAGATGCGCGAGCGCGTCGAAGGTCTCGTGGGCCGCATGGTCCGCGTCATGTGGGTGATGACGTTCCACTCGGCTTGCGCGCGCCTCCTGCGCGCCGAGGCCGAGCGCCTGGGCTACACGAAGCGGTTCACGATCTACGACGACGCGGACTCGGTGCGCCTCGTGCGGCGCTGCCTGGACGAGCTATCGATCGACCCCAAGCGGTTCGCGCCCCGCGCGATCAAGTCGCAGATCTCGCGCGCCAAGAACGTGCTCGAGGACGCGGCCGCCTACCGCGAGCGGGTCAGCTCGTTCTTCGAGCAGACCGCCGCGGACGTGTACGACCTGTACGAGAAGCGCATCCACGAGATGAACGCGATGGACTTCGACGACCTGCTGTTCCGCACCGTCAACCTGCTGGAGCTGTTCGAGGACGTCGCGGAGCGCTACCGCAAGACGTTCCGCTGGATCCTCGTCGACGAGTACCAGGACACGAACCACGCGCAGTACCGGCTGCTGCAGCTGCTGGCGGGCGAGGAGCGCAACGTGTGCGTTGTCGGCGACGACGATCAGTCGGTGTACTCGTTCAGAGGAGCCGACATCAACAACATCCTCGACTTCGAGCGCGACTTCCCTGGCGCGAAGGTCGTGAAGCTGGAGCAGAACTACCGCTCCACGCAGACCATCCTGTCGGCGGCCAACTCGGTCGTGTCCCACAACGAGGGTCGCAAGCACAAGGAGCTGTGGACCGACCGCGGTGAGGGCGAGCCGGTGCGCGTCACGGAGCTCCAGGACGAGCACACCGAGGCGCGTTACATCGTGTCCGAGATCGAGCGACTCTGCGACGACGAGGGCACCTCGCGCAACGACATCGCGGTCTTCTACCGCACGAACGCGCAGAGCCGCGTGCTCGAGGACACCCTGGTGCGCGCTGACATCTCCTACCAGGTGATCGGCGGGACCAAGTTCTACGAGCGCGCCGAGATCAAGGACGCGCTCGCCTACCTGACGCTGCTCACGAACCCGAACGACTCGGTCTCCTTCGGCCGGGTGGTGAACTCGCCCAAGCGCGGCATCGGGCAGACGACCCAGGGCCGCGTGGTGGCGCACGCGAACACGATGGGCGAGCCGGTGGTGGAGATCGCCGCCGTGCCGGAGCTCGTGCCGGGCCTCGGGCCGGCTGCGGTGAAGGCGCTCGACCGGTTCGCGTCGATCATCGAGCGGTTGCGCGAGCTGGCCGAGCACTCCTCGGTGGGCGACCTGCTGGAAAGCGTGCTCGAGGAGACCGGCTACACGGAGGCGCTCGAGGCCGAGCGCACGATCGAGGCACAGGGCCGCATCGAGAACCTCCAGGAGCTGGTCGGGGTGGCGCGCGAGTTCGACGCGAACTGGGATGGGGAGCACGGCGTCCCGGCGCTGGCCGAGTTCCTCCAGCAGCTCTCGCTGTACTCCGAGCAGGACGCGCTGCGCGACGGGGACAGCACGGTGACCCTGATGACCCTGCACAACGCCAAGGGCCTCGAGTACCCGGTGGTGTTCATCATCGGCTTCGAGGAGGGCGTGTTCCCGCACTCGCGCTCGATCGACGAGGGCAACCTCGAGGAGGAGCGGCGCCTCTGTTACGTCGGGATCACGCGAGCGGAGTCCCTCCTGTATCTCACGTACACGCAGACCCGGTCCCTGTTCGGCTCGCGCTCCTACAACATGCCGTCGCGGTTCCTCGACGAGCTGCCCGCCGAGCTGGTCACCGGAGACCCGACGTCGCCCGTGGACCAGTGGGAGACGGCGGCGCCGGCCCCGCGCGACGCGCCCCTGCCGTTCCACGTCGGCGACGACGTGATCCACGCGAGCTTCGGCGAGGGAGTCGTGATCGGGACCGCGCGTGGGGGAGTGGTCACGGTGCGCTTCGCCGCCGACGGTTCCGAGCGCCAGCTGATGGCCGACTACGCGCCGCTGAAGCGCCAATGACGGCGACCGCGACGATCATCGACGGCAAGGCGGTCGCCGCCCGGGTGCGCGCCGAGGTGGCAGAGGAGGTCGCGCGGATGGACAGCGCGCCGGGCCTGGCCACGGTGCTCGTCGGGGACGACCCGGCCTCCCAGATCTACGTCGGCGGCAAGCACAAGGCGTGCGCAGAGGTCGGCATCGCGTCGATCCGCCATGACCTGCCCCCGGACACGTCCGAGGCGGACGTGCTTGACGTGGTCGCGCAGTTGAACGACGACCCCGCGGTCAGCGGGATCATCGTGCAGCTCCCCGTGCCGGGCCACATCGATGCGGCGCGCGTCACATCCGCGGTCGATCCGGCGAAGGACGTGGACGGCCTCACCCCGACGAACGCCGGCCTGCTGGTCCAGGGTCGCGACGGGCTCGTGCCCGCAACGCCGTCGGGCGTGATGGAGCTGCTGCGCGAATACGACACGCCGCTCGAGGGCGCGCACGCGGTGGTCGTCGGCCGCAGCGATCTGGTCGGCAAGCCTGTCGCGGCGCTGCTGCTGGCCCGGAACGCGACCGTCACGATGTGCCACTCGCGCACGCGCGACCTCGGGGAGGTGTGTCGCAGTGCGGACGTGCTGGTCGCTGCCGTCGGGCGGCCGCAGCTGATCACGGGCGACATGGTCAAGGAGGGAGCGACCGTGATCGACGTGGGCATGAACCGCACCGCAGACGGACTCGTCGGCGACGTGGAGTTCGAAACCGCGGCGGCGCGGGCGCGCGCGATCACTCCCGTGCCGGGGGGTGTCGGGCCGATGACGATTGCGATGCTCCTGCGCAACACCCTCAAGGCGGCCGGTGGAGTCCGGCGCATGTAGGAGGATTGGCACCGCAACCCCCCTAGGAGGCCCCATGGACTTCAGCAAGCTCAGGACCGGAGAACTGGTCGCCGCGATCGGCGGCCTGATCCTGCTCGTCGCGATGTTCGCCCTCGACTGGTACGAGATCTCCGGGTTCGGGGGGCTGGTCGAGCAGTTCGGCGAGGCCGTCGGCGTGGACACCGGCATCAAGGCATGGGACGGCCAGGGCTTCTTCGGGACGATTGCGAACCTCGTGATCCTGGCCGCGGCCCTCGCGGCGGTGACGCTCGCGATCCTGACCGCGACCGCGCGCAACGTCGCGCTGCCGGTCGCCGCGAGCGCGATCACCGCGGGCCTCGGCATCGCAGCCGTTGCGATGGTCCTGCTGCGAATGGTGTTCCAGCCGGGGCCGAACGAGGTCGTCGACCTGCGCTTCGGGATTCTGCTGGCGCTGATCGGCGCGGCCATAGTGGCGTACGGGGGCTGGCGCGCCATGCAGGAAGAGGGCACTACGTTCGACCAAGCGCGCGGTCAGTTACGCACGACGATGGCCACGCAGGATGCGCCGCCGGCGGAACCGGTCGCACCGCCCGGTCCGCCACGCGACGAACCGCCTCCCGAGCCGGGCGATACAGCAGGCCCGGAAACGTCTCGGCCACCTCCTCGCACGACACCATAGGGTCCTGTAGGCTGCGCCCGTCGTATCAAGCAAGCAGGGTTCGGACCCCGCTTCGAGCCGTGCGGGAGTACTAGGAGGAGTAGTGCCAGAGGGGACCGTCAAGTGGTTCAGCAACGAGAAGGGCTTCGGGTTCATCGAGCGCGAAGGAGGCGATGACGTCTTCGTGCACTTCTCTCAGATTGCCCAGGACGGCTACAAGTCGCTGGAGCAAGGACAGCGTGTTTCCTTCGAAGTCACCGAGGGCCCCAAGGGCTTGCAGGCGGCGGAGGTAAAGATCGTTTAACAAGGGGCTCACTCAAGCCACTTAGGGGCCCCTCGGCAGCGAGGGGCCTTTTCTTTTCGCTCGATATTTCCATGCGTCTAACCTTCGTCCCATGATCGACCGCGACCAGGTCCTCCATGTCGCGCGACTCGCGCGACTGCGCGTGAGCGACGACGAGATCGAGCGCATGTCGCGCGAGCTTTCGACGGTGCTCGACCACATCGAGAAGATCTCCGAGCTCGACCTGGACGGCGTGCCGCCGACCTCGCACGTGATCGAGGTCGAGAACGTGCTGCGCCCCGACGAGCCGCGCGACAGCCTGCCGCCCGAACGTGCGCTGGAGGGCGCCCCCGACGCGACACCGGCGGGATTCCGGGTCCCGACTCCGGGCCAGTGAGCCCCGATCCCGTCAAGCTGTCCGCCGCCGAGGCGATCGAGAGGATCGCGGCCGGCGACCTGGACGCCGGCGCGCTCTTCTCCGCCTACCGGGAGCGAATCGAGCGCCACGACGGGGAGCTGGGCGCGTTCCTGTGGCGGGCCGGCGACGCCCCGGCCGCGACCGACGGGCCTCTGCGCGGCGTTCCGCTCGCGGTCAAGGACCTGTTCTGCACGGAGGGCGTGCCGACCACCGCGGGGTCGCGCATCCTCGAGGGCCACAAGCCTCTGTACACCTCCACCGCGGTGCACCGGCTGGCCGCCGCGGGCGCGCCCATGATCGGCAAGACGAACATGGACGAGTTCGCGATGGGCTCGTCGAACGAGAACTCGGGCTACGGCATCGTGCGCAACCCGTGGGACCCCGAGCGAGTGCCCGGCGGGTCGAGTGGCGGGTCCGCCGCCGCCGTGGCCGCGGGGCTCGCGCCGTGGGCGATCGGCACCGACACGGGCGGCTCGATCCGCCAGCCCGCGGCGTTGTGCGGGATCGTGGGCCTGAAGCCGACGTACGGCGCGGTGTCGCGTTACGGGATGGTGGCGTTCGCGTCCTCGCTCGACCAATGCGGGCCGCTCACGCGCACCGTCACCGACGCTGCGCTGTTGTTGAAGCATCTCGTCGGACATGACGCGTGCGACTCGACCTCGCTCGGTCTCCCCGAGGAGGTGCGCACGCCGGCGCGCAGCGACCTCGCAGGCCTGCGCTTCGGCGTGCCGTCCGAACTGGGCTCGAGCGCCGAGGGCGTCGAGGAGGGAGTGGGGCGCACGTTCGACGCCACGCTGGAGCTGATCGAGAAGCTGGGCGGCGAGCTGGTGGAGGTGGGCCTGCCGCACGCGCGCCACGGCATCGCGGCCTACTACCTGATCGCGCCGGCCGAGGCGTCTTCGAACCTGGCGCGCTACGACGGGGTCCGCTTCGGCCACCGGGCGGGCAACGGCACGCTCCTCGACCTGTACGAGAAGACCCGGGCCGAGGGCTTCGGCGACGAGGTCAAGCGCCGCATCATGCTCGGCACCTTCGCCCTCTCGGCCGGCTACTACGACGCGTACTACGGGCGCGCGCAGCGGGTTCGCACGAAGATCGCGGACGACTTCCGCACGGCCTTCGAGAGTTGCGACCTGATCGTGACCCCGACGTCGCCGACGGTGGCGTTCAAGCTCGGCGAGCGCACGGACAACCCGCTCGCGATGTACCTGTCGGACTACTGCACCGTGCCCATGTCGCTGGCGGGCATCCCCGCGGTATCCATCCCGGCGGGCCTCGCCCCGGCGGCCGACGGCAGCGGACCCGAGCGCGGGCTCCCCGTCGGGTTCCAGATCGCCGGTCCCGCGTTCTCGGAGAACCTGATCCTCGACGCCGCCCACGCGCTCGAGCAGGCGATCGGCTTCGACGTCACCGGAGCGCTGCTGTGACGGCGGCGAAGTGGGAACCGGTGATCGGCCTCGAGATGCACGTGCAGCTCTCGACGCGCACGAAGATGTTCTGCGGCTGCGCGCTGTCGTTCGGCGAGCCACCCAACACCCGCACGTGCCCGGTGTGCCTGGGCCACCCCGGCACGCTCCCGACGCTCAACGCGGAAGCGGTCCACTACGGGCTGATGATCGCGATGGCGCTCGGTTGCGAGGTCGCGCCGCGGTCCATCTTCCACCGCAAGAACTACTTCTATCCGGACCTGCCGAAGGGCTACCAGATCAGCCAGTACGACATCCCGCTGGCGTCGAGCGGCTCGCTCGACGTTCCCGGCGGGCCCTCCGTGCGGATTCACCGCGCGCACCTCGAGGAGGATGCGGCGAAGCTGATCCATCACGGTGAGTCGGGCCGCATCCACGGCGCGGGCGCGTCGGTCGTCGACTTCAACCGGGGCGGCACGCCGCTGGTCGAGATCGTGACCGAGCCAGACCTCCGCTCTGCCCAGGACGCGCGCGCGTTCGCGCAGCTCCTGCGCACGACGCTGAAGCAGATCGGCGTGTCCGACGTGAACATGGAGGAGGGCTCGCTGCGCGTCGACGCGAACGTGTCGGTGCGCCCGTCCGGCAGCGACGAGCTGCGCACCAAGACCGAGCTGAAGAACATGAACAGCTTCAGGTTCCTGGAGCGCGGCATCGAGGCGGAGATCGAGCGCCAGGTCGCACTGTGGGAATCGGGCGAGTCGGTGATACAGGAGACGATCCACTTCGATCCGACGACCGGATCGCTGACGCCGCTGCGCTCCAAGGAGGAGGTGCACGACTACCGTTACTTCCCGGAGCCGGACCTCGTGCCCGTGGTGCCGACCGAGGAGATGCTCGAGCGCGCCCGCGCTGCACTGCCCGAGCTGCCGACCGCGCGGCTGGAGCGCTACCAGTCCGAGTACGGGCTGCCCGGCGACGTCGCGGGAACGCTGGTCGGATGGAGCGAGCTGGGAGCGTTCTTCGAGGAGAGCGTCGCGGCGGGCAACGGCAACGCCGGGGCGATCGCGCGCTGGACGACCGGTGAGCTCGTGTCCTTCCTGCGGGAGCGGGGGATCGAGGACCCACGCGAGTCGAAGCTGTCCCCCGACGGGCTGGCGGAGCTGGTCGGGATGGTCGAGAGCCGTGCGCTGTCGCGCTCTGCCGCCAAGGAGGTGCTGGCCGAGCTGACGGTGAACGGGGGCACCCCGGCCGCGATCGTGGAGGCCCGCGGCCTCGCGCCGATCGCCGACAGCGGAGAGCTGGAGGGGATCGTGGAGCGCGCCATCGAGGCAAACCCGGCCGCCGTCGAGCAGATCCGGAAGGGCAAGGAGCAGGCGGCGGGCGCGATCGTGGGCGCCGTGATGCGGGAGACCAAGGGCCGCGCCGACGGCGCCGAGGTGAACCGCCTCATCAAAGAGAAGCTCGGGATCTAGGCAACCGTGGCCGGCGGGGCGCTGATTGCCATCGCCTTCTTCTTCGGCCTCGCCGCTGGGGTGATCGGCAAGATCAAGGGCAGCTCGTTCTGGGTCTGGTTCCTGGTCGGGCTGTGCCTGCCGGGCATCGGGCTGATCGCGGCGATCCTCTACCGCTGGGAGGGCCAGGAGCCGCGTCGGCGGTGCCCGAACTGCGGATCGATACGGGCGCTGTCCGACCAAGTGTGCACTGTGTGCGGCGAGGACATGGACTGGCCTGAGCCGGAGGACGTGCGCCCCGGAGCGAGCCGAAACGCTTGACAGCGGGGACTCGCTCCTGAAGGGTGACTGCGGGGCCAATCAGCACGAACGCGACGCGGGGGGGGAACCAGGGTGCACATGGGGAGAATTTTGCGATGGCTGATCTTGGGCATCGTCGGTCTGGCTTTCGCACCAGCAGCTGCCCAGGGCGTGACGTTCGCCGGGGCGACGAACTTCGGGACGGGCGACCAGCCATACGAGGTCGCCACCGGTGACTTGAACGGCGACTCCCGCCTCGACCTCGTCGTTGCAAACTCGGGGTCGGACAACGTCTCGGTGCTGCTCGGTGACGGAGGCGGCGGTTTTGGTGCTGCCACCCCATACCCCGCGGGCGATGGGCCTTTCTCGGTGGCGATCGGGAGCTTCAACGGCGATGCGCGCCCCGACCTGGCGGTCGCGAATGAGTATTCGGACAACGTTTCGATCCTGCTGGGCAGCGTGGGCGGTGGTTTCACCGGCCCCACGAACTTCGCCGCAGGGGACTTCCCGTCATCGGTCGCGATTGCCGACCTCAACGGGGACTCGCGTCAGGATCTGGCGGTTGCGAGCACTGGCACGAACGAGGCAGTGATCCTGCTCGGCAACGGCAGCGGGGGCTTCGGCGCGCCCGCCAGTTACGGCGCGTGGGCTTCCCCCATTTCCGTGGTGGTCGGCAACTTCAACGGCGACCCGCTACCCGACCTCGCGCTGGCGAATTCGAACGGAAACAACGTATCCGTGCTGCTCGGAGCGGTCGGCGGAGGCTTCAGCACGGCGGTGAACTACGCCGTGGGCAACTATCCAGCTGGGCTGGCGATCGGTGACTTCAACAAGGACGGATCGGCTGACCTCGCCGTCGCCAACCTCTTGTCGAGCAGCATCTCGATCCTGATCGGCAACGGTGCGGGGGCGTTCGCCGCCGCGATCAACTATCCCGCGGCCACGTCTCCGTATTCCGTCGCCGCCGGCGATCTCGACGGAGACGGGCGCCTGGATCTCGCGACGACGTTGTACGGCTCCGACAAAGCCGGGGTGTTGCTCGGCGACCCCGCGGGAGGCTTTGGCGGCGCGATCAATCTCGGAGTCGGCTTCAGCCCCAAGTCTGTGGCGGGAGGTGACTTCAACGACGACGGCCGTCGCGACCTCGTCGTCGCCAATCTGGACTCCGACACCGTCTCGGTGCTGCTGAACACGACGGGCTACGTGCGTCCGCAGGCGACTGGCCCCACCCGCGTATCGCTGGTGCCTGCCTATCAGGCGTGCGGCGCGCCCAACCGCACACACGGCCCACCTCTCGCCTTCCCCTCCTGCAATCCGCCGGTGCGCACGTCGGCGTACCTCACGTTCGGCACGCCGGACTCCAACGCGCGGCCACTCAACACGAGCGGCACGGCACGGTATCGCGTGATCGTCGGCGTGCCCGGCGGCGCAGACGACTCGGACGTGAACTTCGATCTCAGCCTCAGCGACGTGCGCGTCCAGGGCGGCGTGTACCCGGACTACGCAGGCGAGCTGCGGGCAACCGCGATGGTTCGCATCACCGATCGCGCGAACGGCACTCCTGAGCGCCAGGCCACGGTCTCCGACATCCCGTTGGGCGTGACGGTGCCCTGCGCTCCCACCGGAGGCGCCGCTGACGTCGGGGCGAACTGCGCGGTCGTCACGAGCTTCGACGCGGTTACTCCGGGCGCGGTGCCCGAAGGCAAGCGGTCGGTATGGGAGCTAGGGCAGCTCGAGGTCTACGACGGCGGTGCGGACAGCGACGCGGACACGGCGGGGGACAACACGCTGTTCGCGGCGCCCGGCGTGTTCGTGCCGTAGGTCCAGGACCCGAAGGAGTCGTACACGGGCAGCGACTCGACCGGCGCTCGCTTCTTGTGCCGCGGCACGCCCGGGATGTGAAAAATCGCCGGTGGTACACTCGCCCGCACGGGCGCACGGGGGTGCCACACTTCCGTAACCGCTCGTTTTGCGGGGATTTTCCCGTTTCTCAAGTAACTTCAGCGAGCGCCGAAGGCGCGAAGCACAGGACTTTTGGTGGGCGTAGCCCAAGTGGTTCAACGGCGGCAGGCCCGACGTTAAGGAAGGAGGGTGCCATGCGAGCAGTCGACGCGATGATGGAATGTCTGAAGGCGGAGGGTGTCGATGCGGTATTCGGCATCCCCGGCGGAGCCAACCTGCCGACGTACGACGCGCTGTACGACGCGGGCATCCGCAGCATCCTG
>DASRIA010000097.1:0-49473 GCA_035650255.1 Solirubrobacterales bacterium
CGAGTCCGACCGCGTGCTGATCGCTGGCGACGTCCTCAACGGCATGAACCTGATCACGGCCATCCCGGGGCTGCACGAGCCGCCGAAGGCGTTCACGACCGATCCGGCGCAGAACCGTGAGTCCGCGCGCAGGCTCGGCACGCTCGAGCCCTCACTGGTCGTCTTCGGGCACGGCCCGCCGATGCGCGACACGCGCAAGTTCGTCGACTTCGTGAACGGCCTGCCGCGCTAGCGGCTACGCCGGTGCGGCCTCCGCGGGGCGGATGTTCGCGTTGCCCCGGAACACGTTGTCCGGGTCGTACTGCGCCTTGATCCGCGCAAGGCGTGCGTACTTCTCCTCGCCGAATGCGGCGCGCACCCTGTCCTGGCCCTCGTCGCCGATGAAGTTCAGGTAGACGCCGCCGGACGAGAAGCGGCCGAGCTCGTCGCGGAACCGCTGCGCCCAGCCGATCACGGCGTCGTCGTCCGCCGGGTCCTCCCACAGCGCAAACGGGTGCACCACCCACTTCGCGTCGCGCTGCTGCAGCGGCGTCGCGTCAGGGTCGACCTTCCCGACGGCGCCGCCCCACGGGACGATGAACGTCTGCGCGGGCCCCGGGCTCGGCGTCAGCATCGCGTGCGAGTGGATCAGGTCGACCGCCTCGTCGGGCACGTCGTGCAGGTACTCGGCCGTCCACCAGTTCCGGAAGCCGGGCGGGTCGTCGATCGAGCACTGGAAGTCGGCATATCCCACCGGGCCCATCAGGTCCGCCTCCGGACGGAGGTCGCGGAACGGCTGGACCAGCCGCTCGCCGTCCTCGATCGCCCCGGAATAGCAGAGCGCGAGCGCGACGGCCCGGCGGCCGTGCATGTGCGCCGGGAGTTCGTCCTCCGCGGGGACCGTGAGATAGGCGATCGCCGGCCCGAACTCCGGCGGCGCTGCGCACATCAGGTCGCGCACCAGGCACAGCAGGTCGTGTCCCTTGTCCGCCTTGTAGATGAGCAGGCCCGCGAACACTTCCGGCCCCACGGGGTGCAGCTGGAACGTGAGCGCGGTCACGACGCCGAAGTTGCCGCCGCCGCCGTGCAGCGCCCAGAAGAGGTCCGGGTGCTCGTCCGCGCTGGCGGTGATCTGCGCGCCGTCGGCCGTGACGAGGTCGACCGAGATCAGGTTGTCGCACGCGAGGCCGTGCTTGCGCTCCAGCCAGCCCGACCCGCCGCCGAGCGTGAGCCCGCTGACGCCGGTTGTCGAGACCCGCCCGCCGGTCGTGGCCAGCCCGTGCTCCTGGGTGGCGCGGTCGAGCTCCGCCCACGTGCAGCCGGCCGCGACCCGCGCCGTGCGCGCAGCCGGGTCGACCTCGATCCCCTTCATCGGGCGAACGTCGATCACGAGCCCGCCGTCGTTCAGTGACATCCCCGCGACCGAATGCCCGCCCGATCGCACCGCGATGTCGAGATCCCGGTGGCGTCCGAACCTCAGCGCCGCCGCCACGTCGTCAGCCGACCGGCACTGCGCGATCAGCTCGGGCCGCCGGTCGATCATCGAGTTGAAGACCGCGCGCGCGTCGTCGTAGTCCGTGTCGCCGGGACGGATCACATTCCCGCTGAACACGCCGTTCAGCCGGTCCATGGCATCGGCCGTCACGATGCTGGCCATCAGAACTCCTCCCTCGTCGAAGAGCCGGAAACACTGAACGTACCGGCGCCGGAAGGGGGGTGGAAGTGCCGGTTGTCACACTCGCATACAGTGCGGCGATGGCCGCACGCGTGGGCTTCATCGGGCTCGGGATCATGGGGTCGCGCATGGCGGCCAACCTCGCGCGCGCCGGGTTCGGCCTGGTGGTCTGGAACAGAACCGCGCAGACTGCGCGGGGCTGGGCCGCCGAGCACGGTGCGGACGTCGCCGAGTCGCCCGCGCAGGTGGCGCAGCGCAGCGAGGTCGTGATCACGATGGTGGTCGACGGCGACCAGGTCGAGACGGTCCTGCTGGGCGATCAGGGAGCTGCCGCGGGGGCGGGCGAAGGGCTGCTCTGCGTGGACATGTCCACGATCGGCCCCCGCGCGGCGCGGCGCATCGGCGAGCGGCTGGGAGAGCGGGGCATCGACTTCATGGACGCGCCCGTGACCGGCTCCTCGCCCAAGGCCGAGGACGGCACGCTGACGATCATGGCGGGCGGCTCGAGCGCGGCCTTCGAGCGCGCGCGGCCGCTGTTCGACGCGATGGGGCAGCTGGTCGTCCACGTCGGCGACGTGGGGCAGGGTCAGCTGGTGAAGGTGATCAACAACGCCGTGGCGGCCGCCAACACGACGGTGGTCGCGGAGGCGCTGCTCGCCGGCCGGCTGGCGGGAGCGGACCTCGACGCGCTCGTGACCGTGATGAGCGCAGGGTCGGGGGCGTCGGCGATGCTGGAGCTGAAGGCCGGGCCGATGCGGCACCACGACTGGAGCACGCTCTTCAAGCTCGAGCACATGCTGAAAGACATACGCCTCTGCCTCCAGGAGGCAGAGGCGGCCGGCGCCAGGATGGAGTTGGTGGAGGACGCCGCGACGCTCCTGGCCGAGGCCGAGCGCAAGGGCCTCGGGGAGCAGGACTTCGCGGCCCTGCTCGAGGCGGTCGAGGAACGCTCGGGCGCGCGCCTCTAGGCGCCACCGCGGTCGATCGGGGTCGCATAGCGGCCCCTGTGCACCACCGTAGGCCCGATTCGGCTCTGGAGGCGGCGTCTGCGTACCGACCTGATTTTTTTCACCCGAGGGAAGAAAACCCGGGCCTCCCCCGTCTGGTGGTCGTAATCGACGACCACACGGGGGACACAATGGGTTACCGCCACTAGATACAAGACACAGACTAGATACAAGACACAGACTCAGATTCGAAAAGGGGCCGCAAGGGCCCCTCTTTCGTGGGTGCGCGAACCGTCGTGGGCCGAGAGCTCAGCGATCGAGCGGCGGACGGCCCGGGTCGGCCAGGCCGCCGCCGCGCGAGCGGCGCACGAAGTACATGATCACCGTCGAGAACAGCACGGCGAGGGCGATGCCCGGCCCGGTGTCCCACACGGCGTAGGTGATCAGTCCCGCCACGAGGGAGCCGGCGATCCCGATCAGCATCGTCTGGCCCAAGCTCAGCGGGTCCTTGCCGGGCAGGGCGAGGCGCGCCAGCGCGCCCACGAGCAGCCCGCCCAGGGAGATCACGATCAGGAAGGCGATGAAGCTCATGCCGCGCCCGGCGGGCCCGGGCCCGCGCGCGTCTCGCCGGGCGGCATTTGCCCGTCGCGCCCGACGTAGCCGTCCTTGCCGCCCACGACCAGGATCACCGCGTCCTCGTCGGAGACGTTCTTGTACGTGCGCACCGTGGCCGGGTCCACTCGCGCCAGGCCGCCCGGCCCGAGCACGTGGGTGGTGCCGTCGCCGAACTCGAACTCGACGGTCCCGCGGTGCACGAAGTAGGTCTCCTCCTGCTCGTCGTGGTAGTGCCGCCCGGCCTGGTAGCCGGCCGGCAGCACGAGCGCGTTCATGCCGAACGCGGTCACGCCAAGCTCCCGGCGGATCTTGCGGAAGCCGTACCCGTCGCCGAGCGCGTCCAGCGCCCCGACGGCGTAGCCCTCGCCGGCGATGACGTCGCTGACCTGATCGCCTGCCATCGCGTCGATCCTACCGGCCCGCCGCCGCGCAGGGCTAAGCTCCGCGCCATGCGCGCACCCATGCTTGCCGTGGCCGTGCTCGTCGCAGCGCTGGCGCTCGGCGGGTGCGGCGACGACGAACCGAGCCCGGCGCGGACGATCCCGTTCGAGCCTCCCACGGAGCGCGGCGTGGGCGGCACGATCCGCGATTACGTGAGGGCGCTGAACGACGGCGACGGCCAGCGGGCTTGCCCGCTCCTGGACGAGAACGGCCAGGCGTCGCTGATCTCGTTCCTCCCGAGCAGCAACCGGGCGATCCCGTGCGAGACCGCGGTCAAGCGCGTCGCACGGCAGGTCGTGCCGCTGCGCCGCTTCAGGATCGAGCGGGTGAAAGTGTCCGGCCGCAGCGCGACGGCCGAAGTCAAGGCGATCGGGCGCCCGTATTCGAGCGGGGTCCTGCTCTCCAACCGTGGTGACGGCTGGAAGATCTCCTTTCCCCCGGGCCTCGAGTCGAAGTCGGGCAACAGGAAGCCCCCGCGGGCCGTGCCGGGCGTGCCGCTCGAAAAGGAGTAGCTAGCCGGCCGGGGCGAGCGGCCTCGGAGCGATGGCGCGAAGCCGGCCGGCGAGCGCGACGCACACGTACGTCGCAGTGATCGCCGCGGCGATCGAGGCGCCGCCCGCGGTGTCCGCGTAATAGGAGAGGTAGATGCCGGCCCCGCCGCCGAGCAGCGCGAGCAAAGTCGCCAGCGCCATCATCGGGACCAGGCGCCGGGACACGAGCGCTGCGGTTGCGGCCGGGCCGACCAGCATCGCGAGCACCAGCAGGCTGCCGAGCGCCTGTACGGCGACCACGGTGAAGGCGCCCACGGCGAGGAGCAGGACGACGTCCACGACCACCGGGTCCGAGCCGAACGCCCGCGCGTTGGAGCGGTCGAACCCGACGATCAGAAGCCGTCCGTGCGCGAGGCGCAGCACGCCCAGCACCGTCGCGCTCAGCGCCGCGGCCAGCGCGAGGTCCCCGCCGGACAGCGCGAGCACGTCGCCGAAGAGCAGGTCCTGCACGGCCGCGGGCGCATCGGGCGACAGCGCCAGCAGCGCGCCGGCGCCGACGAGCGTCGTGACCACGACGGCGACGGCGGTGTCGCCGCCCAGCCCCGGAGCGCGGGCGGCGTAGGCGATCGCCGGTGCCGCGACCGCCGCTCCCAGCGCCGCTCCCAGCACGAGCGGGAACCCTGCCAGCGCGGCGATCACGAGGCCCGGAAGCAGCGCATGGGAGGTCGACTCCGCGCTGTAGGAGAGCCCGTACAGCACGACCCAGCAGCCGAGCGGCCCGGCCGCCACCGCGAGGAGCCCGACCTCGAGCAGCGCCCGGGCCGAGATCCCGCTGCGCAACGGATCGAGCAGCACATCGCCGACGTCAGCCAGCGGCACGGTCACGGCTCCTCGTGATGGTGATGGTGCGCGGGCAGGACACCGCGCGGCTCGTCGGCTCCGGGGAGCACCACGATCGCGCCGCCGTACGTGCGCTCCAGCACCGCGCGCGTCAACGTCTCCTGCGGAGGGCCGAACGCCACCTGGCGGCGGTTCAGGCACAGCACGCGGTCCCAGGCGCGCGTCTGCTCCATGTCGTGCGTGGCGACCATCACCGCCCGGCCCTGCGCGGCGAGGTCGTCGATCAGGCGTTCCAGGCGGGTCGCGCTCGCCTCGTCGAGTCCCGAGAACGGCTCGTCGAGCAGCAGCACGTCGGCGTCCTGCACGAGCGCGCGCGCCACCAGGACACGCTGGCGCTGGCCGCCGGAGAGCTCACCGAACGTCTCACCGGCCAGATCGGACAGCCCGACCGTGCCGAGGGCCTCGCGGGCCAGCCGGCGCTCCGCGCGGCCGGGGCGCTGCCACCAGGACAGGCGCCGGAGCGTCCCCATCAGCGCGACGTCCAGCGCGCTGACGGGGTAGTCGAGCCGCGAGCGCTCCGTCTGCGGGACGATCGCGCAGCGCCCGTCGACGCTCAGGGTTCCGCCCAGCAGCAACACTTCGCCGAGCAGCGCGCGGAACAGGGTCGTCTTGCCGCCGCCGTTCGGTCCCAGCACGCCGACGCGCATCCCGCGGCCGATCGCCATCGTGACGCCTTCGATCGCGGGAGTCGCCGAATAGCCGGCCGCCAGGCCGGAGGCCTCGACCAGCAGTCGCCGGTCGGCTGCGCGGATGGCATCTACGCCCGGCACCGGCTGCTCCCTTCCGTGAAGCCCTGCACGATCTCGTCCGCGTTGGCAAGCTCCATTTTCAGGTACGTGTCGCCGCGCGAGCCGGACGGCCCGAGCGTGTCGCCGTACAGCGTGTGGTCGGCGCTCACCCCCGTCTCGCGGGCCAGCGTTTCGGCGACCTCGCCGTTGACCGAGCTCTCGGGGAACACGGCGCGCACGTGCTCTCGCTCGATCGTGTCCACCAGGCCTGCCAGCTCGCCGGCGGACGGCTGTGCGATGGTCGTGCGCGCCGGGAACGCCGTGCCCACGACGTCGATGTCGTAACGCGCCGCGAAGTAGCCGAGCGCGTCGTGGTCGGTGACGAGCTTGCGCGCGTCGCGCGGGACGCGGGACACGCAGGCCGCGATGGCGGCGTCGACGCGGCGCAATGCGGCGATGTAGCGAGTCTCGCGGTGCTCGACCGCACCGGCCGCGCCGGAGTCGACGTACACGAGCGCGGCGCGAATGCGCTCGACGGCTCGTTCCGCGTTGCGGGGGTCGTGCCACCAGTGCGGGTCCGGCTCGCCGGACGTGTCACGCCGAGTCGCCAGCCCGTCGCCGACGTCGACCACCGGCGCATCGCCGCCCGCGTCGTCGAGCGCCCCGTCGACCCAGCCGTCGAGATCGCCACCGCTCTTCAGGACCACGTCCGCCCGTGCCAGCGCCTCGACGTCGTCCGGCCGCGGCTCGTAGTCGTGCGGGTCGGTGTTGGGCCGCAGGATCTGATGGACGTCGAACTCGTCGCCCGCCAGGATGTGCGCCCAGTCGCCCATCTGGGTCGTGGTGGCGACGACCCGCGGGCGCCCGGTGCCGTCGTCGGTCCCGCACGCTGCCGGGACCGCCAGGAGCACTGCCGCGGCAACTGCCGCGACCGCCGCGCGGCGCGCACGCTGCGCCGCGGCGCGCAGGGCGGCCGCCGCGGCGAACGTCCCACCCGCGAGGGTCGCGATCGTCGCGCCCGGGGGCGCATTCAGCTGGACCGACAGCCACAGCCCCACGATCCCCTCGCAGGCCACCAGGGCGACGGTCGCCGCCTGCCACGTGGGGAGGCGGCTCGTCCAGAGCCGCACGGTCGCGGCCGGAACCACGATCAGCGCCGCCACCAGCAGCGCGCCGAGCGCCGCCAGCGACGCGGTCACGATCAGGGCCACGAGCCCCAGCAGGACGGCGTCGAACGCAGCGCTGCGCACTCCCAGCGAACGCGCCGTGCCCGGATCGAAGCCGCTCGTGAGCCACGCCCGGCCGCAGATCAGCGACGCCCCCACCGCGGCCGCGCTTGCGAAGGCCGCGACCACGAGGTCGCGGGGCTCGATCAGCAGGAGGCTGCCGAACAACAGGGACTCCACGCCGGGACCGGACGCGAACACGTCGCTTGCGAGGATCGCCCCGAGGGCCAGCATCCCGGCGAGGCCGAGCGCGGTCGCGACGTCGGGGCCGAGCCGCTGGCGACCGCTGAACGCGACGACGAGCGCCGCAAACGCGCCCGCGGCCGCAAGCGCGCCGAGCGGCGCGGCAAAGCCCAGCCCTTCGGCCAGCACCAGTCCCGGGAACGCGGCCGTGCCGACGGCGTGGGAGTAGAAGGAGAGTCCGCGCAGGACGATCCAGCAGCCGAGGACGCCGGCGCCGGCGGACAGCAGCAGCACCTCGGCCAGCCCGCGCTGGACATAGGGGAGCTCGAAGGGCGCAAGGAGGCCGTCCACGAGCAGGTGTATACCAGATAATGCGAGCTGTTCTCATTATCATCAAGGCGGATCGCGGGCTATGATCGGCGGGATGGCGAAGCACTCACACGACCGCGGCGAGTGGCGCCAACACGCCGTCGAGGAGCTGCGTCGCGCCGGGCACCGCAGCGGCGGCGCGCGGTCCGCGGTCGTCGACCTGATGGCCGGCCAGCACTGTTGCCTGACGGCCCAGGACATCTTCGACCGGCTGCGCGAGGACGGCACGGTGGTCGGGATCGCGAGCGTCTACCGAGCGCTCGAGCTGCTCTCCCGGATGGGCCTGGTGCGGCGGGTCGATCTCGCCGAGGCCGCGTACTACGAGCCCGCCCATCCGGGCGGCGAGCACCACCACCACGTCGTCTGCGACCGGTGCGGGAAGGTGGCCCAGTTCGAGGACGAGGCGCTCGAGAGCGCGATCGAGCGGCTGGCCGGGCGGCTCAAGTACTCCGTCGCCGAACACGACGTCGTGCTGCGCGGCGCGTGCCCGGACTGCCGCCGTCGCGGACCTGCCAAGTAGGATCGCGGCCATGGAGCTGAGCCGGCGTCAGTGGCGCGCGCTCGAGGCGATCTGCGACACGTTCGCCCCGGGGGCGAACGGTGCGCCCAGCGCATCCCAGGCCGGCGTGCCCCAGGTGCTCATCGACGCGGTCGCGCGCAATCCGCGCGAGGCCGAGCAAAAGCAGGTCGCGCAGCTCCTGTCGCTGTGGGACACGCGTGTGCTGACCGCGCTCGGCGGCGGTGGCTTCGACCGGTTCAGCGAACTGCCGCCGGAACGCCGCGAGCAGGTGCTGCTGTCCTGGTGCGACAGCCGGCTGTCGCAGCGGCGGGCGGCCTTCCAGGCGCTGCGCAAGGGTGCACTGCTCTTCTACTACATGGTGCCCGGCGAGAACGGCAGCCGCAGCCCCGTCTGGGACACGATCGGGTACGCGGGGCCGCTGGGCAAGAACGAGAACGCTCCGCCGAAGGCGATCGAGGTGCACGACGTCAGCGGCGACACGACGCTCGAGTGCGACGTCTGCGTGATCGGCTCGGGGGCCGGCGGCGGCACGGCCGCGGGTGTGCTGGCGGCCGCCGGGCTCGACGTCGTGGTGCTCGAGGCGGGCGACTACTACGACGACGCGGACTTCGACGGCGGCGAGTTCGAGGGCTACGGGCGCATGTACATGTACGGCGGGGGTGCCGCGACCCATGACCAGAGCGTGGGCCTGCTGGCGGGGAGCTGCCTCGGCGGCGGCACGACCGTCAACTACACGACGTCGTTCCGCACGCCCGACGACGTGCGCGAGGAATGGGCTTCACACGGCGTCCCGGCCTTCGCGACCGACGAGTACGGCGCGAGCCTCGACGCGGTGTGCGAGCGCCTCGGCGTCAACCAGGAGCACAACAGGGAATCGATGCGGGAGCAGGTGCTCCACCGCGGCCTCAGCGACCTCGGGTGGCACGTCGACTCGATGCCGCGCAACGTCCGCGGCTGCGACCAGGGCGAGAACTGCGGCTACTGCGGCTACGGCTGCCGGCTGGGCGCGAAGCAGTCCACCGTGAAGACGTGGCTGGCCGACGCACACGCCGCGGGGACGCGCATCCTCGTGAAGACGCACGCGGAGAAGGTGCTGGTCGACGGCGGCGCAGCGCGCGGCGTGGACGCGCGCACGGCCGCAGGGCATCGCGTGCGGGTGCGGGCACGCGCCGTCGTGGCCGCGTGCGGGGCGATCCAGACTCCCGCCCTGCTGCGCCGCTCGGGCCTGAAGAACGAGAACATCGGCCGCCACCTGCGGCTGCATCCCGCGACCGTGATCTGGGGCGTGTTCGACGAGGAGGTGCGGCCGTGGGAGGGGACGATGCAGGCCATCTACTCGGACGAGCACCGGTTCATGGACGGCGGCTACGGCGTCAAGTACGAGACCGCCGCAATCCACCCGAGCCTGCTCGTCACCTTCTCCCCGTGGCGCTCGGGCCGCGAGCACGCGCGGATGATGGAGGCCCTGCCGCACTCGGTGCCGGTGGGCGTCCTGCTCCGTGATCGCGGCGGGGGAGAGGTCCGCACCGGCAGGGACGGCAATCCGGTCGTGAAGTACCGCCTCTCCGACTACGACGTGGGGCACATGCGCAAGGGCACCGACGGCGCCGCGCAGATCCTGGAGGCCGCGGGCGCGCAGAAGATCTTCTCCTCCCACTCGCGGACGGTCTCGTACGAGCCGGGGCGCAACGGCTCGCGGGACCAGTTCATGCGCGACGCCGATGCCTGTGGCTGGGACGCCGGGCACTGCACCTACGGCTCGTTCCACATCATGGGCTCGGCGCGGATGGGCGGCTCGCCTGCGATGTCCGCCTGCAACCCGAAGGGTGAGACGTGGGACGTGCGCGACCTGTACGTATGCGACGGGTCGGCGTTCCCGACGGCATCGGGCGTCAATCCGATGATCTCGATCGAATCGATCGCGCACATGAACGCGTCCGCGCTCGCCGCGTCGCTGACCTAGCGCAGCCCGGATCGCTGCTTCAAGGTCCGCGACGCGTCCAAAGTGCGTGTGAAATAGTCGGCAATGGGCATGACCTACCCGTACTCGCGGTCCCGCGTGAACTTACGCATGGCAGGAGGGCCGTCCAGAAACACGATGGAAGGAGGCATTCGTGGCGGAGCTGAACGCACGCGACACGAAGCTGGTGCAGTACCTCAATGAGGCACTGACGAAGGAGAAGCAGCTCGAGCAGGCGCTCGAGGCGCACATCTCGATGACGACCCTTGCGCCGTACCGCAAGCGTCTCCAGCAGCACCTCACGGAGACGAAGCGCCATGCGCGCGAGGTCGAGCGCCGCGTCAAGCGGCTCGGCGGGACGTCCGAGGGCATCTCGGGTGTCGTCCACGACGCTGCCAGCGTGGTGCAGGACGTGGCCGCGAAGGGCGCCGCGCTCGCGCAGGGCCCGGTGCACATGGTGCGCGGCACCAGCGAGCAGGAAGTGCTGCTGAAGAACGCGCGCACCGAGTTCAAGGAAGAGGCCGAGGAGATCGCCCACTACACGGCGATCCAGAAGCTCGCCGAGACGGTCGGAGACCGCGACACCGCAACGCTCGCGAAGGCGATCCTGCGCGAGGAGAAGCGGATGGCAGGCTTCCTCGAGAAGCTGATCCCGCGCCTCACCAAGTCGGTCGCGCAGGCCGAGATCCCCGCGCGGGAGCGCAACGGCGGCCGCAAGCGCACCACCAGCCGCCGCAAGACGACCAGCCGCTCCCGGACCACCACGGGCCGCGCACGCACGGCCAGCGGCCGGTCCCGGACGACCAGCGCGCGCAAGCGCTCGACCAGCGGCCGCAAGCGCACGACGAGCGCACGCAGCGCCGCGAAGCGGACGACCAGCAGCGCACGCGGGACCGCGCGGAAGGCCACGTCGCGGGCGCGGAGCGCCGCGTCCAGCCGCTCGCGCAGCACCTCCGCGCGCTCGGGCTCGACCCGCCGCGCCTCGTCCGGCCGGAAGACGACGGCCCGGAAGGCGTCCGGCCGGAAGACGTCCGCCCGCCGGACGACCGCCCGCAGCCGCTAGCCGCAGACCTCACCGAGATACAACATGAGCGCCATATGCGCGCTCATGTTGTACCGGGGGGCTAGTGCTGCTGGTTCGCCCAGTCGCACAGCGCGCGGAAGCCGGCCTGTGCGAAGTCGTTCAAGCCGGCGACCGCGAACACGGCCGTTGCGGTCCGGCCCGCGCGCGGGTGCGCGACGCGCAGGCCAACGAAGCCCAGCGCGGTCCAGGCGCCGACGCAGCGGCTGCAGGTGACGAGCTCGCCCAGCGCCCGGCGCACGCTCCCGCCGCGCGGGCGCTTGCGCCCCACCGGGTCGTCCACGAACGGCTCCCGCACCCACGAGCCGATCCGCTCGCGCGCGATCATCTTCGACACCGCGAAGGTGGCGGCGGTGAGCGGGATCAGCTCTGTGCCGAGCACCTCGCGCACGTCGTCACCGCGCCGGTGCGTTCCGGCCACCAGACCTGCGAGCGCAACGGCGTACACCGCGTTCAGCGAGGCGTACTCGGCCGGGCCGGGCTGCTCGCCCTGCTGCGCTGCGTGCTGGACCTGGGTCGCGGCCATGTCGGCTCCCATACCCGGCCCCACGGGATCAGAACCAACTCGCCGGCGGGCTCCCGTGCCCACCCGGTGTTCGACCGTCTACGCCGCCGCGCGCCCCGCGGCCTGCTTTCGCGCGCGGCGCAAGCCCTGCTTGGCGAGCAGCCCGTTGAAGAACAGCAGGAGAGTCTTGTTGGGCGGAGCCTTGAATCCGCTCTCCGTGTGCGGCGCATACAGCGCGCCCTGCTCGCCGACGTCCAGCCACCCCGTGTACTGGCGGGCGGAGAGGCCGATCAGCTTGGCACGGTAGGAATGGCCGACGATGCCCGCGCGGCGACCGCCGGGGGGGAGCGGGCGCTCGGAAGAGAGTCGGATGCCGTCGGCATCGGCGGCGCCGATCGTGACGGGCACGATCTCGGGGTACCCGTCCGCGCCGACGTACGCGAGCAGCACATGGTCCTGGCTGCGAAGCCGCCGCGCCGCGCGCTCCGCGTCGACGCGCGGGGCGGTGCCCTTCTTCGGCTCCGCCTGGGGCGGCGGGTCGCCCCCCGCGGGCGCGCCGTGCACTACCGCCGTGCCGCCGCAGTCGAGGTCGCTCCACACGCTTACGCGCTGCACGTCCAACGCGACCGGAACGCGGTCCTGGTAGTACTCGCGCAGCCAGCGGTCCCAGAACAGCTTCCCCTCCTTCGGCGGTCCCATGAAGCGGGCCGCGTGTGGCCGCAGCGTCTGCTCGAGGTACTCGCGCGACGGCTCGGTCGAGGGAGTCGCATCGCCCTGCACCAGGACGAAGTCGGATGACTGGCAGAAGCCGTGCTCGCGCGCGTGGTAGGCGAGCGAGACGCGAGGGTTGCGCTTGATGCGCTCCAGCTTCTTGCCGAAGCCCAGCGACGTCGTGAACGACACGGTGCCGGCGTCGCGGTCGCGCAGGCCGATCGGCGCGACCGCCGCGACCACGGCTCCGCCGGCAGGCGTGACGTATGCGAGCGCGGCCGTCAGGTCGCCGCTGATCGCCTCGTCGGCACTGTCGGGCCAGGTGATCGGCATGATGCGGGGGAACGTACCGTGAGCGGAAGCGAGATTCCAGCATGAAAGTGTTGACCACCGGCGGGAGCGGGCTGATCGGCTCGGCGCTCCGCGCCGCACTCGAAAAGCAGGGCCACTCGGTGTCGAGCCTCACCCGCAGCGCGGCGCGGCGGGCCGGCGAATATCACTGGGACCCGGAGCAGGGGACCATCGACCCCGCCGCCCTGCAGGACGTCGACGCGGTCGTGCACCTCGCGGGCGAGACCGTCGCGGGCCGCTGGACCGAGGAGAAGAAGCGGCGCATCATGGACAGCCGGGTAAACGGCACGCGGGTCGTGAGCGAGGCGATCGCGGCGCTGGACCGGCGGCCGCGGGTGCTGGTGTGCGCGTCCGGCATCGGAGTCTACGGCGACCGCGGCGACGAGCTGGTGACCGAGGACAGCCCCGTCGCCGCCGAGGGATTTCTCGTGGAGGTGGTGCGCGCGTGGGAAGCGGCCGCCGAGCCGGCCCGCGCCGCCGGCATCCGCGTCGTCCACACGCGGTTGGGCATCGTGCAGAGCAGCCGGGGAGGCGCGCTGAAGACGCAGCTGCCGATCTTCCGGCTGGGCCTCGGCGGGCCGGTCGGCGGCGGCCGGCAGTACGTGAGCTGGGTCTCCATCGACGACGTCGTGGGAGCGATCGCCTTCGTGCTCTCGCGGGACGACGTTTCAGGCGTGGTGAACGTGACTGCGCCGGGGGCGGTCACGCAGGGCGAGTACGCGCGCACGCTCGGCCGGGTGCTGGGCCGCCCGGCCGTGCTGCCCGCGCCGGCGTTCGCCGTGCGCCTCGTGCTGGGCGAGTTCGCAGGCGAAGTGCTCCACGGCCAGCGCGTGGTCCCGCGCCGGCTGACCGAGGGCGGCTACGCGTTCCGGGATCCCGAGCTCGAGCCTGCCCTGCGGCACGTGCTGGGGCGCGAGCGCTAGGCCCGCACGCCCAGCTCGCGCGCCACCACGTCGAGGTCGGCCACGAAGTCGCGCATCGCCGCCTCCCGCGCCTCCTCGTCGGGCGTGCGCAGGATCGAGGAGGGGTGGACGGTCGCGATCACCCGGTCCGCCAGCGGTGATTCGACGAAGCGCCCGCGCTCGCGCGTGACGCGGAACTGCCGTCCCAGGAGCGCCTGCGCGGCGACCGACCCGAGGCATACGAGCACCCGCGGCTCCACCGCCTCCAGCTCGCGGTCGAGCCACGGCCGGCAGGCGCGGATCTCCTCCGCGTTCGGCTTCTGATGGATGCGCCGCTTGCCGCGCGGCCGCCACTTGAAGTGCTTCACGACGTTTGTGAGGTACACGAGGTCGCGGTCGATGCCGACCTGCTCCAAAGCCTGGTCCAGCACGCGGCCCGCCGGCCCCACGAACGGGCGGCCCTCGACGTCCTCGCGGTCGCCCGGCTGCTCGCCGACCATCATCACCTCGGCGCGCTCGCGGCCCTCGCCGAAGACGGTCTGGGTGCCCGTCTTCCAGAGATCGCACGCGCGGCAGCCCGCCGCCTCCTCGCGGAGCTTTTCGAGCTGTCCCATGGTGGGCTGTTACCCGCGTTCGCGGGTCAGCGCACGCGGAACGAGAACCCGCCGACCCGCACGCCCATCGTGCACCCGGCAACCACCGGGGCGGCGGGCCCGCAGCCGCCCGTCAGCAGCTGCTCGAAGCTCACGCTGCCGCGGTAGACCCCCCGGCACCAGCGTTTCGCGGGCTTCCCGTCCGCAGCAAACGGCTGCACCCGGTAGCGGACCACCGCGTCGCGGCGATAGCGGACTCCCAGCGAGCTCGTCTCGATCGCGCCGCACCCGGGTGGGCCCGCCACGGTGATCGTGAAGAACTCGCCGCTGGTCGCGACCTCCTCGATCGCGCGGAACCGGATCAGGAACGCGGTCGTGCGGCGGCCGCGGTAGGGCGACGCCGACGGGAGGGGGGAGGCGAGCAGCGTCCTGCGCTCGCAGCCGATCAGCCGGTCCCCGCGGTCCGCGCTGACGCGATCGCGCCCCGGACCGCATCGCACGACGTCGCGGCGCGCGTTGGCGACGTCGACCACGTCCCTGCCCGGGCCGCCCGCGATGCGGTTGCTGCCCGAGCCAAGTCCGAACGCATACGCGAGGGGCGCGTCCGTGAGCCGGTCGGCGCCGCTGCCGCCGGCGAGGCGGTCGGATCCCGGCCCGCCGGTCACCACGTCGTTTCCGCTGCGCCCGGACAGCCGGTCCCGGCCCGGCCCGCCCTCCAGGCAGTCGCGGCCCGCGCCGCCGGTGATCTCGTCGTCGCCCGCCATCCCCAGCACGCGGCTGCCCGCCGCGGCGGCGACGGTGAGCCGCTCGGAGGCCGCGGTCCCCTGGATCACTCCCACGCAGTCGGATGCCGCGCGTGCGGGATTCGAGACCACGCCGGCCAGCAGCGCGGCCGCCAGGGTCGCGAGCGCGAGAATCGTGCGCACGAAAGCACGTTAGACGTGCACTCCGTCGCTCCTTCCGGTCGCTGGACGTTTGGCCGATAGGGTGCGGCCGTGTCCCCCGGCGAGTGCAAGTTCTGCGCGATCGCGCGTGGCGAGACGGATGCGCGGGTCGTGTTCGAGGGCGAGCGCACGCTTGCCTTCCTCGACCACCGGCCCGTGTTCCCCGGTCACGTGCTGCTGATCCCGCGCGAGCACCGCGACACGATGCTGGACGCCGAGCCGGACCTGCTCGCGGAGCTGGCCGGCGACGCGCAGCTGCTTGCGCGGGCGGTCGAGACCGGCCTGGAGGCCGACGGCTCCTTCGTCGCGGTCAACAACCGGATCAGCCAGAGCGTGCCGCACCTGCACGTCCACGTCGTCCCGCGGCGGCGCAAGGACGGCCTGCGCGGCTTCTTCTGGCCCCGCAATCCGTACAGCGACGACGCGCACGCGGACCAGGTGCAGGAGGCGCTGCGGGCCGCCGTGGCGGCGCTTGCGCGCTAGGGAAGGCGCGCGGCCGGGTACGGCGAAGTGTGAGCAATGGACATGCGATCGGAGCCGATGAACGGAGGACCATGGCTGTAGAACAGGCGCTGCAGGCGTTCAGGGAGACGGAGTCGAGCGAGGCCTTCTCGCTGCAGAACGACAGGCTGCTGAAGGTGGAGCTGGCCGACGTCACGATTCAGGCCAAGCTGGGCGCGATGGTCGCCTATCAGGGCGAGGTCAAGTTCGAGCGCGCCGCCGTGGGCGGCATGGCGCGCCTCATGAAGAAGGTCGCCACCGGCGAGGGCGCGAAGCTGATGAAGGTCTCAGGGACGGGCGAGGTGTTCCTCGCCGACCATGCGCAGGAGGTGCACCTGGTCAAGCTCGCTGACGACCGGATCACGGTCAACAGCGACAACCTGCTCGCCTTCGAAGACGGGATCGACTGGGACATCCGCAAGGTGGAGGGCGCGTCCGGCGTGCTCGCCGGCGGCCTCTTCAACCTCGAGCTGAAGGGCTCCGGCTGGGTGGCGCTGCTCTCGGACGGCCCGCCGATGCTGCTCCAGCTCAAGGACGACCCCGCGTTCGCCGACCCGCAGGCCGCGATCACGTGGTCGAGCGGCGTCAAGACCGCGGTCAAGACGGACGTGAACCTGAAGACGCTGATCGGCCGCGGGTCAGGCGAATCGCTCCAGATGCAGTTCTCCGGCGACGGCTGGCTGCTCGTGCAGCCCTCCGAGGGCCGGGTCAGCAACGGCGGCGCGTCCGGGCGCGGCGGTGGGCTGGGCGACTTCCTCGGCGGCGGCTAGCCACCTGGGAACATCTGCCGTGTGACGCCGCGGGTCGAGTTCCTCTGGTGGGAAGGGTGTCCCTCGCACGGGCGCGCGCTCGCAGAGCTGCGCGAGGCGATGCGCGACGCTGGGCTCGACCCGGAGGCGGTCGAGGTGCGGCACATCGGTAGCGAGGAGGAGGCGGCCGCGGCCGGGTTCGCCGGGTCTCCCACGGTGCGCATCGACGGGCAGGACCTTTCCGCTCCATCTGACGATGAGCCCGTTGGGCTAACGTGCCGGATCTACCGGTTGCGCGACGGCCGCGTGTCCCCGACTCCCGACCCGGCCGACGTGCGCGACGCATTGATGGCAGCGACGAAGGCAGGGTGAGATGGCGGCACTATCGGTTGGCGAACAGGCTCCGGGCTTCGAGCTCCCCGACACGGAGGGCAACGTGCACTCGCTGGCGGACGGCGGCGCTCCTGCGACGGCCGTGATCTTCACCTGCAACCACTGCCCGTACGCGCTGGCATGGCACGACCGCATCCTCGACACGGCGCGCGAGTACGAGCCGCAGGGCGCGCGCGTCCTGCTGATCAGCCCGAACGACGCGGAGCGCTATCCGCGCGACTCCTACGAGGCGATGCAGCAGCGCGTGCGCGAAGACGGCGGCTGGCCGGCCCCTTATCTGTACGACGAGTCGCAGGACGTCGCGCGCGCCTACGGCGCGAAGACGACGCCGGACGTGTTCGTGATCGACGCCGAGGGACGCCTGCGCTACCGCGGCGCGCCCGACGCCGACTACAACGACCCGGAGCAGAACGCGGCCTGGCTGCGGGCCGCGCTCGACGCGGTGCTCGCCGGCCGGGATCCCGACCCCGCCGAGACGGACCCGGTCGGCTGCAGCGTGAAGTGGAAGTGACCCGGTGCGCCGCGATGTGGTCTATGCGGCTGCGGCAGCGGTCGGCATCGGCGTGCTCGTCCTGGCCGGGCTCGGCGTCACCTCGCTCGTCGACGATGATCGCTCGCTGACGCTCGACGAGACCGTCGAGCTGGTCGACGCACGCTCGCCACGCGTGGGCGCTGCGGCGGAGATCACGAAGTGGTGGGCAGTCGCGCATAGGCGCCGCGGAGAGGCGATCCCCGGTCGTGGCTGCGGTGTGGCTTCGCGCACGCCGCCTCACCGTTATCGCTGCGAGGTCAGCTATCGAGACCGCGCCAACCGCTATCGCGGGTTCGAGTTGACTCTTGCGGAGAGCCAGAGCCGCGAGGAGCTGAAGATCACACGCGTTCGTCCGCGCCGCGCCGGCCCCGTCGGCGCACCGCAGCAGCCGCGCTAGACGCTCAGCGACTCGCGCACGATGCGGTCCTGCTCCAGCCGGTGGGCGGCGGGGTAGCCCTCGCCCGGGCTCGCGCGGTACTCCCGGCCGACGTAGTCGAGCTTGACGCCCTCGGGGACGAGCTCGCGCTCGCGGTTGCGCGTGAACATGAACCGCCGCGCGCCCATCTGCTTCGGCTCCTCCTGAACCCACAGGATCTCGGTCAGGTTCGGGTAGGAGGCGATCAGCTCCACGATCTCCTCGCGCGGGAACGGGTACAGCATCTCGACGCGGGCGACCGCGACCTTCTTGTTGCCCTCGTACAGCTCGTGGCCCGTGATGTCGTAGTAGATGCGCCCGGTGCAGAGCAGGAGCCGCGTCACCGCTGCGCGGCGATCCGCCGTCGTGGGGTCGTCGATCACACGGCGCAGCGACCCCTCGGCCAGCTCGCGCAGGGGCGAGAACGAGCGCTGGTTGCGCAGCAGGCTCTTCGGGGTGAAGACGATCAACGGGCGGATCTTCGCCACCAGCGCCTGGCGGCGCAGCAGGTGGAAGTACTGGGCGGGCGTGGAGACGTTGGCCGCCCGGATGTTGCCCTCCGCGGCCAGCGTCAGGAACCGCTCCTCGCGGGCGCTCGAGTGCTCCGGCCCGGCGCCCTCGTACCCGTGCGGGAGCAGCAGCGTGAGCCGTGACGTCTCGCCCCACTTCGCCAGCCCCGACACGATGAACTGGTCCACGGCGACCTGGCCCGCGTTCACGAAGTCGCCGAACTGGGCCTCCCACATCACGAGCGCATCCGGCGCCTGCACCCCGTACCCGTACTCGAACCCCATCGCCGCGGCCTCCGACAGCGGGCTGTTGTGGATCTCGAACGACGCCTGCGCGCCGTCGAGGTGCTGCAGGGGCGCGTACTTCCTCCCGGTCTCGACGTCGACCAGCACGAGGTGTCGCTGGCTGAACGTGCCGCGCGCGCTGTCCTGGCCGGTGAGGCGCAGCGGGCTGCCCTGCGTCAGCAGCGTGCCGAACGCGAGCGCCTCGGCCTGACCCCAGTCGACGGGGTCGTCCGGTCCGATCTCGGCCCGCTTCGCGCGCTGCGGCGCGAGCTTCGGATGCACCTTGAAGTCCTCCGGAGCGCTGAAGACCTGCTTGTTGACCGCCAGCAGGTCGTCGAGCGGATAGGTGGTGTCGGGCTCCTCGCTCTGCGTGCGGTCGAGCTGCAGCTCACCCGTCGGCGGGCCCTCCTGGTGCTTGACGTCCTCGTGGGCCTCGGCGAGGCGCTCCTTGGCGGCGGCCAGCATGCGGTCTGGCTCGTCCGCGGGGATGATCCCCTGCGCGACCAGCGCGTCCGCGTACAGCTTGCGCACCGGTGGATGCTGCTTGATCAGCGCATACATCCTCGGCTGCGTGTACGCCGGCTCGTCCGCCTCGTTGTGTCCCAGGCGGCGGTACCCGATCAGGTCGATCACCGCGCCGCGCCGCCACTCCTCGCGGTACGCAAGTGCGAGCCGCACGGCAGCGATGCACGCCTCCGGGTCGTCGGCGTTCACGTGGATGATCGGGATGTCGAAGCCCTTGGCGAGGTCGGACGCGTAACGCGTGGAGCGCGACTCGTGCGGCTCGGTGGTGAACCCGATCTGGTTGTTGGCGATGATGTGGAGCACGCCGCCGGTGGAGTAGCCGTCGAGCGCCTCCAGGTTGATCGTCTCCGCGACCACGCCCTCGCCCGGGAAGGCGGCGTCGCCATGGATCAGCAGCGACAGCGCGCGCCGCGGGAAGTGCTCGGCGGCCGGCTTGTCACGCTCGGTCTGCTGGGCGCGGGCACGGCCCTCGACCACCGGGTCGACGAACTCGAGGTGGCTCGGGTTGCTCGCCAGGGTGACGGTGATCTCCTTGCCCTCGTCGGTCATGTACGTGCCGGTGGCTCCCTGGTGGTACTTCACGTCGCCGGTGCCGCCGCGCGGGCGCGCGGTCACCACGTCGATGTCCTTCTCGCCCTCGAACTCCGCCAGGATCTCGGCGTACGGGCGGCCGACCGCGTGTGCCAGCACGTTCAGCCGGCCGCGGTGCGCCATTCCCATGAACACGTCGCGCACGCCTGCGTCGGCGGCCAGCCCGAACGACTCGTCGAGCATCGGGACCAGCGCGTCGAGGCCTTCGATCGAGAAGCTCTTCGCCCCGATGAACGCGCGGTGGAGGTAGACCTCGAGGGCCTCCGCGTCGGTGAGCCGTGACAGCACGCGCTTCTTCTCCTCGGGAGAGAGCGTGCGGCGGTACTTGCCCGACTCGATCCGGTTGCGCAGCCAGACGCGCTGCTGGTGGTCGGAGATGTGCTCGATCTCGTAGGCGATCGTGCCGCAGTAGGTCTCACGCAGATGGGGGAGGGCCTCGGCGAGAGTCGCGCCGGGCACCTGGATGCGCAGGATGTGCGCCGGGATCTGCTCCATCACCTCCTGCGTGAGCCCGACGGTCGCGGGCTCCAGCGCCGGATCGCCCACGGGCTCGGAGCCGAGCGGGTCCAGCCGCGCCGCGAGGTGGCCGTGGGTGCGGTGCGCCTTGACCAGCGAGGTCGCCGCCTGCACGTGGGCGAGCATCTCCTCGGACGGCGCCGCGGTCGGCTTGGTGGCGACCGGCTCCGCGACCGGCGCGGCGGGGGTCTCGAGGCCGAAGCTGCGGAACACGTCCTCGTAGAAGCCGTCGGCGCCCTGGAGCAGGTCCTCGATCCGCCGCAGGAACGCGCCGGACTCGGCGCCCTGGATCACGCGGTGGTCGTAGGTGGACGTCATCGTCATCACCTTCGACATGCCGAGCTCGGCGATGCGCGACTTGTCGAGCCCGCGCAGGCCGGCGGGCAGCGCGATGGAACCGGTCGCGACGATCGTCCCCTGGCCCGGCATCAGCCGCGGCACGGAGGCGACCGTGCCGATGCCGCCCGGATTGGTGAGCGTGATGTTCGCTCCCTGAAGGTCATCGGGCGACATGGACCCGTCCCGCGTCTTTGCGATCAGGTCCTCGTACACCTCGCGGAACTGGGCGAAGTCCATGCTGTCGGCGCCCTTGATGACCGGGACGACGAGCGTGCGCGAGCCGTCCTTGCGCTGGACGTCCACCGCGAGCCCGAGGTTGACGTAGTCGTGCACGATCCGGTGGGGCTTGCCGTCCACCTCGGCGAACGAGTGGCCCATCGCGGGGTGCGAGCGCACGGCGACGGCGATCGCGTAGCCGATCAGGTGGGTGAACGAGACCTTCATCTCGCGCTGCGCGGTCTTGAGCGACTCGTTCAGCTGCCGGCGGCGGCGGTCGAGCGTGTCGACCTCGAGCGTGCGGAAGCTGGTCGCGGTCGGGATCTCCAGGCTCTCCTTCATGAAGCGGGCGAGCACCGCGTCGCCGCCCCGGATCGGCGTCAGCTGCGGCTCGGACGGGGCCGGGCGCACCTGCTTCACCGCTGCGCCGTCGCCGCCGTTGCGCTCCAGGTGCGCGAGCACGTCCTCCTTGACGACCTTCCCGCCGCTGCCGCTGCCGCTGACCTGATCGAGGTCGATGCCGTGCGCCGCCGCGACGCGGCGCGCCACCGGGGTGCTGGGCGTGTCCGAGCTGACCGGCGGGGTCGCGGTCGCGGCCGGAGCCGCTGCCGCCGCGGCGGGCTGCGCGCCGTTGCCCTCGGCCGCCACCGTCGTGGGCTCCTTCTTGGGCGCGGCCTCGCCGGCGGGGGCCTCGCCGGGCTCCAGCTCCGCCAGCGCCTGGCCCACCTCGACGGTCTCGTCCTCCTGGGCGAGGATCTTCACCAGCTTGCCGGCCTGCGGAGCCGGCACCTCGGCGTCAACCTTGTCGGTCGACACCTCGACGATCGTCTCGTCCTTGGCGACCCAGTCCCCTTCCTGCTTGTGCCAGGTGAGGATCGTGCCCTCGGACACGGACTCGCCCATCTGCGGCATGGGGATCTGGATCGTGGCCGCCATCGATTTTTATCCTAGCCTCACCTCTCTGCCGGGCACAGGCATGGGCGGCTCCGCCCGGCCGCTGTCCTCGGCCTCCTGCTTGCGCTCGGCGTCGTCGGCGGCGCGGAAGAAGAAGAACAGCAGGGCACCGATCATCACGAGGAAGTCCACCGCGAGCATCAGGCCGCCGGCGATCTGCTGATCCTCGGTGGGCGTGAGGCCGTGCTCGAGCGCCCGCGTGCCGTAGAAGCCCTCGTAGATCGGCCGCTGGACCACGACGAACGCCATCCCGAGGAACATCCCGGCGAAGCGGCTGCCCACGATGTGCGGGATCTTCCACAGCTCTCCGGGCACCCGCCGGCGCGCCGGCTCGAGCACCGAGACCCACAGCAGGATCGATGCCGCGATGAAGGTCTGGTGTTGCAGCGCGTGCAGTACGGGCGAGCGCAGGGCCGCTTCGTACGCCGGGGCGAGGTGCCATCCGTACAGCACCGCGATCCAGACCGGGGCCGACACCCACGGCTGCTTCAGCGTGCGGAAGATGGCGCGCAGCCGGTGTGAGCGGGCCAGCTCCGCGAACAGCGCGCGCGGCAGGATGAACGCATACACCGGCGAGCGCAGGCCGATCACGAGCAGTGGCGCCGACAGGTCCGCGATCAGCAGGTGCTGGGCCATGTGGGCCGACAGCAGGTCGGTCTCTCCGAGCGAGTCGAGCGGCGACAGCAGCGCCACTCCCATCAACGTCAGGCCGGCGAACCAGGAGACCTGCTGCCACCGCGGCACGCGGTAGCCCCGGCGGCCGAGCACACGCACGGCGCGGACGTAGAGCGCGGCCGGGAGGACCAGCAGGTACAGCGCGGTGAGGTCCATGGCCGGACTAGACGTCCGGGCCCGGCTCGTCGGCGTCGCCCTGACGCCGGTCGCGGACCGTGATCCAGACGAACCAGAGGATCAGGACGAACACCGGCAGGACCGTCAGGAGGTCGACGAGCACGTGGCCGGCGTGTGCGAGCGGCGGGTTCACTGGTTCGCCTGCGACAGCAGGAACAGGCCGAAGGTCGTGAAGGCGACCATCACGGCCAGCATCCAGTATTGCGAGGTGGTGGCGGTGCGGGCCTTGCCGTAGAGGGCGAGGGCCCGGTCGTGGGCGAGCACGAGGCCGCAAACGTGGCCGCTGACCAGGACGCCGACCTGCACGTACCAGATCGCGGTGGCACCGATCACGCTGTAGTCGATCGCCTTGTCGGCCATTCCGAACAGGTCCCACCCCTTGCCCAGCGGGTCGGAGGCGAGGTACGCCATCGCCTGTCCGTTGTAGGCCAGCAGCGAGAAGTAGTGTGCGAGGACGTAGACGGCCGCGATCGGGACCAGGGTGTGGATGAAGCTGCGCGCGATGTCGACGGCCGGGCGCCGGTCGATCGTCCGCACGCCGTAGACGCCCGCCGCGTAGATCAGCGCGACGAGGCCCAGCGCGAGCAGCATCCCGATCGTGAAGGTGGCTTCCAGCGATGACGCCGGGCCCAGCCCCAGGTCGATGAAGAAGTCCTGGATGTCGGGCGCGATGTCGACCCACGGGCTGCCCTCGCTGGCGCCGTCGAACATCACCGTCCCGATCATCACGAAGAGCAGTGCGACCGTGCCCGGCAGCGCGGTCATCCGTGCGACCCCGGACAGCGGCCGCCGCAGCCCGAGCCGCCCGTCCCTGACCGTCAGCGGCGACATGCGCGAGAACAGGTTGAAGTAGACCGAGAAGGCCTCGCCGCGCGACATCCACGTCTCGGTGCCGAAGCATGCGATGGCGAGCAGCGTCACGGCGCTGTACACGAGGGCGGCGATCGCCAGCGTGCTCGGGTCGTCCCCGTTGCGGTAGGCGAGCTCCATCCAGGCAAAGCCGAGGAGCCCGACGGTCGCGGGCCAGCGGCCGAGCCGGTCCGGGTAACGGAACGGCGCGGGCATGGGCCCCGACACCCGCGTCGCCACGGCGCCGGCAAACCGCGCGATCGCGCGCCACGGGTTGAAGGCGCGGAAGACGTCACCGAAGAGGATGCTGAGCAGGACGAGGCCGACCCAGAAGATCACGTAGACGAACGTGGGTGCGAAGTTCGCCTGCGGCGATTGCACGCCGGCGAGGCCGGACCAGATCGTGACGCCCAGCAGGAACACGCCGACCAGCCCCGCGAAGACCTCGGTGGCGGGGTTGACGAGCGTGAAGGAGACCGCGTCGGGGAGGGGGCGGAACCCCTCGTCGCCCTCCAGCTTCGGTGTCTGCCAAAGAGTGGCGAGCGCCGCGAAGGACACGATCAGCACGACCGCGGCCGCCCAGCCGAACAGCCACGCGGGGATCGGCAGGTCCGCGCGGCCCACGAGCCCGTGCGCGGCAGCCGTCGCCGGCACGGCGAGCGCCGTCGTCCCCACCGCCGCGACGATCGCGGCGGCCCACCTGCGCCGCATCAGGGCGAGACCCTCAACTCCGCGATCTGCTCCCCGCGGCCTTCCAGCTCGACCTCGAACACTCCCTCGAGCTTGGCCGGGAAGCGGAACCGCACCGAGCCGCCGGCCGGCACGTCCTTGGCGACGTCATAGCCGTGCACGTGTACCTCGTCGGCGACGTCGGAGGTGACGACGAACCGGATCCGGTCGCCGCTTTCGTAGGAGAGCTCCTTCACGCCGCCGACGGGCTTGCCGTTTCGCACCGTGATCTGCTGGTCGGCCGCGACCTCGGGCTCCTGCGCGGTGGTGGTCGTGGTCTCCGTCGCCGGGCTCGTCTGCGTCTGGGCCTGCGTGGTGGGCGTGGCACTGTCGCCGCCGCCATCGTCGTCCCCGCCGGCGAACACGACGAACAGCACGACCACCGCGGCCAGCGTGGCCAATCCGATCCCGATTCGTGCCGCCGGAGTCTTCATGGGGAGTGGATTCTAGGTAAAGGTCAGGGCGCGACCCTCGACTCTGCGATCTGTGCCTGGCGACGATCCAGCTCGATCCAGAACACCCCGTCTTGCTTTCGCCGCGAAGGCAAAGCGCACCGACCCACCGGCGGGCACCGTCTTCGTGGGGTCGCAGCCCCGTGCGCCCGGGGTCCTCACGGCGTTGATTCCAGGTAGTGCGGGTAGCCCGAATATTGATTGCTACTCTCGCGGCTTCGGTCGCCCAACCTTCGCCGGAGTTCTCTTGAGCAAAGAAGCCCAACGGCGCTTCGCCGCGCTCGACGGACTACGGGGCATCGCCGCCCTGATGGTCTTCGCGATCCACGTATGGATCTACCAGCTGCCGAACACGGTCGTGCTGCGCCGCGACTCGTGGGAGAAGACGCTGCTGTTCGAGGGCCGCGTCGCGTTCGTGATGTTCTTCGTGCTCTCCGGCTATCTGCTGTATCGCGCATTTGCCCGCGCGGCACTCGGCCAGGGGAAAGCGGTCAACGTGCGCAGCTACCTGGTGCGTCGCGCGGCGCGGATCGTGCCTGCGTATTACGTGGCGATCCTCGGGACCCTCGCCCTGCTGTGGGCGGCCGGCGACGTGCCGGGCCGGCGCCTGGTGGACGCGGCGCAGCTGCCGCTCTACTTCGTGTTCGGGCAGAACTACACGCCCGACACCCTGCTGAAGCTGAACGCCGCCACGTGGACCCTGGCGGTCGAGGTCGTCTTCTATTTGATGCTCCCCGTGATCGGCTGGCTGGCGCTGCGCTGGTGCCGCGGCAGGGTGGGCCGGCAGGCGTTGTTGCTGGCCGGCTTGGCCGCGACCGGCCTCGCCTGGAATGCGGTCGACTACTCCGCCGGCTGGGGCCCGGTGGCGTCCCACTCGCCGCCGTCCTTCCTCCCGTACTTCGCCTGCGGGATGCTGGTCGCGCTGCTGGTGGAGTGGCGGCGCGCGCGCGGGTCCGCGCCGCTCGGGACCGGCGCCAGCGCCGCGCTCGTGGGGGGCGCCGCCGCCGTGCTGGTGCTGAACGGCTGGTGGCACGCCACCTTCGCGCACGACAGCGTGGCGATGGAGGTCCTCGCCGACTCCGGCGCCGCGCTCGCGTTCGCCGCGATCATCGCCGCGCTCGTGCTCGGCACGGGAACCGGCGTGCGGTGGCTCGGTGCGCGTCCCCTGGCGTGGATGGGGGAGATCACCTACGGCTTCTACCTGTGGCACATCCCACTGCTCGTCTGCGCGCGCGGTCTCGGCATCCTGCCGAGCGGGATCGTCCTCGGCCTCGCCGTGCTCCCCGTCGCGATCGCCTTCGGCGCCGCCAGCTGGCACTGGATCGAGCAGCCGTTCATGCGCCGCGCTGCGCGCCTGCCGCGCGGGGCGGCAGAGGCGAGCGGCCTGGCGGGCCACGGCGAGCCCGCCCGCGTGAAGGCCGGGCGCTCGCTGCCGGCGACGAACTACAACGGCTGACGGGTCAGCGCAGCCAGGTCCGCACGATCGCGTTCGCGAACCCCAGGCCGTAGCGGATCACGGCCGGCTTCTTGGAGTGGCCGTGCAGCCGCTTCGTGACCGTGATCGGGATCTCCTTGGCCGGCACGCCGCGCTTGATCGCCTCGATCATGAACTCGGAGGTGTGGAACTGCTCCTGGCGCAGCACCAGCTGCGGCAGCACGGACGAGCGCACGGCGCGGTAGCCGTTGGAGCAGTCGCTGACCTTGGTGCGCGTGATGAACGACACCATGCGGTTGAAGAACACGATCCCCATCTCGCGCGCATAGTGGTTCGGTTCCGCGTGGCCGAGCACGCGTGAGCCGTGCGCAACGTCGACCTCGCCGTCGAGCACGGGGCGGACGAGCCGCGACATCTCCTCCGGCAGGTGCTGCCCGTCGGCGTCGAGCGTCACGACGACAGTCGCGCCGGAGTCCGACATCAACCGGTAGCCCGTGCGCAGCGCAGCGCCGCCGCCCCGGTTGATCACATGCCTGGCGACGGCCGCGCCGTGTGCGCGCGCGATGTCGCCGGAGCGGTCGCGCGAGCCGTCGTCCACGACCAGCACCGCGGTCTCGACGCCGCAGACTCTCTCCGGGATCCGGGGCAGCACGGAGCCGATGTTGTCCTCCTCGTTGTAGGCGGGGATCACCACGGCGATCTTGTCCTTGAAGCGCTCGGGCAGGCCGGCGCTGCGGAACTCCTCCCACGCGATGCCCTCCAGGACCGCCGACAGCTCGCGGTCGACGCGTGCCGTCAGCGCCATGTTGCGCAGCAGCAGCAGGAAGAGGATCATGATCGCGAACACCGCGAGGCCGAGGATGCGGCCGCCGCCGCCCTTGCGGAACGAGAAGAGCTCGAGCAGCGCGTTGGTCAGCTCGGTTGCCGAGACGATCGCCAGCGCGAGACCGGCGAACAGCAGGATCAGCACGTCGACGTTGCGCAGCGAGCGGCGCCGCCAGACGGCGAAGCCGATCACCGCGGCGCTGGCGACGAGGCCCGCGACGCGAATGGCGGAAAACTCCATGGAGGAGCCGGATGGTACAGACGCCGCCACCCGCATCGAACGGCCGGGGCGGGTGTTTCACCGAGCGCCGTGACCCGTCTCGCATCCGTCGCTTTGCTCGTGCTTGCCCTCTTGGCAGGCACCGCAGCCGCGGCGCCGCCGTGGTCGCCACCGCAGAGCGTGTCCTCGGCGTCGCTGTTCGTCGATGCGCCCGACGTCGTCGTGGCCGCAGACGGACGGGCGATCGCCACGTGGCGCTGGAGCGGCGTGAAACCTCCGCAGGGCGAGGCCCCGGGTGGAACACGGCTGGCGGTCCGAGAGCCGGGCGCGCTCGACTTCGGCCCCGAGCGCAGCGCCCCGCGGTTCGTCACGCCGCTGATCGCGTACGGCCTCGACCGCGTGGTGGGACTCGATCTCCGGAGGCGCTCGGGCGGACGAGTCTCCCTGCGGGCACGGTTTGGCAGCTCGGCCGGCACGTTCGGGACGCCCCGCACGATCTCGACCTACACGGACGCCGGTGGCCCGCCGTCGCTTGCCGGGCCGGACGGGTCGCTTGTCGCGTGGATCGCAAGCAGCTCTAACGGGCGCCGCATCGTCCGTGCGGCCGTCAAGTCCAGGGGCCGCTTTCGCAATCCGACGACGTTACGAGGCAGGGGGCGCGCCAACGACGTCGTCGCCGGCGAGGCACAGGGCGTGAAGTTCGTTGCCTGGGAGCGAGGCGGCGTGGTCGAGGCACGCGTGAGGCGGACTGGACGCAGATGGGGTTCCGTGCAAAGACTCGGCAGGGCCGAGCCCTCAGCGACCACTTTCGCGGCAGCGGGTTCCGGCGGACGCGGCTACGTCGCGTGGCTGGCGCAGCAGGCAGAGTCGGCATTCATCCGCACCGCGGTGCTGCCTGCGTCGGGCACTCGGTTCCGGAAGGCCACGCCCATGACGTCCTGTCCTCCCAGTGAGCCCTGCTTCGACGAAACGGTCCTGCACGCGGCGCCGGTCGAGGGCCAGGCGCTGCGCCTCGTCCCGCTCCCGGATCGCGACGCGCTGCTTGCGTGGTCCCGGCGGTTCATCTCCCCGCCCGTGTGGAGAGTGCGCATGGCACTCACTCGAGGGGAGACGAGCTTCACGCCTCAGTTCGACGTCTCGCCGATCACGGAGTCGGCGGTCCTGAGCGACGTTGCGTCCGGGGCGCCCGACGGCGCCGTCATGTTCGCATGGAGCCGGCTCGACGCCGTCGGGGAGCTCGGCGACCGCATCCGCGCGCGCATCCGGACTCCTCAAGGCGGGTTCGGTGACCCCGAGGACGTGAGCGACCTCGACCGCGCGCGGCTCCCCGCCGTGGCCTACGACGCTCGATCAAACCGCTGGACCAGCGTCTGGTCGCAGCGCATCGGCCCGGACGGCCCGGGCGTCCCGCTGGAGCAGATCACGACCTACCTGCGCTCCTCCACACGTCCGGGCTGACGTAGGCTTCGCGGAACGCCACCGCGAGACCGGAGGAGAGATGGCCGGCGACACCAAGATCCTGCTCGGCGAGTCCGAGATCCCGACGCACTGGGTGAACCTGATGCCGGACCTGCCGGGCGAGCCCGCGCCGCCGCTCAGCCCCGCCACCATGGAGCCCGCCGGCCCGGACGACCTGAGCCCGATCTTTCCGATGGGGCTGATCGCGCAGGAGGTGTCGACCGAGCCGCAGGTCGAGATCCCAGACGAGGTGCGCGAGATCTACAAGCTGTGGCGTCCGACGCCGATGTACCGCGCGCACCGCCTCGAGCGCGAGCTCGATACGCCGGCGCACATCTATTACAAGTACGAGGGCACGTCTCCCGCCGGCTCGCACAAGCCGAACACGGCAGTTCCGCAGGCGTACTACAACCGCGAGGAGGGCGTGCGCAAGCTGGCCACCGAGACCGGCGCCGGCCAGTGGGGCTCGGCGCTTGCGTTCGCCTGCCGGCTGATGGGCCTGACGTGCGAGGTGTTCATGGTCGGGTCGAGCTACGACCAGAAGCCGTACCGCCGCTCGATGATGGAGGTGTGGGGCGCGACGGTGCACCGCAGCCCGTCCGACAGGACCGAGGCGGGCCGGGCGCAGGCGTCACATCCCACGGGCTCGCTCGGCATCGCGATCTCCGAGGCGGTGGAGGTCGCCGCCGGCGACGAGGGCACGAACTACGCGCTCGGGTCGGTGCTCAACCACGTGCTGCTGCACCAGACGGTGGTCGGCCAGGAGGCGGTCGCGCAGATGGAGAAGGCGGGCGAGTATCCCGACGTCGTGATCGGCTGCGTGGGTGGCGGCTCGAACTTCGGCGGGATCACCGCGCCGTTCGTGCGCGCCAACCTGCGCGAGGGCAAGACCACGCGGTTCGTGGCAGCGGAGCCCGCGGCCTGCCCGACGCTGACGCGCGGCGTCTATCGATACGACTTCGGTGACACGATGGGCATGACTCCGCTGATGCCGATGTACACGCTGGGTCACGACTTCGTGCCGCCGCCGGTGCACGCGGGCGGCCTGCGCTACCACGGCGACTCGCCGCTCGTCAGCGGGCTCGTGCGCGCGGGCGTCGTCGAGGCGCGCGCGTTCCGCCAGAACGAGACCTTCGAGGCCGCCGTGCGCTTTGCGCGCGCGGAGGGCATCATCCCGGCGCCGGAGCCGTCCCACGCGATCAAGGCGGTGTTCGACGAGGCCGAGGCGGCCCGCGAGGCCGGCGAGGCGCGCGTGATCCTGTTCAACCTGTGCGGCCACGGCCACTTCGACCTGTCCGCCTACGACGCGTACCTGGCCGGTTCGCTGGAGGACCCGGAGTTCTCCGAGGCCGAGATGGAGGCCGCGCTCGCGCGCCTGCCGGAGACGCCCGCGCTCGCCTAGGCACTTCTTTCAGATCCCGCAGAGCTGCGAGGCGTTACGGGTGATGGTGGTGCCCGGCGGTCTCGCCGAGCGCGAACCGCCGCACTTCCAGCAGCCGCCCGTGCACGCGGAACGTCATCACGACGGCGACGTCGTCCGCCGTCACCCCGGCAGGCAGCGGCACCCGGCAGTCGAAGCTGCGGCCGCGGACCGCCTTCACCAGGCAGCGCCCGAGTTGCCGGTCGCCGTGGCGCACGCGCACGCGCGCGACGCCTGCGCGGCGTGGGGTGGAGGTCACGATCACCGCGTCACCCACCACGGCGAGCCGTGTCCCGCGGAACGTGCGGCTCGATCCCGGAGCCACCCGCCCGGGCTCGGTCTCGAGCCCGACGTTCGCGGCCGCGGTCAGTGAGGGTGCGGGCGCCGGCGGCGGCGGGTCGACGACGGCGATGGTCACCTCGTCGAAGGCGCCCGTGCCGCTCGTCGCACGGATCGTGACCGTGTTGCCGGGAGGTGCGGCGGCGGGTGCGACGTACAGTCCCGTCGCGTCGACCGATCCGGTTGCGGGCGAGCCGCCGGACACTCCGTTCACGTCCCAGGTCACATATGGGTCGTCGCCGAGCACGGTTGCGAAGAGCCGCGCGCTGGTGCCGGCGAACATCGTCGCCGGGGCGCCCGAGATGGCGACGTTCGGCGACATCCCGCCGACGTTCAGCGCGACGGCCGCGGGCGTCGGGTAGCGCGGGAAGCTGCTGGAGGAGTTGTGCACCGTGTAGGTGAACCGGTCGGGCCCCTGCCACCCGGCGCTCGGCGTGTACACGACGGACGTGCTCGTGAAGGTCGGGCCGATGGGGACGTTCAGCGTGCCGCGCTTGGGCTGCTCGATGATCCTGAACACGCGTGACCCGAGGCCGGAGCCGAACGAGGTGGTCGACAGGGGAATCGTCGTCGGCCCGGTCGCGCTGACCGTGCCCGCCGCCACCGGGTTCGCCGCGTATCCGGGGATCGTGAACAGCGATGTCGCATCGGCGGGCGTGTTCACCTCGTTGCTCTCGCGCGCCCAGTCGTCCGGGTCGACCTGCGCGCGCAGCCAGTAGCGGCCGGGCGACACGTCGCTGACGTCCACCCACTGGAAGGCCAGCGTGCGCGGGTAGATGTCGCGCCATCCGGCGGAGACGCCCTCGAAGAGGCTTGTCTTGTTCGGCTCGTTCTGGCCGCAGAAGTTGTTGGGCGGATCGAGGTCGTAGACCGCAGAGCTCGGTCCGTGCGTCTCGCGGCGCTGGCTGTCGATCAGGCAGAAGCCCGTCTTCATCGCGGGCGCGACCTCGGCGGTCTTGGCCTCGTTCCAGAGCGAGTAGCGCGCCGCGTCCTTCAGATGCCAGTGCACATGGCCGTCCTCGGGCTCGTAGATCATGTGCGGGTCACGGCTGGAGTCGTCGTAGAAGGATCCATCGCTGCGGAAGATCCGCTGCACGACGTTCGTGAACTCCGTGCCGACGCGGGCGGAGCCGCGCATCTCGAACGCCCCCTGTCCCTGGTTGTGGACGTACCCGTCGAACCGCAGCAGCAGGTGATTGCCGTCAGGCTGCGCAGCGGTCTGGAGCTGCGGGTTCGCGGGCGCGTCCGACACGAGGTCGGGCAGCCTGTCCGTCACCTGCGCCGCAGCGCTCGGCGCCGCCGCCGCGCACGCGACTGCGGCAGCAGACGCCGCCAGGGCCAAGATTCGTCTACGTCGGGCCATCCCGGACTACCTCCGCCGCCGATCCTACTTCGCTTGCCGGTGGGCATACCACCGTGTCACGCAAGTTCCGGCGGTTCTCTCAGGGGGAGAGGCGCCGCCCGGCGTCGATCAGGCCTCGCGCACCCGCCCGCGCACCGTGCGACCGCGCGCGCGGCGCTCGGCCAGCCATGCGCCGACCGTCAGCGACAACCACGCCATGCCGCACGCGGCCAGCGTGAGCACGAGCGGCATCAGCGGCACGTTGCGCCGCGGAACCGCCAGCAGGAGGCCGCCCAGCACGGTGATGCCGAGGATCAGCAGCCCGATCACCAGGACCTCCCAACGGCGCCGCCAGGCGAGCACGGCGAGGCCGACCACCGCGAGGGCAAGGATCGCGTAGTGGAACGCGATCCACCCGGAGGCGCGCATCGTCGGCCCTGACCCGCGCCGCCACACGTTCCACATCTTGGTCACGACCATCTCCGCGTAGGCGACCGGATCCTCGCGCACGTACTTGCGGAAGTTCTCCCGCCCGATCTTCGCCAGCGCGGCGTCGCGCTCGAGGTCCGGGTACTTGCGCGCGACCTTGTCCAGCAGGTCCTTCATCTGCGTGTCGGCGACCTCGCGGTCCGTCACGTCGCGCTTGCCCTCGAAGCGCCGGATCAGCTCACGCTTGACGCGCAGCTGGCGGCCGTCACCGGGCAGGTACGTCGCGACGAACAGCGCCTTGCCGCCGCCCGTCGTGACCGGCACGAACTTGTCGAGCACGACGAAGTTGCGCACCGTCCAGGGTGCCAGCACGAGCACGAACGCGCCCACGAACAGCGCCAGCGAGGCGACTCCTACCCTGACGCCGCGGTCGCGCGCCATCTTGACCAGCACGACGACGCCGAGTATGCCCGCGAACATGAGGTACTCGGGCCGCGTCAGCGCGGTGGCACCGAGCAGCGCCCCCGGCACGAGCCACGCCCAGGTGCTGCGCCCCGGATCGGCTGCCCACAGGATTCCCAGCACCGCCGCGGAGAGCGTGAAGGCCGCGATCGGCTCGGACAGGAACTGCTCGGCGTTGTCGATGAACGCCGGATAGATCGCGGCCATGAGCGCCGCGACGAGGCCCACCGCCGGGCCGGCCAGCCGCCGCCCCAGCAGGTAGACGATCAGCACCATCAGCCCCCCGAGGAACGCCACCACCGCGCGGGCGAGCTCCTCGTTCACGCCGCCGGTGACGTAGTAGATGCCGGCGTACAGGATGGGCGCGCCGGGGGACCAGTCCGTCGGGTTGCGCATCTCGGGCGTCCCGTAGCGGCCGGTCTCGTACAGGGAAGCGGCGATCTCCGCATACGACTTGGAGTCGTTCCCCTGGTACGCGACGATCGTCGCGGCGCCGGGATCGACGTCGGGGCTCAGCGCCGCCTCCAGGCGCAGGCCGAAGCCGAGCGCCACGATCAGCGCCAGTGCCGCGAGGATCACCGGCCCGCCGTGCCGCTCGGGCAGCGTGCGCGCCCGCTGCCGGGCGCGGGTGGCGATCGAGCCGAGGGGCATCCGTCGCAGTGATGCTAGTGAGGCCACCGCACGGATGGTCTAGTGTGACCGGCCGCGATGGCCTCCACCCTGACGGGAAACTCAGCGCAGGGCAAAGCTGCACTGCCGGAGCCGCCGCCGCCTCCGCCGCATCTCGCGGAGTACGTGGGCGACCGGAACCGGCCCGACCCGGTCTCCAGCTACCTGGGTGCCGGCCGGGCGCTGCGCGACGAGATCCTTTCCCTGCTCCCCGCGGACTGGGACTGGGAGGGACGCAAGGTGCTCGACTTCGGCTGCGGCTCCGGCCGCGTGCTGCGCAACTTCCTCCAGGAAGCTCAGGTGGCGGAGATCTTCGGCTGCGACATCCACGCCGAGAGCATCAACTGGGGGAAGGCGAACCTCTGTCCGCCGCTGCACATGTTCCAGAGCGACGAGCGCCCGCCGCTGCCGTTCCGGGACGAGCAGCTCGACCTGATCTGGACCATGTCCGTGTTCACGCACCTGACCGACACGTGGAGTGCGTGGCTGCTCGAGCTGCATCGCATCCTGAAGCCGAAGGCGATCCTGATCGCGTCGTTCATGGGCGAGGGCATGTCCGAGATCCTCGCCAACGAGCCGTGGGACGAGGACCGCATCGGGATGAACGTGCTCGGCCCCGGCATGGGCTGGGAGGCCGGCGGCCCGATGGTGCTGCACTCGCCCTGGTGGATCGAGGCGCACTGGGGCCGCGCGTTCGACATCCTCTCCGTCCGCCCGACCGGGCTGATCGGGACCGGCCAGGGCGTGGTCGTGATGCGAAAGCGCGACGTCGGCCTGACGCCCGAGGACCTCGAGGCGATCGAGCCGAAGGAGCCGCGCGAGCTGACGGCACTCGCGCACAGCGTCAGGCAGCTGCAGCGGGAGAGCACCCAGCTCAACCGCGCGCGCGATTACTACGCCGAGCTGGCGCGCAAGCGCGATTACGCAACGCGCGCGAAGAACGTGATCCGGCGGACTCTCGGCCGGCTCAAGCAGCGGCCCTAGCCCGCCGTCCGGCGGCTCCGTCCGCTACCCTCCTGCCGACCATGCGGATCCTGATCCTGGGCGGTGACGGATACCTCGGCTGGCCCACCGCAATGCGCTTCTCGGCGCGCGGCCATGAGGTTTCCGTCGTCGACAACTTCTCGCGGCGTCGCTGGCACCACGAGCAATCGACCGACTCGCTGACCCCGATTCGCTCCCTGGCGGAGCGGATCGAAGCGTGGCGCGACGTGTCGGGGCGCGAGATCGTGCCGTTCGTCGGCAACCTCGAGGACGGCGAGTTCCTCGACCGGGTGATCGCGGAGACCCTGCCCGAGACGGTGATCCACTACGGCGAGCAGCCCTCGGCCCCCTATTCGATGATCTCCCGGCGGCACGCCGTGGAGACGCAGTACACGAACGTGATCGGGAACCTCAACCTGCTGTTCTCGATGCGCGACCGCGTGCCGGACTGCCACCTCGTCAAGCTCGGCACGATGGGCGAGTACGGCACGCCCAACATCGACATCGAGGAAGGCTTCATCGAGATCCACCACAAGGGCCGCTCGGACACGCTGCCCTTCCCGAAGCTGCCCGGGTCGCTCTACCACCTGTCCAAGGTCCACGACTCGCACAACATCCACTTCGCCTGCCGCATCTGGGGGCTGCGTGCGACCGATCTCAACCAGGGCGTCGTGTACGGGATCCAGACGGAGGAGACGGCGCTTGACGACCGCCTCATGACCCGCTTCGACTACGACGAGATCTTCGGCACCGCGCTCAACCGCTTCTGCGTGCAGGCCGTGATCGGCCAGCCGCTCACCGTCTACGGCAAGGGCGGTCAGACCCGCGGCTTCCTGAACATCCGCGACACGCTCCAGTGCGTGGAGCTGGCCGTCGCCAACCCGGCCGAGCTCGGCGACTTCCGCGTCTTCAACCAGTTCACCGAGCAGTTCACGGTCGGCGAGCTCGCCCAGCGCGTGCAGAAGGCGGCGGAGCAGCTGGGCCACACGGTCGAGATCCAGAACTTCCCCAACCCGCGTGTCGAGATGGAAGAGCACTACTACAACGCGGCCAACACCAAGCTGCGGGACCTCGGTCTCGACCCGCACTACCTGGGCCCCGAGCTGGTCCACTCGATGCTCGAGACGATCGAGCGTTATAAGGGCCGCGTGATCCAGCGCGCGATCCTGCCCAAGACGCGCTGGAACCCCGGCGAGCTGGTCGCACCGTCGCTGACCGCGACACCCGGCTCCTGAGGCCGCCTTTCGGCTAATACACGCGTCCACCCTGGGCCCGCCCCCCAGGGGTTTCGCCGTGAAAAACCGATGAGTTGATTGTCCGAGCGGGGCACGGAACGCCCCCGCTCGGATTCTCACTAAATGGCCCCGTCACGGAAGACATTGTGGATTCTGGCCGTCGCCCTTGCCGCAGGGATGCTGCTGCAGGCGGGCGCGGCTACGTCGCTCGCGGCTGAGTTCCGGCGCGTGATCGTCGGCACGAGCGGCAAGGACACGATCTACGGCACGTCCGCCGCGAACAAGATCTACGGCGGGCGGTCTGCGGACCGCCTGTTCGGGAACGCGGGCAACGACCTGATCCGCGCCGGCACGGGACGCGACTCGCTGGCGGGCGGCGGTGACGACGACCTCCTGTACGGCGACGAGGCGGCGGACCTGATGTACGGCCAGGACGGCGCCGACCAGCTCTTCGGCGCGACGGCGCCCGACAAGATGTCGGGCGGCCCCGGCGACGACCAGCTCTTCGGCGAATCGGGCGACGACGGCATGTCCGGCGGCGACAACAACGACTCGCTCGACGGTGGGTTCGGCCGCGACAAGCTGATGGGCGACGCGGGCGACGACACGCTGAACTCGGGCGCCGCGGGCGACGTGCTGTACGGCGGCGCGGGCAACGACCGCATGAACGGCGACAGCGCCGAGGACACGCTGTACGGCGAGGACGGCGACGACTTCCTGATCGGCGGCACCGCGCGCGACCAGATCTATGCGGGGCCGGGCAACGACATCGTGAACGCGGTCGAGCCCCACGGTGTCCTCTCGGAGGGAGTGATCGACTGCGGACCCGGCCTCGACACCGTGTTTGCCGACCGGCGCGACCTGCGCGCCACCGAGTTCCGCAACTGCGAGACGGTCGAGGCGGGCACGGCGCCCGACGACGGCGACCCCAACCGCGGCGTGCGGCGCATCGGCGACGCCGGCGCAGAGACCCTCCTGGGCGGCGACCTCAACGACACCCTGCTCGGCGGCGCGGGCGACGACATCTTCCGCGGGTTCGGCGGTGACGACGTGATCTGGGGCGACCACATCCCCGACACGACGGGCAACGACCGCATCTACGCCGGGTACGGGAACGACCAGGTCTTCGGCAACTCCGGCAGCGACACGATTCAGGGCGACGAAGGCGACGACCGCGTGTCCGGCGGCCCCGGCAACGACTCGGTCGACGGCGGCCCGGGCAACGACGAGCTGCGTCCCGACGCCGGTGACGACCGCGTGCTGGGCGGCTCGGGCAACGACAAGATCCACGCCTTCGGCGGCGGCAAGCGCGACTACATCGACTGCGGCCCAGGCGCAGACACGGCCTACGTCGACCGCGGCGACATGACGCGCCGCTGCGAGCGCGTCAAGCACCGGTAGCCGGCAGCGGTTCGAACCCGGCGGGTAGGCACTCCCAACTTTGTCCCGCCCGTAACACCTGTCGTTACGCACGGGACGAAGTTCGCCGGCGGCACGGCGCCGTTGCCTAACCGTTCTTTGCCGCCACCCGCTTCCAGAAGCGGATGTACTCCCGTTCGTGGCCGATGCCGGCTTCGGCCACCAGGCGTTGCGCGGTCGGAGCGTCGGCCAGCTCGAGCATCTTCGCGAGTGAGCGCAGCTCGGTGAGCCGTTGCTCGTGGGCCGCGAGCTGCGACTCGGCGAGCGCCTCGGGGTCCGACCCGAATGCCAGCTTCAGCAGGCCGGGGTCCCGCAGCTCGTAGAGCTCGCCGGTGGGCTCCGCCAGCCAGTCGCCGAGCGCCTTCCTGCCCCGGTCGGTGAGGGAATAGTGCTTTCGCCGGCGGCCCGTCCGCTCCCGCGTCTCGGTCAGGTACCCGGCCTTCGCCAGCCGCTCCGGTTCCGCGTACACCTGGGAATGGGGGATGCTGAAGAACGGCCCGACCGCCGCCGCCACCATCTGCTTGAGGTCGTACGGGGTGCCCTCGCCGGCGTGGTTGAGCAGCCCGAGCACGACATATGAGGTCTGTGTGAGCTGAATCACCTTGCGCAATCCGGATTAGATGGTACGGTTCGGACCATTGTTCCCAGAGGGAGGTTAATCGATGGCGACGACACTCGGCCACACGACCGCACCGCAAGCCGCCCCGCAGGCTGACTGGCACAGGATCTTCGAGAGCCTGGCGGACGAGCACTCTTACACCGTCGATGAGATCGACGGGCACCTCCCGGAGGGGCTGGTGGGCACGCTGTATCGCAACGGCCCGGGAAAGAACGAGGTCGGCGGCAAGCCCTACGCGCACCTGTTCGACGGTGACGGGCTGCTGTCCCAATTCGCCTTCGACGGCAAGCAGCTCCACTACCGGAACCGCTTCGTGCGCACGACGCACTACCTCGCGGAGCGTGCGGCCGACAAGCCGGTCATGCGGAACTACGGCCAGCAGCGGCCCGGCGGACCCCTTGCGAACGCCTTTCGCGCGCCTGCGAACGTGGCCAACACGAGCGTCCAGTTTCATGCCGGCGACCTGCTCGCCCTGTACGAGGGCGGGCGCCCGTGGCAGCTCGATCCCGACACGCTGGAGACGCTCGGCGAGTACGACTACGACGGGCAGCTCAAGAACTCGTACACCTACTCCGCGCACCCCACCTGGGACCCCGGCACCGGCGAGCTCTACAACTTCGGCATCCAGTACGGGCCGACGACGAAGCTGCGCACGTACCGCGTCGACTCCCGCGGGAAGCTGCACCACCTGCACGCGATCAAGCTGCCGTTCCCGACCCTGAACCACGACTGCGCCCTGACGTCGCGTTACATGGTGTTCGTGATCGACCCGGTCGTCGTGCGCGTGCCGCGTTTCCTGCTTGGGCTCGCGAGCCTCGACCAGGCGGTCCGGTTCGACAGCTCGAAGGCGACGCAGGTCATCCTGGCGCCGCGCGACGGCGGCCGGCCGCGCATCGCCGAGTGCGAGCCGTTCTTCCACTACCACATCAACAACGCCTTCGACGACGGCGCCGATGTGGTGCTCGACCTCGTGCGGTATCCGGACTACGACAACATCCACCGCGGCTTCCGTGACGCCAGGCATTCCGGGCTCGACGGCATCGAGACCAAGCTCACGCGGATGCGCGTGTCGCCGTCGGACACCGTCACCATGGAGGACACGTGGCAGCGTCGCTGCGAGTTCCCCCAGCACGACTGGCGGCTCACCAGCCGGCCGCATCGGTTCACGTACCTGGCGGCACAGGCAGAGCGGGATGCCGCACCGGACGCGCCGCTGAACGGGATCGTGAAGATGGACCAGCGCGACAACTCGACGCGAGTGCACGCATTCGGCCCGGGGCACGTCGCGGGCGAGCCGATCTTCGTGCCCCGCAGCGACGACAGCGCGGAGGACGACGGCTGGCTGCTGTCGCTCGTCTACTCGGCCGCTGAGCACCGCTCGCGCCTGGTCGTGCTCGACGCGCGTGACGTCGAGTCGGACCCGGTCGCCGTCGCCCACCTGCGCCACCACGTGCCGCTCGGCTTCCACGGCACGTTCACCAGCCGTGTAGCCGGGGTGTGAACGCGGCGGCTTCCCGCTTGCCAGGCCGCCGCCGGGCGGCTAGAGTCGTTTGTGCGAGGAGCAACGAGCGCTCAGCTCGTTGGCAAGGACGCTACGGGAGGTCGCAGGGGTCATGGAGAGCCAGGCACGTACCGAATGGACCGTCTTGATGTTCCTCGGGCTGGCGGTGATGGGCGGCGTTGGCGCCCTCGCCCGCTCCGGGATGCGCATCCCCGGCTGGAGATAGGAGCTCCGCCGATGCTGCGTGCTGCCGCCTAGCGCGGCGGCATCCGCAGTGCGCCGTCGAGCCTGATCGTCTCGCCGTTCAGCATCTGGTTCTCGACCACGTGCACCGCCAGCGCCGCGAACTCGGCGGGATCGCCGAGCCGCTGCGGGAACGGGATCGCCCGGCCCAGCTCGTCGCGCGCCTCCTGCGGCAGCGCTCCCAGCAGCGGCGTGTCGAACGTGCCCGGCGCGATCGTGACGACGCGGATGCCGCGACTGGCCATGTCCCGCGCCGCGGGCAGCGTGAGGCCGACGATGCCTCCCTTCGAGGCGGCGTAGGCGATCTGCCCGATCTGGCCGTCATAGGCTGCGATCGAAGCGGTGTTGATGCACACGCCGCGCTCCCCGTGCTCCAGCGGGTCGAGCGCGTTCATCGCTGCGCTCGCCAGGCGGAGCACGTTGAACGTGCCGATCAGGTTCACGCGCAGGACCGTCTCGAAGGGGAGCAGCTGGTGCGGGCCGTTCTTGGAGACGGTGCGCTCGGCCCACCCGACCCCGGCGCAGCACACGCTGATCCGGAGCTCGTGGGCCGCTGCCTGCTCCACCGCCGCCGCGACCTGCGCCTCGTCGGTGACGTCGCATTGGACAAACTCTGCTCGCTCGCCCAGCCCGCTCGCGAGCGCTTTGCCGTTCTGCTCGTTCAGATCGGCGATCGTCACGTGCGCGCCGCCCGCGTGCAGCGCGCGGGTGGTCGCTTCTCCCAGGCCGGAAGCGCCCCCTGCGACGATTGCACCGCGTCCCTCGATCTGCACGGCGGCGAACCCTACACGCGATAGGCTCCGCGCAGATGAGCAAGCTCGGCATCGGGGACGCGTTTCCCGACATCACGCTCGAGGCGCGCGACGGCCAGGTCAAGCTGTCCGATCGCTGGCGCGGGGGCCCGCTCGTCGTGGCCTTCATGCGCCACTTCGGCTGACCGTTCTGCCGCGAGCACCTCGCCCAGTTGGGTGAGGCCCACGACGACATCCGCGCCGCGGGTGGTGACGTCGTCGCGATCTTCCAATACCGCGCCGACCCGACGTTCCATTTCTGTCGCAAGCGCGATGTGCCGTTCGACTGCCTCGGCGACCCGGAGCGGGCGGGCTACCACGCCGTCGGCCTCGAGCGCGGGCCGGCCCGCGAGTACATCGGGCCACAGCTTGCGAAGGGCTTCCTGCGCGCCGCCCGGCACGGCCACATCACGACGGGCAATCCGCAGGGCGGCGACGTCGCACAGCGGCCGGGTACCTTCGTCGTGTCACCCGAGGGCCGCGTCCTCTACGCGCATTACCACAAGGACTCGGCCGACAACCCGCGGGTGGACGACGTGCTGGCGGCTCTCCGCGCCGGCTAGCCGGTCGCGTAACGGAGGAACAGGAAGCTCTCGTGCTCCAGGGCGGAGACCAGCTCGAGCGTGCGCGGGCGCTCGAACGCGGTGCCCTCCACGACCGACGGCTCGCCGCCGCCGGCCAGCATCGGGGAAACCGTCAGGAACAGCTCGTCCACCAGGCCGGGCGCGAGCATCGCGGCCAGCAGCGTGGGCCCGCCCTCGTGCAGCATCGCGCGCACCCCGTGTGACGAGCGCAGGCGCGCTACGCCGGCGGTGAAGTCGAGGTCCGGACCGGGAAGCCGCTCGAGGATCACCTCGGCCGGGCACGCGGGGACGTCACGCTCGCTGTTGGTCAACACGACGATGCGCGACTCGGGATCCTGGAACAGCGGAGCGTCGATCGGCAGCTCGAGGGAGCGGCTGGCTGTGACGGCCAGCGGCACCTCCGCGAGGCTGTGGGCGGCGCGCAGCCGCCGCACCTCCGGGCGCCGCGCGAGCGGGCCGTAGCGCTCCAGCCCGATCGTGGCGGTGCCGACCATCACGGCGTCCACCTGGGTGCGCAACGTGTGGAAGAGGTCGCGATCGAGCTCGCTCGAGATGCCCTCCGTGCGGCCCCCGAGCGTGGCTCGCCCGTCCGCGGTGGTGACCATGTTCGCCACCGTGTAGGGCCGGTCCGGCGGGGCGCGGTCGACGAGCCCGAGCGAGCCGTAGGCCTCCTCCGGCGTGACGGTCGCGCGATCTGGGAAAAGCCGTTCCAGGATCAGCCCGCAAGGCCGTCCGGGCCGGTCAGTGACAGCGCGAACAGCCCGTCGCAGTCGGTGTACCAGGCGATCAGCTCGAGTCCCGCCGCTGCGTACTCCCGGGTCAGCGACTCACGGGTGAACTTGCAGGAGATCTCGGTGCGCATCTCCTCGCCTGCCTCGAAGTCGATGTCCATCCCGAGCGCGTCGATGCGTGCGCGCACGTCGTCGCGTGCCCGCAGCCACATCTCGATGCGCCGCGCATGCTCGTTGTAGAACGCGACGTGGTCGAACATCTCCGGGTCGAGGTTCCCGTCGAGGTGGGCGTTGATCACGTGCAGCATGTTGCGGTTGAACTCGGCCGTCACGCCCGCGGAGTCGTTGTAGGCCGCCTCCAGCCGCTCCCGGTCCTTGACGAGGTCGGTGCCGACCAGCAGGCGGTCCCCGGGTTGCAGCTGTGCGCGCAGCGCGTTCAGCAGCCGGCTGCGCCGCGGATGGTCGAGGTTGCCGATCGTCCCCCCGAGGAACGCGATCAGCCGCCGCCCCGCCGCCTCCGGGATGCGGTCGAGGTGGCGTTCGAAGTCGCCCACGACCCCGTGCACCGCGAGTGAGTCGTAGGCCGCCACGAGCCGCTGGGCGCAGTCCTGGACCGCCGACTCCGACACGTCCACCGGGATGTAGCGGCCACCATCCCCGCGGGCCAGCATCGGTGCGAGCAGCGCGGTCGTCTTCTGCGCGGACCCCGGCCCCAGCTCGACGATCTCGGTCGGCTGCACGAGCTCCACGATGCGCGCCCCGGCCGCGTCGAGTATGTCCTGCTCGACCTGGGAGGGGTAGTACTCGGGCAGTTCCGTGATCTGCTCGAACAGCTCCGACCCGCGGGCGTCGTAGAAGTACTTCGGCGGCAGCTCGCGGGGATAGCGCGACAGCCCGCGGCGCACGTCGTCGGCCAGCGAGGCAAGCGTCCCGTCGCGCAGGTGGACGTCGATCTGGACGGGCTCGGGGGCGTCGGTTGCGATCCCCATGCTCACTCCACGTCCGCCGCACATCGGAAGCCGGCAAACAGCTGGCGGCGCTGCGGGTGGTCCCAGTTGCGGAAGCTCGTGCTGACCGCACCCGCCTGCGTCGCCCACGCGCCGCCGCGCAGCACCCTGAAGGGGCCCCCGAAGAAGTCCTGCGAGTACTCGGGATAGGGGAAGGCCTCGAACCCGGCGTAGGCGTCGAAGCCGCTTGCCGTCCACTCCCACACGTCGCCGAGCAGCTGCCGCACGCCGTAGGCGCTCTCGCCTGCGGCGTGTGCGCCGGCCGGCGCACAGCCGAACGCGAGCTGGTCGAGGTTCGCGCAGCCGTCGCCGAGCGCAGCGCCCGTGGCGCTTTTCTCCCACTCGGCCTCGGTCGGCAGCCGCTTGCCCGCCCAGCGCGAGAATGCGTCGGCCTCGAACCACGACACGTGGCAGACGGGCAGGGACGGATCGAGCTCGCCCCACTCCGCGAACGAGCGCACCAGCCACCGGTCCCCCTCGCGCCGCCAGTAGAGGGGAGCGCCGGCACCCTCCGCAGTCCGCCACTCCCACCCCGCGGCGGACCAGAGCTCGCGGCGCTGGTAGCCGCCGTCCGCGACGAACTCGCGGAACTCCCCGCTCGTGACCGGCGCGCGATCGATGCGGTACGCGTCCAGGCTGCGGACGTGGCGCGGGCGTTCGTTGTCGTAGGCGAAGCCGGCCGGCCCGGCGCCCATCTCGAAGGGCCCGGCGGGGACGTGCGCCATGCCGGCCTCCATCGGGTCCGGCCCGGCGACTGCCCACGCCCGTGGCGGGGAGTACTCGGCCGACGTCATCAACTGGAGCGTCTGGAGGATGGTCTCCGTGTGCTGCTGCTCGTGGCGCAGCACCATCTCGTACACGAACCCGTCGCGCAGGAGCGGCGAGGCGCCGGGGGAGAGGTCCGCGCCGTCCAGCAGGTCGAGCACACGCGCGCGCACCTCGTCCATGTAGCGGAAGGCATCCTCGCTGCGCAGGAACGGCAGCCCGCCCCGCTCGCTGCGCGGCGCGGCGTTCGGGTCGTACACCTCCCCGAGCCGCTCCCGCAGCATCGGCTTGCCGAAGGCGGTGTGGGCGAGCCACAGGTCCTCGAAGGTCGCGATGTGCCCCAGGTCCCAGACGATCGGGCTCATCAGCGGGCTGTGCACCGCGTTGAGCGCCTCCTCCGACAGCTGCTCCACCAGCAGCATCGTGCGCGCGCGCACCGCCGCGAGTCGGGGCGCAATCCCTTCCCGGGTCACAGGACCGGCGTGCCTGAGTCCAGTCGCAGCCATCTAGGTGCCCTTGAACGGGGGGCGGCCGATCACGGTGACGGCCAAGTGGCCGTCCAGTTCGACGCGGGCGGGGGGCTGGTCGCTCATGGGCGTTCCGGGCTCCAGGGACTGAAGCCGGTGAATCTAGTCGATCGTCGCGTGCCGGGGAGCCGGTCCGGACCAATCGCACTCAAGCCGGGCGCTCCGGGAATGCGAATGCGCTTGCCGCTCGCCGCGACATCCCTGCAAACGAAGCCGTCCCGCCTATAAGGTCCCGCCGTGGACTTCCGCAGGCTCGGGAGGGGAGACATCGTCGCGGCGGCCGGCGGGCTGCTGCTGTTCATCAGCATGTGGCTGCCGTGGTTCTCGGTCGAAGCCCTCCCGCCGCAGAGCGAGAACCTCTGCGGCGCGGGCGAGGAGTCGTGCACCGGATTCGAGACCTTCTCGCTGTTCAGCTCGCTGATCGTCCCCGGCATGGATCTCCTCCTCGTGGGCGCGGCGCTCGCCCCCTGGATCCTCGTCTGGATCGTCGTGCGGGGCCACACGCTCTCCTGGCCTCCTGGAGAGGTGACGATGATCGTCGGCGCCATCGCCTCGACCCTGATCCTCTACAACGGGGTCGTGGACCGCGTGGGCGCCACGCGCCAGTTCGTGGGCCTCGACATCGGCTGGTACCTGGGACTGCTGGGTGCGCTGATGATCGTCGCCGGCGGGGCGATCAGCCAGATCACGCGCGGCGGGGTCACGCGGCGGCCTCCGGGCACCTTCTAGGGCTCCTGACGTAACCTCCGGGCCGGGGTGGACCGAGACACGAGCCTGATAGCTCACGACCTGCGCGACACCAGCGCACCCGACCGCAACCTCGCGCTCGAGCTGGTGCGCGTCACGGAGGCGGCCGCGCTGGCCGCCGCCCGGTGGGTCGGGCGCGGCGACAAGGAGGCCGCCGACCAGGCCGCAGTCGACGCGATGCGGTTCACGCTGCACGCCGTCCCGATGGACGGGATCGTGGTGATCGGCGAAGGCGAGAAGGACGAGGCGCCGATGCTCTACAACGGCGAGCAGATCGGCGACGGCAGCCCGCCCGAGGTCGACGTCGCGGTCGATCCGCTGGAAGGCACGCGGCTGACGGCGCGCGGCATGCCGAGCGCGCTCGCGGTCGTCGCGCTCGCCGAGCGCGGCAGCATGTTCGACCCCGGGCCGTGCGTCTACATGGAGAAGATGGCGGGCTCCTCCGACATCGCCGACCTGCTCGACCTCGACCGGCCGCTCGGCGAGACACTCGAGCTGATCGCCAAGCGCCGCGGGTCGGACGCGAGCGACCTGATGGTGATCATGCTCGACCGCGACCGCCACGAGGAGGGCGTCGCGCAGGTGCGCAAGTGCGGTGCCCGCATCCGCTTCATCACCGACGGCGACGTGTCCGCGGCGATGCTGGCCGTCACCGAGGGCACGGGGATCGACCTGCTGTGGGGCATCGGCGGCACTCCGGAGGGCGTGCTCTCCGCGGCTGCGATCAAGAGCATGGGCGGTCATCTGGTGGGCCGGCTGTGGCCCCGGGACGAGGACGAGCGCAGGCGCGCGGTCGACGCCGGCTACGACCTCGACGAGGTGCTCGACGTCAACCGGCTGATCTCCGGCGAAGACGTGTTCTTCGCCGCCACGGGCGTCACCGACGGCGACCTGCTCCAGGGCGTCCGCTATCGCGACGGCGCCGCCGCGACCACCGAGTCGCTCGTGATGCGCTCCCGCTCGGGCACCGTGCGCAAGGTGCAGGCGACGCACAACCGCGCAAAGCTGCGCGAGCTGACCGGCACGCGGTACGGGTAGCCGGCGACCACGGTTGGCTGCGCTCCGCGCCGGCGGGCGGCTCTACAGGATCTCGATGCCGACCTGCTCGCCGGCCGCGACGTCGCCGCGCTCGACGTCCAGGTACGCGAGGGCTTCGGCTCCCAGCATGCTCGTGAGCACGTGCGATCCCTGGTCCTTGGTGGGCCGCACGTGCCAGCCGTCGGCGCGCGCGTCGAGGCTGCACCGCACGACGTGCGCGCGCCCCGGCTGCTTGCGGTAGTCCGCGTCGAAGGAGGCGACCGCGCGCCGCTCCCGCGGCGTCGTGCCGAGCATGGCTGCGATCGCCGGCCGCGCGAACAGGTGAAAGGTGACCATCGCCGACACCGGGTTGCCGGGCAGCCCGAAGACCAGGGTGTCGCCCCGGGCTCCGAAGAAGGTCGGCTTGCCCGGCCGCAGGGCGACTCTCCAGAAGACCTGCTCGACTCCCAGCTCCGCGAGCGCGGGCTTGACGTGGTCGTGCGGCCCGACGGACACGCCGCCCGTCACGACCGCCACGTCCGTCTCGAGCGCGCGCTCCAGCGCCGCGACGGTTGCCGCGTAGTCGTCGCCGACCGTGGCGACGTGCTCCACGATCGCCCCGGCCTCGCGGGCCTGGGCGGCCAGGGCATAGCCGTTCGTGTTCCGGATCTGGCCCGGCCGCAGGGGAGCCGGCGGCGCGACCAGCTCGTCCCCGGTCACGATCAGCGCGAGCCGCGGCGGCCGCGTGCACCAGAGCTCCGCGACGCCGGTCGATGCGGCCACGCCCAGCTCGGCCGCCCCCAGGCGCGTCCCGGCCGCGAGCACCTGGTCGCCCGCGCGGATGTCCTCGCCCGCCCGCCTGATCTCCTTGCCGGGGGGCAGGGCGGAGGACACGCGCAGCTCCTCGCCGTCCTGTGCGGCGTCCTCGACGCGCAGCACCGTGTCGGCTCCGGCAGGCACCATCGCGCCGGTCGAGATCCCGATCGCCTCTCCGGCCTCCAACGACTCCTCGTATGGATGTCCGGCGCGCGACTCGCCCACCAGCCGCAGCGCCACCGGTGCGCCCTGCCCGGCTCCGGCGACGTCGGCGGACCGGAGCGCAAAGCCGTCCATCGCCGAGTTGTCGAAGCCGGGCACGTCGTCGGCGCTCACCACCGCGCGGGCGAGCACGCGTCCGTGCGCCTCGGTGAGCGGCACCGCCTCTTCCCGCGGCGCGGGCGCGCGGGCGAGCACGGCGTCCGCCGCTGCGCGCGGGTCGAGCAGCCTGTCGCCCACGCGCGTGTCCGTCCGGGGGCCTCTTACCGCCTGCGCAGGCCGCGCGCGACCGCGTCCAGCGCCCTCAGCGTCAGCCGCCCGCCGACCTTCAGCGGCAGCTTCGCCGCCTCGGTGGCGCCGTCGATCGCCAGGCGCGGCAGGCTGGGCGCCTCACGGCTCTGGACGGCGCGCGGCGCCGGCGGGCCCGTCGTGGCGCGGGCGGGAGCGGGCCGGCGCGCTGCCGCGCCCGCCGGGCGCTTGGCCCGGGACGTCTTCGCGGACGCCGCCGGAGTCCGCGCCGGGGTGGTCTTGGCCGCGGCGCCGACCGGGCCGCGGCGGCGCTGGCTCGCCCGCTGGGGCCGGCTCTTCGGGAGGCGGCTCATGATGTCGGGAGCGGTCGTGCCCGCGGCGGTCTCACCGGATTCCTTGCCCGCGCCTTGCGCCCGCTTGGGCTTCGCCGCCTTCGATTGGGCCTTGGCCCGGCTCTTGGGCGGGGTGGCGCGCGTGGCGCCGGGTCGGGTGGACTGCTGCTCTCGATCCACGGTTGCCTCCCGTCGTGGCAGTTTGGAGGGTCGGAGGGACGCCGGCGGGCCGCCTTGGCGACCGGCGCGGCCGATATTGCTTGCGGAGCCTATCTCTACCCGGCTAGGCTGGAACTCGACACATCAGGCACTCGCAACCGCCGCGTCCAGTCGCTACAACGGACCGTCCAGTCGCGAAGTCCCGCCTTTCCGGGCAAAAACTGTCCGGATTTAGCAACTTTCGCGTTAGAAACCCGTATCAACCAGTGAAACTAATCTTCAGAGGGCCACCTCAGCGGTGTGGCTCCACGGGCTACGGGCTAGGCGCCGACCGCTTGAGTTCAGAGAATATGGCGGTAATATCCGGACACCCGTACGGGCGGCTGCCGAGTCGCCCGCAATTGGCGCGTCATACGACCTTCGCTCGGAGCGGAGCGGGCCGAACCCGGTCTGCCTGAGCGCGGAAGGAAATCAAGGCACACTTGCTTCAAAGCGAACTCCATGAACTAGATGAGATCAAGGGTCTCGTAACCAAGGGTCAGCAACAGGGCGTCCTCTCGTATAACGAAGTCGCCGACGCAGTCGCGGAGATTGACCTGGACGAGGCCGATGTCGAGGAGCTCTACGGGTTCCTCGAGAAGTCTGAGATAGAGCTGGTCGAGGACCTCGAGGGAGGCCAGGCCAAGCCAGAGGTCGAAGCGCCCGACACCGGCAAGCGCCGGCGCAAGGCGAAGAGCCAGATCGACCTGCGGCCGGACATGACGACGGACTCGCTGCAGCTCTTCCTGAAGGACATCGGGAAGGTGCGGCTCCTGACGGCACAGGAGGAGGTCGACCTCGCCAAGCGCATCGAGCGCGGCGATCTCGACGCCAAGCAGAAGATGGTCGAGTCGAACCTCCGGCTGGTCGTGTCGATCGCGAAGAACTACCGCAACCAGGGTCTCCCGTTCCTCGACCTGATCCAGGAGGGAACGCTGGGACTCGTCCGTGCAGCGGAGAAGTTCGACTACCGCAAGGGATTCAAGTTCTCGACCTACGCGACGTGGTGGATCCGGCAGGCGATCGCCCGCGCCCTGGCAGACAAGGCGCGCACGATCCGCATCCCGGTCCACGTCGTCGAGAAGCTCAACAAGATCGGCCGCGCGGAGCGCAAGCTCGTCACCGAGCTCGGGCGCGAGCCCACCGCGGAGGAGATCGCTGCCGTGACCGGCATCGACCCCGACGAGGTGGGAGCGATCAAGCGCTCGGCGCAGGCGCCGATCTCGCTGGAGAAGCCGGTCGGCGACGAGGAGGAGTCCGAGTTCGGCCAGTTCATCGCCGACGAGCGGGCCGAGTCGCCGTACGACCGGGCGGTCGACAACCTCACCAAGGAGGCCCTGCGCGAGGCGCTCGAGAACCTCTCCTACAGGGAGCGGCGGGTGCTGGAGCTGCGCTACGGCCTGGGCGGGGAGCACCCCCGCACGCTGGACGAGGTGGGCCGGACGTTCAACGTCACGCGCGAGCGGATCCGGCAGATCGAGAACCAGTCGCTGAAGAAGCTTCAGAGCCTCGCCGAGGCCCAGAAGCTGCGCGAAGTAGCCTAGCGCTCAGTTAAGCGGTTCGCGGCCCCCAGCTCGCCCAGCGGCTGTGGGGCCCGCGAACCGCGAAGTTTCCTCAAGCCCACCGGGCGAATGGCCGATCAAGCCTTTGTATGGCTTTCGACCTACAACGGTCGCTCCATGCTGTCGTCGAGCAGGGCGGGTCGGACCTCCATCTCAAGGTTCCTTCGCGACCCCTCATCCGGCTGCAGGGGGAGCTCAAGCCCATCGAAGAATCCGAGCCCCTCGCCCCGGCCGACACGGAGCGCGTGCTGAGAGAGATGCTGACCGCGAGCGAGCGGCTGGCGGAGTTCGCGCGCGACGGCGAGATCGACTTCTCGTACACGGTCCGCGGGTTGGCGCGCTTCCGCGTCAACGCGTTCCGGCAGCGCGGGTCCATATCGATTGCCTGCCGGGTGGTGCCCTTCGAGATCCGGGCGGCAGAGGACCTGGGGCTGCCGGAGGTCGTGACGCGCCTCGCGGGGGAGCCCCGCGGCATCATCATCGTGACCGGCACCACGGGCTCGGGAAAGTCGACCACGCTGGCGGCCATGGTCGACCACATCAACCGCAACTTCGCGAAGAACATCGTCACGATCGAGGACCCGATCGAGTACCTGCACCGCGACCAGAAGTCAGTCGTGCACCAGCGCGAGATCGGATTCGACACCAACTCGTTCTCGCAGGCCCTGCGCCGGGTGCTGCGCCAGGACCCGGATGTGATCCTGATCGGTGAGATGCGCGACGAGGAGACGGTGGGGACCGCCCTCAGCGCCGCCGAGACCGGGCACCTGGTCCTCAGCACGCTGCACACGATCGACGCG
>DASRIA010000098.1:0-3044 GCA_035650255.1 Solirubrobacterales bacterium
CGGTACGCGCTGGCGAACGGGCCGAGCAGGAACGACCGCGGGCCGTGCCGGCCGAGGTTGGCGCTGAAACGGTTCCCGATGCCCGGGATCACGACGCGCCGGCCCTTCTCCGCGCCTTCGATGCCGGCTTTCGCGACATCCTCCGCGGATGACCAGATGAACGACGGGCCGGGGCTCTCGTTCTTGAAGCCGCCCGCCTCGACGAACTCGGTCGCGACCGGGCCGGGGCAGAGCGCCGTCATCGTGACGCCGGTGCCCTTCAGCTCCGCCGCGGTCGCCTCGCTGAAATGCAGCACGAAGGCCTTCGTAGCGGCGTAGACCGATTGCACGGGGATGGGCTGGAATCCGGCCACGGAGGCGACCTGGATCACCGCTCCGCTGCCGCGCTCGGTCATGCCCGGCAGCCACATGGTCGTGAGGTCGACCAGCGCCTCGACGTTCACCCGGATCATCCCGAGCTGGCGGTCGGGGTTCTCGTGCACGTCGCCGACGGTGGTGAAGCCGGCGTTGTTCACGAGGATCGCCACGTCGAGGCCCTGCTCGGCCACCAGTCCCGGCAGCTTCTGCCGGTCGGCCGGGTCCGCCAGGTCGGCTGACGCGAACTCGGCGCGCACGCCGTAGTCGCGGGCGACTTCCTCTGCAAGGGTGCGGAGCCGGTCCTCACGCCGGGCGACCAGGAAGACGCCGTGGCCACGGGCCGCGAGCTGGCGGGCGAACTCCTCGCCGATTCCGCTCGACGCGCCGGTGATCACGGCCGTCGACGATGGAGTGGGAGCAGGCAGCGCCATGTGCGACGGAGCCTATCCGGGTACGGACATCCGGTCACCCCTCCCTACAATGAAACGCATGGAAGGCTCCAACCCCTTCGGCGGCCTGTTCGGAGACCCCGACGAGCTGCAGCGCCGGCTCGGCGAGATGGCGGACCAGATGCAGGGCGCCCAGCGAGTCGCGTGGGCGGACAACGCGATCAAGCTCGCGGTCGACATGACCGTCGCGGCGATTCACGCCATCGATCTGACCGGATCCTCGGACGAGCAGGCGACGCAGGTGCGCGACGCGATCCGCATGATCTTCCCCGAGGCCGTGACGCTCGTGCGCGAAGCGCGCGAGGGTCTCTCCTAGGCCCCTAGGTCTCCGACCGCAAGGGCTCGGTCGGCCCCTCGCCGGAGTCGTCTTCGGCCGTGGTCTCCCCCGTCGCCCGCCGTTCCTCCTCGCGCCCCAGCCGGATCACGCTGCGGAAGTCGGTGGTCCCCACCATGTAGAAGAGGGCGATCAGAGCAGCCGCGACGTTGAACGCCGCGATCGCGATCTGCTGTCCCACGCTGTAGGCGAGCACCGCCGTGCGCCCCGCCTTCTCGCGGAACACGTACACGAGCAGCGCCTGCTGCGCGCCGGCGCCGCCGGGCGTGAACGGCGTCAGCGTCGACAGCGCCTGCACGCTCATCACGAGCAGCGCGTTCTCGACGGAGCCGCCGATGTTGAACGCTTCGAGAAAGAAGAAGAAAGAGAAGAAGCGCAGCAGCCAGGCCCCTCCCTGCCAAGCCGCGACCTGGCGCAGGTAGCGCCGGAAGTCGGTCAGGATCACCACGCCCTGGCGCACCCTGCGCCAGAAGACGACCGCCCGGATCGAGAGCACCGCGTAGAGCACCAGCAGCCCGACCGTGATGAAGGTGATCGTGAACAGCGCGAAGCGCGGGTGGTCGGCCCAGAACGACAGGTCGAACGCGCCGATGTCGGGCAGGCTCGGGAGGCTCGGCAGCACGCCCTGCGTGAGCGCGAACAGCATCACGATCGAGCCCGCGGTCATGTCGAACAGCGACTCCACGAAGAACGAGGAGGTGACCGCGGGATACGTCGAGTTCGGGACGCTCTGCTTGGCGAGGTAGATCTTCACCACGTCGCCGCCTCGTGCCGGGAGCACGCTGTTGACGCCGACTCCCGCGATGTAGGCGCCCGCGATCCGGCGCCATTGGAACGGCTCGGCGGGATAGGCGGCCCGCAGGGTGTTGAACCAGGCCCGGCTGCGGCATCCCATGTGGGCGAGATGCAGGAGCAGCGCGAAGGCCAGCGCTCCCCAGTGCACGGCGGCGAGGTTCGAGAAGAACGTCTCGACCGCGTTCCAGAACGCGTCCACGCTCGACGCCAGCGTGGCGGGGGGAGGCGGAAAGAGCGGCGGGGGCGACATCTCCCTAAGCTAACCAGCCCCATCCCCAGGAGGTGCGAGGTTGAAGCTCTACGTCTGTTACGGCACGTTCAAGAGTCCGCGTCCCGGAGGCCATCCCTGCGGGAACGCCTACCGCGCCCTGAAGGACGCCGGGCACGATCCCGAGGTCGTGAAGACCTACGGCTGGGGGGCGCTTCCGGATGCCCTCAACCCCGGCCGGCGCAAGGAGGTCAAGCGCCTCACCGGCAACACATGGGTCCCTGTGCTGGTGACCGACGACGACACGGTGATCGACGGCTCGAAGGAGATCGTCGCCTGGGCGCAGGAGCACCCCGCGGGGGTCGCCGCCACGACGGCCTAGGCGGTCTGCACGGGAGCCTCGGCGGCGACCTTGCGCACGACGCCGAGGACCTCGTCCGCGAGCCGCGGGCCGTCCGCATCCGAGACCGGCGTCGCCTGGATGCGCACCACGACCGCGTCCGCGTAGATCTCCTCCAGGGAGATGTCGGGATCGTCCCGCGTCGGGACGCTCACCTCGCGCGTGAGCAAATCCTCGAGGTCGCTCGGCAGTACGCCGTCGCGGAGCCGGGCCAGCACGTCGACCCCCGCGGGGGTGCGCAGCGGCACGATCGTCGCGCTGAGGGCGGCGTTGTTCGGCACCATGAACGTCCCGTTGCCGCGCGCGAACACGGTGTAGATCAAGCCCTGGCTGGCGACCGTCCCCTCGACCGTCGCGCCGAGCGTCCCGCCCTGCAGGCGCACGCGCTCGCCTACGCGGAACGGGCGTGACGCCTGGAGCATGATCCCGGCGATCACGTTGCCGAGCGTGCTCTGCGCCGCGAGCCCGATCACGACGGCGGTGACCGCACCTCCGAGCGCG
>DASRIA010000099.1:0-7539 GCA_035650255.1 Solirubrobacterales bacterium
GCTACTGCGACGAGGGTCGCGCGCACGTGATGGGGCTCGTGGCGCACCTGCCAGTGCGTGAAGCGAAGCGTCGTCAACCCGGCGGCGGTCAGGACCTGGTCTCGCAGGCGGTCCTTGGCCTGTTGGGCCGGGGTGCGGTGATACCGCAAGCCGTCGGTCTCGACGACGAGGCCGAGCTCCGGCCAATGGAAGTCGACCTTGAAGCCGTGCAGCATCACTCCGGTTTCCGGCGGCGAAAGGCCCGTCGAGCGCACGGTCGCTAGAAACATGCGCTCGAGCCTGAAAGTCAGTGAGTAGGAACGTGTGCCGGTCCAGCATCGCGCGCAGGGCCTTCAGGCCCGGCACGCGGGGCATGCCGGCAAGCGCTTCCCCCAGGACCCCGGGTTTCAGCAAGTCGAGCTTGTCGGCCTCGTTCACGGCTGCCTCGAGCTCGCGCGGCGGCAACCGGGCGGCCAGGTCTACCAGCGTAAGAACCGGAGTAGTGACGGGGATCCCCAGATGGGTCGTGATCTCGAAGTGCCGACGCCTGTGCACAACGACTCCGGGTCGGCGCCGTTTCGTTGGGGCCGACACCTCAATCGGTGCACTCGCGAGCCGGATTCCGAACAATCCGGCTGCACCCGTATGGCTGAGTGCCGCTCCCTTCCCACAGCTCAGCACCGCCGCCATCCATTTGCCGTGTTGCGTCAGGCTGGGCCGACCCACCGCGTAGACGCCGGTCGCCACGGAACGCAATCGACCACGCGAGATGCGGTGGTCGATTGCCTTTTTCGTGAGACCGAGATCGATCAGCTGCGCCCGTGCGACAACTCCATGCTGCCGGCGCACGAGCTCCCAAATCCTTCGTTGGTCGATCTTCCCCCCTATAAGGGGGAAAAGGGACCAACGAAGTGAAGTTCGCCCCCCTTACCTACCTGTTTAGCTCGAGCTCCTCGAGCGCCGGTTCGCGCAGCATCTCGCGGTGGCGCTCCGGCGTGAAGGGCCACAGCTCCGGCAGGCCGTCCTTGCCCAGGTACCAGCTGTTGCAGCCGGTGGTCCAGATCGTGGCCGGCATCGCGGCGCGCATCTCCTGGTTGAACGCCTCCGTGGCCTCTGGAGAGGGAGCGACCGACGACAGCTCGCCGTCCATGAACATGCGGATCAGCTGCATCACGTAGTCCGCCTGGGTCTCGGCGACGATCACGAGCGACTGGTTGCCGATCGGGCTGTGGGGGCCCATCAACATGAAGAAGTTGGGGAACCCGGGGATCGCAACCGTCCGGTAGGCGCGCGGGCCGTCGCGCCACGCGTCGTCGAGCGTGATCCCGCCGGGGCCGTGAAGGGCGATGGGCCGCAGGTAGGCGTGCGCGTCGAAGCCGGTGGCGAGCACCAGCACGTCCAGGGGATGGAGTTTGCCGTCGCTCGTCACGATCCCCTCCGGCGCGACGTGGTCGATCGCGCGCGTGACCACCTCGACGTTCGGCTGCTGCACCGCCTGGTAGAAGTTGGCCGACACGACCAGCCGCTTGCACATCGGGTCGTAGTCGGGCGTCAGCTTGGCCCGCAGCAGCGGGTCGCGGACCGTCCTCAGATTCAGCCGGCAGAGCCCGTCCACGAGCCGTCGCTGCCAGCCGGGCTGGACCACTGCGCGCCCGAGCAGGTGCTCGAAGTACTTCTGCCACAGCCGGTACGAGAGCCGGTTGAGCGCGGGGAACCGGCGCATGATCCGCCGCGTGAGGGCGCTGTACTCCGGGTTGCGGCCGGGGAACACCCATTGCGCCGTGCGCTGGAAGATCTCCAGGCGGCCCGCTGACTGCGACAGCCCGCAGGTGATCTGCACCCCCGTCGAGCCTGTGCCGACAAGTCCGATGCGCCGGCCTTCGAGCGGCACGCTGTGGTCCCAGCGGGCGGAGTGGAATGTCTCACCCGCGAAGCTGTCGAGGCCGGGGATGTCCGGATAGCGCGGATGGTGCAGCACGCCGCACGCGGAGATCAGGAAGTCGACCTCGGTCTGCTCGCCGTCGCGCATCTGCACCCGCCAGCGGCCGTCCGCGTAGTCGGCGCGCTCGACCTCCTTGCCGAAGCGGATGTGGCGGTGCATGCCGTAGCGGTCGGCCACCCCTTCGAAGTACTCCTGGATCTCACCCCCGGGCGAGTAGTACCGGCTCCAGTCGGGGTTGGGCTCGAACGAGTACGAGTAGTACCGCGACGGCACGTCGCACTCCAGCCCGGGATAGGTGTTCTCCCGCCAGGTGCCCCCGACCCGCTGCGCCTTCTCGTAGATCGTGAACGAGTCCACGCCGGCCTGCGCGAGCTTGATGCCCATGCAGATGCCCGACATTCCCGCGCCCACGATGGCAACGGTCGGGGTTCTGGACGGTCCTCCGTTGTGCGATCTCGTGGCCATGTTCGGGCGACCCTACCGAACATGAACATTTCGATTGCGGCATCGACCAAACGTCCATACATTGGAGTTCGTCCCCGCTCTCCCCCGAGCACGATGGAGTCGCAGTCTTGGAACGGAATCCAAGCCTGGACGTGGACCGGAATCCGTCCTCCTCCCAGGACGCCCCCTCTCCGGCCCAGGCTAACCCCAACCCTATTTACCGCGCGCCGGATCCCGGCACGCCGGAGTATGCGGAGGCGCGCCACGCGCGCCCCTTTCGCTCCCTCCGGAAGCTGGCACGGCGCACGGAAGGCCGGAGCGGCGACCACGTCGACGCGCTCGAGGCCGACGCACTTCTGCTGCGCGAGGAGAACGCCCGCCTGCGGGTGAAGCTCGAAGCGCCGCCGAACGTCGGGCACGTGATCGAGCGCCTGCGGGCGCTCCCCACTCCTCCCTCTACTCCCGAGGGCGAGCACGGACCCGCGAACCAGGAGCACGACGAGCACGCGGAGCAGGCCGACGAGGCCCTGCACGTCCTCACCGAGGCGATCGTGATGCGCAACGCGCTCCTCGAAGTCTGCGGCGAGATCGGCCAGGTGATGGCCGGCCTCGAGGCACGACTCGCAGCACTGACTCCGTCGGGCCAACTGATGGATGAAGGACACACCAACCCCCACCGCAACGGACACCTCAAGGAGGCACGACGGTGAAAAGACTGACCCCCCTGGCGATGATGGTCGTCGCCATCTTCCTCATGGTCGCTTCGGCGGCCTCGGCTGCGTTGCCGAACCAGCGCACGGACCTGAAGGTCCTGTTGCTGGCGGCGACGGGCAACGAGCCATCGACCGCCGCCTGGGAGGCAGCCCTGAAGCGTGAAGGCGTTCCCTTCGAGAAGAAGATCGCCACCCAGGACGAGCCCTACACGGCCTCGACGTTCGCCGACACGGTGAACGGCGCGCCGCGGGCCAAGTACCAGGCGGTGATCGTCGCGACCGGCGGCCTCGTGTACGAGGACAACGGCTCGTACCCCTCGGCGCTGAGCACCGACGAGTGGGCCGCGCTGGCCGACTTCGAGGTCAAGTACGGCATCCGGCAGATCACGGGGTTCGTCTACCCGTCGGCCGAGTATGGCCTCAACACTCCGACGGTCAGCGGTGAGCTCGGTGGCATCACCGGCAAGCTCACGACGGCCGGCCTGACGACGTTCCCCTACCTGAAGGGCAACGTGCCGATCGACCAGTACACCTGGGGCTACCAGGCCACGCCGGCGACGGGTGCGAAGTTCAAGACCCTCCTCTCCGGTCCGAACAACTCGGCTCTGGTCGGCATCAACACGCGTGCCGACGGTCGCGAGGAGATGGTCATCACGTTCGACTCGAACCAGTACCAGCTCCAGAGCGCGCTGCTGCGCCACGGGATGCTGACCTGGGCCACGCGCGGCGTGTACCTCGGCACCGAGCGGAACTACCTCACGGTCCAGGTGGACGACGTCTTCCAGGGCAGCGCGCGCTGGGACATGGCGGCCAACGTCGAGACCGAGGAGAACCCGCACCGGATGACCCAGTACGACGTCCTCAAGGCGGTGCTGTGGTCGCAGGTCAACGCGTTCCGCCTCGACATGGTGTTCAACGGAGAAGGGAGCGTCGAGGCCGGATCCAGGGACAGGCTGACGTCGGCATTCCTGAACGCCAAGAAGTACTTCTACTGGATCAACCACACCTACAGTCACCCGAACCTCGACAATCTCAGCTACCAGGAGATCAAGGACGAGATCACGAAGAACGTCGCGTGGGCCAAGAGCAAGGGCCTGCCGATCGACCCGGCCGAGCTGGTCACCGGCGAGCACTCCGGCCTGTTCAACCCGAACATGGCGCAGGTGCTCACCGACACCGGCATCAAGTGGTTCGGCGACGACAACTCGCGCCGTCCGGCGCAGTGGCAGCTCGGGCCCGCCCTGAGCCTGCCGCGGTACCCGACGAACGTGTACTACAACGTCGCGACGCGGGCCGAGCAACTCGACGAGTACAACTACCTGTACTTGCCGCCTGAGCTCGGAGGCTCGTGCGTGAACACGTCCACCACGACCTGCTTCTCGAAGCCGGCCACGTGGAGTGAGTACGTCGACCGGGAGGCCTCGCAGGTGCTGCGGCACGTGCTCGGCAACGACCCCCGGCCGCACTACATGCACCAGGCCAACATGGCCAAGGACGGGATCATGTACTCCGTGCTGGACGAGGTCCTGCGCCGGTACAAGTCCTACTTCAAGACGGCCATCGTGCAGCCCATCCACAAGGAGGCTGCGGGCCTGATCACGACCCAGTCGAAGTGGGACACGGTCTCCTCGCAGATCGACGCCTACATGCAGAACGGCAGGATCGTGGTGAAGTCGAACGCGTCCTCGACCCAGCAGGTGCCCGTCGCCGGAGCGGCTTTCGGCGTAGGCAGCGCCTATGGCGGCCTGACGTCCGGCTGGACGTCGCTCGCTCCGGGTGCGACCAAGCAGTTCACGGCCAAGCTGCTTCCCTAGCAGCCGAACCGACGGTCTGAGCGAACGGAGTACGCGGTGCTGATCGAAACATCGATTCGGCCTCCGCGTGCTCCGTCCCGCTCCGGCCGGGAGGGGGGGCGCGTGCTGCTGATCACCGAGGGGACGTATCCCCACGTGATCGGCGGTGTGAGCTCCTGGTGCGACCTGCTGATCGGCGGGCTCCCCGCGATCGACTGGCAGGTCCTGCCGATCGTCGCGGCAACTGACCGCGACCGCCGCTCGTTCGAGGTGCCGGCGCACGCCGAGCTGCTCCCGAGCATCGATCTCTGGTCGACCGATGCGCCGCCCCGCAGGCTCCGGCCGGGCAAGGCGAACGCCGCGCTGGCCGCGACGCTGGTGCGGACGCTGATCGGCTGGGACGGCGACCATCAAGCTTTGGTGAAGGCGCTGGTGTGGTGCCGGCGCAACCCCGACGGCGTGCGGCCTGCCTTTCGCAGCCGCCGCGGATGGGAGAACTTCCTGCGTGCGCTGCAGGAGGTCCTGAGCGAGCAGACCGACGGCTCCGCGCCGGCGCCCGAGCTCGACGCGGTCGAGGCGGCGACGCTCTACCAAACTCTTTACTGGGTGGCTCGCACCGCGAGCACCCCGACGCCCGATACCGACCTGCTGCATGTGACGTGCGCGGGCTGGGCGGCGGTTCCGGCACTCGTGCACAAGGCGCTGCACGGCACGCCGATCCTGCTCACCGAGCACGGCGTGTACGTGCGCGAGAGCTACCTGGCGGCGGCTCGCAGCCGGTCTGCGCCCGGGCAGCGCTTCGTCGCGACGCGACTCGCGCGCGGCCTCGCGCTCGCTGCGTACGCATCCGCCGACGTGGTGGCGCCCGTGTCGGAGGCCAACGCGAAGTGGGCGATCGAGATGGGAGTCGACCCGGCCAAGGTCCACGTGATCCATAACGGCATCGGCGAGCCCGAGCATCCCAAGCCGCTCCCGGACACCGCCACCGTCGTGGCGATCGGCCGCATGGACCCGCTGAAGGACGTGCACACGATGCTGCGCGTCGCGGTCGAGGTCCTCGGGCGGCTGCCGCACGCACGGTTCCTCTACTACGGCCCCGTGTCGCCCGAGCAGGAGGCGTATGCCAAGTCGTGCTACGACCTGCACGCGCAACTCGGGCTGGGCGAGCGCTTCAAGTTCATGGGGGCGACGCGCGACGTGACCGGCGCTCTCGAAGGAGCCGACATGCTCCTGATGACCAGCATCTCGGAGGGTCTTCCGATGGGCATCCTCGAGGCGCTGGCACAGGGCCGGCCGGTGGTCGCGACGTCGGTCGGCGGCGTCCCCGAGGTCTTGCGCGGCTGCGGCATCGTGGCGCCGCCGTGCGACGTGCACGGCGTCGCGGTGGCCACCACCACGGTGCTCTCGAATCCGGCGCTCGCAGCGCGGCTCGGCAAGCGCGGCCACCAGCGCGTCGCCCGCAGGTTCACCAAGGAGACCTGCCTGGGCGGTTACCGGGAGCTGATCGGCCGCATGACGACCCACCTGGTGGCGGCATGAGCCTGCTCGACCCGCGCCGCGCCCGCGCAGTCGTCGAGGCCCGCCTCGGCCGCCCCGTGCAGGACAGCCTCGAGGCAGCAGTCGTGTTGGAGGCCTGGTGCGGGCTGCAGGCCCGCGATGCGATCGATCGCGGCCGCGCGCTGATCGCGCACGCCGGTCGCCCGGGGCGCAGCGGACGGCACGTCGAAGAGCAGGAGACCTCGCAGCGCAGCGGGACCGCGGAGGCAATCTCGCTGGTCCTGGCGATCGTCGCGGTGGCGATGTGGGCGGCGCCGCTCAGCACGATGCTGGGCGCGGCCGTGTGGGACACGGCTGTCCGGATCGCGTTGCCCCTGACCTTCGGGCTCCAGTGGGTCATGTGGAGCAGGCACCTGAGCAAGGGACGCGGGCTGGGGTCGCTGCGCCGCGAAGGTCCCGTGGGGATCGTCGGCATGGCCGCGATCGCGGCGACGCTCGTCTCCTTCGGTGACGCGGGCCTGGTCGCGGCCATGCTGCTGGTGACGTGGACGAGCGGCACCGTGCTGCTGGCCCGCGGTTGGGGCACGCTGTATGCGACGGTGCTGGCCGTCGTCGGCCTCGGCCTGGTCCTGGGCATGGACCCGTACGCGCTGCTGGGCAGCGCGGCCGTCTGCTCCGTCGGAGCGGTGGTCGCCGCGCTGGCGACATCCGGCCCGGCCGCGTGCTCGCCCGGCGGCTGGCTGCAGGCGCTCGTGGTGGGCGTGATCGGCGGCGGCCTGGGCGCGCTGCTGGTGACCGACCACACGATCGGCTGGGGCGTCTACGGCGCCCTGCCGGCCCTCGCGCTGATCCCGTCGGCCGTCGGTGGCCTGTGGGGCGGACGCTACCTCGCTCGGATCCACATCGAGTTGCCCCGCATTCTGAGGGAGACCCCCGTCGCGCACGCAGACGCGGCAGACATCCGCGGTCCCGGCCTCGGGATCCTGGCCGGATCGATCGGGCGGCTCACGCTCGCGACCGCCGTACTTTCGTTGATCTGCATGCTCGCGAGTCCCTGGACGTCGGGCACGATCGCTACAAGTCTGTTCGTGGGATTCGGCTGCCTCGCCCTCGCCACCCTGCTCGTCAGCCTGCTCGTTGCGCTCGGGCGCATGGCGTGGGCCCTGGCCGC
>DASRIA010000100.1:0-44212 GCA_035650255.1 Solirubrobacterales bacterium
AGCGGCCGGGTACCGCGCCAGCGCGGCATGTGCTGCGGAGGCAGCGCGAGCCCGAGCTGGCGCACGCGATCTCCACGCGCGGGCAGTTCCACCGCGCCAGGGTATCGTTCGCCCGTGCACGCGCTCGTCACCGGCGCCACCGGGTTCGTCGGGGAACGCCTCGCCGCGGAGCTGCGGTCCGCCGGACACGAAGTCCGCTGCCTCGTGCGCGACAGCGGCCGGGCCGCCCGCCTGCGGGATCTCGGCTGCGAGCTGCACGAGGGCGACGTCGTGCGCCCCGAGACGCTGGAGGGCGCGGGCCGCGGGATCGACGTCGCGTACTACCTGGTGCACCTGATGGGCCAGGGCGGTGAGGACTTCGCCGAGCAGGAGCGCGTGGCCGCGCAGTCCTTCGCCCGCATGGCCGCGCGAGAAGGCGTGGGCCGCGTCATATATCTGGGCGGTCTTGGCGACCAGCCGGGCTCGGCGCACCTCACCAGCCGGCATGCGACCTCGCAGATCCTCGAGTCGGAGGGACCGCCGCTCACCTACTTCCGCGCGGCGATGGTGGTGGGCGCCCGCAGCGAGTCCTATCGCACGCTGCGGTACCTCGTGCAGCGGCTGCCGGTGATGATCGCCCCCTCCTGGCTGCGCACGAAGACGCAGCCGATCGGGATCGACGACGTGATCGCCTACCTCACCAGCGCACCGGGCGTCCCGGCGAGCGCCGGGCGTGAGATCCAGATCGGGGGCCTGGACGTGCTGTCCTACGGCGAGATGCTCGACCGCATGGCGGTCGTGATGGGCAAGCGGCCGCGCCCCAAGCTGTCGGTGCCGCTGCTGACGCCGTGGCTCTCCTCGCTGTGGCTGGGGTTGATCACGCCGGTCGACACCGGGGTGGCCCGGCCGCTCGTCGAAGGCCTGCGCACCGAAACCGTCGTCACGGACACGTCCGGCGCGGCGCTGTTCGACGTGGAGCCGCGCCCGTTCGACGAGACGCTGAAGCGGGCGCTGGCCGAGGAGCGCTCAGCGGGGTGAGGCGCTGAGCGTCGCGCCGGCCGCCGTGGCGATCGCGCGGTAGGCGGCCGCCGGGTCGTCCGCGCCGAACACCGCGGAGCCGGCGACGAACAGCGTCGCGCCGGCCGCTGCGGCGATCGCGGCCGTGTCGGGATCGATGCCGCCGTCCACCTGGATCGGCAGCTCCGGCCCCACGAGGGCGCGCAGCCGCCTGAGCTTGGCCGGCGACGTCTCGATGAAGGCCTGTCCTCCCCACCCGGGGTTCACGGTCATGCACAGCACGAAGTCCAGCGCGTCGAGCACCTCGCCGGCCGCCTCCACCGGCGTGCCCGGATTGATCGCCAGCCCCGCGAGGCAGCCCGCGGCGCGGATCTGCTTCAGGGCGTAGTGGACATTCGGCGTGGCCTCGGCCTGGATCGTGATCGAGTCTGCGCCGGCGGCGGCGAACTGGTCGATCTGCCGCTCGGGCCGCTCGACCATCAAGTGGCAGTCGAGCATGCCGCCCGCCGCGTGCACCTGCTCACGGATCGACTCCACGATCACGGGGCCGATCGTGATTGGCGGGACGAAGTGGCCGTCCATCACGTCCACGTGGATCGCGCGCGCCCCGGCGCCCATCACGGTCGCGACCTGTTCGCCGAGACGTGAATAGTCGGCCGACAGGATCGACGGCTCGACCTGGTTGGTCCGGATCAGCTCGCGTGGCGCCACGGCGTTCAGCATCGGCGGCAACCTACACGGGCTTCAGCATGGACCCGCCGCAGCCCGCGCACACGAGGTCCTTGCTGTCGCGCATCCGCACCATCGTCGAGTGCTCTCCGCACGTCGGGCAGTACGACATCAGCTGGAAACGCACGAGGCAGTTCACGCACCGGTACCGCCCCGCGAGCTGGGTCGGCCGCAGCCACGGCTCGCCGCAGCCGGGGCACAGTCGCTCCACGCCGAACATGTCTTCCGCCTGCGGCTGCGGCTGTCCACCTGCCGGAACCTCGTTCATGTCTTGTCGAAGGTCGCGATGAAGAATCCGTCCGTGCGGTCGCGGTGCGGCAAAGTCTGCACCACGGGCCGGTCACCCGCCTCGAGGCCCGGGTGCCGCTCCGTGAGCGCCGTGGCCTGGTGCTCGTTCTCCTGCGGGCTGACGGTACACGTCGAGTAAACGAGGCGCCCGCCGGGGCGCAGCGCCTGCACGGCCGCATCGAGGATCCGGCCCTGCAGGGCCGCCAGCTCGGCGACCTGCCCCGGGGACTTGCGCCAGCGGGCGTCGGGGCGCGAGCGCAGCGTGCCGAGGTCCGAGCACGGCGGGTCGGCGAGCACCCGGTCGAACCCGGTGCCGAATCCGGCCTCCGCCGCGTCGCCCACCACCACCTCGACGTTCGCGGCCCCCAGGCGCTCGGCATTGCGCGTGACGTCCCGCGCGCGCCGCGGATCGAGCTCGACCGCCACCACCCGGCCCTCTCCCTCCATCAGCGCCGCCAGATGCGTGGTCTTCGCGCCCGGTGCGGCGCACAGGTCGAGCACCCGCTCGCCGGGCGCGGGATCGACGGCGCGCGCCACCATGATCGACGCGCGCGACTGCGGCATCAGCGCGCCGCGCGCGAACAGCTCCGACCCGTGCAGGTCATAGGGCTGCTCGAGTACGACGGCCTCCGGCAGATCGGGGTCGCGGGCCGCCTCGACGCCGGCCTGCGCGAGCTGCGACAGCACGTCGCCGACGTTCGCGCGCAGCGTGTTGACGCGGGCGGTGCTCTCGGCCGCCTCGTTGTCCGCCGCCATCAGCCCGCGCGCGGCCTCGGGCCCGAGCTGGTCCCACCACAGCTCTGCGACCCAGTCGGGGTGCGAGTGCAGCAGCGCCGCGGCCGCCGGGGTGGCGTCGTCGAGCTGCGCGAGCACCGCGCCGCCCTCGCGCGCCGTGCGGCGCAGCACGGCGTTCACCAGCCCGTGCCCGCGGCTCCCGGCGGTCTTCGCGAGGTCCACGGATTCCGTGACGGCGGCGTGGTCTGCCACTCCGTCCATGTAGAGCAGCTGGTACGCGCCGAGCCGCAGTGCGGCGATCACCTCGGGGTCGAGGTCGCCGACGGCGCGGTCCGACAGCAACTGGAGCACGTGGTCCAGCGTGCGGCGGCGCTGCACGACGCCGTAGGACAGGCGCATGGCGAATGCGCGGTCGCGGCTGCCGAGGTCGTGGCGCTGCGCCTCGGCCCGGAACGCGTGGTCGGTGTAGGCGCCGCGCTCGAAGACGCGGCGGGTGACCGTGTACGCACAGCGTCGCGCCGGCGTCGCCATCCCTACACCGCGACGCGTGCGGGAGGAGTGTGGCCGCGCAGGTAGTCGGCAGCCGCCATCGCCCTCCCGCCCGCCGGCTTCACGCGATCGAGCTCCAGCGCGCCCTCGGCGCAGCCCACCAGCAACCGCCCACCGGCGGCGCGAACCTCGCCGGGGCCGGACTGCTCGTCCACTGCGCGGGCGGCCTCCACGCCGAGGCGCTCGCCCCCCTCGAGCTCGACGAACGCCCCCACGTCGGGTGTGAGCGCCCGCACCACGCGCTCGAGCTCGGCGGCGGGGCGGCTCGTGTCCAGACGGCGTTCCTCCGGGGGGATCTTCTCGGCGTAGGTCACTCCCTCTGCGGGCTGCTCCGTCAGCTCGAGCGCGCCCGCCTCGGCCGCATCGAACGACTCGATCAGCAGGGTGGCGCCAAGTGCCGCCAGGCGCGGGGCGAGGGTTCCGCGCGTGTCGCCGGGATGGACCGGCTCCGCCCGCTGGAGTGCCATCGGCCCGCTGTCGAGCCCCTCGGTCACCTTGAAGATCGTCACGCCGGTGCGGGTGTCGCCGGCCATCAGCGCACGCTCGATCGGCGCGGCCCCGCGCCAGCGCGGGAGCAGCGACGGGTGGACGTTCAGCATCAGGTCGTGCGAGAGCAGCGGCTCGCGGATCAGCTGGCCGAACTCGCACACCCCGATCCCCTCGGGCGCGGCCTCCTCGATCGCGGCCACCGCAGCGGGATCGTTCACGCTTCCGGCCTGCAGGAGCTCCAGCCCCAGCTCGCGCGCAGCCACCGCCACCGGCGGTGCCGCGGTCTTGCGGCCGCGGCCCTTCGGCCGGTCGGGCGGCGTGACGACCAGCGCGGGGCGATGGGGCGAGGTGGCGAGCGCGCCCAGCACCACGACCGCGAAGCTGGAGCTGCCGAGAAAGACCGTCCGCACGGGGCGGCGCTCAGCCCGCGCTGCGGGCGCTTGCGCTCGGCTCGTGGGAGTGCTGCTCTGTGCCGCCGCGGAGGGCCCGCAGCGCTTCCTTGCGCTGGTCCTTGGTGGTGCGGTCGAGGATCAGGACGCCGTCGAGGTGGTCCATCTCGTGCTGGATCACCCGCGCCTCGAGCCCCGACGCCTCGAGCACGATCGGCTCCCCCCGCGCGTCCTGGGCGCTCACGCGCACATGCAGCGGGCGCTCCACGTCGACGAGCACCCGGGGCAGGCTGAGACACCCCTCCTCGGCGGTTTCCTGGTCCTGCGACGACCACTCGAGCCGCGGATTCACCACCGCCACGAGAGGCGCTTCGGACCCGACGCGGAACACGAACAGGCGGTGCATGACACCGAGTTGCGTCGCGGCCAGGCCGAGGCCCAGCGCGTCGCCCATCAGGGCCTCCATGCGGGCGATCTCCTCGTGCAGCGCTTCGTCGAAGCGCGTGACGTCGACCGCGCTGGCGCGCAGCGCGGGATCGCCGAAGGTCCGGATCAGCGCGAGCGCACGCTCACGGCGTGCCTGCGTCTCGGGATCGAGAACCGGCTGCTCGCCGGTTTCGTGAGCCTGGTCCTCGATCTCCTCCGCTTGCACCGGACGGCCGTTTTCGTCGCTACCCGCCATCCGCGGGCAACTCTAGCAACGGGCTTGGCCGGTCAGGGGGCGGCGCTACTCCTCCCAGTACGGCGCGCGGTCGGGTATGACCCAGCGCACGCCGCCGCGCGGGTCCGGGACATCGCCCTCGTAGCGCGGGATCAGGTGGACGTGCGCGTGGTCGACCGTCTGGCCCGCGTACACGCCGGCGTTCACGCCGACGTTGAAGGAAGTCGTGTCGTGCTCGGCTTCGAGCAGCTCGCGCAGCTCCCAGACCAGCTCGAGGATCTCGCCCTGCTCCTCGATGGTGAGCTCGAAGAAGTCCGGCTCGTGGCGCTTGGGGAGCACCAGGCAGTGGCCGGGCGTGACGGGGTGGGCGTCGGGGATCGCGACCGCCGTGCGCCGCGCCGCGAGCAGGAACTGCCGCCCGCGGATGCGCTTGCAGAACGGGCAGCCCGCCGGGTCAGTCACGTCACTGCGGGTCCACGTCCACGACCAGTTTCACGTTACGGAGCTTGCGGTCCGCGCCGACCTCCCTGACCGCGGCCCCCACGGCCGATACTGCGGGGGCGCGGTCGGCGGCCTTCACGACCAGGCGGCTGCGGTACATGTCCTTGAGCCGGAACAGCGGCGCCGGGCCGAGCACTTCGAGCGCGCCGAGCCGCTCCGCCACCCGAGCTGCCGTGCGATCGGCGAGCTCCTGGTCCGGCGCCGACACGGACACGTGGATGAGCGTCGAGAAGGGCGGGTAGTGCAGCGCGCGCCGGCGGTCCATCTCCTCGCCCAGGAAGCCCTCGGCGTCGTGGCGGGCCGCGTGGCGCAGGCATGTGGTCGCCGGGCTCATCGTCTGCACCATCACCCGGCCGCCGCCGGGCCCGCGCCCGCTGCGGCCCGCGAGCTGGGAGACCAGCGCGAACGTGCGCTCCTCCGCGCGGAAGTCGGGGAAGCGCAGCGTCGCGTCGGCGTCCTGCACTACGGCCAGCTCGACCTCGGGGAAGTCGTGTCCCTGGGCGACCATCTGCGTGCCGACCAGCACGCCGGCCGGAGCGGCGTCGAACTGCGCCAGCGTCTCGGCGATGCCGTGCTTGCGGCGCGCGGCGTCCGCGTCGAGGCGGAACACCGGCAGCGGCGCGAGTGCTTCGCGCAACTCCGCTTCGACGCGTTGCGTTCCGGCGCCGTGCCGCGAGACGGCGGTCGACCCGCAGTCGGGACAGGAGCGGGCCGCCGGCTGCCAGTGGCCGCAGTGGTGACAGGCGAGGCGCCCGGTCGGGTCGTCGCGGTGCAACGTGAGCGTCACGTCGCAGTGCGGGCACATCCAGGTACGCCCGCAATCCCGGCACTCCACGAACGCCGACCAGCCGCGCCGGTTCACGAGCACGATCGCCTTGCGGGCGCGCGTGCGCACGTCCTCGAGCGCGCGCCGCGCGTCCGGGTGCAGCGCGTGGCGCAGGCCGCGCATGTCGAGCAGCTCGACCGGCGGCAGGTCGAGGTTGTCCACGCGCGCCGGCAGGGACAGCTTGCGCATCCGCTGCCAGCTCTCGGCCCGCGGCGTCGCGCTGCCGCACACCAGCACCGCGCCCGACATGCGGGCCCTGCGCTCGGCCACCTCGCGCGCGTCGTAACGGGGGTCGCTCTCCTGCTTGTACGCGGAGTCGTGCTCCTCGTCGACCACGATCAGCCCGAGGTCGGTGAGCGGCGCAAAGACGGCCGAGCGCGGCCCGACGCAGATCCGCGCCTGGCCGTCGCACAACCGGCGCCACTCGTCGTAGCGCTCACCGAGGCTCAGCTGCGAGTGCAGGATCGCGACGCGCTCGCCGAACCGCTCCTCGAAGCGGCGAGCCGTCTGCGGGGTGAGGGCGATCTCCGGGACCATCACGATCGCGGAGCGCCCCTGTGCGAGCGCGGCGTCGGCCGCGCGCAGGTACACCTCCGTCTTGCCGCTGCCCGTCACGCCGTGCAGCAGCAGCGCGGCATGGCGGCGCGCCTCGAGTGGCTCCAGCACGGCTGCGAGTGCGGCAGCCTGAGCGTCGGTGAGCACCCGCGGGGCCGCCGCCGTCACGCGCTTGCCCGCGCCGCGGTCGACGCCGGACGGCCGGCGCGCGACCGCGCGCCGGCCGATGGACACGAGGCCGCGCCGCTCGAGGCTTGCGAGCGTGCCGTGCGCGACGCCGAGCTCACCCGCCGTCGACGGACCGCGCGCGAGCCGGCTCAGAGCGGCGTGCTGCTTCGGCCCGAGCCGCGTGCGGCTGGAGCCCGCGATCGCGTCACGGCCCGCCGGGGTCAGCGCCGCCTCCAGCAGCTCGCGGGTGGAGGCGCCCGGTGTCGCATGCGACGCGGTGCCGGTGCCGGGCGGCAGCACGAGCGCCAGCCCGCGGGCCGGCGTCGAGCAGTAGGCGTCGGCCAGCCAGCGCCCCAGCTCCACGAGCTCTGCCGGCACGCCGGCCTCGAGCGGGGCCAGGGGCTCGACCAGCTTGTCGAGCGGGACCTCCGTGTGGTCGCACACGTCGACCACCAGGCCCAGGATCCGCCGCCGGCCGAACGGGACGAGCAGCACCGAGCCGACGCCGACTCCCTCCATCTCGTGCGGGATCCGGTAGTCGAACGGCCCGCGCAGAGCGCGGGCCGTGGTGAGCGGTTCGACGCGGGCGATCGATGACATCCGGCTCTGAACATAAGGCGGTGCGCGGACGGCCGGGCGATCCGCGTACGATCGCCCTGCATGCGCCGCGTGATCGATCTGACCCAGCCGCTCGGGCCCGCGACCGTGCTGTGGCCGGGGTCGGAGCCGCTGTCGGCGCACGTGGTCTCGCGCATCGAGACCGAGCACTCGTACGCGCGCCGGATCACCACACCCGAGCACGCGGGCACGCACCTCGACGCACCGTCGCACTTCGCGCCCGGCGGCGACCATGCCCATGCGATCCCCGTGGAGCGGCTGGTCGTGCCGTGCGCCGTGATCGACGTGCGCGCGGAGTGCGAGGCCGATCCCGGCTTCGCGATCGAGCGCGAGCACGTCGAGGAGGCGGAGCGTGTGGACGGGCCCATCGATGCCGGGTCGGCGGTGCTGGCGCTGACCGGATGGGAGCGTTACCGCTCCGATGCCGAGCGTTATGTCGGCGGGGCGTTCCCGGGGTTCGGAGTCGGTGCGGCGGAGCTGCTGCTGGAACGGCGGGTGGTGGGATTGGGCATCGACACGCTGGGCGTGGACCCGGGCGCGGCGGCCGACTTTCCCGTGCACCACATGACGCTGCCCGCGGGCCTGTGGCACCTCGAGGGGCTGGTCAACCTGGCCGAGCTACCGGCGCGCGGCGCGCTGCTGGTCGTGGGTGCACTGAAGCTCGTCGACGGCTCCGGCACGCCCGCGCGCGTCTTCGCGCTGGTCGACAGCTAGGGGACGAACACTCCCTGGACCGCGAACTTCGTGTTGTCGCCGGTCGTGGAGCCATCCGCATCGGTGCCCCCGTCCCACAGCTGCGCCGGGCCGAACTCCCACAGCGTGCGTCTGCCGTCGGGGATCGCGAATCCGAACTCCTCGATGTAGTTGATCCTCCGGGAGCACGTCGACCCGATCGCAGGGTTCGACGTCATCGTGCACGTCACGGGGAAGCTGAAGTCGAACGGCTGGACGGTCGCAGGGTCGCTGCCTCCGCCGGGATTCACGTTGTTGTTGTGGTCCGTGATCTGTGACGAGAAGCGCACCTCGACCGAGCCCGCATAGTCGGCCCCCGGCGCCGCGCAACCGGGTCCGGCGGCCAGGCACCGCACGTCGGTGATGTCGATCTTCCACCCGATCTTGTTGTCGGTGGGGGGACCCGGCACACCCGCAAAGGCTTCCCAATAGAAGCTCCCGACCGACTGCACCGCGTTGCCGTTGGCGTCCGGTGTTCCGACGGTCAGGTAGCTGGAGTCCTGGTCGGGAGCCGAACACGACGGGAAAGCAAGGGGTGGGCCGTGCGTGCGATCCGGTGCCGTGCACGGCTGGTATGCCGGGACCAAGCCTGCGAACACCTTTTCGGCGCTCTTCGGGCGCGGGTGCGTCCCCTGCGCCGCGGCGGGAAGCGCCAGGATCCCAACGACCACGAGTGCAGTGACGACCTTCCTCATGGTACGAACACGCCCTGCACGGCGAACCTCGTGTTGTCGCCGGCCGTCGAGCCGTCGGCGTCCGCCCCACCGTCCCAGACCTGAAACTGGCCGAGCTCCCAGACGGTGCGTTTCCCGTCCTGGATGCTGCCCCCAATCACGTTCTCGAGATAGTTGATGTGCTGTGAGCACATCGAGCCGATCGATGGATCTGACGTCGTCGTGCACGTCACCGTGAAGCCGAAGTCGAATGACTGCGTGGTTCCCGGATCGGCCCCTCCTCCCGGGTTGACGCTGTTGTTGTGATCCGAGATCTGCGAGGCCACACGCAGCTCGACCGAGCCCGCGTAGTCCGCGCCCGGCGCCCCGCATCCAGGACCCGCAGCCCTGCAGCGCACGTCCGAGATGCTTACGTCGAACACGCTCACGTTGTCCCACGGCGGCCCGGGAACTCCCGGCCACGTCTTCCAGTAGAAGCTTCCCACCGACTGAGCCGCGCTGCCGTTCACGTCTGGCGTTCCGAGCGTCAGATAGCTCGAGGCCTGGTCGGGCGTGGAGCAGGACGGGAACGCAAGCGGCGGGCCATGCGTGCGATCCGGCGCAGCGCAGGGATTGAAGGAGGGAACCAGGGAAGTCGAAAGCTTCCCGTTGCTCGACTTCGGCCGCACGTGACTCGCCTGCGCCGCCATGGGCAGCACGAGGACGACGGCGACCGCGAGGGCCGTGAGAACCCTCCTCACGGGGCGAACCTACTCCTGACGTCCCCCCGGCGCAAGGCCGCACAGGGGCAACCGCTACGAGCTGACGGCCTCCGCCTTCTGGTCGATGCCGGCGTCCTTGCGCAGCGCCGCTGCCTTGTCCGTCTTCTCCCACGTGAAGTCGTGGTCCTCGCGGCCGAAGTGCCCGTACGCGGCGGTCTTGCGAAAGATCGGCCGGCGCAGGTCCAGGTCGCGCACGATCGCGCCGGGCCGCAGGTCGAAGTGCTTGTCGACCAGCTCCACGATGCGTGACTGGGGCACGCGCTCGGTCCCGTAGGTCTCGACCATCAGCGACAGCGGGTGCGCAACGCCGATCGCGTATGCGACCTGCACCTCACAGCGGTCGGCCAGGTCGGCGGCCACCACGTTCTTCGCCACGTAGCGCGCGGCATATGCGGCCGAGCGGTCCACCTTGGAGGGATCCTTGCCCGAGAACGCGCCGCCGCCGTGACGCGCGGCACCGCCGTACGTGTCGACGATGATCTTGCGCCCGGTGAGCCCGGCGTCGCCCATCGGGCCGCCGATCTCGAACTTGCCGGTGGGGTTCACGAGCAGGTTCTCGCGCAGCGCCTTCTCGGTGTACAGCTCGCGATAGTCCGCGTGCAGCACCGGCTCCACCACGTGCTCCCAGAGGTCCGGCTGGATCAGCGTCTCGCTGTCGACTCCGGGCTTGTGCTGCGTGGAGATCAGGATCTTGACGATCTCGATCGGCTTGCCGTCCTCGTAGCGCACGGTCACCTGGGTCTTGCCGTCGGGCCGCAGATAGGGCACGACCTCCGACTTGCGCACCTCCGAGAGCCGCCGCGCGAGCGTGTGCGCGATCTGGATCGGCATCGGCATGAGCTCCTTCGTCTCCCGCGTCGCGTAGCCGAACATCATTCCCTGGTCGCCGGCGCCGATCTTGTCCAGCGGGTCGTCGTCGCCGGGAATGTGACGGGCCTCGTATGCCGCGTCGACGCCCTGCGCGATGTCGGGCGACTGCTCGTCGATCGCCGTCAGGACGGAGCACGTCTCCGCGTCGAAGCCGAACTTCGCGCGGGTGTAGCCGATGTCGGCGACCGTCTGACGCGCCACCTTCGGGATGTCCACGTAGGTGTCGGTGGTGATCTCGCCGCCCACCACGATCATGCCGGTGGTGACGAACGTCTCGCACGCGACACGCCCGTTCGGGTCGTCGGCCAGGATCGCGTCCAGCACGGAATCCGAGATCTGGTCGGCGATCTTGTCGGGGTGGCCCTCTGTGACCGACTCCGACGTGAACAGGAACTCGTTGTCTGACAACTGTTGGATGGAGCTCATGGCACCTCTACGAAGATTTGCGCCGTCTGGGACGAACGCTCGCTTACCGTGACACCGCTCACCGCACCGATGCGCGCGATGTCGGACTCAATCGCTCGGTATCCGCGCGTGGCAGCCAGACCGGCCCGCTCTACCAGCACGGAAAGCCGGCGAAGATCGAGAAAGACTACCGAGGACGCGCGATCGAGGGCCGTTCGCAGCCCGCCGGGCGCGAAGGAGGCATTGTCGGACAGCGAGTCTCCCGCGACGCGCAGCTGGCGGATGCCTGCCGGGCTGGTCGAGACGACCAGCTTGTCGTCGAAGGCCGCATAGGTCAGCGCCAGCGCCGGCGACAGGCTGAGAGTGGTCGCCTCCACGCCGGCGATGCGGCGCGGGATGATCGCCGGCACCGCCCCGCCGGCCGGGGCCTCGAGCAGCCGCGATATCACCGGTTGCAGCGCCACCAGCACGTCGGCCCCCTCCTCCGCGGACGTGTCCGCGACCACGAGGGTCACCACCGGCACGTTGGCCGGCGGCGTGGCGAACAGGGCCGACTCGCGGCCCAGCAGCGGGCGCACGGCGCCCAGCAGGGCCTGCTCGCCTTCGCGGCCCAGTTGCCGGCGCAGGCGCTGGAGGAGTCCCGGCAGGGCGGTGCCCTCCTCCCCGGCCAGTCGCTCCACCTGATCGAGGAGCCCGTTCAGCCCGCCCGCGCCCACGAAGGCCATGCTCCCCGACGGCACCTCGTCGATCAGCGACGGCGTGAACCGCGGGGACGTCGTGCGGTTCGGCGCCAGCGTGGCGAAGTCGAGCCGCACGCCACCCTGCTCGGCCCGCGCGGCGGCTGCGGCGGCCTCGAGGCCCGGCACGTCGAAGAACGGCCGCAGCTGCCCCAAGAGGCGGCCCTGGCCGCGCAGCACCTGGGACAGTCCGCGGGCCGGCGCGTACGCACGGATGATCGGATCGTCCACCTCGAGCTGGTCCCCGGCGCGGCGGAAGAGGCGCTCCTCCGCCAGCGAGCGGCCCCGCCTCGCATCGATCGCGCTCCGGACGTTCGCGGGAGTCCCGATTGCCATGAAGCCGTTCACGAACGCGACCGCGAGGTCCGCGTATACGTGCAGCGCGACGCCGCGGTGCCGCTGCCGGGTCGATCGCCCGGCGCCCTCCAGGAAACGGCGCGCGAGCGGCTCGTCGGCGACGCGCAGCAGGATCAGCGACGTGGCGCGCCGCCCCTCGCGCAACAGCGCGAGCGCCGCCTCGTCGCCGATCCACGGGCGCACCTGCGTCTCGAAGTTGAGCCGGCGCCGCTCGCGCGAGAGGCTCTCCAGCGCGCGGTCTCGCAGCCGGCGCAGCGCCGGGAGCCGGCGCACGATCTCCCCGGCGCGAGCCCACTGCTCGCCGCCGGGCTCCACGCGCGCGTGCACGTACAGCAGCGCGTCCGCGGGCACCAGCTGCGCCGCACGATCGCGCGGCTCGCCCTCGCCCGAACCCTCGACCAGGGACGCGACCACCAGCACCGCGCCGATCACGACCACCGCGAGCGCGATGCGGTCGAGCGTCAGGCGCGCGCGCAGGGCGCTCACAGAGTCGTCTCGGCCTGCTCGGCCGGGTGCGCCCGCGGGCCCTGCGACCGGCGGCCGCGGCGCTCGCGGTCGGCGAAGTCGATCACGACGGGCACTCCCTCCAGCCGGTAGCGCTCGCGGAGCCGGTTCTCGACGAAGAACGCGTAGTCGCGCACGAGCAGCCGGCGGTCGTTCACGTGGAACCGGAAACGCGGCGGCCCGGACTCCACCTGCGCGGCATAGAAGATCCGCAGGCGCTTGCCGCGCACGGCCGGTGGCGAGCGCAGTGACTGGATCTCCGCCACGAACCGGTTCAGGTCCGCCGTGGGGACCCGTGCGCGCGAGCGGTCCGCGAGCGCGACCGCCTCCACCATCAGGCGCGTCACGTTGCGACCGGTGAGCGCCGATGCGGTGATGACGCGCGGGCGCAGCCGCAGCTTGGCGGCGACGCGCGCCTTCGCGTCCTCGAGCTCGGTCGCGGTCACGTCCCACTTGTTCAGGACCACGATGGTCGCGCAGTCGTTGCGCATCGCGAGGTCGGCGATCCGCAGGTCCTCGGAGGTGATGCCCTCCTGCGCGTCGCAGACCACGAGCGCGACGTGCGCGCGCTCCGCGGCGCGCTCGGAGCGCAGCTGGGCGTAGTAGTCGACTGTCCCCGCGACCTTTCCCACGCGGCGGAGCCCGGCCGTGTCGACCAGCACCACCGGACGGCCGTCGACCTCCACGCGCGTGTCGATCGCGTCGCGCGTGGTGCCCGCCCGCTCGTCGACGATCACGCGCTCCTGGCCGAGGAAGGCGTTCACGAGCGAGGACTTGCCGACGTTGGGGCGCCCGATGACGGCGACCGAGACCGCGTCGTCCTCGGGCCCGTCCGGGAGCGCGCGCTCGCGCACCGTGTCCACCAGCCGGTCGAGCAGGTCGCCCGTGCCGATCCCGTGTGCCGCGGACACGGGTACCGGGTCACCCAGCCCGAGCCCGTGGAACTCCGCCGCCAGCGGGGCGTCCTCCCCGCGATCGAGCTTGTTGGCCACGACGATCGCCGGCACCGGGGAGCCGCGCAGCAGCTGCGCGAGGTCGGCGTCGCCGGGCCGCAGGCCCGCCGTGGCGTCGACGACCAGCAGCACGGCCGCCGCGTCCTCGAGCGCGAACCGGGCCTGGTCCTGCACCTGCCGCGCAAGCGACTCGCTGTCGCTGAGGTCCACTCCACCGGTGTCCACGAGGGTGAACGAGACGCCGTTCCACTCGGCCGGGATCTCCTTGCGGTCGCGCGTGACGCCGGGCTCGGCGTCGGTCACCGCTTCGCGCGTGTCGCTGAGCCGGTTGACGAGCGTGGACTTGCCCACGTTCGGATAGCCGATCACCGCCACCTTCGGGCCGGTGGGGCTCATGTGCCCGAGGCGGCCTTGGCGAGCGCGACGATGCGGTCGGCGACGGCGTCCGCCGTCAGCTGCGTGGTGTCGATCAGCTCCGCGTCGTCGGCCTGCCGCAGCGGGGCCGCGGAACGCGTGGAGTCGAGCTTGTCGCGCTGCTCGATCGCGGAGCGCACCTCGTCGTGCTGGATGCTCACTCCGCGCCGCTCGAGCTCGGCGGCGCGGCGGCGCGCGCGCTCGCCCGGGTCGGCCGTGAGGAACGCCTTCACCGGTGCGTCAGGGGCGACGACGGTGCCGATGTCGCGGCCTTCGACGACGTAGTCGCCGGCCTTGATCAGCAGGCGCTGCTTCTCCAGCATCGCGTTGCGCACGTCCGGGTGGGCCGCGACGCGCGAGCTCGCACCGGTGACGCGGGGCTCGCGGATGGCGTCGCTCACGTCCCGCCCGTCCATGAACACCTGGGCGTTGTCGTCGTCACGACGGCGCAGCTCGATCGCCAGCCGCTCGGCGATGCGGCCCAGTGCCGGCCCGTCGTCCAGGTCGGCGCCCGAGTCGAGCGCCGCCAGCGTGACGGCGCGGTACATGGCCCCGGAGTCGAGATAGGTGAAGCCGAGCCGCCGGGCGACCTCGCGCGCGACCGTGCTCTTCCCGCTCCCCGCGGGCCCGTCGATCGCGATGATCATCGGCCGAAGCGTAGAGGGTGGGCCTACGCCTTCCCCTTGCCCTTTGCATGACGGGCGCGATACGCGCGGGCTTTGGCGCGGTTTCCGCACACTTCCATCGAGCACCAGGTGGCCGAGCGGTTGCGGGAGTGGTCGTAGAACGCCCAGGCGCAGGTGTGCTCGCGGCAGGCCTTCAGGCGCTGGAAGGTCCCGTCGCGCATCGCCGTGTGGACGAGGCCGAGGAGCGAGCCGAGCGCGCCCTCGAGCCCCTTGCCCTCGGGCTCGAGGGCGCAGGAGTCGTCGCCGAACCGGACGCTGACCGGCACGGTGGCCGCCACGGCGTCGAGGCGGGCGATCGCGTCGCGGTCGCGCGGCTCGCCGTTGTTGGCCAGCAGCAGGGCGCGCAGGCCCTCGCGCACGTCTGCGAAGCGGGCCACGTCCGCGTCCGTGGCGGGCCCGGTGCGGAGGTCGTGCTGGGCCAGCCACGCCTCCAGCGCGGCGGGCGTGGCGATGTCGTCGAGATCGTCGTCGATGTCGCGCGTGTTCACGAACTGGCGCACCAGCTCGAGCCGCCCGGGAGCCGTATCTGTGTCAGAAGTCACGTTTCTCCTGCATATTGGCCAATATGGTAGCTAACCAGCTAAGGCACTTGACAAGTTATGCTAACTACCGTACATTCTACGCTAGTTATGAGCCGACACCACGGATACCGAGGAGGGCGGCACCCCATGAATCCCCTCAACGCATACCTCGCACAATCGGTCCTGGAGGAGCGATACGCGCAAGCTGACTACTACCGGCGCACCCACCCGGAGCGACCGGCCGCGGCGCCCCCGCTCTACGACTCCGTGACGATCAGACGCGTCACGCCCGATGACTGGCAGGCAGTCGAGCGCCTCTCCCAGCTCGAGGGCCGCCGGTTCGACCATGGTGCCGCCCTGCTCGCCGAGGTCGGCGAGCGAGTGCTCGCCGTCCGCTCCCTGGACGACGGGGCTACGGTCGCAGACCCGTTCTCCCCCACCGCGGAGCTGGTCCGGCTGCTGGAGGCGCGCGCCCGGCAGCTGGGGGGCGTAACCCCCGGCGCGGTGGCGCGCCCGCTGCGCCGCGCGGCCGCGCGGGTCTCGGCGCTGGCGCGGCACTAGGCGCTCGAGACCCGAAACCCGGTAGGTAGGGTGGCGGGCGCAAGCCGCTTCGTTGAAGGATCTTGGGGGCTATAGCCCCACTAATCCTTCAATCGTTGCTGCGCGGCCCCCACCCGGTTTTGGCTGGGGCCACGTCGCGCTACTCGTACACCACCACGTCCGGCGCCGGATCGAGCCCCAGCACGTCGCGCGGGCTCATCAGGCCCGTGTCCTCGCGGAAGAACAGCTTGAAGCCGTTGTAGGGGTCGCGTGAGCGGCGGCGCAGGCGTGCAGTGGCGGGCTGGGCCACGGACAGCCGGTCGTACACGCCGGCCTTGAGCTCCGCCGTCCCGAAGCCGTCCATGTTCGAGATCACGGCCACCCCGGGAGAGCCGCGCGTGAGGTTCCGGTCGCTGACCATGTCCTCGGTGAACTGGTGCACGATCAGGATCTTCTGGGGCAGGTTGCGGGCCCGCACGATGCGCGACAGGTAGTCGGTCACCTCGTTGACGGTCGCAGCGTCGGTCGAGCCGATCACGCTGCCGGGCTGCACGCCCTCGGGAACGTGCCATTCCGGGTCGAGCGCGAGGCTCACGTCGGGCTCGACCAGCCAGCGCTCGAGCGCCCGCACCTCGTCCAGGAAGTCCGACTGCCCGGGCTGGATGTCGAGGATCAGCAATCCCTTCGCGGCGCGCGCGGCGCGCAGGTGCCGGGCGATGACCGCGTCGGTCTGGCGCAGGCGGTGCAGCCCATCGTCGCCCGGTGCCGACTGCGCCAGCGTCGCGATCAGCTCGAACGCCGGGATCGCGGGCCGGCCGGGGCGGGAGAACTCCCGCGCACGCGCTTCCAGCCGCCGCGCCGACACGTTCAGGGGAGCGGTCCCGAGGACGCCGAGCTCGGGGTCCTGCGGAGCGCCGTAGTAGGCCACGACGCGGTTGCGCGGCAGGATCTCGCGCCCGCCGCGCGGCAGCTCCGGAACGGCAGCCTCGTCCGACGCGGCCTCCTCCCCGCCGTTTCCCACGACGGCGGAGCACCCGCGCACCAACAGCAGGACGAGCAGCAGGGCGAGCCCCAGGCCGAGCAGGCGCCGGCGGCGGTACACGCGCTGCTGCTCCTCCCATGCGCGACCCCGCCGCGCAGTCTGGGTACCGGCGGCCATTCCGCTGTTATTCGCGCGCGCCGGGCGGAACCCTACGCGGCGACCGTCTCCAGGTCACCCGCAAAGCCCGGATATGAGACATCCGCGGCCTGGAAACCGCGCACCTCCACGCCTTCGCGCGAGGCCAGCCCGGCGACGGCGCCCAGCATCGCCAGGCGGTGGTCGCCGGCCGCGTCCAGCGCGCCGCCCAGGAGGCCCCCGGTCCCTTCCATCATGAAGCCGTCCGGCGCCGCCTCGATCCGCGCGCCGAGACCACGGAGGCCCTCGACGACCATGGTGATCCGGTCGGATTCCTTGCGCCGCAGGTCCTCCGCGCCGTGCACCACCGTCCGGCCCTCGGCGAACGCCCCCAGGAGTGCCACGAGCGGCAGCTCGTCGATCGCGAGCGGCACTTCGGCCTCCTCGACCTCGGTCCCCCGCAGCGCGGCCGCGCGCACGACGACGTCGGCCACCGCCTCGCCCCCCGCGGCCGTGCGGCCGGCCAGCTCGACGTCGGCGCCCATGCGCTCCAGGATGCGGAGCAGGCCGGTGCGCGTCGGGTTCACGCCCACGCCGCGCAACACGACTTCCGAGCCGGGCACGAGCGTCGCGGCCGCGATGAAGAACGCCGCCGAGGAGAAGTCGCCGGGCACGTCGACCTGCTCCAGCTCGATGTGGCGCATGCCCGTCACCGACACGCGCCCGCCGTTGGTGCGCACGTCGACGCCCGCCGCCCGCAGCATGATCTCGGTGTGGTCGCGCGAGGGCAGGCGCTCCACGACCGTCGTCTCGCCGTCCGCCAGCAGGCCCGCGAGCAGCACGCACGACTTCACCTGCGCGCTGGCGACGGGCAGCTCGTACTCGAGCCCGTGCAGATCGGCGCCCTCCACCACCATCGGCGGCAGGCCGCCCTCGCGGAAGTCGATGCTCGCACCCATCCGTCTCAGCGGGTGCGCCACGCGATCGACCGGGCGGCGGCGGATGCTCTCGTCGCCGTCGAGGGTCCAGGTCCCCCGCGGCTGCCCGGCGAGCCATCCCGGCAGGATCCGCAGCAGCGTGCCGGCGTTGCGCACGTCGATCCGCTCCGCGCCCGGGTCGGCTCCGCGCAGCCCGGCGCCGACGAGCTCGATGTCGGTTCCCGCGCCGCGCGCCTGCACGCGCCCCAGCCGGGCGCCCAGCTCGGTGACGGCCTCGAGCGTCGCCGCGGTGTCGGCAGAACGCAGGTATCCGCGCACCTGCACGCGGCCGTCCGACATCGCGCCCACGATCGCGGCGCGGTGCGAGATGGACTTGTCCGGGGGCGGGGTCAGCTCCCCCTTCAGCGCGGAGGCGGGATCGAACCGCACGGGATCAGCCTCCGCTGTCCACCGGCGCGGCCGCGTAGCCGAGGCCCGCGGCCAGCTCGACGGCGCGGTCCGCGCTGCCTTCGCCCGCGACCCACAGCGCGATCGCGCCCGATTGCATGTCCGGGGCCGGGTAAAGAGCCATGTCGACGATGTTGATACCCGCCTCGGAGAGCGCCAGCGCGATCTGCGCCACGATCCCCGGCCGGTTGGGCACGGCGACGCGGACCTCGCTCACGGGGCCGCCCGCGAGGTCGGCCTCCAGCAGGCGCTGCCGGTCCGCCCGCGCGCCCTCGATCCACTGCGCCAGACGAGCCGGATCGCCGGCCCGCAGAGCCTCCCGGACCTCCTGCAGGGCCGCCAGGTAGGCGTCCAGCTCGCGCTCCAGGGCCTCGCGATTCGCCAGGAAGATGTCCCGCCACAGCGCCGGGTTGGCGCCGGCGACGCGCGTCGCGTCGCGGAAGCTCGGCCCCGTCGCGGGCAGGCCCTGCGACTCGTCCGCGAGCTCGCGCGCGGCCTGCCCCACGAGCACGTTGGCCAGCACGTGCGGCAGGTGACTGACGGTTGCCATCAGGCGGTCGTGCACGTCCGCCGCGATCGCGGCCGGCCGGCCCCCGAGCGCGGCGACCAGCCCGAACAGCCGCTCGTAGAGGATGCCGCTCGACCGCTCGGCCGGCGTGAGGTACCAGGTCGCGCCGTCGAAGAGGTCCGCCCGTGCATGCTCGACGCCGGACGCCTCGGCCCCGGCCAGCGGGTGGCCGCCGATGAAGCGCTCCGCGTCCGGGACCCGGTCGACGACCGGGCGCTTGACCGAGCCGACGTCGGTCACGACGCCCTCCCCGCCCGCAGCCAGCGCCTCCTCCACCAGTCCCGGCAGCGCGCTCACGGGCGCGCAGACGAAGCACACGTCGGCGTCGGAGACCGCCGCGCGGACCGAGTCACACGCCGCGTCGATGGCCCCCAGCGCGACGGCGCGGTCGAGGGCGGCCCCGTCCGGGTCGTAGCCGCGCACCTCCGCCCCATCGACCCGCCCGCGCGCCGCGAGCCCGATGGAGCCCCCGATCAGGCCGACTCCGAGAAGCGCGATCCGGGTCAGAGCGCCGAGAGCTCGTTCCCCACGACCGCCGCGACGCGCTGCACCTGCTCCACGTAGTGGGCGAAGTCGTCGGCCGGCACCGCCTGCGGGCCATCGCAGATCGCCGCGTCCGGGTCGTGGTGCACCTCGACGATGATCCCGTCGGCGCCCGCCGCTGCTGCGGCCAGCGACAGCGGGAGCACGAGGTCACGCCGCCCGGCCGCGTGGCTCGGGTCCACGACGACCGGCAGGTGGGACAGCTGCTTCAGCACCGGCACGGCCATGATGTCGAGGGTGAACCGGGTCGCCGTCTCGAACGTGCGGATCCCGCGCTCGCAGAGCATCACCTTCTCGTTGCCCTCCTTGAGGATGTACTCCGCGGCCATCAGCAGCTCCTCGAGAGTCGCCGACAGGCCCCGCTTCAGCAGCACCGCGCGGCCGGACCGCCCGATCTCGGCCAGCAGCGAGTAGTTCTGCATGTTGCGGGCGCCGACCTGGATCACGTCGGCCACCTCGAGCACCTGGTCGAGATCCCGCGTGTCCATCAGCTCGGTCACGATCGGCAAGCCGGTCTCCTCCTTGGCCTCCTTGAGCAGGCGCAGGCCCTCGTCGCCGAGTCCCTGGAAGCTGTACGGAGAGGTGCGGGGCTTGTAGGCGCCGCCGCGCAGCATCGACCCGCCGCCTGCCTTCACCGCCTCGGCGGTCGACAGCAGCTGGTGGCGGCTCTCGACCGTGCACGGCCCCGCCATCAGCGAGAAGTGTCCGCCGCCGACCTTGCGCCCGTCCACCTCCACGATGGTCGGCTCCCCGTGCCGGATCTGGCTCGATGCAAGCTTGTACGGCTTGGTGATCGGAACTACGCGGTCCACCCCTGCCGTGCCATCGAGGTCGAGGTTGGCGATCCGCTCGCGGTCGCCGATGGCCCCGATCACGGTCAGCACGTCGCCCTCGGAGACGTGGGCGTGGGCACCGACCGACTCCACGCGCTTGACCACGGAAGCGATCTGCTCCGGCGTGGCCTCCTCTTTCATCACGATCATCATCTGCCTGTCCCTTCTCCAAAAACCTCTCGGATTTCTAGCTGTTTTCCCGGTGTCCTTGTTACGCGGTGGTGCACCCTGCTGAGAGGGCCCTTGCTGCCGGTACGGCGCTCGACCTGGGTATTGCGGGGTGCGCGGCTGCGCGAGCGGGTCGAACGCCTAGCTAAATCGCCAGGAATAAAAGGGAGCAGGCCACCGCGAGGCCTCGAGGGCCGTGCAGGATGCGGTGGCTGGCGTGATCGCCGACTCCATAGACGTTGCACTTTGTACCACGTTGCGGGGAAAGCTCCAAACCCAATGCGTCCAGCGGGCCTCACCGGTTGAGGATCGCGACGACGCCGAGCACGTCGCCCTGCTCGTAGAAGTCGACCGCCACGAGGTGCGGCAGCCGCTCGCGCAGGCGCTGGCAGGTGCGGGCGCGGCGCAGCAGCGCGACGCGGGAGTTGACGACAGCGGCATTGCTGCGGCGCGGCAGGGGCGATGTGTCGACCCAGTTGTTGAGCAGGAACAGCGGGTGCCCCGCCGCCCCGCGATTGAGGCGGCACGAGCTTTCGGCGGCCACCTCCGCCGGAGCGCCGAACCGGTAGGGCGTCTCCTGGACCAGGCTGAACTGGTCCCGCAGCCACGGGATGCCGCCGGTGCGGTTCTCCGCCATCACGACCACGCGCTCGTTCTGCTCGACCATCTCGCGCAGGGTCGGGAAGCGCCCCGCGCCGAGGGGGCCGCGCCAGACGTAGTCTCCGAGGCCGCTCTGCTCGAACACGCGCGCGACGTCGAGTGGCCGCACATGGTCCTCGACGCTGACCACGAGCACCTCGCGCGGGTGCCCGGCGAGGAAGTCGCGGACGTCGCGCAGGGCGTCCGTCGCCCGGGTCGCCCCCAGCCCGCAGAGCGCGTGGCAGAGGTAGACGTCACGTCCCGCCGCCCGGCCGAGCCCGCGTCGCCCGACCTTCTGAAGCGGCACGTTCTGGATGCCACGCGACGTTCGCACCCCGTAGTACATGTCGATCAGCAGCCCGCGGATGCCGGCCTCGAGCTGCGCCGGTATCCCCTTCTCCTGCTGCGCGAAGCGCCAGCCGGGCTGGTCGGCGGCGGACATCGAGTTGTGGGTGGCGGCGAACGCCACCTCGTCGAGCGTGCGGTCGCAGAGATGCGCGCTGCCGTTGCAGGAGAGGTCGACCGGACCCTCGTCGCCGGAGTCGAGGACCGCGTACAGCCCGATCGCCGCCGCCAGCGTCAGGCCGGCGCCGATCAGGAGGACCCGGGCTGTCAGGCCAGCGCGTCCCGCATCGCGTCGACGAAGCGCTCGTTCTCGGCGCGGGTTCCGAAGGTCACGCGCAGGTGGCCCGGCCCGCCCAGCGCACCGCCGGGCCGCACGGCGACGCCGGCGCGCGTGAGGGCGGCGACCACGTCCCGCTCCTCGCTGTCGCCCAGCGAGACCCAGCAGAAGTTCGCCTGTCCTTCCGCGACGTCGAGGCCGAGCTCGCGCAGCCGCTCCTCCATCCAGAGGCGCTCCACCGCGTTCCAGCTCACGCGCTCGGCGACGTTGTCCTGGTGCTTGAGCGCCTCCGTCGCCGCCGCCTGGGCAAGCTTGTTGACGGAGAACGGCTGGCGCACGCGATCGACCGCGGCCCTGAACTCCTCCGAGCCGAGCGCGTAACCGACCCGCAGGCCGGCGAGCCCGTACGCCTTCGAGAAGGTCCTCAGGATGACGAGGTTCTCGAACTCCTTCAGCAGGTCGAGCGACGTGTCCGGGTCCTCGACGGTCTGGAACTCGATGTACGCCTCGTCGAGTATCACGAGCACGTGCGGGGGCACGCGCTCCAGGAACGCGCCGATCTCGGCGGCGGTCACATGCGTGCTCGTCGGGTTGTTCGGGTTGCAGACCAGCACCATCCGCGTGAGGTCGTTGACCTGCGCCGCCAGCGCATCGAGGTCGTGCTTGTGGTCGCCGGTCAGCGGGACCGTGCGCTCCTTCGCGTCGGTGGCGGCCGAGAGGTGCGGGTACATGGAGAAGGCCGGCCACGCGTACACCAGCTCCGTGGCGGGCTCGAGCAGCGCTTCGGCGGCGGCCAGCAGGATCTCGCACGAGCCGTTGCCGAGCGCGATCGAGGACGCCGGGTACTCGTAGCGGTCCGACAGCGCCCTGCGCAGCGCGCCGGCGCCGGGATCCGGGTAGCGGTTCACGTCCGCCGCGGCGCGCTGGATCGCCTCCACGACCTCCGGCACGGGTGGGAACGGCGACTCGTTGGAGGCGAGCATCGCGATCGACGCGCTCTCGCGCGCGGCCGCGTTCGCGCTGTCCGCGCCGGCCGAGTAGACCGGGATGCGTGTCAGCCGTTCGATGAAGGGCACGGCAGAGGCCATGCAGACAAAATATCGAGCGGGCCTCCCGCGCCGCCGCCCCTGGCTGACTCGGCAAGCGTGCTGACTTCTCCACCCATCACGGGGAAAAGTCGGCGCGCTTGAAAGGTCGAGCCACTTACTGGGCCGATTCGAGGTCGGCGCGCAGACTGCGCGCCTCGCCCAGGTACACGTGTTGCGGGGCGTGGCCGTTGGCGGCGTAGTAGTGCAGCAGGATCCGGATCACCCGCGGCAGCGCGCCGGGCACCTCGATCTCCTGCGTGCACAGGAGCGGCACGCGGTTCAGTCCCAGGTCACGCGCCGCGACCGCGGGGAACTGCGCGTTCAGGTCGGTGGTGGCGCTGAAGACGCAGCTCACCATCTGGTCCGCGGTCAGCTCGTTGCGGCTCATGATCTCCTGCACGAGCGCGCGGGTGCCCGCGAGGATCGCCTGCTCGGTGTTGTCCTCGATCGAGATCGCGCCGCGCAGGGCGTAGAGGCGCTGGGTGTCGCCGGCTGCCATCGGGGCGGATTCTCTCAGCCGTCACCGAGGCCCGCCGCCCGGCGCAGCTCGGTGAGCTCGGGTGGGCGGAGGCGGCGGGCGCCTCCGGGGCGGAGGCGGCCCAGCTCCAGAGGACCGAAGGCGACCCGCTCCAGCGAGCGCACCGGGTAGCCGACCGCCTCGAGCATGCGCCGCACGATCCGGTTGCGGCCTTCGTGGATCGTGATCTCGAGGACCGACTCCCGCCCGCCGCCCACCACACGGATCCGGGCAGGGTGCGAACGCCCGTCCTCCAGCTCGACTCCCTCGCGGAGCGCCTGCAGCGCCCGCTTGGACGGCGAGCCGCCGACCTGCGCCCGGTAGGTCCGCGGGACCTCGTAGCGCGGGTGCATCAGGCGGTTGGCGAGCTCGCCGTCGTTGGTCATCAGGACAAGTCCGCTGCTGTCGATGTCCAGCCGCCCCACCGGGTAGAGCCGGGCTTCGCTGTCGACCAGCTCCGTGACCGTCGGGCGCCCCTGCGGGTCGCTGGCGGTCGACAGCACTCCGATCGGCTTGTGCAGCAGGAAGTACTCGAGCTTCTCCGGTTCCAGGCGGCGGCCGTCGACGCGCACGTCGTCCCCCGCCCCCACGTCGCGGGCCGGGTCGGTCACGCGCTGGCCGCCCACCAGCACGCGGCCCTCCGCGATCATCCGCTCGGCGCCGCGGCGCGAGGCGACGCCCGCATGGGCGAGGTACTTCCCAAGCCGCATCTCGGCCGCAAGGCTAGCCCGCCGCGCCTCCCCCACGGGGGCTCCGCCCCCGCCAGGTGCCATAATGCCGCCGCCTTGGACGTCTGGGTTGCCCTTCTCCTCATCGGCCTCGCGCTGGTCATCGGCGGCGCGCTCCTGCGCGCCGTGCCCGGCGGGATCCTCGCCTTCCTGGGCGTGCTGGTCGTCTTCGGGTTCGGCATCCCCGCGCTGGTGATCGACGACAAGCAGGCTCCGGAAGCCAGCGGCGGCGGGGAGGCCGGCGCCGGCGGAGGCGGGGAGACGACCGGGGGCGAAGCCGCCGGCGGTGGTGGCGAAGAGGCCACCGGCGACCAGGGCGGCGGTGGTGGCGGTGGCGCCGCTGCGGCTGAGGGCAAGCAGATCTTCACGCAGTCCTGCGGGACGTGCCACACGCTCAGCGACGCCGGCACCAGCGGCACCGTTGGGCCGAACCTCGACGAGCTGAAGCCCGACAAGGCGCGCGCGGAGAATGCGATCAAGAACGGCGGCGCCGGCACGGGCGCGATGCCGGCCAACATCGTCACCGGCCCGGAAGCAGAAGCGGTCGCGGAGTACGTCTCCTCCGCTGCCGGCGGCTAGCCGCCACTCGCAGCTCGTCCACCCGATCGAGTATTAGAGGCGCGTGGCGAGAGCTGCCGTCATCGTCCTGCTCCTCGCCGGCATGGCCGTCCCGGCCCTCGCGGCCGCCCGCCCCGGCACCGCGCACCGCTCGCAGGCGGCCCTGCGCGAGCTGACGAGCACGGCCGGCATCCGGGCTGCGCAGAAGTTCGCCCGCACGCGCCGGGGGACCGTCGCGTTCGCCGTGCTCGACCAGCGCAACCGCCTGCGCGGGCTGAATCGCACGATGCGCTTCAACTCCGCGAGCGTCGTGAAGGCGATGATGATGGTCGCGATCCTGCGGCGAGCCGAGGGACGCAAGCTCACCGACCGCGAGCGCGGCCTGCTGAAGCCGATGGTCACCGCGTCGGACAACGACACGGCCAGCGCGATCTACGTCCAGATCGGCGACCGCGGGTTGAACGCGGTCGCGCGTGTCGCCGGGATGCGCAAGTTCAAGCCCTCGAGCGTGTGGGGCAACTCGCAGATCACCGCGGCCGACCAGGTGCGGTTCTTCATCCAGGTGGACAAGCTGGTGCCGCCGGCCCACCGCCGCTACGCGCGCAGGCTGCTGTCCTCGATCATCGGGCCGCAGCGCTGGGGCATCCAGCCCGTCGCAGAATCGAAGGGACTGAAGACGTTCTTCAAGGGCGGCTGGCGATCGTGCTGCGTGCACCAGGTCGCGCTGCTCGAGCGCGGCCGCAGCCGCGTCGCGCTGGCGGTGCTCACGCGGGGGGCGCCGTCGATGCGGTACAGCCACGAGACGATCGCGCGCATCGCGAAGCGCGTGCTGCGCCGCGACGCGGGCTGAGCCCGCCCGAGGACTACGCGTCGAGCGGAACCGTCAGCTGACGCGCTGCTCGCCGGCCTTGAGCAGCTTGTCGCGCAGCTGCTGCTCGTCCTCGGCGCTCGGCTCGAAGGTCTTGATGTCGGGGAGCGCCTTCAGCGACTCGAGGCCGAACAGCTTCTGGAACAGCGGAGTCGTGCGGTACAGGATCGCGCCGAACTGCGTGCGGCCCTTCTCCTCGATCAGCCCGCGCTCCTCCAGCGTCGTGACGGGGGAGTCGGAGTTGACGCCGCGGATGCGCGCGATCTCCGGGCGCGACACCGGCTGCAGGTAGGCGACGATCGACAGGCACTCCGCCTGCGCCTGGGAGAGCGGCGGCGTGCGCGGCTTCGCCAGCAGGCGCCGCACCGCGTCGTCGGCCTCCGGATCGGACGCGAGCGTCAGGCCGCCCGCCACCTCGCGCAGGACGATGCCGGTCGCCTGCGGTGCGAACCGCGCGCGCAGCTCCTCGATGGCGTCGTCGAGGCGCGCCTCGGGACAGCCGATCGCCTCGCACAGGTCGGCGCGGCTGACGGGCTCCGGCGAACAGAAGAGCAGCGCGGTCAGCTGTCGGGCGATTGGGTTCACGTTTCCGCAGGGGACATGATCTCGATCGGGCCGAAAGTCTCGCGCTGACGCCAGACGAGCTCGCCGCTCTTGTACAGCTCGAGCAGCGCGAACAGCGTCACGGCCTGCGTCATGCGGTCGGAATCGGCGCCGACCGCGTCGTCGAAGGTGAAGGCGCCCCGGGTCGCCAGCAGCTCGCGCACCACCGCCAGGCGGCGCTCGAGCGACACCGTGATCCTGGTCATGTGGCTCGTGTCCACGGCCGGCGGCGTGCGCAGCAAGTCGCGCATCGCATCCGCGAGCCGGCCGGGCTCGTAAGCCTTGGCCGCAGCCTCGAAGGCGACCCGCCGCAGCTCCGGCGGCAACGGCGCCGCGCGATAGCCGTACGGCCGCTCGGACGCAAAGCGCGCGTGCATCCACTCCGACGCGGCCCGGAACTTGCGGTACTCGAGCAACCGCGCGAGCAGCTCCTCGGCCGCCTCCGCCGGCTCGAGGTCGAGCCCCTCCTCGTCCTCGGACGGCAGCATCAGCCGCGACTTCAGCTCCAGCAGGGCGGCGATCAGGATCAGGAACTCCGTGGCCGCCTCGAGGTCCAGCTCGCCGCGCGCCTCGAGGCGCTCGATGTAGGCGAGCACGATCTCGGCGAGGTGGACCTCGAGCAGGTCCACGTCCTCGTTCAGGATCAGCGTGACGAGCAGGTCGAAGGGCCCTTCGAATACTTCCAAGTCGATGGAGAAAGCGCCGTCCGCGGGCAAGCCGGGCGGAGCCGCCGCAGGCGGCGATGGGGGCACAGCCTCCGGTGGGTTCGTCGCGGGACGCATGTCGGCGGTCAAAGCCCCATCGCCGCCTTCGCGCTCTCCATGATCGGCACCGCGATCGCACGCGCTCGCTCGGCTCCCTGCAGGAGCAGCCGCTCCAGCTCGCCGCGATCGGCGAGCGCCTCCGTGCGCCGTTCGCGGAACGGGCGCAGGTACTCGACGATGCGCTCGCTGATCTCGTCCTTGTGCTCGCGGCAGCCCAGCTCGCCCGTGCGGCAGGTGCGGTCGATCTCGGCGACGCGGTCGGCCGGCGTGCCGAACAGCTTCTCGTAGGAGAAGACGTTGCAGATCTCGGGCCGGCCGGGGTCGCCGCGGCGGATCTTCTGCGGGTCGGTGATCATCCTCCCCACCATGTCACGGATCGTGTCCGGCTCGGACCCCAGCTCGATCGCGTTGCCGTAGCTCTTCGACATCTTGCGATTGTCGATGCCGAGCAGGACGGGGGCTTCCGTGAGAACGGCTTCGGGCTCGGGAAAGACACCCTCGCCCGCCTCACCGGCGGCCGCGCCGCCGTACAGGTGGTTGAAGCGCCGCACGATCTCGCGCGCCAGCTCCAGGTGCGGCAGCTGGTCCTGCCCGACCGGCACCCGGGTCGCGTGGTAGAGCACGATGTCGGCTGTCTGCAGCACGGGATAGCCGAAGAAGCCGAACGTGTCGATCTGCTCTCCCAGCTCGGCGATCTGCCCCTTGTAGGTGGGAACGCGCTCGAGCCAGGACTTCGGCGTGATCATGCCGAGCAGCAGCGCCAGCTCAGAGTGCTCGGGGACCTGCGACTGGCGGAACACGATCGAGCGCTCGGGGTCGATGCCCGCGCCGATCCAGTCGGCCAGCATCTCGATGCCCTCCTCGTGGATCCGGGACACGTCCTGGTATCCCGTCGTGAGCGCGTGCAGGTCGACCACGCTGTAGATGCAGTCGTAGGAGTCCTGGAGCCGGACCCAGTTCTGGAGGGCGCCGAACCAGTGCCCGATGTGCAGGCGGCCGGTAGGGCGCATGCCCGAGAAGACGCGCTCGCGGGTACGGGTCGGGGCGCTGGCGGTGGCCGCGGGCACAGGCGAAGGATAACTTTGGCCGCCGACACGGCCCGAGGGCGGCCAGATGGTCGTGGGATCGACGATCACCACTAACCTCGCAGGCATGGACGCCGAGGAGGCAATCCGCTCGCGCCGCACCGTGAAGGCCTTCGACCGCAGGCCGGTCGGCCGGGAGACGCTCCAGGAGCTGCTGGAGCTGGCCCGCTGGGCGCCCAACCACAACCTCACCAACCCGTGGCGGTTCCGCGTGCTCGGGCCGCAGGCGCTCGAGCGGCTGAAGCAGGCGGCGGGCGTGCTGGCCGCGGACACGGCCCCGGCCGGTGCCGACCCCGTCGAATGCGCCCGCGTGGCGGCAGCCAAGCTCGACCGGGCGCCGACCCTGGTCGTGTGCTCGGTGCACCAGACCGGAGACGACGTGCAGGACGAGGAGGACCTCCACGCGGCGGGCGTGGCCGCCTACATCGTGCTGCTCGGTGCGCACACCCGCGGCCTGGCCGGCTACTGGCGCACTCCCGGCGTGCTGCGCACGGACGCGGGCCGTTCAGCCGTCGGACTCGAGCCCGACGAGCGCTTCGTGGGGTTGCTCTACCTCGGGCACGCCGTCCAGGCAGCGGACCCTCCCGCCCGGGAACCGGTCGAGCGGTACGCCGAGTTCCTCGACTGACGGCAGGGGCGTCGATCACGCCATTGCAGAATCTTGGGGGCTATAGGCCCCACAATGCTGCAACGAGCAACTCACGCCCGCCGCCCGGTGCCCCTGCCGTACATTTCACGCATGGCTTCTTTCTCCAGCACCGACTTCGACATCCCGCCCGAGCGCGTGAAGGAGCTCGTCGAGAGCGGCGAAGCGCAGCTCGTGGACGTGCGCGAGGAATACGAATGGGACGCAGGCCGGATCGCCGGCGCCGTGCACATCGAGCTGGAAAGACTGCCCGGACGGGCTGCGGAGATCGACAAGGACAGGCCGGTCGTCTTCCAATGCCGCATGGGCAGGCGGTCGGCCTTCGCGGTCGAGGCGTTCCGCAACGGCGGCTACGACGCCTACAACATGACCGGCGGCATCGAGGCCTGGGCCGCTGCGGGCCTACCGCTGGAGCCGGAGGACGGGACGGTCGCCGACCACTAGCCGCGGTGGCGCGGCGGAGGGCCGACGCGCGGCAGCCCGACGTACGGAACGGAGTGGTGCGGATGAGCGGGATCGTCCGTCCAGTCGTGCTCCTGGCCGCCGGACGGCGACGTCGAGGGGTGGGCTGCCCCGGGGAAGGAGATCGGCAGCACGCCCGTGAGGCCCGCCGACTCGAACAGGCGCTGGGTCTCGGCCGAACCGCCCTCGATCATCACGTTCGCCTGGTCGCGGAAGCGCTTGTAGAGCTCGTACACCAGGAACGCCCCGCTCTGGTCCATGAACGTGATGCCGCTGAGGTCGACCATCAGATCGCTGACAGGCTCGCGCGCGATCTCCTCGACCGCCTCCTCGAAGTGGCTGCCCGCCTCCGAGCTGAACTCGCCCGACAACCCCAGCAGCACGCGGCCGCCGTTCCTGTTGATCAGGAACCCGAAGGGCATGCGAGCGCTTGTGGTCGGCCCATCCAGTGGATCCAACTCCTCGGGCGGAATGTAACAGGAGCGGTGTGCGGCGGCTCAGGTCAGACCGGCGGCGCGGCGGGCTTCGTCGTGGTCGTCGAAGGACCGCACCGCCGCGACCAGCCCGTCGCGAAAGGCGTACAGGTGCGCGATCCGGGCCTGGACGGCGGCGCCGCTGCGCGCCCCGACTCCCTCGACGCTGACGTACGCGATCACGTATTCGCCGGCCTCGAACACCTCCTCGGGAACGTTGCGGAAGTCCCCGAAGATCCGCTGCGCGTCGGCCCACAACTCCCGTACGCCCTCGTGGCCCCGGTACAGGCCGCCGCCCGGCCCCGGGACGATGTACGTGTGCCACTCGATCTCCGGGTGGAGGAACTCGAGCGCGCCCTCCACGTCGCCCCGGTTGAACGCCTCGTATCCCCGCCGCACCATGTCGATCCGGTCGGTCAAGCGTGTCGCTCCAGAAAGGCCCGCGCCTCCTGCTCGTCCCGGAACGAGAACCACTCGGCGATGAACCCGTCGCGCACGCGCCAGACATGCGTGACCACCGCTTCGAGGTCGACCGTGCTGCCGCGCATCCGGCTGCGCTGCAGCTGCTCCGCCATCAGGCGGTCACCGACCGGCCGGATCTCGCCCAGCTCGATCTCCACATGCTCGAACGTGCTTGCCCACGAGCGCACGTAGCGCTCGTAATCGTCGATGCCCTTGTGCAACCCGGCAAACGGACTGTCGGTTCCTGGTCGCCACTCGATTTCCGGGTCGATCGACTCGAGCATCCGGTCGATGTCACCGTCGTTCCAGGCCGCGTAGACGGCCTGGATCACGGCGACGTCGCCGTCGCTCAACTGATCAGAGGGGCTGGCGCACGACGGGTTTCCGCGTGGCGCCGACCTCGTCGAGCCGCCGCACCGGTGTCGTGTACGGCGCGTTCTGCGCGACGTCCGGATCGCGCTCGGCCTCGGCCAGGATGTCGTCGATTGCCGCGGCGAACGCATCGAGCGTCTCCTTCGCCTCGGTCTCGGTAGGCTCGACCATCAGGGCCTCGTCGACGAGCAGCGGAAAGTAGACGGTCGGCGGGTGGAAGCCGTGGTCGAGCAGCCGCTTCGCGATGTCCAGCGTCTTCACGCCCAGCTCGCGCTTCGCGCGCTGGCCGGACAGCACGAACTCGTGCTTGCACGTGCGGTCGAACGCGATCGGCAGGTACTTGCCGGCCCGGCCCTTGCGCATCAGCGCCAGCAGGTAGTTGGCGTTCAGCACCGCGGTCTCCGACGCTTCGCGCAGCCCGTCGCCGCCGAGGCTGAGGATGTACGCGTAGGACCGGACGAACACGCCGAAGTTGCCCTGGAACCCGCGCAGCCTGCCGATCGACTTGGGACGGTCGAAGTCGAGCTCGAAGTGGGGCTCGGTGCCGTTGGAGCCCTCCACCTTCACGACCTGCGGCCGCGGCAGGAAAGGCTCGATGCGCTCCGAGACCGCGATCGGTCCCGCGCCGGGGCCGCCGCCGCCGTGCGGCTGCGAGAACGACTTGTGGAGGTTCACGTGCACGATGTCGAAGCCCATGTCGCCCGGACGCGAGATCCCCATCACGGCGTTGAGGTTGGCTCCGTCGTAGTAGAGCGTCGCGCCGGTGCCGTGCACGATCTCGGCGATCTCCACGATGCGCTCGTCGAACAGGCCCAGCGTGTTCGGGTTCGTCAGCATCAGGCAGGCGACGTCGTCGTCGGCCTTCGTGCGCAGGTCGTCGACGTCGATCCCGCCGCGCTCGTCGGTGGCCACCTTCACGGCCTCGTAGCCGGCCATCGTGACCGTGGCCGGGTTGGTGCCGTGCGCCGTGTCGGGCGTCAGCACCTTGTGACGGGCCTCGCCGCGGTCCTCGTGGTAGGCGCGGGTCAGCAGGAGGCCGGCCAGCTCGCCGTGTGCGCCGGCCGAGGGCTGGAGGCTGACGTGCGGCAGGCCGCAGATCTCCGCCAGGGAGGCCTGTAGCAGCCACATCAGCTCGAGTGCTCCCTGCGCGCGCTGAGGTGGAGTCAGCGGGTGCAGCCGGGCGTGGCCGGGAAGCGCCGCGACGCGCTCGTTGACCTTCGGGTTGTGTTTCATCGTGCACGACCCGAGCGGGTAGAAGCCGGTGTCGAGGTCGAAGTTGCGCCGCGAGATGCGGTTGTAGTGGCGCACGATCTCGGGCTCGGAGACCTCGGGCAGCCGGGGTCCCTCCGCGCGCAGCATGTCGCGCGGGATCAGCTGCTCGAGCGGCTTCACCGGCACGTCGAACTCGGGCACCACTGCGGCGCGGCGACCGGAGACGGACTTCTCGAAGATCGTGACCGCGCGATCGCGCTGCATCGGAGTCTCGTTCACGCGTTCACCGCCTCCGTGGTGCCTGCGCGCTCTGCCGCGACGGCGCGCTCGAGCGCATCGGCGAGCAGGTCGATGTGTGCGCGTGTGCGCCGTTCCGTGATCGCAATCAGGAGCCCGTTCGGCCATTCCGGATAGTCGTGCCCGAGCGGGTAGCCGGCGTTGATCCCGTCGGCCGCACAGCGCCGCAGCACCCCGTCGACGGGCGCGTCCAGCGACACCGCGAACTCGCGCACCGCCGGCCGGGAGTGCAGCGGCTCGACGCCGTCGATGGCGGCCAGCCGCTCGCGCGCGTATGCGGTGCGCTGCGTCATCAGCTCGCCGAGCTCCACGATGCCCGGGCGGCCCAGCCAGCTCAGGTAGATCGTCGCGGCGAGCGCGTTCAGCTGCTGGCTCGTGCAGATGTTCGACGTGGCCTTCTCGCGCCGGATGTGCTGCTCGCGCGTCTGGAGCGTGAGGACGAAGCCGCGACGGCCGTCCACGTCCGTCGTCTCGCCCGCGATGCGCCCGGGCATGCGCCGGATGTGCTCCTCGCGCGCGGCAAAGAACCCGACGGACGGGCCGCCGTAGTCGAGCCGGTTGCCGAGCGGCTGGCCCTCCCCCACCGCGACGTCGGCGCCGAAGTCACCGGGCGGCCGCAGCACGCCGAGCGTGAGCGCGTCGACGGCGACCACGAGCAGGGCGCCGGTGCTCTTTGCGACCGGGGCGAGCGCGGCGAGGTCCTCCACCGACCCGAGGAAGTTCGGCTGCTGGAGGAAGACCGCGGCGGTGTCGTCGCCGACCGCGGCCTCGAGCGCGGCGAGGTCCGTCGCTCCACCGGCCAGCGCAATGTCCTCCACCGACGTCCCGTAGCCGGCCGAGTACGTCTCCAGCGCCTCGCGGGAGTGCGGGTGCAGGCCACGCGAGACGAGGAACTTCGGCCGCCCCGTCGCGCCGCGGGCGAGGTACGCGGCGGCGGCCACGGAGGACGGCCCTTCGTACAGCCCCGCACTCGCGACCGGGAGACCGGTGAGCTCCGAGATCGACGTCTGGAACTCGAACATCGCCTGCAGCGTGCCCTGCGAGATCTCCGGCTGGTAGGGCGTGTACGGCGTGAGGAACTCGGAGCGCTGCGTGATCGAGTCGACGATCGCCGGCACGTAGTGGTCGTACATCCCCGCCCCGAGGAACGTGATCTCGTCCTCCGCACCTGTGTTGCGTGACGCGAGCTCGGCCAGCCGCTCGTACACGGCCTGCTCGGTCATCCCGGCGGGCAGCTCCAGCGGGCGGTCGAGCCGCACGCCGGCAGGGATGTCCGAGAACAGCTCGTCGACCGAGGAGGCGCCGATCGCGGCGAGCATCTGCTCGCGGTCGGCGTCGGTCGCGGAGGTGTAGCGCGTCACGGCGTCGCCCTCAGTCCTCGGCGGACAGGAGGTCCTCGTACGCCTGGGCCGAGAGCAGCTGCTCGGCCTCGCCCGGATCGCTCAGCTTGACCTTCACCAGCCAGCCGGCCGTGTATGGATCCTCGTTCACGAGCTCAGGGGTCTCGGAGACGGCCTCGTTGACGGCGGTGACCTCCCCCGACAGCGGCGCGATCACGTCGGACACGGCTTTCACGGACTCGACCTCGGCGTAGGACTGGTCCTTGGTCACGCCGGCCCCCACCTCAGGCGGGTCGTAGAAGACCACCTCGCCGAGGGCGTCCTGCGCGTACCAGGTGATGCCGAACGTGCCCTCGCCGTCCTCGATGCGCACCCAGTCGTGCTCCGGGTGATACAGCAGGTCGTCGGGATAGTTGTCCGCCAACGTCAGTCTCCCTTGTCGTAGAGGGGCTTCTTCGAGACGCGCGCAGGACGCTGCTTTCCGCGCACGTCGATGGTCAGGTCGGTGCCCGGCTGGGCGAGGTCGGCACGCACATAAGCCATGCCGATGCCGACGTCCATGCAGGGCGAAAGAGTACCGCTCGTGACCGTGCCGACGGTCTCGCCCTCGTGCAGCACCGCACACTCCGGGCGCGGGATGCCCTGCTCGGTGAAGACGAACGGAGCGAGCTTCTCGGCCGGTCCCTGCTCGGCCTGCTCGCGCAGCCGCTCCACGCCGACGAAGTCGGTATCGAGCGCGCATGCCCAGCCGAGCCCGGCCTCGACCGGCGTGCGATCCGCGCTGAGGTCGTTGCCGTACAGGGGGTAGCAAACCTCCAGTCGCAGCGTGTCGCGCGCGCCCAGGCCCGCGGGCACGACGCCGGCGGCCAGCAATGCGTCCCAGACCGCCACCGCCCCGCCCGGCTCGACCAGGAGCTCGACGCCGTCCTCGCCGGTGTATCCGGTGCGGCACACGAGCGCCGGCACGCCGGCGACCGTGCCCTCGGCGTGGTGAAACCGCCCGGGCACCTCGCCCTCCAGCAGCCCTCGGATGATCTCCACCGCGCGCGGGCCCTGAACGGCGAGCATCGCGTACTCGGCCGACACGTCGCTGACCTCCACCCCGCCGAAGCTCTCGGCCTGGCGGCGGAACCAGTCGAAGTCGGAGTCCGAGTTGGACGCGTTCACGACGGTCAGGAACCGCTCCTCGCCGTTCGCGGGCGAGAGCCGGTAGGTGAAGAGGTCGTCCAGCACGCCGCCGTCGTCGCGGCACAGCAGCGCGTACTGGGCGCCACCCGGCTCGATCTTGCGGATGTCGTTGGAGAGCAGGTGCTGGAGGAACTCGGCCGCGCGCGGGCCGCGCGTCGCGATCTCTCCCATGTGCGAGACGTCGAACACGCCGGCCGCGGTGCGCACGGCGACATGCTCCTGGCGCACGCCCTCGTACTGCACCGGCATCTCCCATCCGGCAAACGGAACCATGCGCGCGCCGGCACGCACGTGGGCGTTGTGCAGGGGCGTGTGCTTGAGCGCGGCAGCCGTGGCGGACAAGGCCACGTGACCCTAGCAAGGCCCCTCTCACGAACATTTAAAGGAGACCGGCTAAAAACGTGCGGAGCGCCGCTTCCCGGCGGGGCCTACAGTTTCCGCTTACGCGTTCCGGCAGGGGCGCCCCACCCGACCAGAAGGGAGCTCCAGTGACCATCGACCACGAGCAGCGGCGACTGCACGCCGTGGGAGGCCCCGAAGAGGTCCGCCGCACGTTCGAGACGGCCCTGTTCGAGGTCAAGCGCGTGATCGTCGGGCAGGAGGAGATGCTGGAGCGCGTGTTCGTCGCGCTGCTGGCCGACGGGCACATCCTGCTGGAGGGCGTCCCGGGCCTCGCCAAGACGATGACGATCAAGGCCACCAGCGACGTGCTCGGGGGCACCTTCAAGCGAATCCAGTTCACGCCCGACCTCGTGCCTTCGGACCTCGTCGGCACCCGGATCTACAGGGCCGACCGGCACAGCTTCGAGACCGAGCTCGGCCCGGTCTTCTGCAACTTCCTGCTGGCCGACGAGATCAACCGCGCGCCCGCGAAGGTGCAGTCGGCGCTGCTCGAGGTGATGCAGGAGCGCCAGGTCACGATCGGGCCCGACACGTTCCAGTCCCCCCACCCTTTCCTGGTGCTGGCGACGCAGAACCCGATCGAGTCGGAGGGCACCTATCCGCTGCCCGAGGCCCAGATCGACAGGTTCATGTTCAAGGTCGTGGTGGACTACCCGTCCGAGAACGAGGAGGTCGCGGTCGTCAACCGCTCGCTGGAGGACATGCCCGACATCGAGCAGGTGCTGACGCCGGAGCGGCTCGTCGACGCGCAGCACGCCACGCGCGAGGTGTTCGTGGACCGCGCGGTGAACGAGTACGCGGTCGCGCTCGTGGCCGCGACGCGCGACCCGGGGAAGTACGGCCTCGACGAGATCTCCCCCTACATCGAGTACGGCGCCAGCCCGCGCGGGTCGATCAACCTGATCCACGGTGGCCGCGCGCTCGCGCTGCTACGCGGGCGCGGGTTCGTGCTGCCCGATGACGTGCGCGCGCTCGCGCTCGACGTGCTGCGGCACCGGCTCGTGCTGACCTACGAGGCCCTGGCCGAGGACGTGAACGCCGACGTGCTGCTGGAGCGCGTGGTGGCGGCCGTGCCGGTGCCCGAGGTGTCGCTCTCCCGCTACGAGGTGGCGTGACGAGCCCGACGACGGCAGTGCCCGGGGCGCAGCGCCGCCGCCGCAGACGGCACCTGGCGGCCGTCCACTCGGATGCGGCCGCCACGGTCGCGCAGGCGCCGGCGGCCGTCATCAAGGGGCTCGACCTCACGGTCCGGAGGCGGATCGACTCCCTGGTCGCGGGAGAGCACCGCTCCCCCACGCTCGGGCACGGCACCGAGATCGCGCAGGTGCGCCCCTACCAGGTCGGCGATGACGTGCGCCAGATGGACTGGGCGGCCACGGCCCGCACGGGCGACCCGCACGTGCGCATCCAGGTGGCGGAGCGGACGCTCGCGACGTGGCTGCTGCTCGACGTGTCCGCGTCGATGAGCTTCGGCACGGCGGACCGCCGCAAGGCCGACGTGGCCGAGGGCGCCGCGCTGGCCGTCGGCCACCTCGCCACTCGTCAGGGCAACCGGCTCGGCGTGATGACCTTCGGCGCCGGCCAGGCGCGTGTCGTGCCGCCGCTGCAAGGCCGCCAGGGCCTGTTGCGGCTCCTGCTGACCCTGCGCGCCGGACACGAGGCGGACTTCGCCGGTCCCACGGACCTCGCCGACGCGATGGCACGCGCCGGCCGTCTCGCCCGGGCGCGCGGCCTGGTCGTGGTCGTGTCGGACTTCCGCGGCCCGCGTGACTGGCGCAAGCCCCTGCTGCGCCTGCTGAACCGGCACCACGTGATCGCCCTCGAGGTGCGCGATCCGCGCGAGCAGGAGCTCCCCGCGGTCGGCGACCTGTGGCTGGTCGATCCCGAGACGGGCCGCCAGCTGCGCGTGGACACGAACCGGCGCAAGATCCGCGAGCGCTTCGCCGCCCGGGCAGCCGAGGAACGCGAAGAGCTTGCGCACGACCTGCGGCGCACCGGCGCCGAGCACATCGTGCTCTCCACTTCCGGCGACTGGCTGCGCGAGCTTGCGCGCCACCTGAACCGCGCGAACGCCAGGAAGCGGCGATGAGCTTCGACTGGCCGCTGGCGCTGCTCGGGCTGCTCGCCGTCCCCCTGATCTTCGCGCTCTACCTGATGGCGCAGCGGCGGCGGCGGGCATACGCGGTGCGGTTCACGAACCTGGAGCTGCTGGGAAGCGTCGTGACGAGCTCGCCGAACTGGCGGCGCCACCTCCCGCCGCTGCTCTTCCTGCTCGCCCTCGTCGCGCTGACGGTCGCGATCGCGCGGCCGCACGTGGAGGTGGACGTCGCGAAGGAGCAGGCGACCGTGATGCTGACGACCGATTCCTCCGGGTCGATGCAGGCGACGGACGTATCGCCCAACCGGCTCGACGCGGCGCGCAACGCGGCCAAGGGGTTCACCAACCGGCTGCCCGAGAAGTTCAGGCTGGGCCTCGTGTCCTTCAGCAACGTGGCGCAGCTGCTCGTGCCGCCCACCGAGGACCGCCAGCCGGTCCGCGACGGGATCGACTCGCTGCAGGCCGAGGGCGGTACGGCGATCGGCACGGCACTCGAGACCTCGCTGACCGCGCTCCAGCCTGTGATCGAGCAGAACCAGCGCCGCCGCGAGCAGGACCGGCGCGAGGGACGGCGGACCAACCGGGCGCCGCCCGCGGTGATCGTGCTGCTGTCGGACGGGTTCTCGACCACGGGGCCGGAGCCGCTCGAGATCGCCCGCCGCGCACGGGAGCTGCGAGTGCCGGTGAACACCGTCGCGCTCGGGACCAGCAACGCGACCGTGACGCTGTCCGACCGGCTCGGCACCACGCGCAACGTGCGCGTCCCGCCGGACCGGCGCACGCTGCGCCGCATCGCCGACACCACCGGCGGCGAGTACTTCGGCGCCGCCGACCAGGAGCGCCTCGAGAAGATCTACGACCGCCTGGGCTCGCGGATCGGCTTCCGCCAGGAAGAGCGCGAGGTCACCGCGGCGTTCGCGGCCGGCGGTCTCGGCCTGATGCTGGCGGGGGGCCTGCTGTCGATGATGTGGTTCGGGCGCTTGCCCTAGGTGCGACCCGTGCCGTAAGCGCTGCCATGGAGCGCCGCTCCCAGCAACCCGAGCGGCAGCGGCAGCCAGTACGTGAACAGGCGGTACGCGAACGTCGCGAGCACCGCGTCGCCGGCCCCAACCCCGGCGAGCACAAGCGTCGCAGTCAGGCCCGCCTCCACGAACCCGAGCCCGCCGGGCGTGGCAGGGACCTGGGCAAGCAGCTGCGCCGCACAGAACGCCAGCAGCACGAGCGACCACCGCGGCGTGGAGCCGACCGCGGCGAGCGCGGCGAGCAGCGTCGCGTAGTCGAACGCCCACCGGCCCACGGTGGCTGCGACCGCGCGCTTCCATCGCGGACCGAGCGTCGCGAGGATGCGGTCGCGCTCCCGCAGCAGCCTCTGCGGCAGCCGTGTCAGGGGAGGCGAGCCGCGCCGCAGGCGGTTGCGAACACGCTGCACGGTCCGCCCTACCCATTCCAGCGCACCGTCGCGCACCAGCAACAGAGCCGCGAGCGCGAAGAGCACCACGAATACGCCGAGCCCCGCGAGCGTGGCCTCAGTCAGGCTGCGCGGCACGACGCCGCGGGCGATCGCGGGCACGGCCAGCACGGGCAGGGCCAGCACGATCGCGAAGACCAGCAGATTGGCCGCCGTCAGCCCGGCGACAGCGCGAGTCCGCTCGACGCCGGCCTGAACGAGCATCTTGTACTGAAGCGCTGCACCGAGGGCGCCGCCGCCGGGCGCGACCTTCGCGAGCGCGTTGCCTGCGAGCTGCGACGCGATCACCGGACGCCATGCCCGCACGTGGATCGCGAGCCGCTGCAGCTCCCAGAGGCTCGCCATGGCCGCGAGCTGCAGCGCCGCCATGGCCGCAAACCACCACGGCGCGATCTGGTCGAGGTCGTCCCAGGAGCCGGCCACCTCGAGCACGCTCGGTGCGACCAGATACAGGGAGACGCCCATCAGCGCCAGCCAGAAGACCGTGCGGCGCAGGGATGGGCGCGAGGGTTCCCTCTGTTCAGCACGCTCGATTTCCTCCCCGAGGTCGGCGCGCTCCTCGATCGCGCGCTCGAGCCGGTCGCCGACGCGCACCCGCCCAGTTGGATCGCTCATACAAGCTGCATGATCCACGGCTCGGCGCGTGAGCGCAGGGGCGCTCGCGCCATCAGCGATCCTCGTGCGGGCACCCTTTCGTCACGCGCAGGAGGCAGTTAGCCTCGCATGCCGGGTGTGACCACCAAAGCCTCCCCACCTGCGAAGGACCCTGCGCGGCCCGGACGCCGCGGCATCGTCACCGCGCTGCTCGTGGCGGCCGGCGTCCTGACGTTCCTGTGGGCGATGGCGAGCTGGGTCGACCGCCAGGTGCTCGACACCGACGAGTGGACGAAGACCAGCTCCGAGCTGCTCGAGAGCGCCGAGGTCCGCGATGCGCTGGCGACGTTCATGATCGAGGAGCTGTACGCCAACGTGGACGTGGAGGCCGAGCTACGCGCCGCGTTGCCGCCCGAGACGAGAGGGCTTGCCGGGCCGGCTGCAGGTGGATTGCAGGAGTTGGCCCTGCGGGCCGCCCGCCGAGCGCTGGCCGGACCGCGCTTCCAGGCGCTGTGGGAGAACCTCAACCGAGCTGCTCATCAACGGTTCGTCGCGATCGTCGAGGGCAAGAGCACCGACACCGTGTCCACCACGGGAGGCGAGGTGACGCTCCAGCTGCAGCCCCTGGTCGAGCGGGTCGGGCAGCGCGTGGGGGTCGAGGGCCTGGCCGAGAAGCTCCCTCCGGACGCGGGCGAGCTCGTGGTGCTGCAATCCGACCAGCTCGAGGCAGCCCAGGACCTCGCCGACCTCCTACAGAACTTCGTGATCGTCGCGCTGATCCTCGGCGTGGGCTGTTACGCCCTCGCGATCTACCTTTCACCCGGCCGCCGGCGTGAGACGCTGCGCGCCATCGGCCTGATTTTCGTGATCGTGGGCGTGCTGATCCTGATCGTGCGCAGCGTCGCCGGCGACATCGTGGTCGACGAGCTGGCGAAGACAGCCGCCGTCGACTCTGCCGCAACCGACGTCTGGGAGATCGGCACCTCCCTCCTGTCGGACATCGCGGGCAACCTCATCATCAACGGCATCATCATCCTGATCGCCGCGTGGGTGGCCGGGTACACGCGTCCTGCGGTCGCGTTGCGCCGTGCGTCGGCCGCCTACATGCGCGACCGCCCCGGAATCGTGTACGCGATCGTGGCGCTGATCTTCCTGGTCATGGTGGCTTGGGGACCCACGCGCGCGTTCCGCCTGCCGCTCTCCTTGCTGATCATCGCCGGTCTGCTGGCGCTCGGCACCGAGGCGCTGCGCCGGCAGACATTGCGCGAGTTCCCCGACGCGGCGCTGGCCGAGGGCGAGGGCCTCAGCGAGGCATGGGGCCGGATGCGCGGCTCGGTTTCGCAGCGGGCGTCCTCGGCGCGCGCGCCGCGCGCCGAGGCGGCGGCACCGGAGGATGCGCAAATCGAACGACTCGAACGGCTCGCAGCGCTGCACGAGCGCGGAGTCCTCAGCGACGCGGAGTTCGAGGCCCAGAAGTCGCAGCTGCTGGACTAATCCAGTTCCAGCGTCTCGCCCTGAGACAGGATGCGCACTTCTACCTGCGGCGCCACCTCACCCGCATGGCGGGCGAACTCGCGCGGCGGCTCGATGAGGCGCGGGCCACCCCAGCCGGTCGGCCAGTAGGTACCCCAGTGGATCGGGACAGCCACCCTCGGACGCAGGAGCTGCAGGGCTTGCGCTGCCGAGCGGGGGTTCATGTGCCCCGTCCCGAGCTTCGGCCCCCATCCCCAAACCGGCAGCAGGGCCACATCCACTGGCGCGAGCTGCGCCATCTCGGGATAGATGTCGCTGTCTCCGGCGAAGTAGATACGCGAGCCGGCCTCCACTACGAAGCCGAGCGATGGCACCCAGGGCGACCGCCTGCCACGCCGAGCAGGGTGGCGCGCAGCCGTTGCGATCACACGGACACCGGCGATGCTCGCCGATTCGCCTTCCTCCAACTCCACGATCTCGCCCATCCCGCGGCCGTGCAACAGGTCGCCGAGCCCGCGCGGCCCGAGGACCGTCGGAGCACCCTCGAGCCCGGCCAGCGACCGCAGGTCGAGATGATCCCGATGGACGTGCGAGATCAGCACCCCGTCCACCGGGCCGCCGACAGCCGGCACAGGGCCGCGCCGGCTCAAATGCCACAGTCGTCTCCGCAGGAGGGGGTCGGTCAACAGCCGGGCGCCACCAAGTTCGAGCAGCACGGTCGCGTGCCCCAGCCAGCGCAGGCGCTCTCCCTCCGATCGGTTCACTGCACAGAAGTAGACTCGATCACCATGACCGGTGAAACCGCCGACGGCATGGTGTTGCTCGACGGCGGAGAGTTCCTGATGGGCAGCGACGACGATTGGGCATACCCGGGCGACGGCGAGGGACCTGTGCGTCCGGTGCGGCTCGACCCTTTCTGGATCGACACGTGCGCGGTCACGAACGGGGACTACGAGCGCTTCGTAGGTGAGACGGGATACGAGACGGAGGCCGAGCGCTTCGGCTGGTCATTCGTGTTCGGCGGCCTCCTCCCGGACGACTTCCCACCCACCCGGGCTGTGGCGCAGGCGCAATGGTGGCGGCAGGTCGAGGGATCCGACTGGCGCCACCCGGACGGACCCCATTCGGACGCCGGCGAGCGACCCGACCACCCTGTCGTGCACACCACATGGAACGACGCCCAGGCCTACTGCGACTGGGCCGGAAAGCGCCTGCCGACCGAGGCCGAGTGGGAGTACGCGGCGCGCGGCGGCCTGGAAGGCATGCCTTTTCCCTGGGGCGATGAGCTCGAACCGGGAGGCGTCCACCGGATGAACGTCTGGCAGGGAACGTTCCCGAGCGAGAACACGCTCGCCGACGGCTTTTACGGCACGTGCCAGGTGGACGCGTTCGAGCCCAACGGATACGGCCTCCACAACATGACGGGCAACGTGTGGGAATGGTGCGCCGACCGGTTCGGCCAGGACCACCAGGCCGGCAGGGCGGCACGCGGCGGGTCATACCTGTGCCATGCCTCCTACTGCCGCCGTTACCGCACATCCGCGCGCATGGCGATGACTCCCGACTCGTCGACCGGCAACACCGGATTCCGCTGCGCCCGCTGACCTGGGTCGGGCCTGCGCCAGGATCACGGCCAGTGTGTCTTAGTGATCGCTCATACGCCGTACTCCGCCAAGCGCTCACCTACGATGATGCGCGCGGCCGCCTCGATCAGGGCCAGGTGCGAGAACGCCTGCGGGAAGTTGCCCAGGTGCCGGGCGGTCTCGGTATCGAATTCCTCCGCGTACAGGCCAAGCGGCGAGGCCACCCGCAGGAGGCGCTCCATCATGTCGCGGGCACGCTGCTCCTCGCTCACAACGGCGAGCGCCGATACGAGCCAGAAGGAGCAGATCAGGAAGCTGCCCTCCTTGCCGGACAGTCCGTCGTCGGTCTCGTCGGTGCGGTAGCGCAACACGAAGCCGTCCTCGGTGAGGTCGTCGGCAATCGCGAGCACGCTCGTGTGCAGGCGCTTGTCGTCGGCGGGCAGGAAACCGAAGATCGCCGCGAGCAGCGTCGACGCATCGAGCGCGTCGGTCGCGTAGTGCTGCCTCAGCACGCCGTCCTTGAGCCCGTGCTCCAGGATGTCCTCCTTGATCTCCTCCGCAGTGGCGGCCCAGGTGTCGCTCAGGTCTTTGTCGCCGCGGTTGTGAGCCAGCTTCGCTGCGCGATCCATCGCGACCCAGCACATGAGCTTCGAGGACACGTAGTGCTGCGGCGCGCCGCGCGCCTCCCAGATCCCCTGGTCGGGCTCGCGCCAGATCTTCGTCGCGCATTCCGCCTGGGACTCGACGATCGGCCACAGCCGGCGCGGGAGGCGCTTGCTGCGCTGTGTGTGGAGCAGGATCGAGTCCAGCACCGCCCCGAACACGTCGTTCTGGCGCTGGTCGAAGGCGCCGTTGCCGATCCGCACGGGCCGCGCGCCCGCGTAGCCCGACAGGTCGTCCCGCGTGGATTCGGTCAGGTCGCGGCGACCGTCGATGCCGTACATGATCTGCAGCGCGCCGTCATGGTTGGACTCCAGATCGGCGACGAACTGCATGAACTCGTCGGCCTCCCAGTCGAGATTGAGGAAATGGAGGGCCTGCAGGGTGAAGGTCGCGTCCCGCATCCAGGTGAAGCGGTAGTCCCAGTTGCGCTCGCCGCCGGGCGTCTCCGGCAGGGACGTTGTGAGCGCCGCCACGGTGGCGCCCGTGGGCATGTAGGTGAGCCCCTTGATCGTCAGCGCAGAGCGCTGGATCGGATCGCGCCAGCGATGGTCTGGCATCCGGGCCCGTCCGAGCCACGCACGCCAGAATCGCGTCGTCGCGGCAAGCTTTGCGTTGGCCTCGTCGATGTTCTGCGGGACGGCGAGCCCCTCCGCCCACGAGAGGGTGCAGTAGATCTGGTCGCCCTGCTTCAACACGTGCCTCGCCCGCACGCGGTCGCCCTCGATACCCATCGCCATGTCGGTCCGGAGCCGGATGGTCTGACCGGCGCCGCTCGCATCCGCCGTGTGCCGGTCCTCGCCGACAAGGGTCCAATCGGCCGGCACGCGACCGTAGTCGAAGACGGGCTCGCAGACCAGCTCCACCTCGACATTGCCGTCCAGGCACAAGACCGTGCGCACCAGCATGTGCTCGCCGTCGTCGTCGGCCGGCGGTCGCGTGTGCGGCGTGATGTTGTCCTCACCGTGACGCGGGCCCATTGCGAGGGCGTCCCGCACCATGATCCAGCCGCTCGGCGTCTTCCACGTCGTCAGCAGGGTGTTGGTGCCCGGCTCGTACGCCACGCTCGCCGGGTGATTGATGCCGAACGGCCCCAGCCGGAAGGAGCCGGCCTCCCGGTCGAGCAGGGTGCCGAACACGCTCGGCGAGTCGAAGCGCGGGATGCACAGCCAATCGATTGCGCCGTCGGGAGCGACCAGCGCGCCCGTGTGGCAGTCGGACAGGAACGCGTAGTCCGCGATCGGGGGGAAGGGAGAGGGCGCGGCGGCGCTCTGGGGCTCGTTCACGGCTGCCGGTCTTTCGTCGGTCGCGGCCATCAGGTCCAGGGGCCTTTCCAGCCGCCGTAGCCGGCGACGAGCCTGTCCGCGGCGGCCGGCCCCCAGCTGCCGTTCGCGTATTCGTGAACGGGCGGCGGGTCGTCGAGCAGGGGCTGGAGGATGCGCCACGTCTCCTCGACACTGTCCTGGCGCGTGAAGCGCGCGCTGTCGCCGTTCATCGGCGCGTGCAGCAGCACCTCGTACGGCGCGGCGAGCTCGCGGCCCTCGGTTCCGAAGTTCGTGTCGTAGCTGATCTCCTCCGGCTCGGCCCGGTCGAAGCAAAGGTCACCGGTGATCCCGAACACGACCAGCACGTCGGCGGGATGCTGCCCACCGGCCGCGCTCCCTGCAGCACGGGGCTTGACTGCGGTAGCCATCGGAGAGGATGAAATTACGCCCACCTGCCCCCAGCGGCAAGGGTG
>DASRIA010000101.1:0-11786 GCA_035650255.1 Solirubrobacterales bacterium
TCACGGTGGCGGCGGACTTGGGCCGCACGTGGCCGGCGTTGGCCATTGAGGCCACCACCATCACCACGACTGCCGACATGGCCAAAGCCATGGGCAGCGCCATCCTCTTCCTGATGGTCATATAACGCCTCCCTCCCCTTCGACAGGGGAAATTGCTCATGAGCACTTCACTGCTCGGGTTTGACCGATTTCTCGGTTCGCCCCCAGGTTGACTCGAGGGAAGCTAGCAGGAAAACCGAGACGTGCGCTTATCAGATGCTCAAACTCGGACGGGGCGTTTGTCCGCTGTGTACAGACGGGCACGCGAGTGCCCTGCTATACGGCCTGTTCCGGGGGTGTCGGTATCCGGGCCGCGGGAAGCGCTGCGCGTCGCGGCCGTGACGCCGGCGAGCCGATCGGCGCCGCGGCCGGGCCGAGGCCGAACGCCAGCTGCTCGTAGGGCTCCGCCGCTGCGGCCTGGGCGGCGCGCCACAGCTCCAGCCGCTCGAGCGCGAACCGCTCGCACGCAAGCTCGCTGCACACGGCCCCGGACCGGAACTGCTGGATGTGCATCGCCTCGTGCGCGGCCAGCTTCACGAGCCATTCCTGCCAATCGCGGCACACGAAGAACGGGAACCGGTTGCGGGGCCCGGTCTCGTCCGGTGACTTGAAGTGATAGTTGATGGGACCGAGCGGCCAGCGCTCGCGGCCGCGTCCCAGCCTCAGGGTGACCAGGTAGCGGGCCGCGCGCGGCGCATTGCTGATCTCCGGCACGCCGTTGTACGCAGCGCCCCCGAGGGCGCCGTTCTTGACGTTCACGCACACGCGCCGCATGTCGATGTCCTGCACGGCGAACAGCACGCCGGCGCGGACCTCCTCGTCCGGGTGCCGGCTGGTGTTGCGGATCCACACCGCTCTACATATATCTGCGGCGGCCGACGCCGGCGTCTGGACGGGCCTGGACGCCGGCGCAGGTCACCTGGACGGGTGCGCTCAAACTCGGACATGCGTCCGAAGATGGGGAACTTCCTGGGGGGACTCCGTTGACTCGGTAGATACAGGCCTTGGAGATCGTCGCGGACGCTCCTTCCGCGACGGTCGGGGAACAGCACGGAAGCCATGCACACCTCCGCATCCGCGATCGCGGAATCACGACGGCCCCACGCCGGACGGCTCTCGCAAGCGTCGCTCCTGCACCAGAGCGACGAGCGCCTGGTGGCGCTCGCGCGGTCGGGGTCGGAACGGGCATGGGCGGAGATCACGCGGCGCTACGGCCGCCAGCTGCGCGTCTACTGCACGCGCTTCGTGGGCGCGAGCCGGGCCGAGGACGCGGTGCAGCAGACCTTCCTGCAGGCGTTCCTGGCGCTGCGAGACGGTGCCCACCGTGAGATCGCACTGCGCGCCTGGCTTTACCGGATCGCGCACAACTGCTCGATCGACCTGCTGCGCAAGGGCAACTCGGACTACGACGAGCTCGACCTCGACTACGACGGCGTCGCCCAGCCGCCGACGCTGTTCGAGCAGCGCGAGGAGATCAGGCGGCTGGTCTCGCGCATGCGCGACCTGCCGGAGGCGCAACGCCAGGCTCTGGCGCTGCGCGAGCTGGAGGGCCGCAGCTACGAGGAGATCTCGGCCCAGCTCGGCCACACCGGATCCGGTGTGCGCCAGCTGATCTTCCGCGCGCGCACAGCACTGCGCAACAGCGCCCCGGGTTTCCTGCCCATCGGTTTCCTGAAGGCGCGGCTGAGTCAGCCGCTGCCCGTTGAGTGTCATCACGTCGCGACAGCCGTGTCCGTGCCGGCATCGTCCGGAACGGGCATGGACGTAGTCGGCGCCGCGACGCTCGCCGTCGTGGCCGTGCTCGGCGGCGGGCTCGCGGCGTCCGACGGCGGCTCGCGGCGGGCTCGGCCCGTGCAGGTGCAGCGCGCTGCGCCGCAGCCCGGGCCGGTGAGCGTCTCTCCCGCCGCGCAGTCGGCCGCAGCGCGGCCGCCGCGGACGGGCGGTTCCTCGCTGCGCGCCACCCGGCGCGGCACCCGTGGCCCGGACCCGGCTCCCGCCGCGGCCGAGGCCCCGGCGGCGGTCCCCGCGGCCGTTGCGCCCCCGCCGGTCGTGCTGCCCGCACCGGTGCCGGCCCCGGCGGAGCCCGCTGCACCGGTGGCCCCTGCCGGGCAGGCGCCTCCGGCCGACGACGTCCGCCAGCAAGCCCTCCCCTCGACGCCACCCGCGCCGGCGGAGGCGACAGCACCGCAGCCGGCCGGGGGCAGTGTGCCCGCGTCCGCTCCCACCGCGGTGCCGGTCACGCCTGCGCCCGGCGGCAACGCGGGGACCGGCAAGCAGCCGCCGCCGGCCAAGCCGCGGCGGCCGGTCGTGCCCGCGAAGCCGAAGCCCGTCGCGCCCGCGCCTCCGCGCGCGCCGGCGAAGGGCCCGGCGCAGAAGCCCGCTCCTGCAGTCCAGAGGCCGCAGGCCCAGAGGCCCGGGACGAAGCCCGTGCCGCCGAGGCGCTCCGCCCCGGCGCGCAGCGGCGAGCGCAGATGACGGGCACGCGGCGGATGCACAAGAGGATCTTCCTGCTGCTCGTGGCGGTCACCTGCGCGCCGGCGGTGGGGGCGCCGCCGGCGCCTGCACAGGAGGCCGCGCCGGTGTGCGCGCAGAAGGCGCCGACCCAGCTGAAGTTCCGGCGCCAGGCCGGCAAGCACCACGGGCGCCTCTCCTGGCATGCGGGCCGGGCGGCGCGCGGGCGCTTCCGCGTGTTCCGCAACGGGGCCACAGTCGGGCAGACGCGCGCGCGGTCGATGAGGGTGTCGGTGCGGCCGGGGCGCCAGTACCTGTTCTCGGTCCGGCCGGTGAACGCCGCGGGTGCCGTGTCGAATTGCGAAGGCCAGCTGACGCAGTCGCTGCGCTGGTACCCGCCCTTCAGGGTGCGCCACGTTTCGGTCAAGCGAGTCCGCAAGCTGCGCGCCACCCTCAGCTGGGCGCGCGTGCGGCGCGGTGACGGGAGGCTTGCGGGTTATCGCGTCTATCGCGACGGTGTCGTCTACCGGCAGGTGAAGCCGCGCCGCCGGTCCGTGCGCGTGAACGTCACCCCCGGGACGCACTTGTTCCGCGTGATCGCGGCCGACACGCGGGGCGCGATGGGCCAGGCCAGCCGGTCCGTGCGGGTGCGCGTGCGCCACACGGCGCCCACGGCGCCGGGCCGGTTGCGCGTGGGGACGGTCTCGGACACGACCGTCGAGCTCGGCTGGGGCCAGAGCCGCAGGCGCAGCTCGCCGATCACCGGCTACCGGATCTTCCGGAACGGGGTGCCGATCGGCCAGACGCGGGGGCTGAACATGACCGTCGCCAACCTCGCGCCCGCGACCGGCTACCGCTTCTCGGTGGCCGCGGTCGACCGCTGGGGCTACCTGAGCCGCTCGACCGCGGCGCAGGCGGCCACCGCGATGCCGCCGCCCACGCTGGGCAACCTGCACGCCTTCCTGCTCGCGACGACCGACGAGAGCTTCCGCGACCTGCAGCGCCACTACCGGCAGATCGGCACGGTCTATCCCACGTACTTCGACTGCCGTCGCGCGGACGCGGGCATCATCGGCAAGGACGACCCGCTGGTCACGCGCTGGGCCCAGATGCGCCGCATCGCCGTGTTGCCGCGCTTCAACTGCCAGCACGGTCCGACGCTCAACATGCTGCTGCGCAACTCCGCGGTGCGCGAGAGGACGCTCAACAACCTGGTCGGCCTCGCGCAGCAGTACGGATACGACGGCATCAACCTGGACTTCGAGGCGGGCTTCGAGACCGACCGTGACGTGCTCACGTCGTTCGTCGCCGAGCTCGGCCGGCGGCTGCATGCGATCGGCAAGCGCGTGACGGTCGAGGTGTCGGCGAAGTTCTCCAGCAGCCAGACCGGGCGCAGCGGCTTCTACGACTACCCGGCGCTGGGGCGCGTCGCGGACCACGTGTTCGTGATGGCGTGGGGCTGGCACTGGACCACGTCCGCTCCGGGGCCGTCGGACGAGCTCGAGAACGTCCTGAAGGTCGCCAACTACGTCGCGACGATGCCGAACAAGCAGCGGTACGTGTTCGGCACGCCGCTGTACGGGCACGACTGGCCGTGGAGCGGCGGGGCAGCCAATCCCTCGACGCCGCGCGAGTACTCCGAGATCGCCGCGATCGCGCGCGCCCATGGCGCCAGCCCGCGGTTCGATCCGACCTCCTACCTGTACACGTTCAACTACGTGGAGGGCGGCGTCCCGCACGAGGTGTGGTTCGCCGACGCGACCACGGTGTCGCGCCGCATTCGCATCGCGAAGGTGCGCGGCCTGGGCCTCGGGTTCTGGCGGCTCGGCACCGAGGACCAGCGCATCTGGGACGACCCCCAGATCGCTCCCGGGACGACCTGGCCGTAACGCACGCCGCATAACCGCGGCACAGTGCTCACTTCAACTCCGTAGTCGAGTTCAAGCGAGCACCGTGGTCGCGGCGCGCCGGCCGCACTCCGGTTTTCCACCGTGGTGCATAGGTGTCGGTATGCGACCCCAATCGACCTCGGTGGTTGTTGCGCGACCGCGTGCAAGTTTCAAACCTGGACGGACACCCGTACGAGTGAGCCTGCGTCCGTCCAGCCGTTGACCCCACATAGCGCCATGGGAAGCGGCTCTGTGACAACACCTGATGCACTTGCGCTCGGCGCCCAGCCGAACGACGGACACGTCGTGCAACAGCAGCCGGGATTTCCGGCTAAGGAAATCCCGACTATTTCGGTTGCGGTCCTGGGACTCGGCTACGTCGGGCTGCCGACGGGGATTGGCCTGGCAACCGGGGGAGCCAAGGTGACCGGGATCGACGTGAGCGAGCGCCGGCTGCAGGACATCCGCGAGGGGAGCGTGGACCTCGCCGCCGGTGAGAGGGAGCACTTGCGGTCAGCGCTCGAGCTCAACGGGCTCATGCTCACGTCGAGTCCCGGCGCCCTCGAGGCGGCCGACGCCGTGATGATCTGCGTCCCGACCCCGGTCGACGACCGGCTGGAGCCGGACCTGCGGATGCTGCGCGCGGCGTGCGAGACCGTGGTCGCCCACGCCCGCCGCGACCAGGTGATCGTCCTGACGAGCACGACGTACGTCGGCAGCACGCAGGAGCTGCTCGCGCAGCCCCTCGCAGAGCGCGGCCTGCGCCCCGGGCGCGAGATCTTCGTGGCCTTCTCTCCCGAGCGGATCGACCCCGGGAACGGCCACTGGGACCAGTGCGACGTGCCGCGGGTCGTCGGCGGCGTCACCGATCGGTGCGCGCGCGAGGCGGCGCAGATCGTCGGCTCCGTCTCCGCGGGCGTGCACATCGTCTCGTCGTGCGAGGCGGCGGAGATGACGAAGCTCTACGAGAACACCTTCCGCGCCGTCAACATCGCGTGGGCCAACGAGATGGCCGGCGCCAGCCGGGCTTTCGGCCTGGACCCGCACGAGATCACTCGCGCCGCAGGGACGAAGCCGTACGGGATCCTGACTTTCCGGCCGGGAGCCGGCGTCGGGGGGCACTGCATCCCGTGCGACCCGCACTACCTGCTGCGCGGCCTCCGCGACCGCCGCGCCGACGCGCCGCTCACGCGCCGCGCGATGAAGGCGATCGAGTCGCGGCCGCACGTGGTGGCCGAGCGAGTGATCGAGTTGTTGGAGGAAGCCGGCGTCGACCCCGCCGAGGGCCGGGTGCTCGTCGTCGGCGCCTCCTACAAGCCGGGCGTCCGCGACACGCGAGAGTCGCCCGCCGTCCGCATCATGCGGAGCCTCTGGGGAGAGGGAGTGGCAGTCGCATATCACGACCCGCTGGTGCGCTCGCTCGAGGCGGGTGACGGGCTGGCCATCCTCTCGGCGGCGCACCCGCGGGCATGCGACTACGACCTCGCGGTGCTGGTCACCCTGCACGACGGATTCGACTACGGGTGGCTGGGCGAGTTCGAGCACGTCCTCGACTGCACCTACCGCACCCCGCTCGGCGCGAAAAGGTCACTGATCTAGTGTCGGCGGCGGCCGGCATGGGGCGGCTTCCACAGCGTGCGCCGACCCCGTGGATCAACCATGCCCTGCGGCTGGTGTGCGCGATCTACCTGACGCTGATCGTGATCGCGGTGATCGCGTACAAGTCGCTCTTCATCGAGGTCGTGGTGGCCGACCCTTTCTTCGGCATCTACAGCGTCGTCGTCTGCGTCTTCATCCTGAGCCGCTTCCTGTTCAGCCTGTTCTACCGCCCGGCCCCGGACCCTGAGCAGCCGCTGGAGCCCACGGTCGCCGTGGTGATGCCCGCCTTCAACGAGGAGGAGGCGGTCGCGAACTCGATCCGGTCGCTGCTGGCGGTCGACTACCCGCGCGAGAAGCTCGAGATCGTGGTCGTGAACGACGGCTCGACTGACGGCACGCTCCGCGAGATCTACTCGGTGGCGGACCGGAACCGGGCGGTGCGCGTGCTCGCCTTTCCCGAGAACCGCGGCAAGCGCGCCGCGATGGCGGCCGGCATCCGCGCCACGCGGGCGGCGGTCGTGGCGTTCGTCGATTCCGACAGCTCGCTGGACCCGGACGCGCTGCGCAGGATCGTGCGCGGTTTCGCAGACCCGCGAGTCGGGGCGATCGCCGGTCATGCGGAGGTGCAGAACGCGCGGGACACGTTGATCACGCGCATGCAGGCCGTGCGGTACTTCGTCGCGTTTCGCGTGTGCAAGGCGGCGGAGTCGATCTTCGGCGCGGTCACCTGCTGCTCGGGCTGTTTCTCCGCCTACCGGCGCGAGGCGATCACGCCGGTCCTGGAGCGCTGGGAGCACCAGCGCTTCCTCGGACGCCCGGCCACCTACGGCGACGACCGCTCGCTGACCAACTTCGTCTTGCGCCACTGGAAGGTGCACTACGACGAACTGGCGCGCTCGCAGACCATCGTGCCCGCGCACTTCCGCCTGTTCCTGCGCCAGCAGCTGCGGTGGAAGCGCTCGTGGACACGCGAGTCGCTGATCATCGGCCGCTTCATCTGGCGCAAGAGCCCGCTCGCGAGCCTGTGGGCCTATCTGGGAATCGTGCTGCCGCTGATCGCACCGGTCGTCGCGGTGCGGGCCGTCGCGTGGCAGCCGCTGGTCGGAGGGGCGGGGGCGCCCTTCATATACCTGATCGGCATCTACGCGATGGCGCTCGTGTACGGGCTCTACTACGGGCTCAAGCACGGGCGCTACGACACGCTCTGGGTGTTCGGGGTGATCTTCGTCTTCTTCTACCTCACGTTCCTGCTGTGGCAGACGTACTGGGCGATCCTCACGTCGCGCAACTCGAGCTGGGGCACGCGCGGCGCGCCGGCGGAGGCGACGCCTTGACCTCACCCGCCGAGGCGCTGCGCGGCGCGGTGGCGTTCCTGCTCCTGCCGCTGTCGCTCGTGCCGCTGTACTTCGCCGTGCCGCGCCTGCGCAACGAGGTCGCGCCGGATCCGGACCGCGTCCCCTTTGCGGCGCCTGACGTGACTCCGAGCAAGGCGCAGGTGGATCGCTGGCGCCCGCTGCCGCCCGCCCGCAACGCGGTCCCGGTGCTCGCCTACCACGGCATCAACGACAAGCCCGACCACTACTCGGTCACGGGGCGCCAGTTCGCGGAGCAGATGCAGATGCTGCGCCGCGCCGGCTTCGAGTCGATCACCATCGCGCAGTACGTCAGGTTCCTGCAGGGCATCAGCGACCGGCTGCCGAAACGCCCGATCCTGATCACGTTCGACGACGGGCGCCTCGACTCGTACAGGGGAGCCGACAAGGTCCTGGCCGAGGCCGGCATGCGCGCGACGATGTTCGCGATCGCCGGCTACGTCGAGGACCGCAGCCCCTTCTACCTGAGCTGGGAGGAGCTGCGCCGCATGATGAAGAGCGGCCGCTGGGACGTGCAGGAGCACGCGGGCGTCGGGCACGTGAACGTCACCTACGACGCGAGGGGCAGCGAGGGGCCGGCGTACGCCTACCGCCAGTACACCGAGGGGGAGGGCCTCGAGACCTTCGAGGAGTTCAAGACCCGGGTCCGCCACGACATCCTGTGGGCGAAGCGCACGATGACCGAGCAGCTGCCGGGCTTTTCGCCCTGGAGCTTCGCGGTGCCGTTCGGCAACTACGGGCACGATGGCGACACGAACGACAAGCGCATCGCGCCGTTCATGCAGAGCTTCCTCGCGCGCCACTTCCACGCGGTGTTCATGACGCGGCCGTCCGTCTATACGACTCCGAAGAGCACCCGCTCGCGCCTGCCGCGCATCGAGGTGCACTCGGACACGAGCACCGACGACCTCTACCGCTGGCTGCGCGACCGGATGCCGGCGCGGCCGGTGCGGCGCGAGCCCCTGACCGATGCGCCGGTGGCCCTCAGCCCCGGCGGCTCAGGTCAAGCACGCGGCTGATCGCCTCGAGCTCGTCGGCCAGCGACAGCCCCTCCTTCGGCGCCGGCCGGAAGGCGCGGGCCGTGACGGCGCGCGCCTGCCGCTCGGGCAGGCCGGACTGGCGCTTCAGCAGGGCGACGATCGAGTCGTAGTCCCACCCGCGGGCGACGAGGCTGCGGGCGGTGCGCAGGGCTTCATGCCCGCTATGGATCACAAGCTCCTCCAGAGCATGTGATGAGCATCGGCGCATCCGGGCGCCCCTTTAGATCCGCAGGATCAGGCTCTCAGTTGGCTTGTGCGGTGGGGCGCACGAGGATTTCGTTCACGTCGACGTGCGGAGGCTGCTGCACGGCGAACATCACCGTCCGCGCGATGTCGTCCGCCTCGAGGGCGTTCTGCGGCCGGTTGTCGAAGAAAGGCGTGTCCACCATCCCCGGCTCGATCAGCGTGACCCGGACGCCGCTGCCGTCGACTTCCTGGCGCAGAGCCTCGCCCATCGCCGTGACGGCCCACTTCGTGCAGGAGTAGAGCGAGCCCGGGAGCGCCCGCCGGCCGGCCACCGAGCCGGTCAGGAGCACGTGGCCCCGGGACTCGCGCACGGCCGGCAGTGTGGCCCTGATCGTGAGCGCCGCGCCATAGACGTTCGTCAGCACCATGGACTGCCAGTGCTCGGGGGTCGACTCGAGGAAGCCGCGCGGCGCGCCGAACCCTGCGTTCGCGAACACGACGTCGATCTGGCCGAACCGATCGAGCGCCATGGCCGCCATCCGCTGCTGGTCCTCCCACGAGGTCACGTCGCACGCGACGACAAGCGCTCCGAGCTCTTGCTCGAGAGCGCGCAGCTTGTCGTGCGAGCGCGCTGCAAGCACCAGGTCGTAACCGGCCGCCCTTGCGTGGCGCGCGGTGGCCGCGCCGATGCCGCTGGATGCGCCGGTGATCAGGAACACGGGGTCTGCCATCAGCGGTTCTCCTTTCGAATCACGAAGCGCAGTCCCGACCACGTGTCGTCGATCGCGCAAACCTTGGTGTCAACGAGCCCCTGCGGCAGGCCGACCTCGCGCAGGACGTCCTCGGTCAGGTCGGTGCTGACGCCCGAGGATCGCTTCGGCCAGGCGATCCACAGCGCGCCGGCCGGCTGCAGGGCCGCCGCCAGCTTGCCAAACCGGCGCTCGAGGTCGGCGCGCGACTTCGTGAACAGCACGATCACGTCGAGCGGGCCGCGGGCGCGCGGGCGCAACTCGACCCGGTCGGGGAGGGGTGCGAGCGTCGATTCGGCGAAGCCGTCCGGCGCCGCGACGAGCGCCAGTCGCGCGCCCTCCTTGATGCCGAGCTTCTTGGGAAGGGGGGTGCCTGAGTAACCCGCCACCGGCGCCGCTACGCGGCCGCAGGGGCGCCGAGCTGAGCGTAGATGCCCATCTCGAACGGGAGCAGCATCTCCTCGACGATCCGCCCGTCGAAGAAGGGCAGCAGCTGCGTGAAGATCGCTGCGGTGATTCCGGTTGCCGGGTCGATCCAGTAGTAGGAGTTGAACAGGCCCGCCCAGTCGCCGCTTCCGGCGCGGCGCATGTCGGGCACGTCCTCCAGCAGCAGGTGCAGGCCGCACCCCCATCCCTGCTTGAACGGCAACGACGGCACGTCGTTCGTGAGCTCCGGGACCGCGGACTCCATGATCTCCGGCAGCGGCGCCCCGTCGAGATGGTCGGTGAACATCAGCTCGACCGTCGCCGGCTGCAAAATCCTGGTGCCGTCCAGCTCACCGCCGCGCAGGAGCGCGCGCAGGAAGCGCGTGTAGTTGCCGCCGGTCGCGTAGGCACCCTCGCCGCCAAAGGCCAGCTCGGGCTCGGTCGGCATGTCGAAGTCGCTCAGCCCCAGCCCGCCGTCCGGCATCCGCTTGTGGACTGCCATCAGCCGCTCGCGCTGCGCATCGGTGGGAGAAAACGTCGCATCCGTCATCCCGAGCGGCTCGAAGACGTGCTCGCAGAGATATGACTCGAGATCCTGGCCGGAGACCTTCTCCACCACGAGCCCGAGCCACGCGGTGTTGACGCCGTACTCCCACCGCTCGCCGGGCTCGGCCACGAACGGCGTGTCGAGGCACTTGCGCAGGCCCGTGAACGGGTCCGGCGCCTTCGTGACCTCGTGCCAGCGGAGCAGGTCGCGGTTCGAGAACCAGTACGCCTGACCCGACGTGTGCGTGAGCAGATGCTGGACCGTCGGCTTGCGCGACAGCGGGCGCAGGCGCGGCTCGTCCCCGTCGAAACCTTCGAGGAGCTGGAGTGCTCCGAACTCGGGAAGCGCCGACTCCACGTTCTGATCGAGCGCAAGCTTGCCCTGTTCCACGAGCTGGAGTGCGGCGACGCTGGTGAGCGCCTTCGTCATCGACGCGATCCGGAACATCGTGTCGGCTTCCGCGGGCGCGTCGCCCTCGATGCTCAGGCGCCCGGCCGTTCCTTCGTACAGCACCCCGTCCCGGTCGGCGACCAGCGCGACGACGCCGGGTACCACACCGTCGGTACAGGCGCGCTCGAGCAGGTCGTCGATGTTGGCGAGGGCGCCGCCCATCGCATGGGCAGCCTACTCCGGTCAGGCCAGTTGTGGAAGGGCGTTCGCCGTCAGCACGAAGCCGACGCCGACGATCACGACTGCGGAGATGGCCGGGACGGCCGCCGTGACCCCCGCGGGGATCGACACCCGCGACAGCGCGCGACGGCTGAGCACGACCGCCAGGCCGAGCGCGGTGAGCGTCATCGCGAGCCCTGCGCTGAAGGCCACGATCAAGAGCAGGCCCAGCGCGACCTGGTGCTGCGCGATCGCGCCCAGCAGCACGACCAGCGCAGAGGGGCAGGGGATCAGCCCGGCGGCGGCACCCATCCCGACCAGCCCCTTCCAGGTCACCTGGTCGGGCATGTGGTGGTGGTGGTCGTGGCCGCCGTGACCATGGCCGTGGTGGCCGTGGTGGCCGTGGTGGTGGTCATGGTCGTGGTGACCGTGGGAGTGGACGTGCTTCTCCGTGCGCCTCGCACGCGCCCACCGCACGCGCGAGCGCAGCACGCCGACTCCCACGATCACCACGAGCAGCCCCGAGGCCAGGTTCAGCCACGGGTAGAGATCCTCGGGCAGGATGTATTGAGAGAGCAGCAGGGTTACGAGGCCGAGCGTGAACACTCCGATCGTGTGCGTGAAGGTCACGACCGCGCCCAGCGCGACGGCATGGCGGGGGGTACCACGTGTCCCGATCAGGTAGGCAGCCACCATCGCCTTCCCGTGGCCCGGTGAGAGCGCGTGCAGCGCACCCCAGCCGAAGGCCGCCAGCAGCAACAGGAGCAGCACGCCCTCTCCCGACGCGGCGTCGCTGAAGATGCCCGCGAAGCCGTCGCTGCCGCCACGGCTGGTGGTGGTCGTGGCCGCCGTGACCATGGCCGTGGTGGCCGTGGTGG
>DASRIA010000102.1:0-48224 GCA_035650255.1 Solirubrobacterales bacterium
CACGAGTCGCGCCGCCGCCGCACGTCGCCGGCGGCCTCCCCCTCCAGCGCAGCCGCGATTCCTCCCACGAGTTCCCGGGCGTGATTCAGCAGGAGCCCGCTCCTCGGTCGCGGGTCGGCCTCGCGCGCGAGCGCCTCGCGCAGGCGCGCCTCGGTCTTCGGCCCGATGCCGGGGACGGTGGCCAGCCGGCCGGCGGCGGCCGCCGCGCGCAGTTCGTCGGCGGTGCGCACGTCAAGCGCATGCGCCAGCTCGACCGACCGCTTCGCGCTCAGCCCGAGATAGCGGCCGAGACCCACGAGGTCAGGGACGAACTCGTGCTCCAGCTCCGCCAGCTCGGCGATCTCACCGGTCTCGACCAGTTCGCGCAACCGCGCCTCGATGCCGGGGCCGATCCCGCGCAGCTCGCGGATGCGCCCGGAGCTCACCAGGTCTGCGACCGGAACGCCAACGGAGCGAATCGTCTCGGCGGCACGGCGGTACGCACGTGGCATGTACGGGTTCGCGTCGGCCAGCTCGAGCAACGACGCGAACGCATCCAGGCGGTCGGCGATCTGAGGATTGTCCAAGGGAGGGAAGCTTCGCACCAGGCTGGTCGGAACGCCCCGACCAGCTAAACGTCAGTCGCACGTGTAGGCTCGGCGGACTGTGAGACTGGTTCCGCCGAGACCCGGCGCCCGAGGCATGAAGTTCTTCAACGCGCTGACCGGGACGCAGACGCTCCTCTACCGCCTCTCGGGCGGGCGACTCGCAGGGAAGTGGAAGGGCAGGAATCCGATCCTGCTCCTCGAGCACGTCGGTGCGAAGTCAGGCCGGCACCGCACCACGCCGATCGTGTACACCGAGCACGAAGGGGACCTGCTCCTGGTGGCATCCCGCGGTGGCACCGAACACCATCCGGGCTGGTTCCACAACCTGCGCGCGAACCCGCACACGACCGCACAGGTCGGCCGGCGCAAGATCAGCGTGACCGCGCGGGTGGCCGGGGACGACGAGTGCGAGCGCCTGTGGCCCATGCTGGTTGCGGCGAACCCCGACTACGGCGCGTATGAGGAGTTCACGGATAGGAAGTTCCCCGTCGTAGTGCTCACGCCGGCCGATCCATCTGCCTGACGACCATGCGAATCCATGCCCTGACGACCGGGACGGTGCGCTTGAAGGACGCTTTCCTTCACGCGAAGACCGGCCCACGACGGCAGCTGGACCTCTTCCTGCCCGGGCCCTGGAGCGGGCCGATGCCAATCCACTGCTGGGCGCTCGTGCACGACGGTCGCCTCGTCCTCGTGGACACCGGGGAGACCGCGAATGCCCGCGACATCCCGTTCTGTGCCTTCGACGTCACACGTGAGCAGGAGCTTCCCCGCGCGCTCGAGCGGGAGGGCCTGGCGCTTGCGGACGTAGACACGGTTGTGGTGACCCATCTCCACGGCGACCACGTGGACGGAGCGGTCCACGTTGGCAGGCCCGTGCTCGTGCATGAGACCGAGCTCGCGTTCGCGCACAGCTTTCGATCGCGTTTCTTCCAACGCGTGCTCCGGCAGCCCATGCCGGCCGGCGTGCAGTACGAGCCGTTCGTACTCGACGGCGGGCCCTTTGGGGCGTTCGCCGCGAGCCGGCCGCTCACAGACGATGGGCGGATCGTCGCCGTCGGGACGCCGGGCCATACGCCCGGCCATGTATCAGTCGTCTGCGTGGACGACGATGGGCGCCACGTGCTCCTCGCCGGGGACGCGACCGACACGCTCGAGCAGCTGCATGCGCGCCGGCCCGACGCGATCGCGCCAAAGCCGGCGGTGTCGATCGAGACGATGGACGCGATCCTCGCCCATGGCCGCTCCCACCCGACGGTCTTCCTGCCGTCGCACGACCCGGAGTCGGCCGCGCGGCTGGAGTCACGAATTACGCTCTAGGAGTCCGCGAAGGACACCCGCTGCTCGCGCCCGTCTGGCACGATCCGGCTGCTGGCCGGCGTCTCGACTCCGTCCACGGCGAAGACACTCCACTCGCCCGGCACCCCTTTGAGCTGTTGGGCGCCGCGGTCGGTGAACGTGATACCCGAGCCGACGACCAGGTCCTTGACGGTACTCGAGACGAGCACCTCGTCCGCGCCGGCAAGCGCCCCGATCCGGGCGCCGATGTTGACGGCCATGCCGCCGATGTCGTCGCCGACGAGCTCGCACTCGCCGGTGTGCAGCCCGGCGCGCAGGCTGATGTCGAGCGCTCGCACCTTGTCCGCGACCGCGCGGGCACAGCGGATCCCACGCGCGGGGCCGTCGAACGTCGCCAGGAAGCCGTCGCCCATGGTCTTGACTTCGCGGCCCCTGTGCTGCTCGAGCTCTGAGCGCACGAGCTCGTCGTGGCGGCCCACCAGCTCCCGCCAGCGCGCATCGCCGAGCGCCGCCGCGCGCTCCGTGGAGCCGACGATGTCGGTGAACATCACGGTCGTGAGCACGCGATCGGATGGTGGCGCCTGCCGGGCGCCGGTCAGGAACTCCTCGATCTCCTCGGCGTAACCGGCCGCGTCGCCGTAGAAGGGAATGTGGTCCGCACCCGGCAGCACGACCAGCCGTGCGCCCGGGATGTGCTCGGCCAGGTAGCGCGCGCTCTCGACGGGTATGAACTCCTCTTCGCGGTGGAGCACCAGCGTCGGTACGCGGATGCTGGGCAGCAGGTCCCTGACATCCGTCTCGGCGAGCATCTCGAACAGCATGCGCACCATGAACGGGCTCGCGGCCGAGCGCTCGAAGATGCCGCGTCCGATCCGATCCTGCTCGCTGTCTGCGCTCGGCGCGAACATCGCGAGCGTGCGCCCCTCACCCCAGTCCTCGCTGAGGGCCACCACGCGGTTGTACTGGTCGACCCATTGCCGGCCGCCCGGGTTCTCGCCGGGGTCCGGAATCCCGGTCGCGAAGGTCCCACACAGGACCAGCGAATGCGTGCGCTCGGGATAAGTGGCGGCGAACAGGATGCTCATCGGCCCGCCCTCGGAGAGCCCGAACAGCGCCGCACGCTCGGAGCCCGCGGCGTCCAACACGGCGCGGACGTCGTCCATGCGCTCCTCGAGCGGCGCCGGAGCGGCGACCGGGTCGGACAGCCCCGTGCCGCGCTTGTCGAACAGGATCAGCCGCGAGAACGAAGCGAGCTTGTCGAGGAACCTGGCGATTCGCGGGTCGGCCCACTGCAGGTCCAGGTGCGAGACGAACCCCGGCACGAATACGAGGTCGAGCGGGCCGTCGCCGACGACCTGATACGCGATGTTGACGTCGCCGCTCTTCGCGTAGTGGGTCTGTGGAGGCATGGACGCTGCACGATATCCGGGTGGTCCCGCGCACGGAAGCACCGGCCGATCACGATGTGGAGCCCAATGAGCTTCGCCCGGCGACTGCGCCCGGGCTAGCGGCTCAGCAGCGGAAGCGGAACTGGCCGTCGGCGCAGTACCAGATGCCGAAGAGCAGGTAGACCGGCGTCCGGATCGGGCCGTTCGGAGAGAACAGGTAATGGTCGTAGCCCGCGTACTGGCATGAGAAGCCCGCCGCCCGGTAGTTCTGCTCGTAGCCAGGCTGGCAGCCGCCGCCGGAGCGGAAGCCGTTGGGGTTGGGGAGGATCGAGGGCAAGTAGACCGGCCCGGCGGGTTGCGTCACCACGGGCGGAGCTGGAGTCGACGGGACCTGCACCTGCGGCGGGTTCTGGGCCCGCCTACGCGCGAGGCACCTGCGGTAGCGCCGGACGTAGCGCCGCCTTTTCGCCGAGCCCCGCTTGGCGCGCCGCGCCTTCTTCTTGAGTGACGCACAGCTCTTGCCGGCCACGGGAGCCCCCTGGCTGGCGACGGCCGGCGCGGATGCCGGTGGCACGGTCGCCGCTGTGGACGCGGAGGCGAGTGCGAGCGCTGCACACAGCGCAGCGCCGACTGCCAATAAACAGAACTTGGTGAGGCGGCCCATGCATCGACTGTAGGTCTGATCCGGCAGGACCGCAAACAAAGCCGCGTCCCGATGGTGATCGGGTCAGCCGACACCAGGCGGTCAGGAAGGCGTCGCAGCGTGACTGGCAGGAGTGGAGACGGTGGGAATCGAACCCACGTCCGCGGTCGCGAGGCAGGAAGCTTCTACAAGCTTAGTCGGCGCTTGAATCTCGTCTCCCGGCGTCCGCGCCGACGGGCACGTCCGGGAGACCAGCCCCCTTGATGTCCCCTGGGCGGCGAGAGCAGACCACCCGGGGCGAGCCCGTTTCTGAAGCCGGTGCCCCTCCCCACGGGCCGAGGGAGGACCGACTCCTCTGCCTAGCTGTTAACTAGGCCGCGAGGGCGTACTCGTGAGAGTCCGCACGTATGGTTTTCCCGGTGGTTTTACGAGGCCAACCGGGGACCTCGGCTTGCCACTTCCTCCACGGATCGACCACGTCGAAGCCTGTCGTCCCCGTGAGGTATGTCGATCTCATGTTAGCCGCCCACTAAGCTCGATCTAGTGGAGGCATCCAGCTACCAGCGACCCCTGCCCGAAGGGCCCATCCATCCGGGCTCCGGTCGCGGCATCGACTGGCGCAAGCTTTTCGCGCCGGTTGCCGCCGCCGGCCTGCTGCTGCTCAAGTTCGGCGCCAAGCTGAAGGCCCTCCTCTTCCTGCTGCCGAAGATCAAGGTCTTCACGACGTCGGCTTCGATGCTCGTGTCGGTGGCCGCGTACTCCCTGATCTGGGGATGGAAGTTCGCAGTCGGCTTCGTGCTGCTGATCTTCGTGCACGAGATGGGCCACGTCCTGCAGCTGCGGCGCGAGGGCCTCGAAGCCTCGGCGCCGATGTTCATCCCCTTCTTCGGCGCGGTGATCTGGGCCAAGTCGCTCGGAGACAACGCCGCCGCCGAGGCGCGGGTCGGCCTCGCCGGCCCGGTCATCGGGAGCCTCGCGTCGGCGGCCCTGATCCCAGTTGCGTCCGCGACCGGGAACGACCTCTTCACGGCGCTCGCGTTCACCGGCTTCCTGCTGAACCTCTTCAACCTGCTCCCCGTGCTGCCCCTCGACGGAGGCCGTGCAATGGCCGCGCTCTCCCCCACGATGTGGCTGGTGGGGTTCGCGGCGCTGGTGGGACTGACGATCGCGTTTCCCAACCCGATCATGCTGATCATCCTGCTCGTGGGCGGGCTCGAGACCTGGCGCCGGTGGCGCGAGCGGAAGTCGCCCGGCGCAGCCGCCTATTACGAGGTGTCACCGCGCGACCGTTTCCTGGTCGCCGCCACCTACCTCGGCCTCATCGCCCTGCTCGCGTTCGGCATGACCGAGACGCACCTCGAGCGGGACTTCGGCGACGCCTAACTAACGCCGCTGAGCGCCCGCCGTGGCGCGGGCGCCACGGGCTCCGGCCGGCCGACCGGCTTCAACAGGTCTGTCTTTTCGAGCGAGCGGAACGCGTCCACGACCAGGGGGTCGAAGTGCGTGCCGCTCTCCGCGGTGATCTGCGCCACTGCCTCGTCGACGGGCCAGGCCTCCTTGTACGGCCGGGTATGCGTGAGCGCGTCGAATACGTCCGCGACCGCGACGATCCGGCCCGACAGCGGGATCTCGTCGCCGGTCAGCCCGCTCAGGTACCCCTTGCCGTCCCACCGCTCGTGGTGGGTCCAGGCGATCTCCTCCGCCATCTTCAGCAGCGGCGAGCGGCTGCCGGACAGGATCGAGCGGCCGATCGACACGTGGGTCTTCATCTCGTCGCGCTCCACGTCCGTGAGGCGTCCTCGCTTCAGCAGGATCCCGTCGCGCAGCCCGATCTTGCCCACGTCGTGCAGCGGCGCGGCGTGCCGGATCAGCGACACCTGCTGGGGCCGCAGCCCGAGCACCTGCGCGATCGCCGCCGACGTGCGCCCCACGCGCTGGGTGTGCTCGCCCGTGGTGTCGTCGCGGTACTCCGCAGCGAGCGCCAGCCGGCTGAGAGCTTCGACGCGCGCCTCGTCGAGGTCGCGCGTGCGGTCCTCGACGAGCTGCTCGAGCACGAGGTTCTGCTTGCGCGCCTCGAGCTGGAGGAAGCGCACCTCGAGCAGGTTCTTGATCCGCAGCAGCACTTCGACCATGTCGAAGGGCTTGGTGAGGAAGTCACGTGCGCCGGCCGACAGCGCGCGCTGGCGGGCTTCGACGGTGACGTCGGCGGTCACCACGAGCACCGGGAACCAGCGCCCCTGCAGCCAAGGCTGGAGCTGCAGCAGCACCTCGAACCCGTCGGGCTCGGGCATGTGGAGGTCGAGGATCAGCAGGTCGGGCGGCTGCTGCGCGCACATGGGGACCACGGCCGAGGAATCCATCGTGCTCTCGACGGCCGTGTAGCCGTCGTGCTCGAGCATGCGCTTCAGCAGCTCGATGTTCGCGACCTGATCATCGACGATCAGGATCCGTGCGTGCTTGAGCTTCTCCTTTTCCATCGCAGACCCGACTTTCATCGACCCGCCTGCACAAAGGCTTGATTACCGGCGGCCTGCTCCTCGGGCACCGGTGCGGCGGGCAATTCGATCGTGAAGGTGCTGCCCACACCGTGCACGCTGCTCGCCTCCAGGGAGCCGTTCATCGCCTCGACCATCAACCGCGAGAGCGCCAAGCCGAGACCGGTGCCCTCGACCGCGGTCTGCTCCGCTCCGAGGCGCTCGAACGGACTGAAGAGACGCTCGATGTCCTCCGGGGCGATGCCGGCCCCGGTGTCGGTCACCCGCACCACGATGCGGCTGTCTGCGACGGGCTCCACGGCGATGTCGACCCGCCCGCCCTCGCGGTTGTACTTGATGGCGTTCGAGACGAGGTTCAAGAGCACCTGCTTCAGGCGCTGCTCATCGGCCAGCGCGATCGGCGGCGTCTCTTCCGCGTGCTGGGAGATCGACACCGAGCGCTCTCCGGCGAGCGGCTCGACCAGCAACACGATGTCGTGGACCGCCTGGGCGACGTCCACCGGCGCGAGTGACACCCGTAGCTCGCCGGACTCGATGCGCGAGATCTCGAGCAGGTCGTTGACCAGCTCCAGCAGGTGGCGCCCGCCCTTCATGATCTGCGCGACGCTGTTGCGCTGGCGGTCGGTCAGGGCATCGACCTCGAGTACCTGGCCGAAGCCGAGGATCGCGTTCAGAGGCGTGCGCAGCTCATGGCTGACGCGCGACAGGAACTCGGTCTTGGCCCGCGTGGAACGCTCGAGCTCCGCGCGCTCGTCGAGCTCGCGCTGCACGCGCTTCAGCTCCGTGACGTCCGTCGAGATCCCGCACACGGCGTTGACGTCTCCGAGTGCGTCCCGCAACGGGAACTTCACCGTCAGGTAGGTGTGGACGCCGTCCTCGTGGGGCAGCTCTTCTTCGAACTCCGCCTGATGACCGGCCTCGAGGACGGCCCTGTCGTGCTTCGCCAGCTCGTCGGCCACGTCGGCGGGAAACAGCTCGTGGTTCGTCTTGCCCTCGATCTGCTCCGCCGGGATCCCCACGACCTTTTCCAGGCGGCGGTTGACGAACAGGTAACGGCCCGCGAGGTCTTTCGCGAAGACGACCGCCGGGGCGTTGTCGAGCACTGCCTGAAAGCGCCGGCGATGCTCCTCGATCGCCGCCCGCGTCGACACGAAGTCGGCGAGCAGCGCGCAAACGGGGGGCAGGATCCACAGCGCCTCGGGGTCCACCGAGCGCGCCTCGTCCGTGAAGAACTCGACGACGCCCCGCACGTGGTTCCCGCTCACCACCGGGCATGCGACCGCGGTGCGCAACCCGCATGCCACCACGGCCTCTTTGCGCACAATGCTCGGCTCCGCGCACACGTCTTCGATCCAGATGGGCTCCGCCTGGCCCCAGGCCCTCCCCGGGAGGCCCTCATCACGGCGCAGGCGCAGCGCCCGGCTCGCGCGCTCGAAGACGTCGCCTTCGATGTCCTCCGCATGCCAGAGGTCGCTCAGCTTGAGCTCCTGCTCGCGCTCGTCGACGACCCAGAATGCGCCGAGCTTCCATCCGAAACGCGCGGCCACCGTACGCAGCACCCCGTGCAGTCCTTCGTCGAGCGACGCGGCCTCGGCGAGCCCCTTCTGCACGGCGTAACGCAGCTCGAGCTCGTCCTCGGCGCGCTTGCGCGACGTGATGTCGAGCATCACGCCCTGCAGCATCGCCGCGCGACCGTGGCGGTCGTGCACGACCGTCGCCTGGTCCCGGAACCACAGGATCGTCCCGTCCCGCGCGATCATCCGGTATTCGGAGTCGAGCGGCTCCCCCGTGGCCCTGCTGCGCTCCTCGGCGGCCATGGCCTGCTCACGGTCGTCCGGGTGCATTCGCTCGAACCACGCATCCGGATTGCCCACCCACTCGTCCACCGTGTAGCCGAGGATCGGCTCGATCTTCGGGCTCACGTACGACCAGTGGCCCTGGGGACCGTAGTCCGCCGTGTACACGATTGCCGGCACACGCTCCAGCAGTGCGCGGTAGCCACCCTCGGCGTCCTCGAGCTGGCGCTGCGCGCGCGCGCCGCGCTCCATGAAGTGACCCACCAGGCCGCCCATCAACCCGTACGTCAGTGCGCGCGACAGGACCTCGACGAACATGAGGTCGGCGTCGAGCACCAGCCGCTGGGAGATCCAGAGCGCGACCCCCACGGCCGCGGCCAGCAGTCCGGCGTTGCGGCCGAACGCCACCGCCACGATCGCCACGGGCAGGGCGTAGGTGAGTCCCAGCGTATGGTCGGGATCGCCCGCCGCCAGCCGGATCGCGAACGTTGCCGCGAACAGCACGGTTGCAGCCGTGAATGCGATGACTCGACCGTGCCTCCTCATCCCGTGACGTATCGTCAGTGCGTCGTCACAGGCTTAGCCACTAGGACATCCGTCCAGAGGAACATCGAGCCGGCTTCGCCGGCGCCTGCTGGTGGCGTCGCCTGACGGCTCCTAGATCATCTGCGCTTCAGCTCCCGCTGCATCTCGCGGCGCTGCTCGCGCTCGCGGATCGCCTCCCGCTTGTCGTGCTGCTCCTTGCCCCGCGCAAGCGCCAGCTCCACTTTTGCCCGCGGCCCCGAGAAGTACATGCGGGTCGGCACCAGCGTGAGGCCCTTCTCGTGCGTCTTGCCGATCAGGCGCTCGATCTCCCGCTTGTGCATCAGCAGCTTCCGCGGCCGCTCGGGGTCGTGGCCCTGGCGCGCGGCCGGCTGGTACGGGGCGATGTGCATGTTGTGGAGCCACACCTCGCCGTCGCGCACCAGCGCATACGAGTCCTTCAAGGTCACCTTGCCGTCGCGCACCGACTTGACCTCGGAGCCTTCCAGCGCAATCCCCGTCTCCCAGCGGTCGAGCAGCTCGTAGCGGAACCTTGCCTGCCGGTTGGTGGCGATGTCACCGCTCGCCGCCCGCGGACCGCCGCGCTTCTTCTTGGTCATTCCCCGGACCCGCCCGGCAGCTCGAGGTCCACCCGCCCGCGGGGTGCGTCGATCGAGCGCACCGCCACGGTCAGCGGGTCGCCGAGCCGCAGCCGCCGCCCGGTGTGCCGGCCGACCAGCATGGTGCGCTCCTCGCTCAGGTCGTAGTAGTCGCCGCGCATCCGCCGCACCGGCAGGTAGCCCTCGGAGGGCGCGCCACCGTCGCCGCGGTCGAAGCTGACGAAGGCGCCGCTCTCGATCACGCCGGTCACCTCGCCCTCGAAGCCGCGCTCCCAGCCGGCCTCCGCGAGCGTGCGCTCGAGCAGGAACGCCAGGCAGATGTCGTCGGCATCGCGTTCCAGCATGGCCGCCTCGCGCTCGGTCTCGCTGGAGCGCGCCGCGATCTCGTTCAGGGAGTTCCCGGGCGGCTCGCCGGCTCCCAGGGTGGACATGAGCCCCCGGTGCACGACGAGGTCGGGATAGCGGCGGATCGGCGACGTGAAATGACAGTAGGCGGTGCTCGCCAGCCCCGCGTGCCCGATGTTGGTCTCCGAGTAGACGGCCTGCTTCAGCGCGCGCAGCACCAAGGACCGCAAGGCGCGCCCACCCCGGCCGGTGGCGCGCTGGTAATCGAGTACGCGCCTGCTGATCTCTCCCACGAGCTCTCCGCCCTGCTGCGGCGTGAGGTGCTCGGGCAGGGGCGGCGTCGGGACGTCGAGGCTGTCGAGCTGCGCCACGAGTCGCTCCACCGAAGCCGGGTCGGGCTCCTCGTGCACGCGATAGATGGTGCCGACGCGCGCGGCGGACAGGCGCTCGGCCACCTGCTCGTTCGCGAGGATCATGAGGTGCTCGATCACCCAGTGCGCCTCGGTCTGGATCTCGTCGCGGGCAGCGGTCACGTTCCCCTGCTCGTCGAAGTCGAACGCGGGCTCGGAGCTCTCGACCGCGAGCGCCCCGCGCGCCAGCCTCCGGTCCCGCAGGCCGGCCGCGACCTCGCGGGCGAGCGCGAGCGGCTCGGCCACCGCCTCGGGCGCACGCTCCCGCCCGGCGAACACCTGGTCCACATCTTCGTAGACGAGGCGCGCGTCGGAGCGGATGGTGCTGCGGTAGAAGGCCGTGCTGCGCACGCGTGTGTCGGGCCCGAGCAGCACCTCCACCGTGATCACCGGCCGTGGCAGGCCGGGCACCAGGCTGCACGCCTCGTTCGAGAGGGCGTGGGGAAGCATCGGCTCGACCGCCCCGGGTACGTACACGCTGTTACCGCGCCGCTCGGCCTCGCCGTCGAGCGCGGTGCCCGGGCGCACGAAAGCCGCGACGTCGGCGATGTGCACGTACAGGCGCAGCGAGTCGCCGTCGCGCTCGACCGACAGGGCGTCGTCGTAGTCCTTCGCCGTGGCAGGGTCGATCGTGAACGTGGGCAGCGCGGTGAGGTCGCGCCGCGGCTCCTCGCGCTCCTCCGCGGCACCCGCGGCGGCCTCGTCCTCGACGCGCCCGGCGAACCGGCGGTGATGGCCGCGGTCGTACATCAGGGCCTCGACCACGTCGCGAGCGATGTTCGGGCGCCCGAGGGAGCGAACCACCTCGATCCCGCCGCCGCGCCGCGCGCGCCGCAACGGCCGGACCAGGACGAGATCGCCGATCTTCACGTCACGGCGACGGCGCACGTCGACGGCCATCCGCGTGCCCCGTTCGAAGAACGGCTCCACCACGGTCAGGCGGCCTCGCTTGGCGACGATGCCCACGCGGCCTGCGGGCCCGCTGGTGGACACTGCCGTCGCTGTGCGGCTCATCCGGTCCGCTCGACGCGGCCGGCCAGGGTGTTGAGCGCGCGCTGGAGCGCCTCGTCGCGGGTCGTGTCGGGATCGTCCTCGGACTGGATGTCGGGCCTGATGCCCTTGCCGTTCAGGTTTCGCCCTTCGGGCGTGTAGTAGTTGCCGACCACGAGGTCGAGCGCCCCGCCGTTGGAAAGATCGAAGATCTGGCCGAACACCCCTTTGCCGAAAGTCCGCCGGCCCACGACCGGTGCGCCGAGCCGCTCGTGCAGCGCCGCGGTCACGATCTCCGAAGCGCTCGCCGTCCCGCGATCGACCAGCACCACGACGGGCTTGCGCGTCGCGACCTCGCCGGTGGCCTTGAACACCCGCCGGGGGCGCTTGCGGCCCTTGGTCGTGACGATCACTCCCCGCGGGACGAAGGCGCTCGACACCAGCACGGCTTCATCCAGCAGGCCACCGCCGTTGGCGCGCAGGTCGAGCACGAAGCCCTCGGCCCCGCTGCGCTCCCGTCGCTTGATCTCGCGCACCAGCTCGCCATGGGCGCCGGAGGTGAAGCCCGCCAACTCGATCACGGCCAGCTTCTGCCCGCGTGCCCGCCGCGCGGCCGAGGACACGGCGGGAACGCGAATGCGCTCGCGCCGGGTGCGCACCTGCAGCGTGCGCTTTCCGCGCCTGATCGTGAGGCGTACCTGCGTCCCCTCCTTCCCCTTGATCCGCGCCGTGGAGACGTCGCTGGCCTGGCCGGCGATCGAGCGGCCGTTCACCCGCGTGATCACGTCGCCCGGGCGGATGCCGGCTCGTTTCGCCGGCGAGTCGTCGAACACGCCCGCGACGCGCAGGCCCCGCGGATGCTCGACGACGGTCATCCCGACGCCCGAGAACTCCCCGCTCGTGGCCTGCCGGAAGAGGGCGTTCTCCCGGGGGGTGAAGTAGTGCGAGAAGCGGCTGTTCAGGGAGCGGACCATGCCGCGCAACGAGGCGTCGCGCAGGCGCGCGCCGCCGACGCTGCGGTAGTAGTTGTCGCGGATGATGTCCGTCGCCTCGGCCTGCACCGAGGCGTTCTCGTCGACGAAGACGTCGCGCAGGGGCTGAGGGAGGTCCGAGGGGTGGCCTCCGAGGTACATGCCGAGCGCAAGGGCTGCCAGAACGGCGACGACCGCCGTGATGCCTCGCGTCACAGCGGCCGAGAATCCGTCAGCAACTGCACGGCGCCCATCGTAGCGAGCGCGCCGCGGTCCCCCGCCGGGCTAGACCCGCAGGAACCGGCGCAGCGTGATCCCGGAACCCACCGCCGAGACGGCCGTCGCGGCCCCCAGCAGCACGATCACGAGCAGGGTGAAGCTGATGGTCTCCGGCGCCGCGATCAGCGCGAAGCGGTCCGACCATTCGTCGATCACGGTCACCTTCACGAGCCACAGCAGCGCGACCGCCACGGCTCCGCCGAGGAACCCGACCAGCAGGCCCTCGATCACGAACGGCCAGCGGATGAACCAGTTCGTCGCTCCCACGAGGCGCATCACCTCGACCTCGCGCCGGCGCGCGAAGATCGAGAGCCGGATGGTGTTGGCCACGAGCAGTACGGATGCGAGCACCAGCAAGCCCGCGAGCGAAGCGAGCAAGATCTTGATCGTGCTCGTGGCCGACAGGATCTTCTCCGTGTCGTCCTCGCGGTCCTTGACCTCCTGGATCGCCGGGCTGATCGGGCGCGCCTCCCCGTTCGACCCGACCGGCGCGAGGCTGCTCTTCACGACGTCGGCGTTCTGGGGGTCGTCGAGCTTGATCCGGTACGAGGCCGGCAGCGGGTTGCCCGGCAGGTCCTCCGTGATCGAGGACTTCTCGCCCAGCCTCTGCTTCAGGATCCGCAGCGCCTCGGCCTTGCTGATGAAGTCGGTGCTCTCCACGTGCCGGATGTCGCGGATCATGTTGCCGAGCTCGGCGACCTCGGCCCGGCTCGCGTCGTCGTTGATGAAGACCTCGAGCTCGATCTTGTTGCGCACCTCGTTGGTCTTCGCCGTCGCCGCGCGCACTACGGGGATGAACACGCCGAGCACGAGTGTCGTGATCAGCACGGTCGCGACGGCCGCGAGGCTCGGCGCCGCGTTGCGGCGCAGCGCGCGGAGCGCCTCGCGCAGGAAGAAGAAGAGCCTCACAGCCCGCGGCCCGTGTACATCCCGGCGGCCTCGTCCCTCACGACGCGGCCTTGGTGCAGCTCGATCACCCGGCGGCGCATCCGGTCCACCATCTCGTTGTCGTGGGTGGCGACGATCACGGTCGTCCCGGTGCGGTTCATGCGGTACAGCAGCTGCATGATCCCGATCGAGGTCTCCGGGTCCAGGTTGCCCGTCGGCTCGTCGGCCAGCAGCAGCGGCGGGTGGTTCACGAACGCACGCGCCAGCGACACGCGCTGCTGCTCGCCGCCGGACAGCTCGTCCGGGTAGCTGTTGAGCTTCGTCGAAAGGCCGACGAGGCGCAGGATCTCCGGCACCTTGGACTTGATCTCGGAGCGCGACGCCCCGATCACCTTCAGCGTGTAGGCGACGTTGTCGTAGATCGTGCGGTTGGGCAGCAGCTTGTAGTCCTGGAACACGACGCCGATGTTGCGGCGCAGCTTGGGGATCTTCTTGCGCGGCAGCTGGGTGATGTCGCGGCCGGCGACCAGGACCTTGCCGCGCGACGGGTCCATCTCGCGCAGCAGCAGCTTGATGAAGGTGGACTTCCCGCAGCCGGTCTGCCCGACGAGGAAAGCGAACTCGCCGCGCCCGATGATCGCCGAGGCGCCGTCGAGCCCCACGTTGCCGCCGGGATAGACCACGGTGACGTCGCGCAGCTCCACGGCCGGCGAGCGCGTGGGGTCGTGCAGGACCGCTCCGCGCGGGTCCAGGGTCTCGTCAATAGCCGCCATGAGCAGGGCATTTTGACAGGCGAGGCCAAAAAGCCTGCAATTCGCGCTGCGCCGGGTCGGAGTCTTGCCGCGGCGGGCGGGCTAGTCGTCGGCGGCGAGCACCGGCGAGTGGCGCACGACCGGCTTCAGCACGAGCGCCTGCCGGGCCGTGTCGGCGATGCCCGCGGCCGTCAGGCCGAAGCGCTCCATCACGGCCTCGCCCGTCCCCGAAACGCCGAACGTGTCGCCCACGCCCACGGCGAGGATCGGCACGGGGTACTGCTCCGCGGCAACGGCGCGCACCGCGTCCGCGAGGCCGCCCGCGGTGCGGTGCTCCTCGGCGGTCACCGCGAGGCCCGTGCGCGCGAGCGACGACAGCACAGCCTCGGAGTCGAGCGGCTTCACGATCGCGACGTTCAGCACCTCGGCGTCGATGCCCTCGTCGCGGTGCAGCTGCTCGGCCGCCTCCAGCGCGCGCCACACCATGTGGCCGCAGGCGAAGATCGAGATGTCGCGGCCCTCGCGCAGCACGTCCACCCCGCCGCCCAGGCTCTCGGGCACCTCGTCGTACACGAACGGCGTCGCGGGGCGCCCGAAGCGCATGTACATCGGGCCCTCGCGCTCGTAGCTGTCGAGCACGGCGCGGTAGGCCTGGTTGTAGTCCGCCGGCACGATCACCTGCATCTTCGGCATCGCGCGCATCAGCGCGACGTCCTCGATCATCTGATGCGTCGCGCCGTCCTCGCCCAGGGACAGGCCGCCATGCGAGGCGCACACCCGCACCGGCAGCTCGTTGTGGGCGATGCCCACGCGCACCTGGTCGTAAGCGCGGCCGGTGGCGAAGATCGCGAACGTGGATGCGTAAGGAACCTTCCCCGTGGTGGCGAGCCCGCAGGCCATCGACATCATGTTGGCCTCGGCCGCGCCGACGTTGAAGAACCGCTCGGGGAACTGCTTGCCGAACTTGATGCTCTGCGTCGAGACCGCGAGGTCGGCGTCGAGCGCGACGACGTCCTCGTGCTGCTCGCCGAGCGCGAGCAGCGCGTCGCCGTAGGCCATCCGCGTCGCGACCGGGTCCCTGTCGCGCACGAGCGTCACCGCGACGATCCCGGCGCGGCGTCCTGGGCCGCGAGCCTCGCCTCGAGCTCCGTCAGGGCCTGCTCGGCCTGGTCGGGGGTGGGCGGCTTGCCGTGGAAGCCGAACGTGTTCTCCATCAGCGACACGCCGCAGCCCTTGCGCGTCTGGCAGACGATCGCGGCCGGGCGCTCACGGGTGCGGCTCCACTCGAGCGCCTCCACCACCGCGGCCATGTCGTGGCCGTCGATCTCGACCGTGTCCCAGGCGAAGGCCTCGAACTTCATGCGCACGTCCTTGGTGTCCATGATCTCCTCGGTCGTGCCGTCGGTCTGCAGGTGGTTGTAGTCGACGATCGCCGTGAGGTTGGAGACCCCGAAGTGCGCCGCCGCCATCGCGGCCTCCCAGCTCTGGCCCTCCTGGCAATCGCCGTCGGACATCAGCGTGAAGACGTGGGCGTCGTGGATGCCGTCGAGGCGCAGGCCCAGCGCGATGCCGAGGCTCATCGACAGCCCCTGGCCCAGCGACCCGGTCGAGACCTCGACCCCGGGCGTGCGGGTCATGTCCGGGTGGCCCTGGAGGTGCGCGTCGAGCTTGCGCAGGCCCATCAGGTCCTCGTGCGGGAAGTAGCCGTGGCGGGCGAGCGCCGCGTACTGGATCGGCGCCGCGTGTCCCTTGGAGAGCACGAAGCGGTCCCGCCCGGGCCAGCGCGCCCGGCCGGGGTCGTGGCGCAGCACCCGGTAGTAGAGGGCGGCGACGATGTCCGCGGCCGACAGCGACGAGTCCAGGTGGCCGGATTTCGCGACTGCGAGCATCCGCACGCAGTCGATCCGCAGCACGGTGGCGAAGCGCTCCAGCTCCGCGACGGAGGGCTGCGCCTGGGAGCGCCCGGGTGCCTCCCGGCGCTCGCGCGGGGAGTCGACCGCCGCGAGGTGGGGCGCCCGCCTGCCCCTGGGACTGACCGGCTCCGGAACCTGCTGGGGGTGCGCCACGGACGAGGAGACTAGGAGGGGTTCCGGACGTTCGCTTGACTTCCGCCGGGTACGCAGGCACATTGCATTTCATGAACCTCCCCGCGGAGCTTCGCGAGCTGACTGTCGCCGACGCGCTGCACGAGCGCGTGGTGGCGATCACGACCGATCAGACGCTCGAGGAGGCGGCCCGGATCATGCTCGACCGGGGCGTCACGGCCCTGGCCGTGATCGACGTCGACTCCCGCGACCCCGGCATCATCACCGAGCGCGACCTCGGCCGGGCGATGACCTCGGAGGCCGACCCCCGCAGGCGGCTGGTGGGCGACTTCCTCACCCGGGACGTGATCGCCGCGACGTCCGACTGGACGCTGGAGCGCGCCGCCCGCACCATGATCGCCGGCCACATCCGCCACCTGATGGTCGTGAGGGGCGACCACAAGGTGATCGGGATCCTGTCGATGACGGAGATCATGGCGGCCTGGGTCCGGGGGCCCAACGCGGTATCCGAGATCAGCGCCGAGACCGGCGAGCTGCCGGTCCTGGACGAGGTCCACCGCTACGTATACGGCCTCCGCCGCACGGCCAAGCAGCACCTCGTGGCCGCGAAGTGCCCGTGCCAGTGGGAGTGGGTGCAGGTGCTGGAAGGCCAGCTCGAGGACCGCCCGGACCTCGACGAGGAGACCATCGCGCACCTGTGGGACCTGCGCGAGCCCTGCCCGGCGCTGCACGCCGAGGGCGGCGGCGCCGACTAGTCACACTCTTCACTCACGCGTAACGGATCCCCCGGCATGGTTGGGGCATGCCCGAACTTGGTCCCCCGCGTAACACCTGTAGTCACGGAGGGGCCAAAGTTCGCGTGGCGGCGTTGGCGGCAAGGCAATGGGGAGTCGTTTCGCATGCCCAGCTTGTCGAGACGGGGCTCAATCGGACGCGAATCAGGGGCTGGGTTCGAGACAAGCGCCTGTTTCCCGTACATGCCAGGGTCTATGCCGTTGGTCATCCAGCCCTTGGTATCGAGGGAAAGCTCGCGGCAGCCCTGTTCTATGCCGGCCCGGGCTCGGCGCTGTGCGGCGTGACCGCCGGGTGGTGGCTCGGCCTGCTGAATCGAGAACCACGCGAGTTACACGTCGCGGTCCCGGGAAAGCGGCGATCGCTGAACGAAGTCGTTGTGCATCGTCGCCGGACCGTCGAGCGCGTGTGGCACAACCGCCTCCCCGTAACCCCGCCTGCCCAGACGCTCCTGGACATGGCGGCCGGCGTGCGCTTCACCGTGCTCCGCGGGGCGCTGGCCGAGGCGGAGTACCTGCGGCTCGTCACCGTCGATGACGTCGCAGCGGTCCTCGGCCGGGGCAAGCCGGGGAGTGCGACGTTGAGAGTGGCCCTCGAAACCCACCGCCCCGAGCTGGCCCGGACACGCAGCGAGCTCGAGGAGAAGTTCGTGCTCCTCTGCGAGAGACACTCCCTTACCCCACCGGCCGTCAACGTCTGGGTCGCAAACTGGCTGGTGGACGCCGTGTGGTTCGGCCAGCAGCTCGCCGTCGAGCTCGACGGCCGCGCGGCCCACTCGACCGCGCGCACCATCGAGAACGACCACCGCCGTGACCTGGACCTGCGCGCAGCCGGCTACACCGTGCTGCGCTACACCTGGCGTCAGATCACCCGGGACCCCGAGCGCGTGATCGCCGACCTGCGCCGGCACGGGGTCTCCTAGTCCGGCAGGATCGCCACGACCCGCGCCGGCGCCGCGCTCGCGCCCACGATCTTCAGCGGGAAGCACGCGACCTGGAAGCCCGTCGGCGGCAGTGCGCCGAGGTTGAACATGCGCTCGATCTGCGAGTACGGCAGGTCCGCCTGGTGCGCGGCCCAGAAGACTCCCGGGCGCCCCGCCGCGCGCGCGGCCTCCGCCTGGATGTGGAGCGGGCCGTCCCATCCCCAGGCGTCGATGCCCATCACGCGCACGCCGCGCTCGAACAGCCAGCGGGTCGCGTCGGCGGTGACGGCCGGGCCGCGCGCGATGTAGTCGAGCTCGGCGTAGAACGCGTCCCGCCCTGTGCGCACGCACACGATGTCCAGCGGTTGGAGCGAATGCCCGGCGGTGTCCAGCCCCGCTTCGAAGTCGGCCACGTCGATGCCCTCGCCGTCAGCCTTGCCGGTCGCGTCGATCACGACCCCCGGCGCGAGGAACCACTCCAGCGGCAGCTCGTCGATCGTCTGCGCGCGCTCGCCCCGGATCCGCGAGTTGTAATGCCACGGCGCGTCCACGTGGGTCGAGTTGTGCGTCCCCAGCCGCCGGATGTCCTCGGTCGCCCAGCCCTCGCCGTCGCGCAGCAGGTCGGGCGTCACGCCGAACAGCTGCTCCGCCATCGCAGCGCCCGCCTTGTGGCCGGAGAACTCGATCTCCGTGCGCAGCGGCTCCAGCAGCTCGGCCGGGCTGTTCTCGATCGGCGCCGAGAGGTCGACGATCCTCATGACACCGCCGCGTCCGCGAGGTTCTGCGCCATCACCTGTGTCGTGACCTCGAACCAGCCCTCCGGCGCCGGCGGCAGCAGGCCCCCGCGCGGCTCCAGGTCGGCCACGATCCGGTCGCGCGACGCCTCGACCAGCGAACGCGCCCGATCCGCAGGCGCGCCGGTCAACACACCGCTCTCCTTCACCACCCGGCCTCCCACCAGGACGGTGTCGACGTCGTCCGGCCCGGCATGCAGCACCACGGTCGCGACCGGGTCGTTCAGCGGCGCCAGGTGAAGGGAATCGGTGCGGATCAGCAGCAGATCGGCGGCCTTGCCCGCCTCGATCGACCCGCACACGGATCCGAGGCCGAGCGCCTCCGCCCCGCCGAGCGTCGCGAAGCGCAGCACGTCGCGCACGCCGAGCGTCAGCGCCTGCGGCATCTCGAGGTCGTCGAGCCGCGCCTGGTTGGCCCGCGCCCGCTCGGCCTGCAGGCCGAGCCGCATCTGCGCGAACAGGTCACCGCGGTTGTTGGAGACGATGTCGCAGCCGAGGCTGGGCGCGAGCCCCCGCTCCAGCGCGCGGGCGAAGATCGGAAAGCCCATCCCCATCTGCAGCTCGGTCTCCGGAGTGAGCGACACGGACGCCCCCGCGTCGGCCAGCAGGTCCAGCTCGCGGTTGGAGCACGCGTTGCAGTGCACGTGCACCTGACGGTGGTCGAGCAGGCCGGCCGACTGCAGCAGCTCCACCTCGGGCGGCCGCTGCGCGCTGGTCACCGTCCCCGTGTGCGCGGTGACCATCACGTCCAGCTCGCGCGCCAGCGCCACCTCCGCGCGCGTCACGTCGAACGGCACCAGGCCGAGCTCGGTGAGCGCCACGCCCATGTCGAGGGTGTCGCCCGCTGCGGAGAAGTGACGCTCCCGCACCCGGCGCGCGTCGGCCAACCGGTCGTCCGGCGTCGCGAACACCGGCTCGGGGAGCGGGACCGGGAACATCCCGTACGCCCAGATGCCGCGCACGCCCGCGTCGCGCAGCCCGCGCACCGCCTCATCGGCATGCTCGGGCGAGTTCAGGCAGTGGGAGAAGTCGAGCAGCGTCGTGACGCCGGAGTCCAGCGCCTCCAGCGCGCCCGCGTAGTTCCCGGCGTACACGTCCTGCGGCCCGAAGGCCGTGGAGATCTGCAGCCGGATCCCCCGGAAGTAGTCGAGCAGCGTCCAGTCCGCGCACACTCCGCGCATCGCGGTCTGCCACGTGTGGCGGTGCGTGTCGACGAAGCCGGGCAGGACGAGTGCGCCGCCGGCGTCCACGACCTGGGCGTCGCCTGCCGCCGCATCCGGCTCGACGGCCGCGATCACGCCGTCGTCGACGACGACGTCCGCGCGCTCGAAGCGCCCGTCGCCGGGATCGCCCACCAGCACCTCTCCCCCTCGCACCACGAGCTTCATCCGCGGCAGTATCTTCGATCGCATGCTTCCCACGTGGCCACCAGGCACACCCGCGGTGCTGTGCGTGACCGGAACGCACGCTATCCCGGTGTCGAGCTACGTCCGCCGCGGCGACGACCGGGTCCTGCTGGCGCTCGGCTCGCGCCGGGAGACGCTCGCGCGCCTGCGCGCCGACCCGGACGCTGCGTTCTGCGTGCTGGCGGAGGGCGTCGCCTTCACCGCCCATTGCCGGGCGGCCGTCGTGCGCGAGTCGATGGAAGCCGCACCCGGGAACACCGCCGTGGAGCTGCGCGTGACACACGTGCAGGACCACCTCGCGGACGGACGCACGGCGATCCTCGACGGCGCGACGTGGCGCTGGACGGACGCGGAGGCGGCCGGCCTCCAGCCGCGCATCCTCGCAGAGCTCGAAGCGCTCTAGCCGATGTTGACCATGCGCTCGATCGGCACACGCGCGCGCTCGGCGACGTCGGCCGGCACGCTCACGCGGTGCTTCATGTCGCGCAGGGAGTCACGCAGCTTCGGCAGCGTGATCATCTTCATGTAGTTGCAGACGGCAGCCCGGTTGGCCGGGATGAAGGTCTTGTCCGGGCTCTCCTGCTCCATCCGGTGGAGGATGCCCGTCTCCGTCGCGACGATCATGGTGTCGCGTTCGGAGTCGCGAGCGTGGCGCATCATGCCTTCCGTGGAGAGGAAGTGCGTGCCCCGTGCTGCGACGTCGCCGGATGCGACGTACTCCATCACCTGCGTGGTGCAACCGCACTCGGGGTGGATCAGGAACTCGGCCTCGGGCTCGCTCGCGCGCAGGGCGTTGATGTCGGCGGGGCGGATGCCGGCGTGCACATGGCACTCGCCGTCCCAGACCTCGAGCTCGCGCCCGGTTTCGCGCGCGACGTAGGCACCGAGCCACATGTCGGGGCCGAACAGCACCTTCGTGTCGTCGCCGTGCTCGCGGAAGATGTGCTCGACGACCTTGACCGCGTTCGACGACGTGCAGCAGTAGTCGGTCTCGGCCTTCACCTCGGCGGAGGTGTTCACGTACATCACGACGATCGCACCCGGGTGCTGCGCCTTCCAGCCGCGCAGCTGGTCGGCGGTGATCGAGTCCGACAGCGAGCACCCCGCTTCGAGGTCCGGGATCAGCACGGTCTTGTCGGGCGACAGGATCGCCGCCGTCTCAGCCATGAAGTGCACGCCGCAGAAGACGATCGCGTCGGCGCCGGTCTCGGCGGCCTGTCGCGACAGCCCGAGCGAGTCGCCCACCACGTGCGCGACGTCCTGCACCTCGGGCAACTGGTAGTTGTGCGCCAGGATGACCGCGTTGCGCTCCTGTGCCAGGGCGCGCACCTCGGCCTGCATGGCGCCCATGTCCTCGATCGCGAGGAGCGTGGGAGCGGGCTGTGCCTGAAGGGTGGGAAGTGGCTTCATCGGTCCCGGGGGGAGAGCGGTTCGATGGTCATGGAGAGGTCGAGTGCCGGCGCCGAGTGGGTGAGGAAACCCAAGGACACCCATTCTACCCCGGCGCCCGCGACTTCTTTCACGGACTGGCCTGTGATGCCCCCGGACGCCTCCAACTCTGCGCGCCCGGCGACGAGCGCCGCGGCGTCACGCAGCTGCGCAGGATCCATGTTGTCGAGCAGCAGCCGCTCGGCCCCGGCTGCCAGCGCCTCCCGCACGTCGTCGAGCGAGCCGCACTCGACCTCGACCGGGACTCCGGGCGGGCGGCGTGCGAGCGCGCGCCGGGTGGCCTCGCCGATGCTGCCTGCGAGCGCGATGTGGTTGTCCTTCACGAGGATCGCGTCGTGCAGGCCCATGCGGTGATTGCGCCCGCCGCCGGCCGCCACGGCCTGCTTCTCGAGCGCGCGCAGCCCCGGCGTGGTCTTGCGGGTGTCGAGCACCGCGGTCCCCGTGCCGCGCAGCTGCCGGACGACCGCCGCCGTGGCGGTGGCGATGCCCGACAGGTGCGCGAGGAAGTTGAGCGCCGTCCGCTCGCCGGTCAGCAGCGCCCGCGCGTCGCCCTCCAGCGCGAGCACGGTCGCGGGCGGGTCGTCGAGCCACTCCCCCTCGCCGCGCCGCCGCTCGATCGACACGTCCGGGTCGATCCGCCGGAAGACGCTCTCGGCCACGTCCAGGCCGAACACCACTCCCGGCGCCTTCTGGTCGATCCGCGCGCGGGCGCGCGTGCCGGGCTCGACCACGGCCTCCGTCGTGAGGTCGCCGCCGCCGACGTCCTCGGCCAGCGCACGCGAGATCAGATCGTCGATGCCCGGATCCAGCACGCGCCCTATTCTGCCGCTCCGGCCGACGCCGCTACCCTTGCCGCCGTGGCCGACGAGAAATGGCAGGTGAAGCTGCCACGCGCAGTGCGGCCGCCCTTCCGGGTGTTCGTCAACGGCGTCGAGCAGTATGAGGGCCCCGACTTCACCGTCCGGGAGGGTGCGCTCGTGTTCGACCGGCCGCTCGCCCAGGAGGGCAAGCTCGGGTTCTGGCGCTGGCTCTCGATGTTCCTGGGGATCGCGGGCACGTACCGCAAGCACGAGACCGTCGACGTCCAGTACACGGTCGACGGGAAGCCGATGGTCGCCACCGGGCTGAAGCCGGAGCCCGCCCGACGCGACCCTTCGCCCGACACCTAGGGCACGAACAGGCCCTGTACGGCGAACAGGGTGTTGGGCGTGGTCGCGGCGAGCCCGTCCGCGCCGCCGTCGTTGACCCGCACCCGGTCGAGCTCCCAGACCGAGCGCTTGCCCTCCCGGATCGTGCCCGGCACCACGGCATCGAGTGTGGTCGTGGTGGCGCAGGTAGCTCCCACCGACCCGGTACCGCCGGTCGCCGCGCAGGGCACGGTCAGCGAAAACTCGACGTCCGTGACCGTGGACGCCTCGTTCGCCGGTCCACCCAACCTGTCCGTGACACGGATGACGGTCCTTGCCTGGAGCTCGCCGGTGTAGTCGGAAAGGGTGCCCTGGTGGCGTACGTCGGTGAGCTGGAATCCGAAACCGACGTCGGAGTCGTCGACCCCGCCGGGCACCCCCACGTTCGCACTGAACCGCGCGAAGCCGCTGGAGTTGGCCGGTTGGCCGTTCGCGTCGGGCGAGCCCACCGTGAGCTGACTCGACTCGAGCACGGGCGGATTGCAGGAGCCGAATGCGAGCGGCGGGCCGTGAGTGCGGTTGGGCGTCGTGCACTGCCTGAAGGCCGGCACGAGCGATACGCGCAGCGGCGTCGCGCCCTTCGGGCGTGGGTAGCCACCCGGTACCGCGATCGGTTGCCAGCTCGGGTCGAACTGGTCCGTCGGGACAGTGGTGTTGAGCCTGGTGACTCCCGTGCCGTCAGGATTCATCACGAAGATGTCGTAACCGTTCGGCGCGGTGAAGGCGTTCGAGTCGAAGACGATCTTCGTCCCGTCGGGCGACCACGACGGCAGCGTGCCCGCCTCGCCGGCGCCGCCCGTGAGAGCGATCTGACCGCTGCCGTTCGCGTTCATCGACCAGATCTGGCCTCCCCGCTCGTAGACGACCTTCGAACCGTCGGGCGACCAGTCGGGGCTCCGCTCCGCGGGGGCGTTGACCGCGAGCGGCGTCAACCCGCTGCCGTCGGTGTTCATTGCGTAGATGTTCAGGTCACGGACAAAGACGATCTTCGTCCCGTCCGGCGACCACACCGGCCAGAAGTCGGCCGCCGGCCCCGTTGTCAGCTGCACCTTTCCCGCCCCCGAAGCTGCATCCATGGTGAAGAGGTTGCCGCTGTCGCTGTAGACGATTCTGGTGCCGCTCGGCGACCAGTTCGGGTCGACCCCCGTCTCGCCGTTTCCGCTGGCCGCGCCGGGCGTGAGCTCGACCCGCCCGCTGCCGTCGGCGTTCATGACGTACACATTCAGGTGACCCTGGTTTGCGCGTGAGAACGCGATTTTCGTTCCGTCCGGCGACCACACCGGATCGCGGTCGTTGACCGTGTCGGGGAATCCTGGATCGTTCGTGAGGTTCACCTGCCCGCTACCGTCGGCGTTCATCACGAAGATCTCAGGCTCGATGCCGTTGTCCTCTTCGTAAACGATCTTGCCGTTCGCGCCCGCGTAGGCGGCAAATGCAGAGCCCGCATGGACCAGGCCGGCGAAGAGAAAGGCCGCCGCCAGGGCGACCACTGTGGAGGATCTGCGATGCATGAGTGTGGTCATGCCTGGCTTCATTGCGAGCTCCGTCCTCTGTCGGGAATGGCGAAGTCACTCGCCGCCACCTCGGTCACCGCGGCGTGCTCGTGCGTCACGCCGTACAACTCGCTGGCGACGAAGCGGTCGAAGTCCGGCCTCGACGCGAAGAGGTAGAAGATGCCGTGCCGGCCGCTGGCCGTATTTTCCAGCTGCATCCGCGAGACCAGGCCCGGGACGGCAGCCAGCGCCGGCGCCAGCTGGTCGGCGAGCTCGGCGTGTGCGGCGGTGCCGATGCCGCGGAGCCCGTAGAGGACGACGAGAGCGTGCATGGCTCCACGCTAGGGCCGTGATGTGCGCCTTTCATCACGGAAACCATGTATCTCGCGGCGTTGGGAACATGTAGCCGCATGGAGGTGCAGATGCGGATCTACCAGGCGAAGGCCGGCGAATTCGAGCGTTTCGTCTCGGAGTGGCAGGCCACCGTACGACCGCTGCGTGAGCGCTTCGGGTTCCAGGTGCTCGGTGCGTGGGCGAGCAACGAGGGGCGACGGTTCGTCTGGATTCTTGGTTACGAGGGACCCGATGGCTTCGCGTCTGCCGACGCCCGCTATTACGCCTCGCCGGAGCGAGCGGCACTCGAACCTGACCCTGCGCGGCTGCTGGAGAGCGCGGAGGAGTTCTCGGCTCGTCCCGTGGACTAGAGACCGGCGCGGAGCGCGTACCTCGTCGCCTCCGCGCGGTTGCGGACGGCGATCTTTCGGTAGATGTTGGCGAGATGCCGCTCCACCGTGTGGACGCTCACGACGAGCTCTGTCGCGATCTCTTGGTTCTTCCTGCCCGCGGCCACGAGTCGAAGAATCTCGATCTCGCGCGCGGTGAGGCCGTCGGGCAAGCCGCTCAGCCGGTCGAGCGAGTCGGTGAGCGCGGAGGCTCGCGCAGCCCAATCGGTCATGCCCAGCTCGTCGAATCGATCCCGAGCGGATGTGAGGAGCTGCTCGGCAGCTCGCCCCTTCCCCCTGCGCGCGTGCGCACGCGCCTCGTCGTAGTCGGCGAACGCGCGGAGCGGCCGCCGGTCACTCTCCTCGAGTTGCGTGCGGGCGCGGGTGAAATAGTGCGACGCCCCCTCGTCGTCCCCGCAGAGGCTGGCCATCCGCGCGACGGTCAGCTCGGTCGAGCACGTCGGGTAGTCGCCGACGCCTCCGTCCAGGAGCGCGAGCGCCAAGCGACGCACCCGGACTGCCGCCTCCGCGTCCTCGAGCTCCCAGCAGGTTCCGCCGGCGAACGAGACGACGCCGTTCTGATTCAGCGTCCTCGCTCCGAGCCGCTCGGAGAGGCCGACGACGGGATCGAGCAAGCGAGCGGCGCCGTCGGAGTCACCCGCCAAGGCCCGCAGATAGGCGGCCAGCGACAAGTGAATGAGTGCCATCCAGCCCGGCACGCGCGCGGTCTCGGCCGTCCGCAGGAGGCTGCGCGCATGGACGGCGCAGCGCTCGCCCCCGATGCACTGGGCAAACAGCGCCTCGACGAAGCGTGCGCTGAACCGCAGACGGTGAACCGGGCCGAGGCGGTCGACGACAGCGAGACCGCGCTCGAGGGTCTCGCCGGCGGTCGCGAAATCGCCTCGAACGAGCGGTTCGTGGACGAGCAGGTACGCCTCGGCGTACGCGCGCCCGGTAAGCGAACCCGCCGCCTCGCTGACGGCAAGGAGCTCACGGGCAGTCTCCGTCGCGGAGGTCAGAAGACCGTGCTGGAGGAGCAGAATGCGCGCGAGCACGCCCAAGCCGTGGATCTGCGCCCACGGCTCGCTCCAGCCCCGCACGCGTTCCACAAGCGCTGGGATGTTCTCCCGCGGGGTCCACTCCATGACCTCGAGCGTCCTCGCGTAGTCGAACTCGGTTCCCGTCTCGCGCGCCAGCCGGACGGCCTCGGGCGGGTATCCACACCACCGGCCAACTGGGACGGGGTCGCGGGCGATGACCTCCACCGGATATTCGCTCAGCTCGAGCCGTGCCCAGACGAGGTCCTGCCGCCCGCCGGCGAGGTCGCGTCCGGTTTGCACGAGAGGGGCCAGGATGTCCTGCGGGCTGCCGGCGTCCTTGAGCCGCCAGACGAGCTCGGCGACGAACTCGGCCTTGCGATCCCGGTCGCCCTCTCCGAGCTCGAGTTCTTCCCGGGCTGTGCCGGCGGCATCGTCGACAAAGAGGGCCTCAGCCTCGGCGAGCGCGAGCCGTCTGAGGATCTCGGATAGCAGCGCACGGTCGCCGTCGACGGCGAGGTCGCGTGCCATTCGCAGGAACTCGACGCGCTGGCCGGAGCCGTACGCGCCCCCGGCTTGCTCGGCCGCGGCGAGCGCGTGTGGGATCCCGTGGCCGGCACCGGGTATGAAGCGGGAGAGGTAATACTGGGTCGCGAGCTCGGGCGCGTACTCGCCCCGCTCGCGATTCGCCGACTCCAGTGCAACGGCGATGCGTCGGTGAAGCCGCGCGCGGCGGCTGGGGCTGAGCTCCCAATAGAGGGCATCGCGCACCAGCGCATGCGCGAAGAAGTAGCGGCCCCCTTCCGCCTCGCGGAGGAACCGAGCCGTGAGCGCCTCGTCGAGGCGCGCGAGAAGTCGCTCCTCGGACAGGCCCGTGAGCTCGCCCAGAACTGAGAAATCGAAGGGCCGAGAGAACGCGCAGACAACCCCGAGCATGCGCGCCGTATCGGTGTCGAGGCGCCCCAGCCGTTGACCGACCGCTTGACGCACGCTCTCGGGAACCCCAGGCGTCTCCAGCTCCTGGTCGCCGAGCGAGTATCCCTCCTCCAGCAGGTCGAGGACCACCTCGCCGAGGAAGAACGGGTTCCCGCCGGTTCTTGCCAGGATGGCATCGAGCAGCTCTGGCGGCGCCGGAGTCCCGGCAATGCGTTCGATCAGCATGGCTGACTCGTCGCGCTCGAGCTCCTTTAGCCGCAGTCGGACGCACACCCCCTGACGGTCGAGCTCGGCGAGGGCTTGGCTCAGAGGATGTTCGAGCCCCACCTCAGCTTCGCGGTAAGTCCCGATGACGAGCATCTGGCTCTCCGCGAGCGCGCGCCCCAGGTAGCTCAGGAAATCGAGGGACGCCGCATCCGCCCACTGGAGGTCGTCGAGCAGGACCACGAGTGTCAGTTCAGAGACGCGGCCCAGAAAGCCGGCCAGCGCCTCGTGTGCGCGAAACCGGGCCTCGTCCGGGGGCAGCGCCGGGGGTGGCGGATGGTCGCGAAGCGCCGGCTGCAGCTCAGGAAGGAGCGCCGTTAAGACGGACGCGTCGCTGCCGGCCTGCTCGCGCAGCGCCTCCCGAGAGGCGCTGCGGATGTGGCGTGACAGCGTTTCGGCGAACACGCCGTAGGGAGGAGACCAGCCCTCGTAGCAGCTGCCGTCGAGGACGCGCGCGCCCTGCCCCTCCGCCCATCGGGAGAACTCGCGCACGGTTCGGGTCTTGCCGACTCCCGTTTCGCCGGCCAATACGGCGGCGGTACCCCGCCCCGCTTCCGCCTCCGCCAGCGCACGCCCGAGCAGCGCCAGCTCTCGTTCCCGGCCGACAAACGGGGTCCCGCCTATCAGCGCGCTTCCGAACGGCCGTCGCCCGCGCTCTGCACCAGGTATGCGTGCACGAAGCCGTCGAGGTCGCCGTCCAGCACGCGCTGCGCGTCGCCCATCTCGAAGCCGGAGCGGTGGTCCTTGACCATCGTGTACGGGTGCAGCACGTAAGAGCGGATCTGCGAGCCCCACGCGACGTCCTGCGCCTCGCCCTTCTCGCGCGCCATCTCCTCGCGGCGCTTGCGCTCCTCCAATTCCACCAACTTTGATTTGAGCAGCTTCATCGCGGTCTGCTTGTTGGACGACTGCGAGCGCTCGTTCTGGCACTGCACGACCGTCTTCGTTGGGATGTGCGTGATGCGCACGGCGGAGTCGGTCTTGTTGACGTGCTGCCCTCCCGCGCCCGATGCGCGGTAGGTCTCGATGCGCAGGTCACCGTCGTCGATCTCGACCTCGACGTCGTCCTCGACCAGCGGGCTGACCTCCACCAGCGCGAAGCTCGTGTGCCGGCGGTGGGCCGCGTCGAACGGTGACAGCCGCACCAGGCGGTGGACGCCCTTCTCGGCCGAGAAGAGGCCGTATGCGTTCTCGCCGCGCGCGAGGAAGGTCGCCGACTTGAGGCCGGCCTCCTCTCCGGCCGACGCCTCCGCCATCTCGACCTCGAAGCCGCGCTTCTGCGCCCAGCGCAGGTACATGCGCAGGAGCATCTCGGCCCAGTCCTGGGAGTCGGTGCCGCCGGCGCCGCTGTGCACGGTGACCGCCGCGTCGCCCGAGTCGTAGCGGCCGCGGAACAGCCGCTGTTCCTCGAGCTCTTCCATGCGGCGCTCCACGTCGCTCAACTGCTCCTCGAGCTCGGCGTTCATGGACTCGTCCTCGGTCGCCAGCTCGGCCAGCCCGGCGAGGTCCTCGACCTCGGACTCGAGCGCGTGGAACGACTCCAGGCGGCGGGTCGCACGCCGGTGCTCGGACGAGACGGAGGCCGCCTTCTGCTGGTCGTCCCAGAAGCCCGGCTGCTGCATGTCGGCCTCGAGCTGCGAGGCCCGGCGCTTCAGCTCAGCCGGGTCAAAGGTAGTCCGCGAGCAGCTTCAGCTGGTCGCGGAGCTTGGCCACGCGGGGCTGGACTTCCAGCTGTGGGGTCTCAGCCACTACGCCCCGTGGCACTTCTTGAACTTCTTGCCCGACCCGCACCAGCACGGGTCGTTGCGGCCCACCTTCTCCTTCTCGTCCACGTGCCGCGTCTCCACCTCGGGCAGCGCCGCGAACTCCTGGCCTTCGTCGGCCAGCGCCACGCCACCCTGCTCCGCGGCCTCGTACAGCGCCGAAGGCTGCTCGGGGCCGCCGCCCGTGTAGTTGAGGCTCGTCGCACGCCGCGTCGGAGACGAAGCGCCGAAGGCCGCCGCCTGAGCAGGCTCGATCTCGACCTGCACGTGGAAGATGTAGCGGCCGAAGTCCTCCCAGATCGAGTTCATCAGGTCGCGGAACAGCGCGAACCCCTCGTTCTTGTACTCGACCAGCGGGTCGCGCTGTGCAAACCCGCGCAGGTGGATGCCCTCGCGCAGGTAGTCCATGTCGTAGAGGTGCTCGCGCCAGCGCTCGTCGATGATCTGCAGCAGCACGGCGCGCTCGAGGTTGCGCATGAGCTCGTCGCCGAGCTCCTCCTCGCGCTCCGAGTAGGCGCCCAGCGCGTCCTCGTGCAGGCGGGTCGTGAGCTCGTCGCGGTCGACCGACTCGACCTCGAGGTCCTCTTCGTCGAAGCTGGGGTCGAAGATCTGGCGCACCTGCACGAACAGCCCGTCCAGGTCCCAGTCCTCGATGAAGTCGCCGGGCGTGTACTCCGCCACGATCCGCTGGAAGACGCCGCGCAGCTCGTCCTTCACGGGCTCGGACATGTCGCGCCCCTCGAGGATCTCGCGGCGGTACTTGTAGATGACCTCGCGCTGCTGGTTCAGCACGTCGTCGTACTCGAGCACGCGCTTGCGGATCAGGAAGTTCTGCTCCTCCACCTTCTTCTGCGCGTTCTCGATCGTGCGCGAGAGCATCTTCGCCTCGATCGGCTGCTCCCGGCCCTCCTCGTCCACGGGACCGAGCCGGTCGAGGATGCGGTAGATCCGGTCGCCGGCGAACAGCCGCACGAGGTCGTCCTCGGCGGACAGGAAGAAGCGCGACTCGCCCGGGTCACCCTGGCGGCCGGAGCGGCCGCGCAACTGGTTGTCGATGCGGCGTGACTCGTGGCGCTCGGTGCCGAGGATGAACAGGCCGCCGAGCTCCTTCACGTGGTCGTGGGCCTCGTCCACCTCGGCCTTGACCTTCGGATAGACCTGGTCGAACGTCTCGTCCCAGCCCTCGTCGCCAGGCTCGAGCCCCAGCTTGCGGAGCTCCATGTTCGTGAGGTGGTCGGGGTTGCCGCCGAGCATGATGTCGACGCCGCGGCCGGCCATGTTCGTCGCGATCGTCACCGCGCCGGGGCGCCCCGCCTCCGCGATCGTCTCGCCTTCGCGCTCGGCGTGCTCGGGCTTCGCGTTCAGCACGACGTGCTTGACGCCGTTCTTCTTGAGGTCGTTCGACAGCTTCTCCGAGACCTCGACGGAGATCGTCCCCACGAGGACCGGCTGGCCGGCTGTGTGACGGTCCTTGATCTCCTCGAGCACGGCCTGCCACTTGCCGTCCTTGGTCTTGTAGATCTGGTCGTTGTGGTCGGCCCGGACCATCGGCCGGTTGGTCGGGATGTCGACCACCGGAAGCTTGTAGATCTTGATGAACTCGTTGGCCTCCGTGAGCGCGGTGCCGGTCATGCCCGCGAGCTTGTCGTAGAGGCGGAAGTAGTTCTGGAGCGTGACCGTCGCGAGCGTCTGGTTCTCCTCGCGGACGTAGACGCCCTCCTTGGCCTCGACCGCCTGGTGCAGGCCCTCGGACCAGCGGCGCCCGTCGAGGATGCGGCCGGTGAACTCGTCGATGATCTTCACCTCGCCGTCGATCACCGCGTACTCCTTGTCGCGCTTGTAGAGCGACTGGGCCTTCAGCGCCTGGATCAGGTGGTTGACGACGTTGCCGTGCTCCGAGAGGTACATGTTCTCGATCCCGAGGAACTTCTCGACCTTCGTGACGCCGCGCTCGGTGGGCGCGACGGTCTTGTGCTTCTCGTCGTACTCGTAGTCGTAGTCCGGCTCGGGCGCGTCGCTGCCGAGCTTGGTCTTCACGTCCATCTTGGGGACGCCCTTGAGGGTCGGCGCGAGCCGCGCCAGCTGGCGGTAGAGGTCGCCGGCCTCCTCGGGGGCGCCGGAGATGATCAGCGGCGTGCGCGCCTCGTCGATCAGGATGTTGTCGACCTCGTCGACGATGCCGAACGGGTGGCCCCGCTGCACGACCTCCGCCAGCGAGCCGGCCATGTTGTCGCGCAGGTAGTCGAAGCCGAACTCGGAGTTGGTGCCGTAGGTGACGTCGGCGGCGTAGGCCAGGCGCCGCTCCTCGGGACCCATGTCGTTCTGGATGATCCCGACCTTCACGCCGAGCATGTCGTAGATCGGCCCCATCCACTCGGCGTCGCGGCGGGCGAGGTAGTCGTTCACCGTCACGAGGTGGACACTCTGGCCCGCCAGCGAGTTGAGGAAGATCGGCAGCGTCGCGACGAGGGTCTTTCCCTCTCCGGTCTTCATCTCCGCGATCGACCCGTCGTGCAGCACCATGCCGCCGATCAGCTGCACGTCGTAGTGGCGCATCCCCATCGAGCGCCTGCCTGCCTCGCGGCAGAGGGCGAAGGCCTCGTAAAGCAGGTCCTCGACCGCCTCGCCGTTGCCGGCCCGCTCGCGCAGCGCATCTGCCTCCTCGCGGATCTCGTGGTCCTCGAGGAGCTCCATCTCGGGCTCGATCGCGTTGATGCGCTCGACCCGCTTCTGGTACGACTTGAATTGACCGGCCTCGCCCATGCGCAAGGCGCGGTCTATGAGACGGCGCGACACGAGGATTGATGCTAGCAGCGGGTCATGCGGCCGCCGCCCGGCACGCGGCGGTTTCCGAGGCCCGGTTTTGGCTCCTCAGGCGGGCTCGGGACCCGGCTCCTGAGGCGCCGCTCCCCTGATGCTCGACCCGTCGCGGCGGCCGCGGCGCTTCTCGCGATGGCGCTTCACCTGGCGCGCCAGCTTGTCGGCCACGAGGTCGATCGAGTGCATCAGGTCGCCGGACCCTTCGCGCGCCCGCAGCGTGGTGCCCTTGAGCTGGAGCGTCGCCTCTGCGATCTGCTCGCGGTGCTCCTCCATCAGGTCGACGTGGAGCTGCGCGAGATCCGAGACCTGCTTGCCGAGCCGCGCCGTGAAGCGCTCCTCAACGTGCTGCCGGATCGCGTCCGTCACCGCGGTGTTGTGACCCCTGACCTGGATTCTCACGATCGACCTCCTTCTGTCCGCCGCTGTGGCTGGCCCACCATGCTACGTGGCTACCGGCCGATCCGCCAACGTCCGGGCGAAACAAACGGCCACCACCTCCCCCGCGCCCGCGCCGAGCAGCGCCAGCGCGCAGGCGTCGAGGGTCGCCCCGGTCGTGTACACGTCGTCGACGAGGATCGCCCGCCGGCCGCGCGGGATGCCGGGCCGCACGCTGATCGACCCTTGCGCGTTGCGGCGCCGCTCCGCCCGGACGAGCCCCACCTGCGGCCGCACCGGCGCCCGGCTGAGAGCGCCCACCACCTCCAGCTCCGTGAACCCGGCCAGCGCGCCTGCGATCTCCCTAGCGTGGTCGAAGCCGCGCCTGCGGTTGCCGGCGGGATTGCCCGGGACGGGCACCAACATCCCCGTGTCGAGGACACCCGGCGGGGCGCGCGAAGCGATCGCCGCGGCCATGAAGCGCGCGGCCTGCGTCGCGGACCGCGCCTTCAGGCCGATCACGACGCGCCGCGCAACCCCCTCGTATGCATATGGCGCCCATGCGCGCGCGAGCGCGGCCGAGCGGTGCCCCGCCTGGCCCGGGGCAAGCGGCACCAAGCGGTCGACGCACTCGCCGCACAGTGCGGCGCCGCCCAGCTCGGGTTCGCGGCAGGCGACGCACAGCGGCGGAACCACCAGCGACACGAGCCTGTCCAGCAGCGCAGATGACATGACCACACGATCCAGTCGCGGCGTGAACGGCTCAACACCCGGCTGGGACAATCCCGTCGCATGTCCGTGCCGGAACTGCCGCTGGCCGTCGACTACACCTGGTCGCTGAACGTCCCCGCGCTCGTCGCGGTGGCACTCGCGGGCGGCGCCTACGCGTGGCGGCTGCGCGACCTGCGCCACACGCCGGCGGCCCGCACCGGCGACTCCCCCACGCGCGACACGCTGCGCGCGCTCGCCTTCGCCGGCGGCCTGGTGATCGTGCTGCTGGCGCTGGTCTCCCCCATCGACCGGCTCGGCGAGGAGCGCCTGTTCACGATGCACATGGTCCAGCACCTGCTGCTGGCCGACCTCGCTCCGATCCTGCTGCTGTTCGGGCTCAGCCGCGCGTTCCTGCGGCCCGCGGTGCGGCGGCTGCGGCCGGTCGAGGAGCGCCTCGGCCCGCTTGCCCACCCGGCGGTGGCGCTGATGCTGTACGTCGGGCTGATGGGCCTGTGGCACGTGCCGGCGATGTACGAGCTGGCCCTCGACCACGCTTGGGCGCACGCGCTCGAGCACGCGTCCTTCTTCACCGCCGGCGTGGCGTTCTGGTGGTACCTGGTCGAGCCGGTCCCGCCCCGCCACCGCCTCACCGGACCGTGGGCGCTGGCCTACCTGGCGGGCGCCAAGCTCCTGATGGGGGTGCTCGGGTTGATCCTCGCCTTCTCGCCCGACGCGCTCTACTCGACCTACGAGGACGCGCCGCGCACGTGGGGCCTGACCGCCCTGGAAGACCAGAACATCGGTGGCATCGTGATGATGGTCGAGCAGTCGCTGGTGCTCGTGATCGCCTTCGCCGTGTTCTTCACGCGAATGCTCGAGCGCTCGGAGGCCGAGCAGCGCCGCCGCGAGGCGACGGGGAGCTAGCGAGCGGACTTTTCCACCCTATGCGTGGAAAACCCGGCGCGCTTGGAGGCGGTGCGTGGCGGCCGAGGTCTCGGTCGGGGGCTAGCGGCCGAGCTTCTCGGCCAGCGGGCGCTCGCCGGCGACCGCGCCGATCAGCACGGTGCCGGGATCCAGCTCGGTATGCGGCCACACGATCGTGTCGCGCAGCGCGGAATTCTCGCCGATCGTGGAGCGCTCGCCGATCACGACCGGGCCGGTGAGGCGGACACCCGAGGCGATCTTGCAGCCCTCGCCGATGAACACCGGGCCCTCGACCTCGGCGTCTCCCGGCACGCCGTCACCACCCTCGGGCATCTCCACCTGGACCTTGCCCTCGAGCGCGTCGAAGTTGCCCTGCCGGTATTCCTCGAACGAGCCCACGTCGTTCCAGTACTCCGCGATCTCGTGCCCGAAGAACCCGACGCCCTGGTCGAGCAGCACGGGGAACACGTCCTGCGCCCAGTCCACGAACTCCTGGTCGGGGAAGTAGTCGAAGATCTCGGGCTCGAACATGTAGATCCCGCAGCTGCCCAGGTTCGACAGCTCCTCCCCGGGCGCCGGCTTTTCCTGGAAGCCCTGGATGCGGCCGTCGTCGTCGATGATCACCACGCCGAGCTGGCTGGGGTCGTCGACGCGCTTCAGCGCCAGGGTCGCGACGCCGCCGTTCCTCTTGTGCGCGTCGTGGAAGGCGGTCAGGTCGATGTCCGTGAGCGCGTCGCCCGAGATGATCAGGAACGTCTCCCCGCCGAAGTGGTCGCGCACGTTGCGCACCCCGCCCGCGGTCCCGAGCAGCTCCTCCTCGAAGGAGTAGACGAGCTTGATGCCCTGCCGCGAGCCGTCACCGAACGTGTCGCGGATCAGATCCGGGAAGTAGTGCAGGTTCGCGACCACGTCGTCGAACCCGTGCCGCGCCAGCAGCCGCATGATGTGCTCCATCACGGGCCGGCCGAGGATCGGCACCATCGGCTTCGGCAGCTCGTATGTGAGCGGCCGCAGCCGGGTGCCGAGCCCCGCCGCCAGCAGCATCGCCTTCATCGGAGAAACGCCACTAAGTGCCCTGGTCCCAGCTCGTCAGGTACTTCTCCTGCTCGGCCGTGAGGGTGTCGATGGCGATGCCCATGCTCTCGAGCTTCAGCTTCGCGATCTCCTTGTCGATCTCCTCGGGCACGGTGTAGACCTTCTTCTCCAGGTCCTCGTGGGTCTTGTAGATGTGCTCCGCGGCGAGCGCCTGGTTGGCGAAGCTCATGTCCATCACCGCGGCCGGGTGTCCCTCGGCGGCGGCGAGGTTGATCAGGCGCCCCTCGCCCAGGAGGAAGACGTGCCGGCCGTCCTCGAGCTGGTACTCCTCCACGAACGGGCGCGCCTCGCGCTTACCGCGCGCCATCTCCAGCAGCGCCGGGATGTCGATCTCGACGTTGAAGTGACCCGAGTTGGCGATGATCGCGCCGTTCTTCATCACGCCGAAGTGGCGGCCTTCGAGCACGTGCATGTCCCCGGTGACGGTGATGAAGATGTCGCCCTCGCGCGCCGCCTCGATGCCGGGCATGACCTCGAAACCGTCCATGACGGCCTCCAGGGCCTTCAGCGGGTCGACCTCGCACACGATCACGTGGGCGCCGAGCCCCTTCGCACGCATCGCCACGCCCTTACCGCACCAGCCGTAGCCCATCACCACCACGCGCTTGCCCGCGATCAGGATGTTGGTCGCGCGGATGATGCCGTCGATGGTCGACTGCCCCGTCCCGTAGCGGTTGTCGAACATGTGCTTCGTGTAGGCCTCGTTGACGGCCACGATCGGGAACGCGAGCCTGCCCTCGGCCTCGAGCGCGCGGAGCCGGATGACTCCCGTGGTCGTCTCCTCGGTCCCGCCGAGCACCTCGGTGAGCTGGTCCGTGCGCTCACCGTGCAGCACGCTGATCACGTCGGCGCCGTCGTCCATCGTGATCGCGGGGCGCTTGTCGCAGACCGCGTTGATGTGCGCGTAGTACGCCTCGTTGCCCTCGCCGTTGATCGCGTACACCTCGGCGCCGTAGTGCACGACGAGCGATGCCGCCACGTCGTCCTGGGTCGAGAGCGGGTTGGAGGCGCAGAGCGCGACGTCCGCACCACCCGCGATCAGGGTGCGCACCAGGTTGGCGGTCTCGGTCGTCACGTGCAGGCACAGGCCGAGCTGGACTCCTTCGAGCGGCTTCTCCGCCTCGAACCGCTTGCGGATCGAGGCCAGCACCGGCATGTGGCGGTCGGCCCACTCGATCCGCGCCTGACCCGCGTCCGCGAGGGACAGGTCGGCGACGTCGTGGTTCTGCGCGGCAGTCGTCATGGGCTTCTCCCGTTCAGGTCAAATAGGGCAGCGCGTAAAGGCACTGCAAAAGGGCACATCGGAAGGGGCGGCGTCCGCAGCCCCGGGAGCGCCGAAGTATACGGACGGGCGTCCGGTCAGGTCACTTCTGCGCGCGCCAGCGCGGCCTTCAGCCGGTCGATCTGCTCCACCGGAGTCGGGTCGATGTCGCGCAGCACCGCCAGATACACGGACACCAGGTCGCCCAGCAGGACCAGGGAGAGGAGTCGCTCGAGGGGGTTCGAGCCGACGCTCTCGAGGCGCAGCGCGCCCGCCGCCTGCTGCTCGATCAGCGCCGCCGTCAGCTCCACGCGCTGGCGCACGCGCGGGTGCTGGTCGACGTCCTCCAGGAACACCGCGGTGAAGGCGCAGAGCGAGGCCGCGTCGTGCCAGCCGACGATCTCGTTGTGGTCGGCCTCGGGCAGCTCGGCGGCAAACGCCGGGAGCTTCGCGTTCTCGTTCAGCTGGGTCTTCCACCGGGTCGCCACCGCCGCTGTGGGAACCGCCCCGTACACGCACACGCACGTGCCGTTGATCCGCTGCGCGACGCGCTTCGCCAGGCTGTCGGTGTCCGCGTCCGGTCCCCACTCCTCCGCCAGCCGCGTGAGCCCCGCGGCCGCCGCATCGACCTCCGTGCGCACGCCCTGCGCGACGCCGGCCAGCGTCGCGACCTCGAGCGCCGCGACGGTCATGTAGCCGACGGCCGCGCGCGGCTGGAGGCCGGCCGGCAACGGGATCACGGGCACGCCGTCCTCGCGGGCGCACTCGGCGAGCCGCCCGCCGGTCGTTACGACGATGCGCATCGAGCCGAGCGCCCGGGCCGCGTCGTAGCACGCAAGGGTCTCCTCCGTGTTGCCGGAGTAGCTCGCGCACAGCACGACGGAGCTCGGCGTGACCCACTGCGGGAGCTGGTAGCCGCGCGCGGTGGTCATCGGCTTCGTGAGCCGGTCCCCGAGCGCCGCCCGCGCCAGGTCGGCGCCGATCGCGCTCCCGCCCATGCCCGCGACGATCAGGTGCTCGATGCCGTCGATCTGCGCGAACAGGCTGTCGAGGCCCGCGGACTCGACCCGCCACAGCGCGTCCCCGAGGTGCTTCGGCATCGCGAGCACGTCCTCGACTTGCCGCGCGGTGTCGACCTGCTCGATCTGCTCGCGGGTGAGGCCGGGCATGGCGCGCCAGTCTAGATGGTGGTGTAGGGGACGGCGATCTCCATCATCCGCGCGGGGTCCGCCAGCGGGCGGAAGCCGAACCGCTCGTACAGGGAATGGGCGTCGGCGGTCCCGAGGAAGAAGCGGCGCAGGCCCTGCAGGTCGGAGTGAGCCATCACCGTCTCGATCAGCCACTTGCCCAGGCCGCGCCCGCGGTGGTCCGCGACCACGAACACGTCCGCGAGGTACGCGATCGCGGCCCGGTCCGTGACGACCCGGGCAAAGCCCACCTGGCGGCCGGCGTCGTCATACATCCCGAAGCACAGCGAGTTGGCGATCGCGCGGTCCAGCACGTCGCGCGGGATGCCGCGGGCCCAGTAGGAGTCGTCGTGGAGGAAGCGGTGGATCAGCGCGCGGTCCAGGCGCTCGCGTGCGGTCGAGATCTCGAAGCCCGCACGGCTCACGCGACGATCGTCGACTCCAGGCGCTGTCCCGCCGCGATCGCCACGCCGGAGCCCACGATGCTGCCCACCACCGTCGCGCCCTCGGCGACCGTGGCACCCTCGTGCAGCGCGGAGTCGCGCACGACGGCGCCCCCAGCGATCGCGCAGCGGTCGCCCACCGTGACATCGGGGCCGAGCTCGGCCTGTGCCTCGATCCGGCAGGACTCCCCCACCAGCACGGGGTCGAACACCAGCGCCTCCGAGTCCACCTGGGTGCCCGCCTCGAAGCCGGGGCGCACCACCGTCCCGACCGTGCCGCCCAGGATGTCGCGGGTGGCCTGGAGGTAACGGTCGAGCGTCCCGATGTCGAGCCAGTAGCCCCCGCGCTCGACGCCGTACAGGTCGGCGCCGACGAGCGCCGGGAAGACCTCGCGCTCGAACGACACGGCGCGGTCGTCCGGGATCTCGCTCACGACCTCGCGCTCCAGCACGTAGATGCCGGCGTTGATCAGGTTGCTCGGCGCCTCCCCCTGCGGCTTCTCGATGAACGCCTCCACCCGTCCCTCGGTGTCGGTGAGGATCACTCCGTAGGAAGAAGGGTCGTCGACCGGGGTCAGCGTCAGGGTCGCGCGCGCGCCGCTGTCCTCGTGGAAGCGCACCACCGACGAGAGGTCGATGTCGGTCAGGATGTCGCCGTTCAGGACCGCAAAGCGCTCGTCGAGCATCGGCTCGGCCAGCTTCACCGGCCCGGCCGTGCCGAGCGGGGCGGGCTCGTCCACGTAGCGGATCGTGAGCCCGGGGCGGTCGCCCGCTCCCAGCACCTTGCGAACCCCCTCGGCCAGGAAGCCGCACGACATCACGACGTCGTCGAACCCATGGCTCTCGAGCCAGTCCAGCATGTAGGAGATGAACGGGCGGTTGGCGAGCGGGACGACCGGCTTCGGGATCTTCGTCGTGAGCGGCCGCAGCCGGGTCCCTTCGCCGCCGGCGAGGATCAGCGCCTGCATGTCGCCGTAGAGAGTAGGTGGACGACCGGTTAGGTCCGGCCGATGCCCTCGTAGACGAAGCCCGCCCGTCTCACCTCGTCCGCGCCGAGCAGGTTGCGGCCGTCCACGATCACTGGGTTCGCCATGCGGCGCTTGACCTCGGCGAGGTCGAGCTCCGCGAACTCCGGCCACTCGGTGACGATCACCGCGGCGTCCACGCCCTCCACCGCATCCAGCGCGGAATCGCACATCGCGACGCCGGTCAGCAGCTCGCCTGCGCGCTCCTCGGCCACCGGGTCGTACGCCTGGACGATCGCGCCCTCGCCCTGGAGGCGCGCCGCCAGCACGACGCTCGACGCCTCCCGCATGTCGTCGGTGTTCGGCTTGAACGCGAGCCCGAGGAGGCCGATGCGCTTGCCCACCAGGGAGCCGAGGTGCTTCTTGAGCTTGCTCACGACCCGCCGCTTCTGGAGCTCGTTGACCTCGATCACGGCCGTCAGGAGCTGGAAGTGATAGCCGGAGTTGCCGGCGAGCTGCTTCAGGGCCGAGACGTCCTTCGGGAAACAGCTTCCACCGAAGCCCACGCCCGCATTCAGGAACTTGTCGCCGATGCGCGGGTCGAGCCCCATGCCGGCCGCGACCTCCTTGACGTCCGCGCCCACCTCCTCGCACACGTTCGCGATCTCGTTGATGAAGGAGATCTTCGTCGCGAGGAACGCGTTCGACGCCAGCTTGATCATCTCGGCGGAGGCGACGTCGGTCCGCACCACGGGCCCGGGCAGCTCCTCGTACAGCTTCGCGACGGCGTCCGCCGCCCACGGCGAGGCCGTGTCCGAGCCGACCACGACCCGGTCCGGGTGCATGAAGTCCCCCACCGCGGACCCCTCCTTGAGGAACTCGGGGTTGGACGCGTAGCCGAGGTCCGCCTTGCCGAGCTCGCCCAGCCGGCGGCGCAGGTTGGCTCCCGTCCCGACGGGGACGGTGCTCTTCATCACGATCGCGTGCTCGGCCGAGGAGGGCAGCTCCTCGATCACGGCCTCGACGCGCGACAGGTCGGCGTCGCCGGAGTAGGTCGGCGGAGTGTCCACGCAGACGAAGAGGAGCCGCGCGTGCTCCATCAGCGGCGCCACCTCGAGCTCGAAGTGCAGGCGCTCGGAGTTGCGCGTCACGAGGTCCTCGAGGCCGGGCTCGTAGATGGGCACGTGGCCGGACTTGAGCGAGTCGATCTTCGCCGCGTCGATGTCGCGGCACCAGACGTGGTGGCCGAGCTCGGCGAAGCAGCTGGCGGTCACGAGACCCACCCAGCCCACGCCGATCACTCCGATGGGAGGCCTCTCAGGCATTCCCGCACATTATCGGCCGTGTGCGCAGCATCGTGACTACCGCGCGCGCACGAGCGAGCGGGCGACCCCCAGCATCTCCTTGGCCGACAGGGTCTGCAGCAGCGTGTTGGAGATCCAGTACGAGCCGCGGGGCGTCTTCCAGCCGATCATGCGGAGGCGGTCGCCGTTGTAGAAGAGCAGGTACTCCCGGCCCCGGACCTTGCGGGTCTCGGACGGGTGCGCGAGGATCGGCGGGTCGCGCCAGGACGTGCCCTGCACCCCGTAGTACTCGCCGATGAACCCGGTGAAGACGACCAGCTTGTAGGCGCGGTGGCGGCGGCCGCTGAGCGCGGTGATCGTGTAGGTGCGGGGAGCGTCCTCCGCATACGACGAGCCCCGTACGAGCTTGCGCGGGTAGTAGACCGGGAACCCGACGCGGTCCTTCGCGATCTGGCCCTGGCCGCGGCTGGTCACCGTGAAGTCGACGAGGTTGGCCTTCGATCCGCCCGTTTGGCCCTTTCGAGCCGTCTTGGAGCGCTTGCGCTGCTTGCTGAGCGGCCCCTTCGCCGGCCGCAGGTACAGGAACTGGCGCGTGGCGGCCTTGATCTGGGCGGGGCTCGCGGTCACGTAGGACTCGCCCAGCCGGCCGTGGAACTTGACCTGCTTGATGGGCTTGCTCTCGACGCCCAGCATCAGCCGCAGCAGCCGCCGCAGCGCGCCCGTGGACTGGATGTCGGAGCGCGTGTTCTCCGCGAACACGTCGATCAGCTTGTCGACGTTGTCGAAGAGGTCACGCGCGGTCACCTGCGAGCGCACCTGGCGCAGGAAGTCCTGCTGGCGCGCCCCGCGCACGATGTCGTTGTCGGTGTGGCGGTAGCGCACGTACTCGAGCGCCCGCTGCCCGCACATCTTCTGGTAGCCGGGCTTCACGTTGATCACGGCGTAGTTCTGCCCGAAGCCGAGGCCCGCGTTGTTGTTGAAGTAGCGGCGGTCGATGTCCACGTACACGCAACCCAGGGCGTTCACGCCTTCCGCAAACCCGTGGAAGCTGACGTCGACGTAGTGGTTGATGGCCAGCCCGGTGAGATTCTTGACGGTCTTGATCGACAGCTTCGGGCCGCCCAGCGTGTACGCGACGTTCAGCTTGTCCGTCCCGTGACCAGGGATCTCGACCTTCAGGTCACGCGGCAGCGACAGCAGGGCCACGCCCTTCCCCGGGTCGATGCGCGCGAGGATGATCGTGTCCGAGCGCGGCTTCAGCCCCAGCTTCTTGTCGCCGTGGCGGCGGTCGGAGCCGGCGATCATGATCGTCTGCGGGCTGCCGCTCTCGACCGGGGTGAGCTCCCGGCCGGTGCCGCCCTGGACGGCCTTGAACTTGTCCACCGTGTCGTCGAGGACGAGCAACGCCGTCGAGGTCGTGGCGCCGGCCGCGATCACCACGATCACGAACGCCCCTATGAAGGCCTTCTTAAGCAATGCGCAGGTTGGGCTTGTCGCCCGTCAGCTGATCCGGCACGCGGCGGACGAAGTCGACCAGGGTGCGCCGGTAGGTCCCCAGCGACGATGCCGACACCCACTCCTCCGGGCCGTGGTGGCCCCCGCCCACCGGCCCGAATTCGACCGCCGGCACGCCGGCGCCGATGAAGCAGATCGCATCCGACGCGCCGTCACGGCCCACGCTGATCGTCTCGGAGTCCAGCACCGGCGCCACGCTTTCGCTCAACACGCGCACGAACGGGTTGTTGCGATCGACGATCGCGGGCTCGCGGTGGAACTGGCTCACCACCGAGACGTCCGGGAGGTCGGACACCTGCGCGCGGATCTCGGCGGGGTCCTGGCCGGGCAGGTAGCGGATGTCCACGTCGATCACGCAGCTGTCGGGGACCTTGTTGAGAGCGTCGCCGCCGAGGATCCGCCCGAGGTTGATCGACGGACGGTCGAAGAGGTCCGAGCTCTCGCGGGCGAAGGGGAGCGACTCGATCGCGCGGAATGCGTCGAGCGCCTTCAGGATCGCGTTGTCGCCGAGCCATGGCGTGGCGCCGTGCGCCGCGGTGCCGTCGACCACGAGCCGCATCGCCAGCACGCCTTTCGCCTGCACTCCCACGTGGAGGTCGGTGGGCTCGCCCGTGATCGCGAAGTCGCCCGTGTAGCCGCTCTGGATCAGGAACGCCGTGCCGCGGTCGATCTCCTCCTCGGACTCCTCGTCCGGGACGATCGCGAGCAGCACACGCACGCCCTGCTCGTTGCGCAGCTCCTCGAGCGCGCCCATCATCGCGGCCAGGGCGCCCTTCATGTCATAGGCGCCGCGCCCGAGGATGCGGTCGCCTTCGATGCGCGGCTCGAACTGCTCGGCGTGGGCGGGCACGACGTCGAGGTGCCCGTGCAGCACGATCGTGGGCCCGGTGTCGGAGCCGACCGACGCGGCCAGCAGCGGGAGCCCGCGGATCTCGAGCTCCTCGATGGGGATGTCGCGGGATTCCAGCCAGCCCTTGACGAACCCGGCAGCCTTGCGGATGCCCTCGTCGTCCGACGTGTCATAGCGGATCAGCCGCTCGGTTAGTGCTTTCTCGTCCACGCGCACTCGACGGCACTGCGCGGGGAGAACGGGGACGCGCGCGCCGTTTCTTAGGTCTCGGCAGACCGAAGCGCGAGTTTACCGACGCGACCACGCGTTCCCGGCCGGTGCCCGTCGTCGTGGCCCGCGCGGATGTGCAGCAGCTCGACGAGGCCGGCCGTGGGGTGGAACGGGTCCGCGATCGATTCGCCCGTGCCGAGCGACAGCGCGGCGCGCACCTCGCCGCCCACGACGGCGACCAGCAGGTCGCCCCCCGGGAGCGGACGCGTGTCGCGCCCCGCCACCCGGCGCAGCGCAGGCGCGTCCGACGCGTTCGCGAGGCGGATCGAGACGTGGGATTCCATGCCGTATTGATCGCACACCCAGCCCATTAGCTCAAGTAAGGCTTCGTATCCGTTCGATAAGATGCGCTTATGCTCGACGTGCGCCGCCTGCGGGTCCTCAAGGAAGTCGCGGAACAGGGTTCGTTCTCCGCCGCCGCGGACGCGCTGAACTTCACCCAGTCCGCGGTCTCGCAGCAGATCGCGGCACTCGAGAAGGAGAGCGGCGCCACCCTCCTCCAGCGCGGGCCCGGCGGGGTCCGGCTGACCGACGCGGGACAGGCGCTGGTCCGGCACACGGAGGCGATCCTCGCCCAGCTCGCCGACGCCGAGCAGGAGCTGGCGGCGATTGCGGGGCTGCGCGGCGGCCGCGTGCGGCTCGCGAGCTTCCCCAGCGCCGGCGCGACCCTCGTGACCGAGGCCGTCTCGATGTACCGCGCCCGTCATCCCGAGGTCGAGCTGAGCCTCGCGGAGGGCGAGCCGCACGAGACGATCCCCCGCCTCAAGCGCGGCGAGTTCGACCTCGCCGTGGTGTGCGACTACACGCACGGCACCGGCGGCGCCGACGTGCTGGAAGGACTCGAGTGCATCCACCTGCTCGACGATCCGCTGCTCGCGGTCGTCCCCGCGGACCACGCCCTCGCGCCGCGCAAGGCCATCCGCCTTGACCACCTGGCCAACGAGACCTGGGTGGCGGGCTGCGGAGGCGGCATCTGCAACGCGATGCTGTACGAGGCCTGCGCCGAGGCCGGCTACCGGCCGCCGATCGCGTTCGAAAGCGACGACCACAACGTGCTGCTCGGGCTCGTGTCGACGGGCGTCGGGGTGACGTTGCTGCCGCGGCTGGCGGCCCGCACGGTCCCGCCCGGCGTGGTGGTGCGGCCCGTCGCGGGCTCGGACCCGCTGCGCAGGATCTTCGCGGCGACTCCCCTCGAGGGATACCGCTCGCCCGCCACCGAGGCGATGATCGACGTCCTGCGGGACGTGAGCGCGCGGTACGGGGATGCCCGGCCTGCCGCCGCCTAGCAGCTAATCTGAGCGCCATGGCAACCGCCACCGACGAGCAGGTGCGCTCCGGGCTCGAGGGCGTGGTCGCGTTTGCGACCGAGATCGCCGAGCCGGACAAGGAGGGCTCCGCGCTCCGCTACCGGGGCGTCGACATCGAGGACCTGGTCGGCAACGTCCCGTTCGAGCATGTCTGGGGCCTGCTCGTGGACGGCGCTTTCCTCCCCGGCCTGCCGCCCGCCGAGCCGTGGCCGCTGACCGTCCGCACCGGAGACCCGCGCGTCGACGTGCAGGCGGCGCTGGCGATGCTGGCTCCCGAGTGGGGCCTCCACCAGCTGATCGACATCTCCGACGAGCAGGCGCGCGCCGACCTGGCCCGCGCATCGGTGATGGCGCTGTCGTTCGTGGCGCAGTCCGCGCGCGGCATCGGCCAGCCGCCGGTCCCGCAGACCGAGGTCGACAAGGCGACCTCGATCCCCGAGCGCTTCCTGATCCGGTGGCGGGGCGAGGCCGACCCCGACCACGTGAAGGCGATCGACGCATACTGGACCTCGGCCGCCGAGCACGGCATGAACGCCTCGACGTTCACGGCCCGCATCATCGCCTCGAGCGGCGCGGATGCCGCCGCGGCGCTGTCGGGCGCAGTCGGCGCGCTGTCCGGCCCCCTGCACGGCGGGGCTCCGTCGCGCGTGCTGCAGATGCTCGACGCCGTGGAGCGCACCGGCGATCCCGAGGGATACGTGAAGCAGCTGCTCGACCGGGGCGACCGGTTGATGGGCTTCGGCCACCGGGTCTACCGGGCGGAGGACCCGCGCGCCCGGGTGCTGCGCCGCACGGGCAAGGAGATCGGCTCGCCGCGGTTCGAGGTGGCCGAGGCGCTCGAGAAGGCCGCGCTCGCGGAGCTGAAGGCCCGCAAGCCCGACCGGGTGCTGGCCACGAACGTCGAGTTCTGGTCCGCGGTGGTGCTGGACCACGCCTCCGTGCCGCCCGAGCTGTTCACGCCGATGTTCACCTGCGCGCGGGTCGCGGGCTGGTCGGCGCACGTCATGGAGCAGAAGCGCGAAGGCCGGCTGATCCGGCCGACCGCCAAGTACGTGGGGGCCCCGCCGCGCAGCGTTGCGGAAGTGCCGCGCCACGTCGACGAGCTCCAGTCGTGAAGATGTAGTAAACGGTCGTTTACCGGCGCGCCCGCGCGGGTAGCCCACGGGCATTCCATGCGTCGGAAGCTGACCCAGTCCGAGCGGCTGCGCGCCGAGTCCCTCGAGCGCGACCTGGCCGCCGCCCCCGGGCCCACCATGCAGCGCCGCGACTTCCTGCGGCGCAGCGCCTATGCCGCCGGCGCAGCCGGAGTCGCGGCGTCGCTGCCGCTGAATCTGCTGCTGGGCGAGGTGGCGCGCCGGGAGGCGCTCGCATCGACGCTCCCCGCGCCCCGCAACATGCCGATCGACCACTTCGTCGTGGTGATGATGGAGAACCGGTCCTTCGACCACTACTTCGGATGGCTGCCGAACTCGGACGGCGTGCAGCAGCGCACGTACCTGGACCCGGACAACGGCAACGCGGAGGTCGCGACGCGGCACGCCTCGACGCTCGGCGGCGCACAGTGGCAGGGCTGCGGGCACCCGGACCCCGGACACGGGTGGGACGACGGCCGCGAGCAGCTGGGCAGCTCCCGCACGGACCCCTCGCGCGAGCCCGACGGCTTCCTCGCGGGCAGCAACGACGAGTTCGCGCTCTGCTACTACGACGAGGGCGATCTCGGGTTCATCCACCCCGCCGGCCGGGAGTTCACGGTCTACGACCGCTTCCACTGCTCCCTGATGGCGTCCACGTGGCCCAACCGCTACTACAAGTGGTCGGCGCAATCCGGCGGCAGGCGCAACAACGACCCGCCCGCCGCCACGCTCGGCAACCAGTGGGAGACGATCTTCGATCGCGCGATCTCGCGTGGCCTGACCGCCCGCTACTACAACTCGGACCTGCCGTTCTCGGCGGTCTGGGGACCGCGCGGCGTCCCCTGGACCCGCCCGGTCGCCCAGTACTACGCGGACTGCGCGGCGGGCACACTGCCGAACATCACGTTCGTCGACCCGCCGTTCCGCGACGGCGGCGGCGGCGACGGCGTGTCGGCCGACGAGCACCCGCTGGGCGACGTGCGGCTCGGGCAGGCCTTCATGTCCGACGTCGTGCACGCGTTCATCGAGTCGCCCAACTGGGAGCGGGGCGCGCTGTTCATCGTCTACGACGAATGGGGAGGGTTCTTCGACCACGTGCGCCCGCCCAGCGTCCCGGACATCCGGCGCAGCGCCAACATCGACGAGGACTTCGGCCTGATGGGCTATCGCATCCCGGCGGTCGCCGTGTCGCCGTTCGCGAAGCGGGGATCGGTGAGCCACCTGCTGTGCGGCTTCGAGTCGATCATCAAGCTGATCTCGTATCGGTACGGGCTCGGCTCACTCACGACGCGCGATTCGCACGCCAACAACATCGGCCTCACGATGGAGTGGCAGCAGCCGGACTTCACGCGCCCCGACCTGCCCGACCCCGACCGCATCGTCTCGCGCCCCTGCACGTTCGGCGGCGGCGACGTGGTCGACGGCGAGCAGTCGCACGCCGGCGACCTCGCGGCGCTGGAGGACCTCGCCGACCGTTTCGGCTTCGTCACGGGCACGGGCGCCGCGGACCAGATCTTCCGCGAGCCGGACTCGCTGCAGAAGGCGCTGACCTAGCTCCCCGGTAACGTCGCCTGGGGCTTCCGCGCGGAGCGAAAACCGGGTCGGTGAGGGGCGGCGTCCGCCGGGCGTTCTTGACACAGGGGCGTGCGTGGCTCCGCGTGTTCAGTGAGGAAGCGGGGGCCCGCCCGCGTGCCCAGTTTCCGGTGATGCACTTTGACCGCGTTTATCGCGGCTAAATGGCATCGCCGCCTGGAGCCGTCACTACAACCGCGCAGCGATCAACGCAAGACGCCCGAAAGCATCACCCGCGCACGGGCTGCCCTACCTACCTATTCCTGCCCGGCGCCTCCGGATGCGATGCGCAGGAACGTCTCCGCGCGCCGCTTGTCGCGCCGGGCCTGCTCGAACCTGGCGCTGGCGAGGTCGGCCGGCGTCTTGGCGTCGGACAGCACCTCTTCGGCGCGCCGCAGGCGCTCCTCCTGCGCGGCGCGGTCGATCTCGCTCGGGTCGTGGCAGTCCTCCACCAGCACGAGCGCGTGGTTGCCGTGCACCTGCAGGTACCCCTCGCCCTGGGCGTAGTGCTTGATCTCGTTCTCGCTGATGTGCAGCCGCAGGTCCGCCGGCTGGAGCATCGCGAGCAGCGGCGTGTGATTCGCGAGCACGCCGATCTCGCCCACCTCGGTGCGCGTCGAGAGCATCTCGACCTCGCCCTCGAAGACCTGGCCCTCGGGCGTGAGGACCTCGACGGGGAATGGGGTCCGGGCCACTAGCCCGCTTCCTCGGTGACCTGGTCGATCGAGCCCTTCATGAAGAAGGCCCGCTCGGGCACCTCGTCGTGGCGGCCTTCGATGATCTCGGCGAACCCGCGGATCGTCTCGGCCAGCGGCACGTACTCGCCCGAGCGTCCGGTGAAGGCCTCGGCCACGAAGAACGGCTGCGACAGGAAGCGCTCCACCTTGCGAGCGCGCTGCACCGTGAGCTTGTCCTCGTCGGAGAGCTCGTCGATCCCGAGGATCGCGATGATGTCCTGCAGCTCGCGGTAGCGCTGGAGGATCTGCTTGACCGCGTTCGCCACCCGGAAGTGCTCCTCGCCCAGGATGTCGGGCTTGAGGATGGTCGACGTCGAGTCGAGCGGGTCGACCGCGGGGTAGATGCCCTTCTCGGAGATTGCACGGGACAGCGTCGTGGTCGCGTTGAGGTGCGCGAACACCGAGGCCGGTGCCGGGTCCGTGAGGTCGTCGGCCGGCACGTAGATGGCCTGGATCGAGGTCACCGAGCCCTTGCGAGTGGAGGTGATCCGCTCCTGCAGCTGGCCCATCTCGGTCTCGAGCGTGGGCTGGTAGCCGACCTGTGACGGCATCCGGCCGAGCAGGGCCGACACCTCCGACCCCGCCTGCACGAACCGGAAGATGTTGTCGATGAACAGCAGCACGTCCTGGCCGCCCTGCTCGCGGAAGTACTCCGCCATCGTGAGGCCGGACAGGGCGACGCGCATGCGGGCGCCCGGAGGCTCGTTCATCTGCCCGAAGACGAGCATCGTCTTGTCGAGCACGCCGGACTCCTTCATCTCGTTCCAGAGCTCGTTGCCCTCGCGCGTGCGCTCGCCGACGCCGCAGAAGGCCGACAGGCCGCCGTGCTGCTTGGCGATGTTGTTGATCAGCTCCATGATGATCACGGTCTTGCCGACGCCGGCGCCGCCGAACAGCCCGACCTTGCCGCCCTTCGCGTAGGGCGCGAGCAGGTCGACGACCTTGATCCCGGTCTCCAGG
>DASRIA010000103.1:0-8488 GCA_035650255.1 Solirubrobacterales bacterium
CGGGCCGTTCACGACCGCCCGCCACTCGACCGGCGAGCCGTCCACCTTCAGCGCCTGCGGCCGGTTGACCGCCGCGGTCACACCCGCCTGCGCGTACAGGAACGACTGGTTGAAGTCCTCCTGCACCGTGACCCACTCACCGTCGTCGACCACGCCCACGTGCTGGTCGCAGCCGCGGCACTGCACCTTCAGCGTCGCCATGCCACTCGCGATGCCGCCCACGTTCTGCGTGGTCACATCGACGCGCATGCCGCCGTTGTAGATTCCGGGGCCGCTCGCCGACGGGTTCGTGCGCCGTACCACGAACGGGAACACGATGTTGCCGTCCGTCCCGACGGTCGCCTGCCGCCCGGAGATGTCGTCCTGCGCCACCGTGTTCGGCGGCGGCCCGGTCTGCACGGCCTTGGTCGGGCGCGAGAGCCGCCGGTTCGGCACGTAACCCTTGCGGCCCGGCGCCGAGAAGGTGCCGGTCGCCGGCGCCAGCATCTCCGCCAGGTGCGCGTAGATCAGCGCCTTGTTGCCGTCCACGTGCAGCTGCTCGGTGTGCGGGTCGAACACGATGTTCTTGTCGAGGTGCGAGAACGACATCTCGTTGTCGATGCCGTCCGCACCCAGTCCGATCGACGAGTCGAACCAGTCGCCCAGTGCTCCCGTCGTCGTGTAGTTGATCGTGTCGTACACCGTGCCCCAGGTCTGGCCGTAGATCTGGGCGCACTGCGGCCCGACCGCGACATCCGGCACGCAGGGCACGCCGCCGCCATGCGGCGCATCGTTCGGTTGCACGATCGGCGACCACAACAGCGCCTTCTCCGACGCCCGGTGGATCGTCTTCGCCGTCTCGCGGATGCGCAGGTCCTTTGCGTAGTCATGCTTGCCGTGCGGGAGCAGCGTGTACGAGAGCGCGTCCGCGAACGGCTGTCCGTGCAGGTCGTCTCCGGCCGTGAACTGCCTGCCGGTCGACTCCTTCACGTCGCCGAAGAACGACGACAGCGCGCGGCTCTCGGGCTCGGACAGTCCGCTGTACGGGCGGAACGAGAAGCCGATGTCCGGCCAGTCGCGGTTGATGTCCATCCCGTTGCCGTTGTAGCGCTGGAAGAACGCGCCTCCCTCGGTCACCGAGCCGCGGCGCCAGCCGTCCGGGTTCGGATAGGTGAAGTAGATGATCGTGCTCTTCAGCACCTCGGCGAAGGTCTTCGCGCCGGGCTTGACGTCGCCGGGCACGACCGGCTTGTTCGCGATCCCGACCGTCCGCGCGGTCACGAGATCCTCCATCGCCCGCGTGCCGCCCTCGACGCCGGCGCGCTCGATGCCGTGGATCGACAGCGACAGCGCGTAGCGCTTCTTGTTCTTGTCGTTCACCGACTCGTCGGTGACGCGCACGACCATCAGGTCCGAGTGTTTCCGGTCGAGCGTGGTCGTCGCCAGGCCCGCCGACTGGTACTCCTTCCGCGGGGTGAACTCGAGCCTGCCGAGGTTGTTGCCCGGGAACTTGTCGGTGCCAAGCCCGCTGCCGGAGCCGTCGCCGAGATAGCCGTCGAGCGGCCAGACCTCGATGTAGCGCTGCCACGCGTTCCGCTGGTTCATGTACTTGAGCCCGTCGATGAACTCCTGGTACTGGATGAACTGGCTCGCGGGCAGGTTGCCCTCGGCGTTGGGGGAGCAGGGCTCGCGGCCAACCTGCTGGCAGCCGGCCAGGGGGTCCGGGAAGACCCGGCCCATCACGTGGTAGGTCTCATTGCTGGTCGCGACCGGGGTCGCGGAGGCAGCGGAGCACAGAACGAAAAAGACCGCCACCACTGTGGCGACGACGACGCGGACTGGCATGGATCCTCCCAGGGATGAGTCAGGCAACTCCAAGGCTCTACCCGGATCCGACAATTGTTGAACGGCCGTTCAGCGCCGCTGGCGGCCAACCGAGACGGCCGCGCCGCACTTGCCGCACCGCACGCCCGGTGGTAGCGTCGGCCGCGCAACCGAGAAGGGGGTTGGGGATGCGTCCGAAGGTGCTACTCGCGGCGCTGATCGCCGTGGCGGCGATGGCAGCGGCTCCGGCCGCACAGGCGAGCTCGATCTCGCTCAGCGTGCTCTCGAGCAGGGCGGACCAGGTGAGCGGGGGAGACGCGCTCATACGCGTGGACGCTCCACCGGGCCTCCTCAACAAGCTGGGGGTGAAGCGCAACGGCACCGACGTGACCGGCGCGTTCCACCGCGAAGGCAATCATCTCGTCGGTCTGGTCAACGGCCTCCAGGTCGGCAGCAACGAGCTGACGGTCACGCAGAACCGCACGTCCTCGGCACCTCCGAAGGCGCGCCTCAAGCTCACCAACTTCCCGAACGAAGGGCCGATGTTCTCGGGCCCCCACCAGGAATTCTTCGTCTGCAACACGATCCAGGCCGGGCTCGGTGAGCCGCTGGTCGACAATCAGCAGGGCAAGGGCTTCCGGGTCCAGAACCCCGACGGCTCGACGGCCGGCCACAGCCTCAACTGCTCGGCCAACACGCAGGTCGACTACCAGTACCGCACGACCGGCGGCAGCTTCCAGCCGCTCCCAACGGACGGGTCGCGCCCATCCGACATGGCGCAGACCACGCTGCTCGACGGCCGCACCGTCGACTACGTCGTGCGCCGCGAGCGCGGCACCATCAACCGCTTCATCTACTCGTTCGCGATGCTCGCCCCGTTCGGCGAGCAGCCGGGCGACGATCCCGACACCTCGCTCTGGAACCGCCGCCTGATCTACACGTTCGACGGCGGCGTGGCGATCGGCCACCGCCAGGGCACTCCCGGCGGCGGCAGCTCGATGTACGACATCGGGCTGAGCAAGGGCTACGGGATCGTGCACTCCTCAGGTACGCGCACCAGCACCCACTACAACCTCGTGCTTGGCGGCGAGACCGCGCTGATGACGAAGGAGGAGTTCGTCGAGCGCTACGGCGTACCGCTCTACACGGTCGGCGTGGGCGGCTCGGGCGGCGGGATCCAGCAGTACGTCTACGGGCAGAACCACCGCGGCCTGCTCGACGCGGGCATCCCGCAGTACTCGTACCCCGACATGGTCACGCAGACGATCCACATCGGCGACTGCGAGCTGCTCGAGAACTTCATGGACAACACGGACGGCAGCAATCCGAAATGGCAGGACTGGAACAACCGTGAGTGGCTCGAGGGCCTGAACGCGGACTCCAACCTGCCCAACATCTTCCGGCTGGGAGCGCCCGGCCTCACCGAGTGTGTGAAGGGCTGGCGCGGGCTCACGCCGCTGGCGCTGAACCCCCTGTGGTTCACATCCTTCAGCGGTCTCGACCGGATGGACCCGGCCGAGATGGTGAAGGTGCAGTGGAACCACGCCGGCGACCTGCAAAACATCTACGGCGTCGGGCCGGACGGACACGCGCGCAACACATACGACAACGTGGGCGTCCAGTACGGGTTGAAGGCGCTGACGGACGGCAACATCACACCGGCGGAGTTCCTGAAAGTGAACGCCACCGTGGGTACCTGGAAGGAAGCGCGCGACATGATCCAGGAGGCCTTCCCGTTCCCGTCGCCACCACCACCGATGCCACCGGCTCGATCGGGATTCGACCCGTGGAGCGCCGGGAACATGAGGCTCAGCTCCGACGGCGGCGTGACGCCGGCCCCGCGGCGTGAGGGCGACGTGATCGCGATGAACAACGCGTACAGGCGCGGGCTGTACTTCGACGGCAAGATCGACATCCCGCTGATCGACTGGCGGCACTACCTCGAGGAAGAGCTCGACATGCACAACAGCCACCAGTCCTTTGCCTCGCGCCAGCGCATGCGCGACCGCGACGGCAACTCCTCCAACCAGGTGATCTGGTTCACCGACGCGCGCCCGGCGCGCGCGTTCGACCAGACGCCCGAGGCGTTCGAGGTGATCGACCAGTGGATGGCCAACATCCGCGCCCGCCCGTGGCGGGGAGTGTCAGGCAACAAGCCGGCGCTGGCGACGGACCGCTGTTTCACGACCGCCGGAGCGGAGATCGCGCAGGGCGCGAACGTCTGGGACGGCATCCTGGACAACCGGCCCGCGGGCGCGTGCACGCAGGCGTTCCCGCTGCACTCGACCTCGCGCATCGTGGCGGGCGGCCCGATACGGGGCGGCGTCTACAAGTGCGCGCTGCAGTCGGTCGAGGCCGCGATCGCGAAGGGGCTGTACGGGTCGTGGACGCCTTCGGCGGCCGAGGTCACGCGGCTGAAGCAGATCTTCCCGACCGGGGTCTGCGACTACACGAAGGGGGATGTCGGCCGGCCGTAGGGGTTTTCCACAAGCCTCCGCAGGGCATGAACGGAGTCGTGCTCCTGCGTCGGACGTGCGTCATCCTGCTCGGCATCGCGCTGATCGCCGCGGCGCCGGCCAACGCCGCGCCGGACTGCTCGCCGAGGCCGGCCGCGCGCGTGATCGCCTCCAACCAGGGCGTGCTCGAGTCGATCGCGAGCGACAAGCGCGGTCGCATCTTCTTCACGGACACCGATGCATCGCGCCTGCTGCGAATCGACCGCCGGGGAGAGCAGCCCGTGGTGCTGAAGGAGGCGATCGACGGAATCCTGGCCGTGATGGTCGACCGCGACAACAGCCTGGTCCTGGGCATCGGCAACAGCAACACGGATGCGGCTGCCGACAACGGGAACGCCGGCCTCATGCGGGTCGATCCCGATACCGGCGAGACGATCGAGATCATCACCATGGGGCTCGACATGTCGAACGGAATCACGCGTGGTCGCGACGGGGCGTATTACGCGTCGAACGACTTCGGGCACGGCATCGACCGGTTCTTCGGAGGCCAGGTGACCGACAACTGGTCCACAGTGGAGACGCCCAACGGGCTCGTGATCGACAGCACCGGCCGCTACCTCTACGCGGCACAGACGTTCAAGCCGGCATCGGTCGCCCGGATCGACCTCGCCACGGGGACGTCGACAACGTACGCGGAGGCAGGCGCAGCCGACGTCGCGGCCGGCCCCGACGGCCTGACGCGCGACAGCTACGACCGGCTCTACGTCGCCGCCAACGGCGCGGGCGAGATATGGCGCGTCAATCGCGACCGCACGATCTGTGCGCTGGCGCGCGGCTATCCGACCGTCAGCTCGGTCAGCTTCGGCGGCGGGACGCGCGGGTTCCCGAGCCGCAACCTGTACGCCGTCACGTTCACCGGCCAGATCGTCGAGCTGGTCAACGTGCTCGACTAGGAATCCGTTCCGCCGCGGAGCAGCGCGCGCACGTTGGCCACCTCGCCCAGGTGCCGCAGCTTGTCCGGGTTCACGATTCCCCTCAGTGTCTGGACCTGGCCGTCCGCGATATCGAGCGCCAGCACGCTGATGATCTGCCCATCCGGAGTGAGCAACAGCACGCCCGGCTGGCCGTTCACGTCGACACGACGGGCGGTCGCGCCGAAGCGCGAGCCCGCCTTCCACCAGGCCTGCAGCGTGCGTGCGACCCGGTCGCGCCCGAAGACCGGGCGCGCAAGGGCCGGCGCCTTGCCCCCGCCGTCGCCGTGCAGCTCGACGTCCTCGGCCAGCAGCGCCTCCAGGCCCTCGAGCTCGCCCTCTTCTACGGCCGCGAAGAAGCGATCCGCCAACTCGTCGCGCTGCTCGCGCGAGGCATCGAAGCGCGACCGCCCCTCCTCCACGTGCCGCCGCGCCCGCACCGCCAGCTGGCGCACGTTGTCCTCACTCTTGCCGACGATCTCGGCGATCTGGTCGTAGGGGTAGTCGAACACCTCGCGCAGCAGGAACACGGCGCGCTGCTCGGGCGAGAGGCTCTCCAGCAGCACCAGGAACGCCAGCGAGAGCGAGTCCGCCACCTCCGCGTGGCGTGCCGGGTCCTCCTCTTCACCACTCGCGAGCAGCGGCTCCGGCAGCCACTCGCCCACGTACGTCTCGCGGCGTGCCCGCGCCGAGCGCAGCTGGTCGATCCCGAGCCGCGTCACCACAGTCGACAGATACGCGCGCGGAGACTCGATCCGCTCGCCCGCCTTGACAGCGGCGTGGAGGCGGAGGAACGCCTCCTGCACGACGTCCTCCGCCTCACTCACGCTGCCGAGCATCCGGTAGGCGATCGCGAACGCCTTCGGCCGCAGCTCCTCGAAGGAGGCGACGTCGGACATCTCTCAGCCGAGCCCCTCGGCGAAGCCCTGCCGCCAGCTCGCATACCGCGGCTGCCAGCCGAGCTCGCGCTTCGCCTTTGCGTTCGACGCGCCGCGCCCCTCGGTCATCATCATGGTGGCGGCCTCGCCCGCCACCAGCCGCGTCAGCCAGCGCGGGAGGTGCCGCGGCGGCTTCGCGTGCAGCGCGTCCGCCAGGGCCGGCATCCACTCGCGCGTCGGCGCCGGCTCGTCGTCGACGACGTGATAGATGCCGCGCGTTCCGTGCTCGACCGCCTCGACGGTCGCCGCCGCTGCGTCCTCGATCTGGATGAAGGACCAGTAGCTCTCGCCGGAGCCGACTAGCGGGAAGCGCCGCTTGCGGATCGCGGCGCTCATCACCGCTTCCGGATCACTGCTGAGCCCGGTCCCGGGGCCATAGAAACCTCCGTAGCGCAGCACCACGCCCTCGCCCCAGTCGATCCCAGTGACCGCCGCCTCGAGGTGGCGGATCGCTGCGATCAGGGGGCGCATCGCGTCGGGCGGGTCGGTATCGAGCGGGTCGGTCTCGCTCTTCACCCATCCTTCGGTTCGCGCGAACGCCTGCGGTCCTGCGTAGCTCTGCGCCACGAAACGGCGCGCTCCGACCGCGCGACCGGCGGCCAGGAGGTGATCGGTCCCCTCCGTGCGCAGCCGATTCGTGGGCTCGAAGTAGCGGTCGGCATGACGCAGGTCGAATTCGCCCGACAGGGCCGTGAGCTGATGCACTATCACCTCCGGCTCCGCCTCGGCCACCGCTTGCGCGACTCCGTCGGGATCGAGGGCGTCGGCCACCACCGGCCGCGCGCCCAGCGAACGCACGAGGTCGCGCTTCGACTCGCTGCGGGTCATGCCCGTCACGTCGTGCCCGCGAGCCACGAGCTGGGGGACGAGCTGACGGCCCAGCGCTCCTGTTGCCCCTGCGACGAAGACTCTCATGTCGGCTCCTTTCGTCTCGTTTTACTCCTTCTGACGAGACAGCGCGCCGCGCTGTGACACCTCCGTAAATGAGTGTGAGCGAAGGCACATTGCGGTAGAAAGCGCGAATGCCATCCGCGCTTCGCCGCCTCGCGGCCGTGGCAGTCGTCGGAACGATGCTCGCCGTCCCCGCCCTGGGGGCAAGCGGCGAGCCCACTGACGTGCGCTTTCGCGCGGACGCCGTGAAGCGGGGCGGCTGGTGGGCGGAGTGGGCCGACCTGTCGTGCGTCTCGGAGAGCCGCGTCAGACAGGTGAAGCGCCCCGCCGTGGTGGGCAAGCGCGCGTATCGAATCCGGGTACGGGAGGGCGATGAGCGCTACGGCGAGCGGTGCGAGCTCGCGCAGGCGAACACGAAGCCCGCGGCCATCGACCGCGTGGGCGGCCCGCGCGTGCTGTTCCACAACGGCACCGAGACCTGGATCGCGCAGCAGATCATGCTCGACCCGAAGACCTTTGCGTTCTGCGGCACGGAGTGCTCGCTCGACTACGACGGCGGCCTGGTGCAGCAGCTCAAGCAGATCGGCGCGTGCGGCACGCCCGCGAACGGGATCGTGGCGCGCGACCTCCCTGGAGTGGGAGTGGTGCTCGAGCATCGCAACTCGGCCGAGAACGACTGCGGGAACGACCCGATGAGGTCGTTGTGGAGGGTGCCGGTCCAGCGCGGCACGTGGATCCGGCTCCTGCAGCACGTGCACTGGTCCCTCGACGAGGACACGGGCTACATCGCGACCTGGATCAACGGCCGGCCGGTGCAGCCCTCGCTCGACGGCAGCCGCCAGCGGGTCACCCGGATCGGCGACGAGGTCCGGATCCACACGTGGACGCTCAAGGACGGCCGCTCGGTCGATCGCGTCGCGCAGTGCATCTCACAGCCGTGCGCGCACCTGCGCAGCGGCGTCTACCGCGACTCCCGGGTCCGCGGCGACAGCATCGTTTACGTGGACGGCACCACGGTTGCGCAGACCCGTGCGGTGGCGGAGGCGGGCGCGGGTTTCTGACTACGCGGTCGGTGGTATACCCGGCTCACGCGGCGCGGGGAGGGTGACGCCGCCAACTCAGAAGCGTCGGAGGATCGAATGCAGCTGCGGAACCTTGCATTGCGCGTCGGGCTCGCCGGGCTGGCGCTCGCGCTCATCCCTGCCGCCGCCTCGGCCGCGTCGCTCTACACCGGCCCGGGACCGCGCCCCGGCCCGGCGATCCTCTACGCGCCGCCCGCGAACGCGCCGCAGCTGACCAACTCCGGCGTGTGGAACGCGTCCCCGATCCTGGTCTCCGGCGCGGCCGCCTACCGCAGCGGCGAGTACCTCTACCAGGACTTCCTCTACGACGACCACGGCGCGAACCAGGCGCCGGACCCCACGGATCC
>DASRIA010000104.1:0-5186 GCA_035650255.1 Solirubrobacterales bacterium
CGTCTCACCCTCGAGCACTTCCGGGAAGCGTTGAGCAGCCGGCTCTACGTCCAGGCCCTGCGCAACTCGCTCGTGCTCGGGCTATGGACGTCGGTGCTCAGCGTCGCCATCGGACTGCCGCTGGCGTGGGCGGCCGCGCGCACGAACGCGCCCGCGAGGCGGTTCGTCCACATGACGGCCGTGATCGCGTACGTGACGCCGCCGTACCTGACCGCCATCGCCTTCGTGAACCTCTTCAGTCCCAACGCAGGCCTCGTCAATCGCTTCCTGCGCGACGTGCTGGGAATGCCCGCCCTCACCTTCAATGTGTTCTCGATGTCGGGCCTCGTGCTGGTGACGGTCATCCACACCTTCCCCTTCGTGTACCTGCTGGCCGCGAGCGCCCTGGAGTCGGTGGACGCCTCCATGGAAGAGTCGGCGCAGATCCTCGGCGCCGGCCGCTGGCGCACCGCGCTTGCGGTCACTGGGCCACTGGTGGCGCCGGCCGTCCTGTCGGGAGCGCTCGTGGCGTTCGTGAACGCGATCGCGCTCTTCGGCTCGCAGGCGATCGTCGGGCTGCCCGGCCGTGTCTTCACGCTGCCGACGCGCATCTACGCTCTGTTCGACTATCCGCCGCAGTACGGGCTGGCCTCGGCGCTCTCGTTGATCTTCGTGGCGCTGACGGTCGCCGCACTCTACATGCAGCGGCGGTACCTGGCGCGGCGCTCGTACGTCACGCTCGGCGGCAAGGGGAGCCGGCCGCAGCTGGTCGACCTCGGCGCAGCGCGCTGGGGCATCCTCGCGTTCTGCGTGGCGGTCTTCGTCGTCGCGGTGGCAGCGCCGTACCTGACCTTGCTGGCGGTGTCGGTGTCGAGGTCGTGGGGGCTTCACTTCTGGGAGAACCTGACGCTCCAGCACTATCGATTCGTGCTGCTCGAATACGACGTTACCCGCCGAGCGATCGTGAACAGCTTGATCCTGGCGAGCGCGACCGCGACCCTGGCGGTGCTGATCGGCAGCTTCGTCGGCTGGCTCGATCTGCGCACCGCGCTGCGCGGGCGAAAGCTCCTCGACTACGCCTCGCTGGTGCCGCTCGGGTTGCCCGGAATCGTGGTCGCGGTCGCGCTCATCCAGTTCTGGCTGAGAGTGCCGTTGCCGATCTATGGCACCTTGCTGATCATCCTGCTCGCGTACACGGGCCGATTCATCCCGCTGGGTGTGCGCTCGGCCAACGCGGCCTTCCGCCAGATCGACCCGACGCTCGAGGAGACGGCCCGCGTGACCGGCGCCGGGTGGCTTCGTACGTTTCGCAGCGTCACCTTGCCGCTGGCGCGGCCCGGGCTCTTCGCCGGCTGGCTCCTGGTATTCGTCCCGGCGCTGCAGGAGCTTTCGGCCTCGGTGCTGCTCTTCAGCTCGGGCTCGATCACCTTGGCGGTGGCGGTCTACAACCTCTACGAGACCGGCGCGCTGGGACCCGTCGCCGCCCTCGCGATCGTCACGATGCTGATCATCACCGCGGCGATCGCGGTGGCCACGCGGCTGGGGCGCGGCGCGGCGGCCGCGCGCGCCGAGCGGGCCGGAGTCGCTCAGTGAGGATCGCGAGGCGGCCTCGGGGCGGCTGATGGCGAGCATCGGCATCGAGCGCGTGACCAAGCGGTTCGGCGGCGTCACGGCCGTGCGCGATCTGAGTCTCGAGATCGCGGATCGCGAGTTCGTGACCTTGCTCGGGCCGAGCGGCTGCGGCAAGACCACGCTCCTGCGGCTGATCGCGGGGTTCATGGCGCCGGACGAAGGGGTGATCCGCGTGGGCTCGGCGGCGCTCTCGACGCCGACGGGCATCGTCCCGCCCGAGCGCCGCGGCATGGGTATGGTGTTTCAGAACTACGCGGTGTGGCCCCACAAGACGGTCTACCAGAACGTCGCGTTCGGCCTTGAGGTCCGCAAGGTCGGGCGCGCGGCGACGCAGGTGCGCGTCGGCCGAGTGCTCGAGCTGGTGAACCTGGCGGGGCTCGAGCGGCGATACCCGAGCCAGCTGAGCGGCGGGCAGCAGCAGCGCGTCGCCCTGGCGCGAAGCCTGGTCGTCGAGCCCGGAATCCTCTTGCTCGATGAGCCGCTCTCGAACCTCGACGCCAAGCTCCGCGAGCGCATGCGCTGGGAGCTCAAAGATCTGCAGCGCCGCACCGGGATCACGTTCGTCTACGTCACGCACGATCAATCCGAGGCGATGGCGCTCTCCGACCGGATCGCCGTGATGCACGCGGGAGAGATCATGCAGGTCGGCGCGCCGCGCGCGGTCTACGCGCGGCCGGTCAACAAGGTCGTCGCCGATTTCATGGGGCTCGTGAACCTGATCTCGGCGCGCGTCGTTCGGGCGGGCGATGAGGACGGCCTGGTCGCGATCGGCGGCGAGCATAGGGTCAGCGCTGCGGTGCCGCCCGGCGCGGTCGCCGGTGAGATGGTGCAGCTGGCGATCCGTCCCGAGAATCTGCGGCTCGTTCCCGTATCGTCGGGCGACGGCTCGGGCTCGGTTCCGGGCGAAGTGGCCGAGGTGACGTTCCTCGGCAACCTCGTCGACTGCCACGTGACGCTCGGCGACGGCACGCGCGTGCGCGTTCAGCTCGATCCCGGCCAGACGCCGGAGGTGGGGCAGCGGGTCGCGATCCGCTTCGACGGCCGGCAGAGCAGCGTCTTCAGCTAGAATTCGGCTAGGCGCGGCCCGCGCTGTCCGAGGCGCGGCTACGGAGGAGAGATCCATGGCGGTGCAGACGACGCGAACGGTCGAGGAGCTCGAGGCGTATTGCGCGCGGCTCAGGGCGGCGGGGCTCGACGCGCCGTGGTCGAGGCCGGGACCGCTGATCCCGCCCAAGCCCACCGCGACTCAGGCGCGCCACTGGCGCTGGCGGGACATCGAGCCGCTCCTGTTCGAGAGCAGCGAGTATCTGAGCCCCCACCGCGGCGCCGAGCGCCGGGTGCTGCGCCTGCACAACCCCGGAGTCCCGGAGCGGACCGTCGCGCACAGCCTCGTGCTCGCGATCCAGTACCTGCTTCCCGGCGAAGTCGCTCCGGCGCATCGCCACTCGCCGACCGCGATCCGATTCATGCTCCACGGCGAGGGTGCCTTCACGACCGTCGATGGTCAGAAGTGCGCGATGAAGGCGGGCGACCTCGTGCTCACGCCGGGGATGGCCTGGCACGACCACGGCAACGAGGGCGGCAAGCCGGTCTACTGGATGGACATCCTCGACTGGCAGATCGTCAGGTTCCTCGAGAACCTCACGTTCGAGCCCTATCCCGAGGAGCAGCAGCCGGCGCTCCGGAGCCCCGGGCGTGACATCTACTTTCCGTGGGCCGAGACCTACGCCACGCTGCTCGAGCGCGCCAAGCAGGCGCCTGATCCCTTCGACGACGTCTTGATGGAGTACGTCGACCCCGCCAGCGGCGGCTCGCTTCGTCCGACCGTCGCCTGCTATCTGCAGCTTCTCCGGCCGGGCATGCGTACACGCGCCCACCGCGAGACCAGTACGGCGGTCTATCGCGTGGTGCAAGGACGCGGGACGACAACGGTCGACGATCAGACGTTCGAGTGGGAGCCGGGGGACTTCTTCGTGATCCCGCCGAGGGCGCGACACGCCCACGCGAATCTGGGCGCCGAGCCCGCTGTCCTGTTCACGGCGCAGGACGTGCCGCTGCTGAAGCTCCTTCGCCTCTATCGCATGGAGCCGGCCGACTGAACCGGTAAGCTCGGCCAGCAGTTGGCGCCGCTCAGCGAAGCAGCTCCTTGAGCTTCGCGAGCACGGCGGGCGACATCTTGAACAGCTCGCCGATCAGCCGCGTGACCTCCTCGCCGCTGATCGGGTCGATGTCGAGCTGGGCCTGGCGGGCGTCGGCGACGAACTCCGGATCTGCCAGGGTCTTCAAGAACGCCGTGCGCAGCAGCCTCACGCGGTCGGCCGGGGTCGCCGGCGGCATCGCGTAGACGCGCGAGACCGTGGTCGGGACGATGATCCCGGAGCGGATCAGCTGGCGCGCCTCGTCGGTCTTCGCCAGCCCCAGCGCCAGCGGAACGCCCGGCAAGTCCGGCAGCGGCTTGTCGGTGACCTGCAGCACCACGGTGGCCTCGCCCGCCTCGAGCGCCTGACGCCACGTCGGGCGGAGCGACTCCCAGGGCCAGCAGCCGCCCGAGACCTCGCCCGACTGCGCGGCCAGCCGGATCTCCGCCGTGCCCTTATAGCCCCGCACCAGATGGATCGGCAGGCCGAGCGCGGCCTGCAGTACGCGCGGCACATCGTGAGTCGCACCGCCCGGCGCGACGCTCCCGAGCTTCACCGGCGTCGTCGAGGCCGCCCACTGCTGGACGGTCGTGACGCCGCTCGCCCGCGTCAGCGCGCAGACCGCGTTCTCACGCGTCGGCGCACCGAGCCACTCGTATTTGCGGGCGTCGAACTCGACGCCGTCGCGTCCGAGGATCTGGCTCATCACCTGGGTGCCCTGGAAGTTCACGATCGTGAGCCCGTCGGGCCGCCCGGCGCGATAGATCGAGTTGGCCGCGACCAGACCGGCCGCGCCGGGCATGTTCTCGACGATCACCGCCGGCTTGCCGGGAATGTGCTTGGCGAGGTGGCGGGCGATCGCGCGAGAGTAGGTGTCGAACCCACCGCCGGCGCTGTAGCCGACGACGATCCGGATGGTTTTGCCGCGGTAGAAGTCGTCCTGCGCAGACGCGGCGGCGCACGTGATGGCGACGAGGACCATGAGCCCGAGACAGGCGACTTTCGCGCGCGCGCCACGCATGGGCCCGCTCATGCTAAGTTCTCGGCCGGGAAGGTGTCAACGGACGCCTGAGGAGGACCTATGGCACGCTCCGGGTACCGCATCTTCGACGCCGACACCCACGTCATCGAGCCCGCGGAGCCGATCGAGCAGTATCTGTCGGCCGCGGACAAGGCCAAGCTTGCGGCGCTGGGCCCGCTGGTCGGTCGCGCCGCCGGCAAGGGCGGTATGTCGCGCTACCGGGTCGGCAAGCGCCCCGATCTCAACCGCATGCTCGGCTCTCGCGATCCCGTGCCGCCGGCCGACGCGGTCTCCCGGGGTCTGAAGGACGGCGGGACGCCGTGGGACGTGCGGTGGCAGGGGCCGCCCTTTCCCGACGACCGCGTCAACTTCGACTCGCACGCGCGGGTCAAGGACATGGACATCGAGGGCGTCGA